>NZ_JBVJHK010000022.1:0-112540 GCF_055586845.1 Micromonospora sp. NPDC049139 | reverse complement strand
AGAGCCGTGCTCGACGCCACCCACCGGACCAGCCGGGATGCTCATGCAACCCCAGGACCACCGGGCTGATCAAGCACCGGAGTCCTTTACATGAGGCGGTCAGCCGGCGCAGGTGGTGGCGGGCAGGCCGGGCACCGGCACCGGGGACCGACCCTCCGGCCGTGCCTTGCCGGCCAGCACCCCGGCGAGGGCGGTCATCGACGCCCGGCTGGACGAGTACGTCGCCAGCAGGGTCGGTGACTTCGCCTTCGCCAGCACGTACGGGGTGTCCATGGCGACCGTGACGGCGGCGTCGGCGCGCAGGTCGCCGGCGCCATCGCCGTACCCGACCAGGTGCACCACCGTGCCGCCGCTGGGCACCACCTTGACCCCGGCCGCGGTGAGCGCCTCGGTCAGCGCCGCCCGGGTGTGGTCGCGCCCGCCGGAGGAGGTGACGGTCACCGGGCCCCGGACCCCGCCGCCGCAGGCGCCCCGGAACACCGTCACGGCCGCCGCCGCCAGGTCCGCCGCCGCCTTGCGGTGCGCCGGGCCGCCCAGCGTGGACAGCTCGGGCGCGGGCCGGTCGGCGAGCTTGAACTTCATGGTCAGCACCCGGGTCGCGGCGTCGACGAGGCGGGCCCGGGGCAACGAGCCGTCGCGGAGCGCGGCGAGCAGCCCGTCGTACGCCTGGCCGACGTGCGGCGTCATCAGGATCAGGTCGTTGCCCGCCTGCAGCGCGCGCACCGCCGCCTCCCCCGGCGACCAGCGCTTCGCCGGCGGCATGTTCATCCCGTCGGTGATCACCACGCCCTGGAAGCCGAGCTGGCCGCGCAACACGTCGGTGAGCAGCTTGCGCGAGAACGTCGCCGCGGTGCCCGGGTCCACCGACCGGGCGTCGAGGTGGGCGGACATGACGGCCATCGCGCCGGCGTCGATGCCGGCGGAGAAGGGCGGCCAGGCACCGGTCTCCAGCGCCTTGCGGGACTGGTCGAGCACCGGCAGGTCCTCGTGCGAGTCGGCGGCGCTGTGCCCGTGGCCCGGGAAGTGCTTGACGGTCGCGGCGACGCCCGCGGCCTGCAACCCGCGGACCGCGCCGGCCACCTGCCCCGCGGTCACCTTCGGGTCCGCCCCGTACGACCGGGAGCCGATCACGGTGCTGCGGGTGGCGAGCACGTCGGCGACCGGGGCGAAGTCGAGGTTGATGCCCATCGCGGCGAGTTCGGTGCCGGCCGCCCGCCAGGCGGCCTCGGTCAGCTCCGGCTTCCCGGCCGCGCCCGCGGCGAGGGCGCTGGGCAGCAGGGTCACCCCGTCGGTGATCCGGGTGACCACGCCGTACTCCTGGTCGGTGCCGATCAGGAACGGCGCCTGACCGGCGGGCAGCCGACCGGCGGCCTCGCGCAGGCCGGTGGTGAGTCCGCGGACCTGCTCCGGGTTGTCGACGTTGGTGGTCTCCTGGTTGCCCTTGGTCGGGTCGTCGGCGCTGAAGCCGACCAGGATCAGCCCGCCGAGCCGGTACCTGGCGATCATCTCGGCCGGGGTGTCCACCCCGGCGAGCGCCTGGTTGCCGGCCTTCGATCCGGGCGAGACCCGGGTCGCCGAGTCGCCGTAGGCGTAGGGCATCAGCACCTGGCCGACCAGGTCCTCGTCGGCGAGCGTGCCGACCAGGGCGGCGGCGCGGGCGGCCGGGTCGGCGGCGGGCAGGCTCGCGCCGGGTGTCGGGGTGGCCGCGGCGCTCGTCGACGCGGGCTCGGGGCGGCGGTCCGCCGGCCCCGAGCAGCCGGAGAGGAGCAGCGCGGTCAGGGCGGCGAGCGCGACGCCGGCACGTCGCGGGGTAGTCGACACGCGGCCCATCCCACCAGGTCACCCTTATCGGGGCAACCCGACCTTCGCGCCGCCGACGGGTCGGGACGCGGTCGGACGTGGGACGTCAGCCGACGCGGGTGAGCAGGGTCACCGGGGCGCCGTCGCCGGCGTAGCGGTAGGGCTCCAGCTCGGCGTCCCAGGCGGTGCCGAGCGCCTTGTCGAGCGCGTGCGCGAGGGCCTCCGGCGCCCGCGCGCCCGCCATCAGGCTGCGCAGCCGGTCCTCGCCGAGCTGGATGTCGCCGGCCGCGCCCACGGTCGCGCGGAACAGGCCGCGCCCCGGGACGTACATGAAGCGCTCGCCGTCGGCGCCGGCGCTCGGCTCCTCGGTGACCTCGAAACGGATCATGGGCCACTGCCGGAGGGCAGCAGCCAGCTCGGCGCCCGTCCCCGGACGACCGGTCCACCCGCACTCGGCCCGGCGGGCGCCGGGGTCGACGGGCTGAGCCGTCCACTGCAGGTTGACCGGCGCGGCGAGGACGCGCGCGATCGCCCACTCGACGTGTGAGCACACGGCGAGCGGGGTCGAGTGGACGTATACGACGCCACGCGTTGGCACGGTGACCTCCCGGAGAGCGAGGTGCGTCTTCCCCTACGACCTCGATCACCCGAGTGGCTTCTGGAACACATGATGACTGCTGTGACGGATGGTGCGCCAGGGAATCGGAAAATTCGCCGGTCGGAATAGTCGGACGGGTGACCGCCGTTGACCCCTCCAGACGCGATGACCAGCCAGGGACCGTGGTCGTGTACAGTTCCATCGGCGGCCTGTGCCGCGCACATCTTCCGCGGGCCCACTCACCAGGTGCCGTCCGCACAGCCCCCGGACGTTCCGTCCTCCCGTACGTCTTGCAAGGAGTACCTCCGTGGCGAGCAACACCTCTAAGACCGCGCGCGCGTCAGTCCGGGCCGGCCAGGCTGGCCAGGGTGGCGCCCTCAGCGTGCTGGGCGAGTTCAAGTACCTCATTCCGCTCAACGGCGGCAAGCACGCCTACGTGCGTAACCTGACCAACGGCAAGACCGCGCACCTGCGCACCGACTCCGAGGCCTTCGTCGAGGAGATCCGGACGCTGGCCGCCGCCGGCCACGCCGCGAAGATCCGGGCCGAGCTCAACAACCTCAACGCCACCCACCCGGGTGACGGCTGGGACGCCACCGAGAAGCGCCTCGTCGAGGCCGGCGTCTTCGAGGGCTGAGCCCTCCCCACGCGACACCTGGACCGCCCGTCGGGATCATCCCGGCGGGCGGTTCTTTTCACGCGCGCCTGACGTGTAAGGAAGGGCCCCTTCCTAACGCATTGCGTTAGGAAGGGGCCCTTCCTTACACGTCACCCCTCGAGCAGGGCGACCTCGCCGGTGGCCAGGTCGTAGAGGGCGCCGACCACGGCCAGCCGGCCGGCGGCGACGGGGCCGGCGAGCAGGTCGTCGGCGCGCAGCGCGGCCACCGTCCGCAGCACGTGCCGGCGGACCGCCAGCGGATGCGCCCGAGGATCGTCGACGCCCACCTCGGTCACCGCCGGGGCGATCTGTTCGACGAGGTGCGCCAGCGCGCCGCCCGGTGACCGTCCGCCGCGCAGCGCGTCCACGGCGGAGGCGACCGCGCCGCACCGCTCGTGCCCGAGCACCACCACCAGCGGTACGCCCAACTCCCCGACCACGTACTCGATGGAGCCGAGCACCGCCCGGTCGAGCACGTGCCCGCCGGTGCGGATCACGCAGATCGAGCCGAACGTCTGGTCGAAGATCGCCTCCAGCGGCACCCGCGAGTCGATGCAGCCGAGGAGCACCGCGTACGGCTGCTGGTCCCCGGAGGCCGCCGCGGCGGCGGCGGTGACGTCGTGGCCGTGGATCGGCTGGCCGCTGACGAACCGGCGGTTGCCGGCGAGCAGTTCCGCCAGGGCGGCCCGGGGTGTGCCGCCGGCCGCACGCCCGGCCGGCGCGGACCCGAGCGGCGTTGCCTGCGGCGACCCCATGCCCCCAGCTTGGCCGGCCCGGCCGGCGCCCGGACCGGGTTGCGAATCTTCTCACCGGCACGGTTGCCGTGGTGTCATGACGGGTAGCCGGTGTTACCACCGGGTATCTCCGGTGTTGCGGACCAGCGCGGCCTTGGGGAGGTGGCGATGCCGGAGCACGTCGAGGTACGTCTTCCCGACGACGTGCGGCTGCACGTCGAGGCGACGGGGCCGGCCGACGCCGAGGTCACCGTGGTGCTGCTGCACGGCTGGACGCTGGACGGGCGGGCCTGGCACCGGCAGCTCGCCGACCTGCGGGAACGCTTCGACGCCGCGGTACGGGTGGTGACCTACGACGCCCGCGGGCACGGCCGGTCGAGCTGCATGGCGCTGCCCACCGCCACCCTCGCCCAGCTCGGCGACGACCTGGCCGCGGTGCTGGACGAGGTGGCCCCGGACGGCCGGGTGGTGCTCGCCGGCCACTCGATGGGCGGCATGACGATCATGGAGTACGCGCACCGGCACCCCGAGCACTTCGCCGCACGCGCCGCCGGGTTGGTCTTCGTCTCCACGACGGCCGAGGGGCACACGCACACCGGCTACGGCCTGTCGCCCCGGATCGCCCGGTTGATCCGGCTCGCCGAGACCACCGGGGCCGGCGTGCTGGCCCGGTGCGGGTCCTGGCGGCCGCCCCGGGCACTGCTGCGGGCCCTGCGCCCCAGCATCCGCTGGATGCTCTTCGGCGACCGCTGCGACCCGCACGACATCCGGCTGGTCACCTCGGCGGTGGCCCGCGCCTCGCTCCGCTCGATCGGCGGGTTCCGCGCCTCGATCGGGGCGCAGCACCGGCTCGACACCCTCGCCCGGCTCGCCCACCTGCCGGCGGCGGCGCTGGTCGGCGACCGGGACCGGCTCACCCCGCCGCCGTGCGCCGAGTCGATCGCCGCCGCGCTGCCGGCGACGGAGCTGACCGTCTGTCCGGGTGCCGGGCACATGCTGATGATGGAACGCCCCGCCGAGGTCAACGCGGCGCTGGGCGGCGTGCTCCGCCAGGTGTTCGACGACGCCCGCTCCGCCGCTCCCGTCACCACCCGCGAGGGGTGAGGCGGGCCGGCCGGGCGGGGTGACGCGGGTTCCTTTCCCGCACCTCAGGCGCGGCTGGTTGCGCGCGGGCCGTACCCTCTTGCGGTTGGCCTGGCGTGGTTCGCGCGGTTCGCGCCGCCCGCCGCCCACGTCAGGAGGAGCGACCGTTGACCGACCAGACCACCCTGGCGCAGGAGACCGCCGTCGAGCAGCGGCACCTCGACCGGGTGTACGCCCGACTGGCCGAGCTGCGCCGGTCGGCGGTCCGCGCCGAGAAGGAGGGCTACCGGCTCGCCCGGGTCGGCAACTTCGGGGCGCTGGTCGAGCGGGACGCGATGGTGTTCCACGCCGCGCAGCGGCGGCACGTGCTGGACGCCGAGCACGAGGGGCTGGTCTTCGGCCGGCTGGACCTGCGCGACCGGCAGGTGCTGCACGTCGGGCGGCTCGGCATCCGGGACGAGGACGCGACCACCCTGGTGGTCGACTGGCGGGCCCCAGCCGCCGCCGCCTTCTACCAGGCCACCCCGGCGGAGCCGCTGGGCGTGGTGCGGCGGCGCATGATCCAGTCCTCCGGTGAGCGGGTCACCCGGATCGAGGACGACCTGCTCGATCCCGCCGCCGCGCCCGCCGACATGGCGGTGGTCGGCGACGGCGCGCTGCTCGCCACGCTGTCGAAGGCCACCGGCCGGGGCATGCGGGACATCGTCGCCACCATCCAGCGGGAGCAGGACGAGGCCATCCGCTCCCCCGGCTCCGGGGTGACGATCGTCTCCGGCGGCCCGGGCACCGGCAAGACGGCGGTCGCCCTGCACCGGGCCGCGTACCTGCTCTACTCCGACCGCAGCCGGTACGCCGGCGGCGGCATCCTGGTGGTCGGCCCGTCCTCGGTCTTCGTCGAGTACATCGCCTCGGTGCTGCCCTCGCTCGGCGAGGACACCGCCACGCTGCACTCGCTGGGCACGCTGTTCCCGGGCATGAGCGCCACCCGTACCGACCCGCCGGCCGTGGCGGCGGTCAAGGGCTCGCTGCGGATGCGCCGGGTGCTGGAACGGGCGGCCCGGGACGCGGTGCCGGACGGCCCGGCCGAGCTGCGACTGCTCTACCGGGGCGAGCTGCTCCGGCTGGACCGCCGCGAGCTGGACGCCATCCGGGAGCGGGCGATGCCCCGGGGCGCCCGCCGCAACGAGGTGCGCCGCGCCGGCTTCGACGGCGTCTTCGCCGCGCTCTGGGCGCAGGCCCGTCGGCTGGGCATCGGCCGGCTGCCCGAGCAGCGCGCGTTCGAGGACGAGGTCGCCGAGCGGCCGGAGTTCCGGGAGTTCCTCAAGGCGTGGTGGCCCCGGCTGCACCCCCGGCACGTGCTGGGCTGGCTGGCCCGCCCCGACCGGCTGCGCCGGTACGCCGGCGGGATCCTCTCCGGCGCCGAGATCCGGCTGCTGACCGACGCGTACCGGAGTCTGGACTCCGCCGGGCTGACGATCGCCGACATCGCGCTGCTGGACGAGCTGGACGCGCTGCTCGGCAAGCCGATGAAGCCGGCCCGGCGGAAGCGGGACCCGTTCCAGCTGGCCGGCGGGGTCCGCGAGCTGAGCACGTTCGCCGACCGGCAGCGCGCGGCCCGCGAGGCGGCGCGGCAGCGCCCGGAGGACTACCGGGAGTACGCGCACGTCGTGGTCGACGAGTCGCAGGACGTCTCGCCGATGCAGTGGCGCATGATCGGCCGGCGCGGCCGGCTGGCCTCGTGGACGGTGGTGGGCGACCCGGCGCAGACGGCGTGGACGGGCGACCCGGAGGAGCTGACCCGGGCCCGGGACCAGGCGCTGGGCCGGCGCAAGCGGCACCACTTCACCCTGACCACGAACTACCGCAACTCGGCGGAGATCTTCGCGGTGGCGGCGGCCGAGATCCGCCGGCTGCACCCGGACCTCCCGCTGCCCAGGGCGGTGCGCTCCACCGGCGTCGATCCGGTCGAGCTGGTGGTGCCGCCGGCGGAGCTGGAGACCGCCGTGGTGACGGCGGCCACGGCGCTGCTGGCCGAGGTGGAGGGCACCGTGGGCGTGATCACCCCGGTGCCCCGCCGGGACGAGGTGGCCGGGTGGCTGGGCGGGCTGGGCGCGCCGCGCCTGCAGGTGGTGACCAGCCTGGAGGCCAAGGGCATGGAGTACGACGGCGTGGTCCTGGTCGCCCCGGGTGAGATCCGGGCCGACCCGGGTTCGGGCGTACGGACGCTCTACGTCGCGCTGTCGCGGGCCACCCAGCGGCTGACCACCGTCGACCCGACCGGCTGAGTCGTCCCGGCCGCCGCCGGGCAGTCACTTGCACATATTGCGATGTGAGCATAGATTGAACCGGGTCCGGACGGGTGACGGAAGGTGGGCGCGTGGGTGCAGGTCATGACCACCACCACGGGTCGGTCGCGAATGCCGCGCACCGCCACCGGGGCCGCCTCTGGGCGGCGTTCGCGCTGCTCGGCGCCCTGATGGTGGTGGAGGCGGTGGCCGCCTTCCGCACCGGCTCGCTGGCCCTGCTGAGCGACGCCGGGCACATGTTCACCGACGTGCTCGGCATCGGCATGGCGCTCGCGGCGATCACCGCGACCCGGCGCGCCGGCGCGGACCCGCAGCGCACCTTCGGCCTCTACCGGCTGGAGGTGCTGGCCGCCCTGGCCAACGCCGTGCTGCTCTCCGGCGTCGCGGTCTACGTGGTCGTCGAGGCCGTACGCCGGTTCGGCGACCCGCCGGAGGTGCTCGCCGGCCCGATGCTCGCGGTCGCCGTGCTCGGCCTGCTCGCCAACGTGGCCGCCTTCGCCCTGCTGCGGTCCGGGGCGAAGGAGAGCATCAACATGCAGGGCGCATACCTGGAGGTGCTGGGCGACCTGCTGGGCTCACTCGGCGTGATCGGCGCGGCCCTGCTGATCGCCGTCACCGACTGGTGGTGGGCGGACCCGCTGGTCGCGGTGGCCATCGGGCTGTTCATCCTGCCCCGCACCTGGCGGCTCGGGCGCGCCGCGCTGCGCATCCTGGTGCAGGCCGCGCCGGAGCACCTCGAGGTCGCCAGGGTGCACGACCGGCTGGCCGCCGTGCCCGGCGTGGCCGAGGTGCACGACCTGCACGTCTGGACGCTGACCTCCGGGATGGAGGTGGCCTCGGCGCACCTGACCATGGCGCCGGGCGCGGAGGTCGGCGCGGTGCTCACCGCAGCCCGGACGGCCCTGCACGAGGACTTCCAGATCGAGCACGCGACGTTGCAGATCGAGCCGGGGGCGTCTCCCGGGGCCTGCGGGTCGGTTGAGTGGTAATGAGCACAGCCTTAAATCTGGGAGAGTATTGTTGACTTATGCCGGATTTGACGGTAAGCGGACAGGCACCCTCAGTCACCTGCGCTGCACCAGTCACACCGGCACCGGTAGGCTCGGTTCCGGCCTCCGCCAGGCGGCACCCACCGGTGCCGGCGGTGGCCGCCGCCTAATCGCCCGGCGGGGCGAACCGGGGAACCAAGTTCGTGGGGTGCATCCGCGTCAGCGGTAGGGATCTTCCGTCCCGAACCCGTCAGCTAACCCGGTCGGCGGCTGACGGAAGGACACGTGTATGCCAGTGATGGCACCTGTACGACGACGCGCCGCCCGGTTGGCGGCCCTGATCGCCGTGACGCTCACCCTCGGCGCCGCGGTCGCCCCGGTCACCACCGCCCCCGCGGCGGCCGCCTCCCGGGCCGGCCTGCTCGCCGCAGCCCCCGGCCAGGACCAGGAGGGCGGCACGCCCGCCCTGCGGGCCCAGCTCGAAGCCGCCAGCAAGGGCTACCTGGACGCCAAGCGGGCGCTGGACACGTCGGTCAAACGGCAGCAGCAGCTCGCCACGCAGCTCAAGACGACCGAGAGCGAGCTGACCGAGCGGAGCAGCAAGGTCGGCGAGATCGCCGGGGTGGCCTACCGGACCGGCCGGCTGGGGGTGGTGTCCGCCCTGCTCAACAGCAGCTCGCCGGACGGCTTCATGGACCGGGCCGCCGCTCTCGACGCGGTGGCCGCCAACGAGGACCGGGCGCTCCGCGAGCTCCAGGAGACCCGTGACCAGGCCGCCCGCACCAAGCTGGCCCTGGACGGCGAGATCCGGGAGCAGCGCAAGCAGGTCACGCTGATGGCCAAGCGCAAGGACCAGGCGGAGCGGGCGCTGACGGTGGCCAACCGGTCGCAGTCGAGCGGCGGCGGGCCGGGCGGCAGCTCCACCGCGACGGCGAAGCCGGCGCCGCGCAACTCCGACGGGTCCTGGCCGTCCGAGTCGTGCAGCGTCAACGACCCCACCCCCGCCAACGGTTGCATCACCCCGCGCACCCTGCACGCGCTCAACCAGGCCAAGGCGTCCGGCTTCACCCGCTACGTCTCCTGCTACCGCCCCGGCGGCTCCGGCGAGCACCCCAAGGGCCGGGCCTGCGACTTCGCGGCTCAGAAGAGCGGGTTCGGGGGCGACGCCACCGGCGGCGACAGGACGTACGGCAACAACCTGGCGACGTACTTCGTCAAGAACGCCGACCGGCTCGCCGTGCTCTACGTGATCTGGTACAGGCAGATCTGGCTGCCCAGCAGCGGATGGAAGTCGTACAGCGGCGCCAACGGCGACCCGTCCAGCGACCACACCAACCACGTGCACCTGTCGGTCTACTGACGCCCCGGCCCCGGTGACCCGCTCGCGGGTCGCCGGGGCGACCGCCTTCCCGCCGCCACCTCCCCGGCCGACGGCCGGGCATGCCGCCGTGTCGTCGATGCCCGGCTCAGGCGGGCGGTGACTCCGGCGGGTGCCCGCCCAGGGCGACGCCGAGCCGGGCCGCCAGCCCCAGGTGGGCGGCGCGCGCCTGGCTGAAGGCGTAGCCGAAGAGCGGGACCGGCGCGGTGAGGGTGATCTCGACGTCGATCCGGACCACGCCGTCCGGCTCGGCCCGCAGTCGGGTCCGGTTGCGCACCGTGGTGGCCGGCCACTGCCGCGCCACGGTGACGATCTCGTCCGGCCCGTCGACCAGGACGTCGGCCCGGTAGGTGACCGGCAGACGCAGCGGCCCGACGGCCAGCCGGTCGGTGATGAGGTAGCTGGCCCGCGCGCCGCGACGGGGCGACACCCGGCGGACCCGGGCGATCAGCGGGTGCAGGTCCTGCTGCCGGGCCGGGTCCGCGAGCAACCCTGCGGCGTCGGCGAGCGAGCAGCGCGCCTGGACGGTGTAGCTGAAGGAATCCCGCCTGAGCACGCCGTCTCCCCACCGTCGCCGTCGCCCGATCGTCGCGCACCGGCGGCGCGCTGGCAACGGCGCGCCGCGCTCCGCGCGCGTTTGCCGGCCGTCGATCCGCCCGCCCGACTACCGTCGGCGAGTCACCGGCGGGACCCCCGGCCGGCGGGTCAGGCGCCGGGGAGGACCTCGGGGGCGGGCGCGCCGGCGTAGTAGGGCTCGGGGGCGCCGAAGAGGCCGAGCAGGCCGGTCACCCAGAGCTGCCGGTGCACGAACCGACTCGGCTCGGTGACGACGAGCTTGACGCCGCTCACCTCGGCGGTCTGGAAGCCGGCGACCATCGCGCTGATGCCGACGGAGTCGATGAAGGTGACGAGCCTCATGTTGAGCTCGATCCGGTTGGGGCGCCCCTTGGCCAGGACCTCGGCGATCGCCTCGCGCACCTCGTATGCGGTGTCGACGTCGATCTCGCCCCGGGGGGCGATCTCGATGACACCACCGGGCATAACCGACTTCACGATCGACAGGCTCACGCGAGCACCTCCACTCGCCCGTCCGACGGGCGCCTCATCAGTACGCGGGCCGCGACCGAGAGTATTCCTCCGACGGCCTCGGTCGCCACCCCTCGGGATGAGCAATTCGCGGATGAGGGCGCACCAAGTCGCCCTAATCCGGACTTTTCACTTCTTGTTCACCCAACGATCAGCTGCCGCTGACGCGTCGCCGACCCAGGGTAGCCGTCTCCCGCCGGCACCGCCCGGCACCCGAACTTCCTGGCGTGGCCCGCCCCGCTACCGCCCGCGGGTTGCCCGTCCTGCCTAGCATCGGCCCGGAGAACGGGCGCCACGACGAAAGGACGATCGATGATCAGGAGACTCGCCGCGCTGGCCGGTGTCGGCGCGTTGCTGGCCCTCGTACTGGCCTGCGGCTTCGGCGGCGGTGACGATGACGACGACGATGACGACGACTTCGCGCGCGGCGTGACCGCGGTGGTCACGCTCCGCTGACGCACGGCGAGGGCCCCGCCCGGTGACCGGGCTCGCCCCGCGTCCGCGCGGGTTTGCGGAGGCGTCCGGTTGGGCACAGGCGGAACGAGCGAACCATGACGCGCCGGTGAGACGCCGAAGTCCGAAGTGGCCGCCGGCTTCGGCCCGAGGAGGTAACCCACCATGTTCGGTACCAATCTGCTGGATCGTCGCAGCAAGCCCGAGCGGATCGCGGACCAGGCGTGGCAGAACCTGGTCTCGGCGGTCAGCTCCGCGGGCGACAGCGTCCGCGACACCGCCCGATCGGCCCGCCGCGGCGGTTCCGGCCTCGCCGACGAGGCCGGCGACCTGGTGGGCTCCGCGGCGGACGAGGCGCGCCGCCGGGCCACCCTGGCCTTCGACGCGCTCGCCGGCCGCCGCCCCGCGCTGCCCTGGACTCTGTTGATCGGCGCCGCGCTGGTCGGCGCGGCGATCGGTTGGGCCGCCGGCACCGCCGCGCGGGCCGCCGGCAGCCGGGACGACCGGGCGGCGGACGACATCGAGTTCGTCGACGTGGACCGTCCCAACTCCCCCGTCGGCCTCGACGGCTGACTCACCCCGACCTACGGGCACACCGCGCGGGCCCCGGTCGACCCCTGAGGGTCGGCCGGGGCCCGCGCCGTACCTCCCGGACAGGGCACAGCCACCCGGGTCGGGTGAGGGTCGCTCACCCCCGCCCGCGCCAGGATCGGTCCCGGCGGGCCCGTGTGCACAGGCAGCTATCCCGTGAGGAGTGACAGATGGCCATCGAGACGATCACCCGTACCGACCAGGACATCCAGTCCGCCGTCCTCGACGAGCTGACCTGGGAACCCCGGGTGCGACCGCACGAGATCGGCGTGACCGTCTCCGAGGGCGTGGTCACGCTGACCGGTCGGGTCGACAGCTACGCCAAGAAGTGGGCCGCCGAACGGGCGGCGCACCGGGTCGCCCGCGTCCGGGCGGTCGCCAACGACCTCGCGGTACGCATCGGCACCGGCGCCGAACGCGCCGACCCGGACATCGCGGCGGCGGCGGGGCACGCGCTGGAGTGGGACGCCTTCGTCCCGCTGGAGCAGCTCGACGTGACGGTCTCGCAGGGCTGGGTGACGCTGCACGGCGAGGTGGACTGGGAGTACCAGCGCCGCGCCGCCGAACGGGCGGTGGCCCGGCTGACCGGCGTACGCGGGGTCAGCAACGGCATCACCGTCCGCCCCGCCATCCGGCCGGACGGGCACGCCCTGGCCGCCCGGATCGTCGACGCGCTGGCCCGCAACCGGGCCACCGAGGCGGAACGGATCACCGTCCGGGTGCACGGCGACACGGTGGTGCTCGGCGGGCTGGTCCACTCGATGCCGGAGCGGGCGGAGGTGGAACGCACCGCCTGGTGTGCCCCGGGCATCCGGGAGGTGCAGAACCACATCGCGGTCGCCCCCGTGCTGGCCTGAGCCGCCGTGCCCCGGTCGGCCCCCGACCCCGGCGGCGAGGCCTCCGACGTGGCCCGACGGGCACGCGGGCCGAACCACCCGGGCGGGGTGAGCCGCCCTCACCCCGCCCCGGGCCAGCCTGGGAGACATGACTGATCCGAAGGGGTCGACCCGTGCCGGGCGCGCCGCGCCCGGGTCCCGCCCGCCGGCCACCCGGCCCGGCGCCGCACGCCTCCGGCGGGCGGACGACGGCCGGCTGCTCGCGCCGGAGCGCCTCGGCACGGATCGGCGGGTGACGACCGGATGACCACACCACTGCAGGTCACCGCCCGCCTACGGACCCCGGTGACCGAGCACGACCACGTCCGCGGGCCGGTGGACGCGCCGGTGACGATCGTCGAGTACGGCGACTTCCAGTGCCGGTTCTGCGGGGCCGCGTACCAGAACCTGCGGGAGGTGCTACGGCAGCGCGCCGAGACGGTGCGGCTGGCGTACCGGCACTTCCCGATCACCAACATGCACCCGTACGCCGAGCACGCCGCCGAGGCCAGCGAGGCGGCCGGGCGGCGGGGACGGTTCTGGGCGATGCACGACTGGCTCTACGAGCACCAGGACCAGCTCGACCCGGTGCACCTGTCGCTCGGCGTCGCGCAGCTCGGCCTGCCCGCCGACGAGGTCAACGCGGAGGTGGAGCGGCAGGCGCACGGCGACCGGGTACGGCGGGACTTCGTCGGCGGCATCCGCAGCGGCGTCGAGGCCAGCCCGACCCTGTTCGTCAACGGGGTCCGCCACGACGCCGGCTACGACCTCGCGGACCTCCTGGCCGCGGTCGACGCCGCCGCCAACCCCTGACCCACCCGCCCACGCGGTCAGATCAGGTGGAGGTCGCGGGCGCGGCGGACGGCTTCGCGGCGGCGGGTGGCGTCGAGCTTGCGGTAGATGTTGCGCACGTGGGTCTTGACCGTGTTGACCGACAGGGACAACTCGGCGGCGATCTCCACGTTGGACAGGATGCTCTGCAGATAGCGCAGGATGGTCAGCTCGCGCTCGGTCAGCGGCTCGTCCAGCGCCGCCGGGCGCTGGTCCGCCGAAGTCCGGTCGGGCGGCGTGTCGGCGCCCCGGACCAGGTCGCTGACGGTCGGCCAGTGGGCGGTGCCCGCGTCGAGGTGGGCGGCGAGCAGGTCCCGGACCCCGGGTTCGGCTCGGGTGAACGCCCGCCGGAATCCCTCCGGGCCCGCCAGGTCGAGGGCCCGCTCCAGCACCCGTCCGGCCCGCCGGTCGTCGCCCGCCCGCCGCGCCAGCACCGCGTCCAGCACCGCCGCGTCCAGGCGTACGGGCAGCGGCCAGTCGGCCGCCCCGGGCGCCTCCCAGTCGGGCAGCGCGTACCCGGCGGCGCGCGGGTCGCCGGCGCGCAGCTCCACCCGGGCCAGCGCGATCGCCAGCGGCGGGTCGGCCCCGTCCCGGACCCGGTCGGCGAGCAGGTGCCGGGCCGTGTCCAGGTCGCCCCGGATGCCGCGCAGGTCCGCCTCGGCGGCCAGCAGCCAGGACGCCAGCTCGGCGGCCCGCGGCCGGTCGGCCAGCCGCTCCCGGGCCTCGGCCAGCGCCCGGTGCGCACCGGGCAGGTCGCCGGCGTCCCGCAGCAGGCCCGCCCGGCACAGCGCCGCCGTCGCCGCCACGGTCGACTCGCCCGTGGCCGGCGCGGCCAGCGCCAGGTGCGCCTCCGCCTCCTCGGGTTGGTCGCGGTGCAGCGCGACCAGGGCCAGCGCCAGGTACCCGTGCGCACAGTCCTCCCGGCACGACCAGCCCCGGCACGGCGGCATGGCCAGGGCGTCCCGGGCCAGCGCCTCGGCGGTCCGCAGCTCGCCCCGCACGGCGTGCAGGAGCGCCGCCCGGCTGGCGCACACCAGCTCGGTACGCGGCCGCCCCGCGTCCCGGGCCGCCGCCAGCGCCCGGGCGAAGGCGGACCCGGCGGCGGCCAGGTCGCCGTCGGCCAGGTCGGCCAGCCCGAGCGCGGTGCCGGCGACGGCACGCACGTCGGCGTCCTCGACGGCGTCGCCGCGCGGCTCGACCGGCAGTGCCGGCCCCGGGGCGAGCGGCCAGGCGGCGGTTCCCAGCCGCTCCCGGCCGGTCGGGGACACACCGGTCGGCCCGCCCGTCGCGAGCACGCCGGTCGGGCCGCCGATGGGCCCGCCCGTTGTCGGCACGCCGGTCGGGGGCACACCGGTCGGGGATGCGTCCGTCGCGGGAGCGCCGGTCGCCGGTGGCGAGGACGGAACCGTCGAGCCCGGCGCGGGGCGGCCGGCGAGCAGCCGGGCGGCGGCGGCGCGTACCGCCTCGGGGTCGCCGGCCAACCGGGCCAGGGTGACCTCCAGCGCGGCGACCAGCCGACGGAACCGGTCCCGGCGCGGCGCCGGCAGCGACCGGGCGGCGTCCACGGCGGCGCGCAGGTGCCCGGTGGCCGCGGTCGCGTCCCCGGCCCCGGCGCGCTCGGCGGCGCAGGCGAGCGCCAGCTCCGGGTCGCGCCGCACGGCCTCCGGCGGCGGGGGGGCGGGCGCCGGTCCCCCGGGCTCGTCCCGGTCGTACGGGACCAGCTCCGGCCAGCGGGTGACGAACAGCTCGGTGGCCCGGTCCCAGTCCCCGCCGGCCAGCGCGTGCCGCAGCCCGTCGGCGGGCCGCCCGTTGTCGGCGTACCAGCCGGCCGCCCGCAGGTGCAGGTCGCGCAGCTCGTCGGCGGGCAGCCGGCCCAGCTCGGCCCGCAGCAGGTCGGCCAGCAGCGGGTGGCAGCGGTACCAGGGCGGGCGGCTGTCGTCGCTGCGGAGCAGCCCGCCGTCGCCGGCCAGGGCCGCCAACGCCTGCTCGCCGTCGGCCCGCCCGGTGAGCGCGTCGACGAGCCCGGCGCAGACCGCGTCGGCCACGGCGGAACGCCGCAGCACGTCCCGGGCCTCCGGCGCCAGCCCGGCCAGCACCTCCTCGCGCAGGTAACCGGCGACATCCGGCTGGTCGCCGCCGAACTGCTCGGCCCAGCGGGCCGGGTCGGGCTGCCCGCGCAGCGCCAGCGACGCGAACCGCAGCGCCGCCGGCCAGCCGCCGGTCCGCTCCCGCAGCCGGCGCACCCCGGCCGCCGGCAGCGTCACCCCGTGCGCGGTCAGCAGGTCGGCAACCTCGTCGCCGGTGAAGGCCAGCTCCTCGGGACCGATCTCGGTCAGCTCCCCGGCCAGCCGCAGCCGGTGCACGGCCAGCGGCAGCCCGCCACGCGCGCCGACCACCAGCCGCAGCCGCTGCTCGGCGTGGCGCAGCAGGAAGTCCAGCCCGGTCAGCGCCGCCGGGTCGGTGATCCGGTGCAGGTCGTCCAGGACCAGCAGCACCGGCCGTTCCCGGGCCGCGAGGGCCGCGGCCAGCACCTCCAGCTGGTCGGGGCGGGGCGAGCGGTCGGGCACGGGCGGACCCGGCGCGTCGTCGGCGGGATCGGCGGCCGCGCGCAGCGCCGCCGCCAGGTAGGACCAGAGCCGGTCCCCGTCGTCGCCGGCCTCCACCGACACCCACGCCGGCAACGGCCGGACGGGCCCCGCCGGGGCTTCCGCCGCGCCGAAGTCGCCGGGGCTCGCGCCGGACGCCACCGTGTCCCGGGCGCCCTCGGCCGCGGCCGTCACCGGCCCCTCCCCCGTCCGGCCCGGGTGGCACCCGGCCTCCCCGGCAGCCCGGAACCAGGAGGCGAGCAGCGTCGTCTTGCCCCACCCCGCCGGGGCGCAGACCAGGGTGACCGGGCCGGCCGTCCCCGCGTCCAGCGCCCGCAGCAGCCGGGGCCGCAACAGCAGCGGCTCCGGCGGCGCGGCCGGGCTCAGCCGGGACGCCAGCAGCGGCGCCCCCGCCGGCCCGCCCGCGACCGCGACGACCCCGGTGTCCCGTACGTGCTCCGACATCCGGCCCCACCCCCACGGACGCGTCCACTCCCCAGGCCATGCGGCGGGCGGTTACCCGGCCGGGCCCGGTTCACCCCTTCGGGGGGAGCCTGCGTCACCCGGGCCACGGCGACCCTGGTGGCACGCGGGCGACCGGCCGCGCCCGACGGCGCGCGACCCGGGGGGCCGGTGGGACGGAGGACACCGAGGTGGACGCGCGAGGACGGAGGGACCGGTGGGACGCATCGCGGGGATGGCCGGAGCCGGGCTCGCCCTCGCCACGGCGGCCGGGGCGGCGCTGCGGGCGCTGGCCGTACGCCGGCAGGGACGGACCTGTCCCCGTGCGGCCGGAGCCGACCCGCGGCCCGCGCGCTGGCAGGTGGTGACCGTCGACCGCGCGCCCGGCGAGGTGCTGCCCGGCGGACGCTGGCCGGAGCCCCTGCGCCGGCTCGGCGGCGCGGTGCAGGTGGAGCTGCGCCCGGCGCCCGGCTGCCGGGGCACGGAACTGGCCGCGCGGCCGCTGGCCGGCGCGACCCCCACCGGACTCGCCGCCCACCTCGTCGGCGACGATCCGGGGCTGCTGATCCGCCAGGCGCTGCGGGAGGTCAAGCAGCTCGCCGAGACCGGCGAGGTGCTCCGCGCGGACCGCTCCGCCGTCGACCGACCGGCGTCGTGGGTGGCAGACTCGGCGGATGCGTGAGCAGCGGGCGTACGACGTCGTCCTGTTCGGGGCCACCGGCTTCACGGGCGGGCTGACCGCCGAGTACCTCGCCCGCCACGTCCCGCCCGGGTTGCGCTGGGCCCTCGCCGGGCGCAACCCCGGCAAGCTCGCCGCCGTCCGGGACCGGCTGGCCGCGATCGACCCGTCCCTGGCCGGGCTGCCCCTGCTCACCGCGGACGTCACCGATGCCGCCTCGCTGCGGGCGGTGGCCGAGAGCGCCCGGGTGGTGGCCACCACCGTCGGCCCGTACGTCCACCACGGGGAGCCGCTCGTCGCCGCCTGCGCCCGCGCCGGCACCGACTACCTGGACATCACCGGCGAACCGGAGTTCGTCGACCTGATGTACGTGCGCCACCACGACGAGGCGGTGCGCACCGGGGCGCGGCTGGTGCACGCCTGCGGCTTCGACTCGGTCCCGCACGACCTGGGCGTCTGGTTCACGCTCAGGCACCTGCCGGCCGGCGTGCCGATCACCGTCGACGGCTTCGTCCGGGCGGGCGGGCGGTTCTCCGCCGGCACGTACCACTCGGCGCTGCTCGCCTTCTCCCGGCGGGCCGAGACGTCCCGGGCGGCGCGCGAGCGCCGGCAGGTCGAGCCGCGCCCGACGGGGCGGCGGGCCCGCGCGGTGCCCGGGCGGGTCGGCCGCGACAGGGCGCTGGGCATGTGGACGGTGCCGCTGCCGACCATCGACCCGCAGGTGGTACGCCGCTCCGCCGCCGCCCGCCCCGAGTACGGCCCGGACTTCCGCTACCGGCACTTCGCCGCCGTGAAGCGGCTGCCCACGGTGCTGGCGGGCGCGGTCGGGCTGGGTGGCCTGGTCGGCCTGGTGCAGCTGCCGCCGGCCCGGCGCTGGCTGCTCGGCCGGCTCGCCGCCGGGCAGGGGCCGACGCCGCGGCAGCGGGCGAAGTCCTGGTTCCGGGTCCGGTTCGTCGGCACCGGCGGCGGCCGGCGCGTGCTGACCGAGGTGGCCGGCGGCGACCCCGGGTACGACGAGACGGCGAAGATGCTCGCCGAGTCCGCGCTCTGCCTGGCCACCGACGACCTGCCGGCCACCTCGGGCCAGGTCACGCCGGTGACCGCGATGGGCGACGCGCTGCTGGACCGGCTGGTGCGGGCCGGGATGACGTTCCGGGTGCTCGACGAGCCCCGCTGACCCGTGGGCCCCGACCGACCGGCCGACGTGACCGGCGACGAGGCCGGACACGACCGGCGGCCCGGGCGGTCGGTGGCTTGACCCTCGACCAGGTTGAGACGACAGGATCACCGCCGTGGAGAGCGACCTGCGCAGCATCGGCGAGCTGGCCCGGGCCAGCGGGCTGACCGTGAGCGCCCTGCGGTTCTACGACTCGGCCGGGGTGCTGACCCCCGCCCGGGTCGACCCGGTCACCGGCTACCGCTGGTACACCGGCGACCAGGTGGCGCCCGCCCGGCTGGTGGCCGGGCTGCGCCGGGTCGGCATGCCGGTGGCCGAGATCGCCGCCGCGCTGCGGTCCGCGCCCGCCGAGGTGCACCGCCTGCTGGACGCGCACCTGCGCCGCCTGGAGGACGGCCTCGCCGACGCCCGCCGCGAACTCTCCCGGATCCGTACGCTGATCGATCCCGAGGAGCGCCCCATGGCCACCCGCCTCGTCCTGTCCCGTGTCGACCTGGCCGCCGCCGTGGACGCGGTCCGCTTCGCGGTCGGCACCGACCCCGACCTGCCGGTGCTGACCGGCGTGCTGTTCGACGCCGACGGCGACGGCGTACGGCTGGTGGCGACCGACCGGCACCGGATGGCCCTGGCCCGGGCGGCCGGCCGGGTCGACGGGCCGCCGGCGCGGGTGCTCGCCCCCGTCGCCTTCGTCGACGAGGCGCGGGCCCTGCTCGACACGGGCGCGGGGAGCACCCCCGAGGCACGCCTGACCGTGGCCGGCGGCGCGATCTCGGTCTCCGTCGCCGGCCGTACGGTCGACGCCGCCGTCCTGCCGTACGACTTCCCGGACTACGCCCGCCTGCTGCGCGCCGCCCCCGGCGACGGGCCGGCGCACCGGCTGACGGTCGACGCCGCCGCCCTGCGGTCGGCCCTGACCAGCGCCGACGCCCCCGTCGTCAGCCGGCGGCACGACGGCGCCCCGCTCGCCGTGACCGTGCTCGGGCCGGACGGCCGGGGCGGGGTGCGGCTGCTCGGGGCCGACGAGCTGGCCGGGGAGGAGGACGCGTTCCGGGTCGGCGTCAACGGCGACTACCTGCTCCAGGCCCTCGACGCCGCCGGCCCGGGGCAGTTGCTGCTGGAGCTGGACGGCCCGATCGCGCCGCTGGCCGTCCGCCGCCCCGACGACGCCGACGCCTTCTCCATCCTGATGCCGATCCGGCTCTGAGGTGTAAGGAAGGGTCCCTTGCAATCGCCTGGCGATTGCAAGGGACCCTTCCTTACACGAGGGCGAGCACGTCGGGCTCGCGGGTCGCGCCGCGCGGGGCGGTCGTGGGGGCGGCGGGCGGTGTCCGGCCCGGCCCGGGGCGCGACCGGGCCGCGACGGTAGCATCGGTGGGTCCACCTGACGTCCGGACGGAGGCGTACGGAGCAGCATGCTCGACATGGAGTTGATCCGGAAGGATCGCGAGGCGGTGGAGACCGCGCTGGCGAAGCGACTGGATCCCGCCGAGGTCACCCGCGCCCTGGACGAGATCCAGCGGCTCGACCAGGAACGCCGTGCCCTGATCAGTGGGATCGACGCCGAGCGGCAGCGCCGCAAGGCCGAGGCGCGCGCGTACGCACAGGCGAAGCGGGCCGGCACCGAGCCGCAGGTGACCGCCCCGGAGGCCGAGCGCAAGCAGCTCGCCGAGCTGGAGAGTCAGCTCGACGAGGTGCAGACCCGGCTGCGCGACCGGATGAGCGAGCTGCCCAACCTCCCGGCCGACGACGTGGTCGGCGGCGGCAAGGAGGCGAACCGGGTCGTCAAGACCTTCGGTGCGCCGCCGGCCATCGAGAAGGTCCGCGACCACGTGGAGCTGAGCCGCGCGCTGGGTCTGGTCGACCACGAGCGCGGCGTGAAGCTCGGCGGCTCCGGCTTCTGGATGTACACGGGCCTGGGCGCCCGGCTGGAGTGGGCGCTGGTCAACTGGTTGATCGAGCGGAACATCGAGGCCGGCTACGAGTTCCTGCTCCCGCCGCACCTGCTGCTGGACACCGCCGGCTTCGCCGCCGGCCAGTTCCCCAAGTTCTACGACGACGTCTACCACCTGGACCGGCAGTCCGCGCCGCGCGGGCAGTTCCTGCTGCCCACGGCGGAGACCGCGATCCTCGGGGCGTTCCAGGACGAGATCCTGGACACCGCGAAGCTGCCGCTGAGGGTGTTCGCCTACACCCCGTGCTACCGGCGCGAGGCGGCCGGCTCACACTCGGACGAGCGCGGCACGGTGCGGGGCCACCAGTTCAACAAGGTGGAGATCTTCCAGTTCACCCTGCCCGAGCAGGCCGACGCCGCGCTGGAGGCGATGGTCGGCCACGCGGAGAGCCTGGTCGAGGCGCTGGGCCTGCACTACCAGCGCACCCTGCTGTCGGCCGGCGACGCCAGCGCCGCGATGCGGAAGACCCTCGACATCGAGGTGTGGATGCCGAGCACGGGCAAGTACAAGGAGGTCTCGTCGGTCTCCTGGGGCGGCGATTACCAGGCCCGCCGGGCGGCCATCCGCTACCGGGAGCCGGGCGGCAAGCAGACCCGCTTCGTGCACACCCTCAACGGGTCGGCGCTGGCCACCAGCCGCCTGTTCCCGGCCATCCTGGAGCAGTTCCAGCAGCCCGACGGCTCGGTGCTGGTGCCGGAGGTGCTCCGCGACCGGTTGGGCACCGACCGCCTCACGCCGGCCCGCTGACCTTCGGCCCTCGCCCCCGCCTCGCGTCTGCCGCGGGCGGGGGCGACTCGGCCGTGGCGAGCCGCGGTGCCGCCCGCACGGACGGCGCGACTGCCCTTCACTTCACGACAACACAGTGACGCATGTGCATGCGTTGACAGTCACTGCAACGCGCTTGTAATCTTTCGGAAACTTTCAGACCGGGCTGCAACTTTCCGGCAGCATCGGGCCCTCCCCCGGCCCGCCGCCGCCCCGCCCCCGCACCCCGTCAGGAGTCCTCCGATGCAGAGACGTCGACGTCTGTCGGCGATCGTCGCCCTCGGCGTGATCGCGGGCCTGATCGTCCCCACCGCCGCGACGGCGCCCCCGGCGGCCGCGGCCCCGGCCGGCAGCAAGAAGGTCATCGCCAACCTCTTCGAGTGGAACTGGGCCTCGGTGGCGACCGAGTGCGGGACCACCCTCGGCCCCCGGGGCTACGGCTGGGTCCAGGTCTCCCCGCCCCAGGAACACGTCCGGGGCTCGCAGTGGTGGCTGGCCTACCAGCCGGTCAGCTACCGGATCGAGTCCCGCAAGGGCACCCGCGCCCAGTTCAAGTCGATGGTCGACGCCTGCCACGCCGCCGGGGTGAAGGTGATCGTGGACGCGGTGGTCAACCACATGTCCGGGCAGGACAACGGCGGCACCGGGTGGGCCGGCTCGTCGTACGGCCACTACGACTACCCCGGGATCTACCAGACCCAGGACTTCCACCACTGCGGTCGCAACGGCGGCGACGACATCGCCAACTACAACGACCGCTGGGAGGTGCAGAACTGCGAGCTGGTCAACCTCGCCGACCTGAAGACCGAGTCGGACTACGTCCGGACACGGATCGCCGGCTACCTCAACGACCTGCTCTCGCTCGGCGTCGACGGCTTCCGGATGGACGCCAGCAAGCACATGCCGGCCGCCGACATCGCCGCCATCAAGGGCAAGCTGTCCCGCCCGGCGTACCTGGTGCAGGAGGTCATCCACGGGGCCGGCGAGCCGATCCAGCCGGGTGAGTACACCGGCAACGGCGACGTGCACGAGTTCCGCTACGGCAAGGACCTGGCCCGGGTCTTCCGCTCCGAGAAGCTCGCCTACCTGCGCAACTTCGGCGAGGGCTGGGGGCACCTGCCCAGCGGCTCGGCGGCGGTCTTCATGGACAACCACGACACCCAGCGCGACGTGGGCGGCGTGCTGACCTACCGCGACCGGGGCATCTACGCGCTGGCCAACGCGTTCATGCTCGGCTGGCCGTACGGCTCCCCGACGGTCATGTCGAGCTATACGTTCAGCCAGCGCGACCAGGGCCCGCCCTCGGACGGCTCGGGCCGGACCCTGGACACCACCTGCTACTCCGGCTGGGAGTGCGAGCACCGCTGGCCGGTGATCGCCAACATGGTCGGCTTCCGCAACGCCACCGAGGGCGCCGGCGTCGCCAACTGGTACGACAACGGCAACAACCACATCGCCTTCAGCCGCGCCGGCAAGGGCTATCTGACGGTCAACGACGAGGACCACGCGATCACCGGCCGGTCCTACCACGCCGGGCTGCCGGCCGGCCGCTACTGCGACGTCATCCACGGCACCTTCGCCAACGGCACGTGCAGCGGGCCGGTGATCACTGTGGACGGCAACGGCTGGTTCGCCGCGAACATACCCGCCCACGACGCCGTCGCCATCCACGTCGGCGCCCGGCTCAGCTGACCCGCCACCCCACCGACGGCCCCCGCCCCCGGTCGACTTTCCGGCCAGGGCGGGGCTTCGTCGCTCCCCACCCGTTACAGTGACTTTGTGCGTTTTGACCGAATGATCCGGCGACGGGCGGGCCTGCTGGCCGTCGCCGTGGGCGTACCCCTGCTGCTGGCGGCCGTCGGGGCCACGGGCTGGGCACTGACCTACCGCACGCCCTCCGCACCTCCGGTCGTCGCGCCGCCCACGCCGACCGTCGCCGCGCCGAGCAGCGCGGCCCCGACGCCGGAGCGGGTGCCCGTCGCCGCGCCCGCGCCCGACGACCTGCCGGTGGTCGACTACGACCCGGCACCCACCGGATTCCCGGCCGACCCGGACACCCTGGACACCACGCCGCTGACCGAGGGCCTGCACCCGACCCGCGAGATCGCCGCCTACACCGCCCCCGGCGGGCGGCCGCTGGCCTTCCTCGCCCCCACCATCAACGGCGTTGAGCTGACCATGCCGATCGCCCAGCGGCGCGCCGGCTGGACGGCCGTGCTGCTCCCCTCGGCCAACCGCACCCTCGCCTGGCTGCCGCCCGGCGGCTTCACCACCGTGCCGCTGCGCGACCAGCTCGTGATCGAGCGCAGGCCGCACCGGCTGACCTGGTACCGCGCCGGCCAGGCCGTCCAGTCCTGGGAGATCAGCCTCGGCCAGCGCGGCCAGGAGACCCCGCTGGGCCGGACCTTCGTCCTCGGCCGCACCCCGCCGCCGCAGGACGTGTACGGGGGCGTGGACATCTTCGCCCTCGGCGCGGTGCCCGACGACCCGGAGTCGGTGCCGGCCAGCCTGCGCGGGGCGCACATCGGCATACACAGCTGGTACCACGACGGCGAGCTGGGCAAGAAGACCACCAACGGCTGCATCCGGCTGACCAAGAGCGGGCAGCGGAAACTGCTGGCCGAGGTGCGCCCCGGCACCGAGGTGGTGGTGGTCGACGAGCTGCCCACCCCACCCCCGACGGCCTGACGGCATCGACGCCGCCCGCACCGAACGCAACCGTCCGGACGAGCGCTTCCGGTAGCAGAAGTTCACCACTGCCTGCTTCCGACCCTGTCAGCTCGGGGCTTGCGGTACCTGCGTCCAGAGGCCCCGAGCCGACAGCTCACTCGGTGTGGAGCACCTCGGCGATCGTGAGCCGGGCCGCGCCGCGGGCCGGGACCAGTGCACCGAGGAGCGCGATCACGACGCCAGCGAGGGCCATGAGCGCGAGCGTCGGCGCCTGCCACACCTCCAGCACCGAGTGTGGGATGGCGATCCGGGCCGCGTCGGCGGTGGTCGGCACGATGTACCTGTGCGCGACGATCCCCAGGGGGATGCCGAGCACACCGCCGGCCGCGCCGACGACGGCCATCGACGTCAGCACCATCGTGACGACCTGGCGCGGCGTCATCCCGATCGACTTGAGCATGCCGAGGTCGCGGCGGCGTTCTCGGACGTTGAGCACGACCGTGTTGAAGACGCCGAGGGCCGCGACGGTGGACAGCAGTAGCGAGAGCACCGACGAGAAGCCGATCACGGTCACCGCGAAGTCGCTGAGCTGGGAGGTGTCCCACGCGTCGATCCCCGGGTCGGCCGCTTTGACCGCGGCGACGTACGCCGCGACGTTGCCACCGGTCTTGAGCTGGACCTGGTAGTACACCTCGTGTGGTTTGACGGCGCGGTCCGGTGCGAGTTCGGTGAGGACGCGCCAGTCCACGAACATGCCGGGCGGTCCGGGCGCGCCGTCCATCGTCTCGCCGATCACGGTCAGCACCGTCCGCCGTCCGCCAAGCTCCAGGGTGAGCTTGTCTCCGACGTTCAGTCCGCGCTCACGCATGAGTTCCGACGGCACGACTGTCTCGTGCACCCGCGTCATCCAGCGTCCGGCGGTGAGCTCGTCCTGGTACCCCATCGACGAGTAGTCACCGCGGACGAAGTTGACGGTCAGCGGCTGGGTCTGCCCGAGGGCGGGGACCGGCAGTCTGAAGACGGGGGTGACCCGGGCGACGTCCGGCAGCCCGCGCAGCAGCTGCTCGACCTGGGCGTCGGTCCGAGTGGTGGTGGCCTGCGGCCCCGTGGGCGGCAGCTGACCTTCGGGGGCGATCCGCGTCCGGCCGTCTGACGGCCGGACCCCGATCTGTCCCGAGGCCCGGTCTTCGATCGTGGAGATCCGGGTCAACGTGTCGGCCAACCCGGTCGCGAACGTCACGGTGGTCACGCCGAGCAGGACGGCCACGACGGTGAAGGCGGTCCGGCCCGGTCGCGCGAACGGCAGGCCCAGCCCGAGGGTGACCGGACGCGACAGCCGGACACCGGCGAGCCAGCGCTGGATCCGCGTCCCATGCCCGGTCCGTGGGGAGCTGCCGGCGCTGATCGCCTCGGCGGCTGACAGCCGGTGTGCCCGGACGGCGGGCACGAACGCCGCCAGGGCGACGAGTGCCGGCACGCCGCCCAGCCCGGCGGCCCAGATCCAGACGCCGACGTTGATGCCGACGTCGAGTCCGAGGCCCTGGAACCCGTCGCTCAGCAGCGGCTGGGCGGCGAGGGTGCCGACGACGGTGCCGAGGACACAGCCGATGAGGGCGGGTACCGACACCATGACGAGGTAGACGGCGACAACCTGGCGTGGTGTGAATCCGAGCGCCTTGAGGATCCCGATGTGCCGGAAGCTGGAGACGACCGCGCCGCTGACCACGTTGCCCACGATGACGACCGCGACGATCAGTCCGAGCATGCCGAACGTGGCGAGGAACGGCACGTACACGCCGATGTCCGAGGCGACCTTCTCCTTGACGACGAGATACGGCTGCGCGGCGATCAGCGCGCCCGCCGGCAGGCTGGCCGTGACGGCGGCCAGGTCGGCGTGGACAGCGGGCTTCGTCGACACGTCACCGGTGAACCGGTAGAGCATCTGGGCCGACGTGGGGTGCAGCGCGGTCATCTGTTCCGGTGACACCCAGGCGTCAGCGGTCTGGCTGAGACTGTGAGCCCGGCCGACGACGGTGTACCGCTTGCCGCCGAGGGTCATTTCTCCGCTGTCCGGCGGGAATCCCCTTGGGTCGGCGCCGGGATCGGGCTGGTTGAGGACGATCTCACCGGGGGCTGTGGGCCAGCGCCCCTGCCAGAGGTCGAGACGGTCCACCGAGCCGCCCGGGTCGGCGCGTCCCACGACGGTCAGCGGACCCCGTGGGCCCGGCCCGCCGCCCTCGGTAAGGTCGAGCGTTACCTGCCCGAACGGTCCCGCCGCGGCCGCCACGCCGGTTCGCTGGCCGGTGAGCTGCGCGTCGTTGACCTTGGCGAGGTCGTACACGGCGATCGCGTGTGGCCCCTGCTGCCTGGCGAAGGCGCGGTCGAACGGCGCCGAGGACGCCTCGAGCAGCGCCAGCGCCACGACGATCGTCGTGGTGGAGAGCAGGACGACCAGGCCGATGACGAACGTCTGCACCCGGCGTCGCCGGACTGCGGCCCGCGAGGCCCGCCACACGGCACTCATGCGCGTTCCAGACTGCGTTCGCGGGTGATCCGCCCGTCGGCCAGTTCGACCACACGGCTGGCACACCGCGTCGCGAGCCGCTCGTCGTGGGTAACGATGAGCAGGGTCTGTCCGATCTGGTTGAGGTCCAGCAGCAGGTCCATCACCTGCTCGCCGGAGCGGCTGTCCAGGGCACCGGTCGGCTCGTCAGCGAGCAGCAGTGCCGGGCGGTTCATCAGGGCCCGGGCCACCGCGACGCGCTGGCGCTCGCCGCCACTGAGAGCCGCCGGATACGCGTTACGCCGGTCGGCGATGCCGAGTTCGTCGAGCAGTTCCATGGCCCGCTTGCGTGCCGGGCCCGCCTTGGTACCGGTCAGCTGGGCGGCGAGCGCCACGTTGTCGATCGTCGACAGGTCGTCGAGCAGGTTGAAGAACTGGAAGATCATGCCGATCCGGTGCCGCCGGAACAGCGCCAGCTTCGTTTCGTCCAGCCGGCCCAGCTCCTCGTCATGAACGCGCACCGACCCGGATGTCGGCCGGTCCAACCCGGCGATCATGTTCAGCATGGTGGACTTGCCGCAGCCCGACGGGCCCATCACCGCCACCGCCTCACCGGTGCGGATCTCGAGCGACACGCCGTCGAGGGCGGTCGTGTCGCCGTACTCTTTGCGGACTTTGTCCAGCCGTACGACGCAGGTGTCAGTGGTCATGGCAGCACGCTATGGCCGCGGGTAGCGCCCGGCCGTCGGTCCCGGGATGTAAACCGTCGGGGCTGTCATCCCAGGGATGTACCCGGCTGGACACCGGGGATGATGTGGCGCCGATCCGCGTTTGCGAAGATTCTTGGGTGGGATTGGGGGCGGTGTGGCTGGTCGGCGCGCTCGTCGCAGCCTGCGCGACCGCGGTATGGCTCGGTATCGCACTCGTCCGGGCCCGGCGCGAGCACCGTCGGGCGCTGGAGGAGCGGGGCTGGCTCCTTGAACGGGAGCGGGAGAGCGCGGCCCGGACCGCGGTCGACGCCGAACGTGCCCGCATCGCCCGGGAACTGCACGACATCGTCAGCCACAACGTGAGCCTCATGATCGTGCAGGCCGCCGCCGCACGCGAGGTGCTCGCGACCATGCCCGAGGAGGCCGCAGCGGCGCTGTCGGCAGTGGAAGGCGCCGGAAGGACCACGATGACCGAGCTGCGGCATCTGCTCGGCCTGCTGGCACCCCCGGCGGACGGCGCCGATGGCACGGACGGAGCCGATCTGGCACCGCAGCCCAGCCTGAGCAGGCTCAGCCCATTGATCGACCGAA
Organism: Micromonospora sp. NPDC049139; assembly: GCF_055586845.1. Taxonomy (NCBI): domain Bacteria; kingdom Bacillati; phylum Actinomycetota; class Actinomycetes; order Micromonosporales; family Micromonosporaceae; genus Micromonospora; species Micromonospora sp. NPDC049139. The sequence goes on along the minus strand of NZ_JBVJHK010000022.1, from coordinate 85,064 downwards.
TCGCGTTCGCCGGCCTGCCGGCAGAGGTGCGCATCTCCGGTGAGCCCCGGCCACTGCCGTCCGGGATCGACGTCACCGCATACCGCATCGTCCAGGAGGCACTGACGAACGCGCTGAAGCACGGCGCCGGAGGCAAGGCGGAGGTGACGATCCGCTACGCCGAGCACTCACTGCGGGTGGAGGTGCTCACCACGGGCCCCAGCGTGCTGACGGGCGACCAGCCTGCCCCGCGCGCCGGAGACGGCGCCGGGCGAGGATTGCTGGGGCTGCGACAGCGCGTCGCGGTCTACGGTGGCGATCTCGACGCCCGCCGGCGGCTCGGCGGCGGATACCGGGTCCGCGCCCGCATCCCGGTGGAGCACCCGTGAAGGCCCAGCCCGCCCCTGCCAGGCCGCCCGGGCCGGCGCCCTTGCCCTCGCCGCGTGTGCTCATCGCCGACGACCAGGAGCTGATCCGCACCGGCTTCCGGCTGATCCTCACCGCCCGCGGCATCGACGTGGTCGGCGAGGCCGCTGACGGCGTCGAGGCGGTGGCGGCCGAGCGGCGGCTGCGCCCCGACGTCGTGCTCATGGACATCCGCATGCCGACGATGGACGGGCTCGAGGCAACCCGACGCATCCTGGAGTACGGCCCCCGCTGCCGGGTGCTCATGCTCACCACCTTCGACCTCGACCGCTACGTCTACGCCGCCCTGGCACTTGGCGCCAGCGGCTTCCTCCTGAAGGACGTCACCGCCGACCACCTCGCCGCCGCCGTACGCCTCGTCGACACCGGCGACGCCCTCCTCGCGCCCTCGATAACCCGGCGGCTCGTCCAGCGCTTCGCCGGCGCGGACCAATCGGCCGGCGACGGACCGACCCCCGCCATCCACCGGGATCTCGCCGCGCTGACGCCGCGCGAGCTGGAAGTGCTGACTCTCCTCGGCCGCGGTCTCTCCAACACCGAACTGGCCCAGGCGCTGACCCTGAGCGAGGCGACGGTGAAGACCCACGTGGCGCGGATCTTCGCCAAACTCGCCCTTCGCGACCGTGCGCAGGCGGTCGTCCTGGCCTACGAGACCGGCCTCGTCACGCCCGCCGAAACCTGATCATGCCCCGCGCGTGTGGGACGGACGGCGTGGTCGGAAACGGTCGCTATCGGCGGGCCTGCGGGCCTCGATATCAAGGCGGCGCCCGCACCGCCAAGGACGCACAGCGTGCGCGGTGACTGCTGAGTGGCTGCCGAGCGACACGGAGCCACCGTCCTGCACTACGACGGCGACCTCGACCTGATCACCGCGATTACCGGCCAGCCCACGACCTGGGTGGTTCCGGCCGGCACCGCCGACTGACGCGGAGCAGCCACCCTACTCGGCGTCAACCGCCCCCGGTGCAGAGCGGCACGTCGGGGATGGTCTGCGAGCGTTTCACGATGTCCCACAGGAACTCGCTCTCCAGGTCGGCCTTGAACTTGGGCCGGCCGGGAAGGCGATCACCGATGAGCTTCCCCAACTCGCCGTCGATGTTGATGCCCATGCCGAAGCCGCCCTTGATGACCAGGTCGACCCGGGTGCACCGGGCCAGCGGAGCGCCGAACGCCGAGCCGTTGGTCACCCCCGCCGCGAACCGGAACTTCGCGTACGGGCCGGCGGAGGCCCCGGGCACCCCGAAGCCCAGCGAGAACTTGAACTCCGGCGCGATCACGAGCCCGCTCGGGCCGAGCGTGATGCCGCTGATCGAGTCCATCATGCTCGTGATGACGCTGAACGTGGGCACCAGCGGCGTGCCCGACTGCATGCCGAGCGCTCCCACCAGCCCCCACTTGCCGGACGCGGTGAGCGTCGAGTTCTTCCCGGTCAGCGCCGTCTCGACGACCAGCTTCACCTTGCCGACCAGCACCATCGGGAGGCCGTTGACCATGATCGGTTTGTTGAAGATCTCGGCCGGCACCTCGAGTTTCACCTTGGAGTTGCTGTCGGTGCCGCCGCCGAGCCCGGCCTGGAGCTTGACCTCCAGCGACTCGAGGCCGTGCAGGGCGACGACCGGGTTGGTGACCATGGTCCCGCCGGTCAGGGCGACGTCCGTGGCCAGCCGCAGCGTCTTGAAGCCGAGGGTGATGTCGGCGCCGAACTTCAGGTGACTGCCTTCCTTGCGGTACACCGAGACGGTCAGCCCCTTGGCGTCGAGCGCCGTCGTCACACCCCAGTCGTTGAGGGCGACGTCCAGCTTCTCCTTGGCCGGCGACGGCAGCTTCTGGTCCGACCCGGCGATCTTCCCGACCGGCTGTTGTGGCACCGTCACGGCGGCGAACCGGTGCGCCGCGGCTCCCGCGCCGAGGCCCGGCTCGCGGACGACGCCCGCGCCGCCGGCCGTGGCGAACACGGTCGTCGACTGCCGCGCACCCCGGGCGGGCATGCTGACCGGCCGCAGGTCGGTGTCGGCCCGATCCGGGGTCGCAACGGTGCCGGGCAGGTCCGGGATCTCCTGGATGCCGATGCTGTCGGTGCCGATGTCCGCGACGTCGATCGCGGCGTCGACCTTGATCCGGCCGTCGCGGATGACCTCCTGCGGCTGCACCGGCACGAGCGTGACCGCGACGTCGCCGCCGACCCGCTCCTTCGCCGCGACCCGGCCGACCGCCCGCGAGGTCAGGAACATGACCTCACCCACGTCGAGGTCGCCCAGGCCGCGCACGCCGCCGTCGATCGTCCAGACCAACCCGTCGCCGCTCACCGACCGGACGGCCGCCGCGCCGCCGTCGACCACGACCACGTCCGGCTGGTACGTGAACCCGGACGGATCCTTCGCCGGGGACTGGCCGTAGCGGGCCGTCAACTCGGGCGACTCCCCGGCGGTCGAGGTGCCGCCCGGGGTGGACGAGCAGCCGACGAGCGCCACGCAGCAGGTGACCGCGAGCGCGACACGGGCCCTGGTGGCGCCACGACCCGGCGCAGCCGGGAACAGTCGAAGCGTCATGCCGCGACGCTAGGCGCTGGCGCGCGCCGCGTAATCGGTCGTTTCCCTATCCTTCGAGCCCCTGATCAGCGGGGACGCTGCTCCCCCGCGTCTGTGAGCTGTCGGCGCCGGATTCTCCGGCCGGACCCACCGTCGGCACGTCGACCGGCGGAAGCTGGCGCGGCAGAGGCTGGCGCGGCTGTCCGGCCAGCTTCCGCCACAGGAACTCACACGTCAGCGCCCAGATGAAGGCGCGCTGCTCGCTGTTCGACGCCGCGCCGTGCCCGCCTTCGACGTTCTCGTAGTAGGACACGTCGTGGCCGTGCTCCCGCAGCCGGGCGGCCATCTTGCGGGCGTGCCCGGGATGCACCCGGTCGTCGCGGGTCGAGGTGATCAGCAGGACCGGCGGGTACGCCGACCCGCCACTGACGTTGTGGTACGGCGAGTATTCCCGCAGGTAGGCCCAGTCGGCCGGCTCGTCCGGGTCGCCGTACTCGGCCATCCACGAGGCGCCGGCCAGCAGCCGGTGGTAGCGCCGCATGTCCAGCACCGGCACGCTCGCGGCGACCGCGCCGAAGAGCGACGGATAGCGGGTCAGCATCACCCCCATGAGCAGCCCGCCGTTGCTGCCGCCCTCGATGCCGAGCTGCGCCGGCGTGGTGATCCCGCGTGTCACCAGCTCGGCCGCCACCGCCGCGAAGTCCTCGTACGCCCGGGGCCGGTTCTCCCGCAGCGCGGCGCGGTGCCACCGCGGGCCGTACTCCCCGCCGCCCCGGATGTTCGCCACCACGTAGGTGCCGCCCCGGGCCAGCCATCCCCGGCCGATGATTCCGCTGTAGTGCGGGGTCTGGGAGATCTCATACCCGCCGTACCCGGTGAGCAGCGTCGGCCCGGCGGGCGCCTGCGGATCCCCCACCACGAAGTACGGCACCCGCGTGCCGTCGGCCGAGGTGGCGAAGAACTGGCGCACCGTCAGGCCCTCCGCGTCGAAGAACGCCGGCTCCCGCTTGAGGGTCTCGACCGGGCCGCCGACGTGGCCGAGCCGAAGCGTCGCCGGCCGGAGGAACCCCTCGGAGGCGAGCAGGTAGGCGTCGCTGTGGTCCGGGTCGGTCCGCACGATCCCGCTGTGGTCGAACTCCGGCACCCCCGCGAGCGGCTCCCGCCGCCACCCCGTCCCGTCCGGCGTCAGCACCTCCAGCCGGCTCCGCACGTCGGTGAGGGTGGCCAGGATCAGGTGGTTGCGGGTCCAGGAGTGGTCGCTCAGCGCCGTGCGGTCGTCCGGTCGGAAGAGCACCGCCAGCTCGCGCTCCCCGGCGAGGAAATCGTCGAACCGGGTCACCAGCAGGGCGCCCGCGGGATGGGTCGTCCCGCCGACCGCCCACGGCGAGCGCAGCCGGATCAGCAGCCACTCCCGGCGTACGTCCCACTGGGCGTCCTCCGGCACAGGGATCCGGATCCGCTCGCCGGCCGCCGTCAGCAGGTAGTTCTCCGTGCGGTAGAAGTCCAGGCTGCGGCCCACGAAGTCGCGCTCGAACCCGGGCGTCGGGTCGTGCGAGGCGTACACGGCGACGTCGTCCGCGGAACCCTCGTAGACGACATCGGCCTCGCTCAGCGGCGTGCCCCGCCGCCACCGTCGGACGGTGCGTGGGTGGCCGGAGGCGGTCAGCGAACCGGGCCCGAAGTCGGTGCCGACGTAGACGTGATCCGCGTCGATCCAGCAGACGTCGCTCTTGGCCTCGGGCAGCGTGAAGCCGTCCTCGACGAAGGCACGGCGGGCCAGGTCGAACTCGCGCACCACGACCGCGTCCGCGCCGCCGCGGGACAGGCTGACCAGACAGCGCCGGTAGTCGGGCCGCAGAACCGTCACCCCGCTCCAGACCCAGTTCTCGCCCTCCTCGGCGGCCAACGCGTCGACGTCGAGCAGCACATCCCACTCCGGCTCGGGCCGGCGGTACTCGTCGAGCGTGGTCCGCCGCCACACCCCGCGCGGGTGCGCCGCGTCGGTCCAGAAGCCGTAGTAGAAGCCGTCCCCACGCCACCCGGGATAGGGAATGCGGTCCTCGGCGTCGAGCACCTGCCGTAATTCGGCCCGCAGCGCGGCGAACGCCTCGCCGCCGGTCAACGCGGCGACGGTCTCCGCGTTGCGGTCCCGCACCCACCGGACCGCGTCCGCCCCACCAAGATCTTCCAGCCAGAGGTACGGATCGTCGCTCTCAAGGGTCAGGCCCGCCACCCTCGCAACTATCCCGACGAGCGACCCTCATCCATGCCCAGATGTCGGCATGGCGACTCAAGCCATCCAGGGGTGTGACGTGCCTTCCGCCCCTGTCCCCGGACCGGCGTCGACATCGAGGATCTTCATCCCCTGGGGCACCGGCCCCTTCGGTGATCAGCACCGGCCCGTCGGCGGCGGCGGGCGACCCGGGGAAGCCGGGGCACCCGCCCAAGGCCACCAGAGCGGTCAGAGTTCCTGCACCCAGTACCCGGTGACGTCCATCCAGCCGTTGCCAGCCGCGCCGTACTTTTCAACGCATGGAAGCCCTTTTCGGGGGTAGTCCCGAGGCATGAGGGCGAGTTTCCGGCTCGGCCGGATCGCGGGCGTGCCGGTCGGGGTCAACTGGAGCGTCCTGGTCATCTTCGTGCTGATCGCCTGGGCGCTGTCGGCCAACCAGTTCCCCCGGGCCTACCCGGACCGGCCCGTGATCGCGTACGTCCTCGCGGGGCTCGCCGCGGCGGTCGTCTTCTTCCTCGGCCTGCTCGCCCACGAGGTCTCCCACGCGATCGTCGCCAAGCGCAACGGGCTGGAGGTCGGCAGCATCACGCTGTGGCTCTTCGGCGGGGTGGCCGAGCTGCGCGGCGAGGCGCCCAACCCGGGCGCGGAGCTGCGCATCTCCGGCGTCGGCCCGCTGGTGAGCCTTCTGATCGGGTTCTTCTTCGGCGCGATCGCGGTGGTGCTCTCCCTGGCCGGGGTCGACGGGCTGCCGCTCGGCGCGCTGGCGTGGCTGGCCGGCATCAACGTGCTGCTGGCGGTCTTCAACGTGCTTCCCGCCGCCCCCCTGGACGGCGGGCGGCTGCTGCGCGCGGCGGTCTGGAAGGCGACCGGCGACCGGACGAAGGCGTCGGTCGTCGCCGCCCGGGCCGGCTGGGTGCTCGGCGCGCTGCTGATCGGCCTGGGGCTGTGGCAGTTCCTGGCCGGAGTCGGCTTCGGCGGGCTGTGGCTGGCCCTGATCGGCTGGTTCCTGATCGGCGCCGCCGGCATGGAGGAGCGGCAGGCCCGGATGGGCAGCGCGCTGCGGGGGATACACGTGGCCGACGTGATGACGCCGCAGCCGCAGACCGCGTCGGGGCAGATGACCGTGGCCGACTTCGTCGACCACTACCTCTTCGCGTACCGGCACACGGCGCTACCGCTGACCGAGGACGACCGGCCCGTCGGCCTGGTCACCCTCGACCGGGTCCGCGGCATCCCGGCGGACCGCCGGGCCGCCACCACGCTGGCCGAGGTGGCCTGCCGCGCCGACGAACTGGTGCTGGCGCGGCCGGAGGAGCCGCTCAACGACCTGCTGCCCCGGCTCAGCGAGTGCGCCGACGGGCGGGCGCTGGTGGTGACCGACGGACGGCTGGTCGGGATCGTCTCGCCGAGCGACATCAGCCGTGCGGTGCAGCGCGGCAGCCTGCGCGAGCAGATGGCCGGCCGACCCGGCGGCTGACCGGAGGAGGCGCCGGCCCGCATCTGAGGCCTGACCGAGGGCGTCGACGCCTGACCAACGGTGTCCGGGGCCGGTACCGACGGCGTCGGGGACGCTAGTCCCGGGGGAGGTAGCGGTCCAGCAGGTCGGTGCGGAACGTGCCGGCCGGGTCGAGCCGGCGCACCAGGTCGAGGAAGTCGGCGTACCGGGGCCAGGCCGCGGCGACCGCCGCCGGGGCGAGCCCGAAGACCTTGCCCCAGTGCGGGCGCGGCGCGAACGGCGCAAGCCGCTGCTCCACCGCCGTCACCACCGGCAACACCGCCGCCGGGTCGGCGATCCAGGTGAAGTGCACGGCGAGGCTGTCCCGCCCGTGGTTCGGGCTGAGCCAGAGCCCGTCGGCCGCCACCGCCCGCAGCTCGCAGACCTGGAGCACCGGCGCGATCAGGTGCGCGACCGGCGCCAACGCGGCCAGCACGGCCGCCCCCGCGCCGCGCGGTACGTGGTACTCCGACTGGAGTTCGTCGCCGCTGCTCGGGGTGAACCCGAGCTGGAAGTGCGGCAGCCGCTCGTGCCACGGCCCGGGCACGCCGAGCTGCGGGGTGCAGTGCTCCGCCGGCATGCCGGGCACCGGATGTCGCGGCGCGTCGGCCGCCGTCGTGCCCAGCCAGTCCGCCGGGGGCGGGGCGGCGTCCGCGCGCTGCTTCAGCCACACCTCCCGCAGCCGCGGCCCCCGGAAGTCGGTGAAGACGCTGACGCTGTACGCCGAGGCGAACGCCGCGTCCAGCGCTTCGGGGGGCAGGCCGAGGCGGACATACTGGCGCAGGTCGTACGCGGGCACCACGTCGAGGGTGAGCCGGGTGACCACGCCCAGCGCGCCGAGCGAGACGACCATCCCGGCGAACGTGTCCCCGTCCGCCGCCCGGTCGACGGTCAGCAGGTCGCCGTCGGCCGTCACCAGCTCCAGCCCGGCGACGGACGTGGCCAGGTTGCCGACCGTCTCGCCCGAGCCGTGGGTGCCGGTGGCCACCGCCCCGCCCACCGAGATGTGCGGCAGGGAGGCGAGGTTGGCCAGGGCGTACCCCCGCTCGTGCAGCCGGGCGGCAAGGTCCCCGTACCGCATGGCGGCCGGCACGGTGACGGTCTGGCGGTCCGGGTCCAGCGCGACGGTCGCGGGCATCCCGGCCAGCGAGACCAGGTCACCGGCGGTGTCCCCCAGCCGGTTGAAGGAGTGCCCGGTGCCGACCGCCCGGACGCGGTCGCTGCCCGCCACCAGCCGGCGCAGCTCGTCGAGCGACGACGGCCGGTGGCGCCGGCGGGCGGCGTAGCGGACGTTGCCCGCCCAGTTGGCGCCCGGCACCGCCCGGCCGGTCGTGCCGCCGGGCGGGGCGGCGTCGCCCCGGGGGCGCGGCGGGCCGTCCGTCCGGGCCGCCCCGGCGCCGTCGAGTTCCACGTCGATCTCCCTGCCCGTGGCCGTGGTCGTCGGGGTGCGTCGCCCGTGGACGGGTGCCCGTCGGTCGGCGACGGTTACCACCGCCGTCGTCGGGGAACCCTACGCCGATGAGCAGCTACCGCGACCCCGCCCCGCGGGGCGACGTGTCCCCCTCGCCGGAGGAGGTCGACCCGACCGGTACCGGGCCGGCCCCGTCGAGCGCGCCGCCGGCCGGGGCACACCCGGTGGGCACGACGCCCGGGCCCCGACCGACGCCCGCGCCCCCGCCCGCGCCGCACCCGGTGCCCCATCCAGGGCCGGCGCCCCGGGCCGGGCAGCCGGCCGCGCGGGCCTGACGGCCGCCGGACCGAGGCCGGTCCGAAGCCGCACGGCCCCGTATCGCCTGGACGGCTACCCGGACCGCCGGACGGCTAGCCGGATCGCCGCGCGGCTCAGAGCTGGGGCATCACCTCGGCCGCGACCAGCTCCAGGTGATCCAGGTCGGCCAGGTTGAGCACCTGGAGGTAGAGCCGCTCGCTGCCGGTCTCCGCGTACCGGCCGATCTTGTCGACGACCTCGGCGGGGGTGCCGGCCAGGCCGTTGGCGCGCAGCTCGTCGGGCTCCCGGCCGATGGCGGCGGCCCGCCGGGCCACCTCGGCGTCGTCCCGGCCGCAGCAGAGCACCAGCGCGTTGGACCAGCACAGCTCGGCCGGGTCCCGGCCGGCCTCCGCGCAGGCGTCCCGGACCCGCCCGAACTGGGCGGCCGAGTCCTCGACCGAGGCGAACGGCAGGTTGAACTCGTCGGCGTAGCGGGCGGCCAGGCGGGGCGTCCGCTTCGGGCCCATGCCGCCGAGCAGGATCGGCGGGCGCGGGTCCTGCACCGGCTTCGGCAGGGCCGGCGAGTCGCTGACCGGGTAGTACGTCCCGGCGAAGTCGAACGTCTTGCCCGGCGGCGTCGCCCAGAGCCCGGTGATGACGGCGAGCTGCTCCTCCAGCCGGTCGAAGCGCTCCCCGAGCGACGGGAAGGGGATCCCGTACGCGGTGTGCTCCTCGGCGTACCAGCCGGTGCCGATGCCCAGCTCGACCCGGCCGCCGCTCATCTGGTCGACCTGCGCCACCGTGATGGCCAGCGGGCCGGGCAGCCGGAAGGTGGCGGCGGTCATCAGCGTGCCCAGCCGGATCCGCCGGGTGTCCCGGGCCAGTCCGGCGAGGGTGGTCCACGCGTCCGTCGGGCCGGGGTCGCCGCTCACCGAGCCCATCTTCAGGTAGTGGTCGGAGCGGAAGAAGGCGCCGTAGCCGGCGTCCTCCGCGCAGCGGGCCACGGCGAGCAGGTCGTCGTAGGTCGCGCCCTGCTGGGGTTCGGTGAAGATCCGCAGTTCCATGGCCCGAGCATAGGGAGCCCGCCCGGCCCCCGCCGGAGCTCGCCCCGGTGGCCGCCGCGGGCTGGCACCTCTGCCTCGACGTCGCCGCGCACCTGCTCGACGGCGACCCGGTCGGCCGGTCCGGGGCGCGGAGGCGATGGAGTTCGGCTGGCCGGCCCTGCGCGACGCGTACGCCGCCCGCCTCGGCGGGGCTCAGAGCTGACCGAGGCCGGCCTGCCGGGCGCGCTGGATCGCCTGGCCCCGGTCGGCGACCTGGAGCTTCGTGAGCACGTTGGACAGGTGGTTGCGGACGGTCTTCGGGCTGAGCGTCAACCGCCGTGCGATCACCACGTTGCTCAGGCCCTGGGCGACGAGGTCGAGCACCTCGCGCTCCCGGTCGGTCAGCTCGGGGAACGGCACCGGGCCGGCCGCCCGGGCGCCGGCCAGGAAGCCCACCGCCCGGGCGGCGACCGCCGGGCCGAGCAGCACCTCGCCGTTGGCCACCGCCCGGACCGCCCGTTCCACCTCCCCCGGCGCGGCCCCCTTGAGCAGGTAGCCGCGGGCGCCGGCGCGCAGCGCCGCGAAGACGGAGTCGTCGTCGTCCAGCATGGTGACCACGAGCACCCCGATTCCGGGGTGCCGCCCGACGATCTCCCGGGTCGCCTCCACCCCGGACCGGCCGCCCAGATGCAGGTCCATGACCATGACGTCCGGGCGCAGGGTGTCGGCCACCCGCAGGGCCTCGTCGGCGTCTGCGGCCTCGCCGACCACCCGCAGGCCGGCGGTGCTCGCGAGCAGCGCGGTCATGCCGAGGCGGAAGACCGGATGGTCGTCCACCACCGCGACCCGGATCACCCCGCCGTCCGTCCCGGTCACCGCGCCACCGCCCGTCCCGGTCACCGGGCCACCCCCACCGTCCGGCCCACAGCCAGGCCACCCCCACCATCGGTCCCGGTCACGACGCCGCCCCGACCGTCCGGCCCACAGCCAGGTCGACGACCGTCCGGTCGCCGGGGCCCGGCGACGCCGCGCCGTCGGGCGTCGACACCACCGACGCTCGGCCTGGGTGCGACGGTGTCGTTGCTGGTCCTGCCTCGCGCGACGACACCGCGACGTGCGATGGGCTCGTCGGGCTCGTGCCGGCGGTGCCCGCGCCCTCCAGCGGCCGCGGCGCGCGGTCCGGGGGCCGCTCCGCCGGGGCGCGGGTGGGCACGGCGCACCGGTCGGCGGGCACCCGGACGGTGACCAGGGTGCCCCCGGCCGGCCCTGGGCCGACCGCGCACGTCCCGCCCACCCCCTCGGCCCGCTCGCGCATCGACAGCATGCCGACGCCGGGCGGTGCCCCCGGCGGGATCCCGGCCCCGTCGTCGGCGACGGTGAGCGTGAGGCCCGCCTCGTCCACGGTCAGCGCGATGCGGCAGGTCCGGGCGGCGGCGTGCCGGTGCGCGTTGCGCAGCGCCTCGGCCACGATGCCGTACACGGCGGTGGCCACCGGCTCGGGCAGCGGCAGCGGGTCCGCGTCGACCTCGACCAGGAGCGGCGCGCCGTCGTACCGCCGGGCCAGCTCGTGCACGGCCGGCACCAGGCCCCGCTCGCCGAGCACCGGCGGCAGCAGACCCCGGGCGAGGTCGCGGACCTGCTCGACGCTCTGGTCCATCTCGTCGCGCAGCCGGTCCAGCAGCCGGCCGGCCGCGTCCGGGTCGACGGCGAGCAGGTTCCGGGCGGCCTGCACGCCGAGCGCCACCCCGGCCAGCGCCGGCCCGAGGCCGTCGTGCAGGTCCCGGCGCAGCTTGCGCCGCTCGGAGTCGCGGGCCTCGGCCAGCCGGGCCCGGGACGCGGCCAGCGCGCCGCTGGTCGCGGCGAGGCTCGCCGCGGAGGAGACCAGCGGCACCAGGTCGAGCAGCGCGGCCCGGGTGCGCCCGTCCAGCCGCTCCCCCGCCCGGGCCCACGCGGTGAGCCGGCCCACCTCGCGCTCCCCCCGGCGCAGCGGCAGCACCAGCGGCGCGCCGGGCGGCCCGGCCGACTCGGCCCGCGCGGAGCAGCCCTCGGGCCCGTCCACCTCGATGGCGCAGGCGCCGAGGCGCAACAGGTCGGTCAGGCTGCGCGCCACCTCGGTGAGCACGTCGGCCGCGTCCCCGGTCGCGCTGATGCGGTGCCCGACGCGGCGCACCACGCGCAGCGGCTCGGCCGCCGCGCCGTGGATCAGCCTGTCCACCCGGCGCTGCACCCGGATCCGGCCCGGCTGCACGCCGATCGCGACCAGCGCCGTGACGAGCGCCCCGGGCACCGCCGGGGTGGCCGGCAGCAGCGCGTCCAGCACCGACACCCCCAGCACGTACGCGGCGACCAGCAGGAACGTCATGAGGAACCAGACCAGGGTGCGGCGGACGGCGATCTCGATGCCCCACAGCCGCTGCCGGAGCACCACCGCCAGCACGGCGGCCGGGAAGAACGCCTGCGAGGCGAGCATCGCGACGGGGGCCGCCTCGTCGGGCACCGGGCGGGCCCAGCCCTCGGGGAGGGCCACCGGCGCGAAGCTCAGGGCGAGCAGCAGCGTGCCGACGGCCAGCCAGCCCAGCCCCACGCGCTCGGCGGGCGCGCCCCGGCGACGGCGGGTGGCGACCCCGGCGGCGGTGAGCAGCCCGAGCGCGGGGACGGCCACCAGCAGGGCCGGCTGCACCCGCTCGATGAACTCCGCCCACCCGGCGCTGGCGATCGGCAGCGGCGCGCCCGACCCGCCCGCGTCCGGGCCGGGCCAGGTGAGCTGGAACGACACGTAGCCGGCGACGACCACGGCACCGGCCAGTACCGCCGCCCGGGCCGGCCGCGGCAGCCGCCCCTCCCGGACCAGCCAGGGCAGCACCACGATCAGCGAGAGCATCCCCGGTGCCCAGGCCCAGTGCCGGGCCGAGGTGAGCAGCACCGGGTCGGGCAGCCCGGGGTGCACCCCGAGCAGGTCGACGTACTGGGCGCTGAGCGCGGCGAACCCGCCGCCGAGCCCGGTGGCGGCGAGCAGCCAGGCGACCGGGTGGCCCCGGCGCAGCAGGATCAGCCAGGCCACCACGCCGTAGACGGCGCAGTCGGTGAAGTCGACCAGGAAGTAGAGCTGGGACAGCCCCCAGGGCCGGCGGGCGAGCACCCAGCAGACGGCGGTGGCGACGAAGAGCAGCGCACAGCCGACGAGGACGAGCCAGGCGGCGACCGGGTGCCGGCGGTCGCCGTGGGTCACCGCGGGCGGGGGCTGCTGGACCGACATGCCGAGAATCCTGGCAGTCGCGGGGCCGGTTGGTGATCCCCCGACGTTCCAGTGCGAATGTCGGTCCGGCGACAGTCGCCTGGAGTGCGGGCCGGTTCGCCCCGGCCGGGTGGACGTCGCGCGGCGCGGGATGTCCCGGGCATCCGGTGCCGGTGTCCCTGGCCCCCGGGTCGCCGACGGGTCCACCGTGGTGGGTGAGCCACGACGCGAGGAGGAAGCCATGGAGGAGCGGCACCGGGACCGGCTGGTCGGGGCGGTGGACGCGCTGGTCCCGGAGGTGTCCCGGCGGGCCGGGGAGATCGAGGCGGCACGGGCGCTCCCCGCCGACCTGCTCGACGCGCTCCGGGCTGCCGGCTGCTTCCGGATGTTCGTCCCCCGGAGCCACGGCGGGTACGAGGCGGACCTGCGCACCGGGCTGCGGGTGCTGGAGACGCTGGCGCGGGCGGACGGCTCGACGGGGTGGACGGTGATGATCGGCGCGGAGACGCCGCACCTGCTGGCGATGCTGCCGCGCGACCGGTTCGACAAGCTCTACGCCGACGGGCCGGACGTGGTCGTCGCGGGCGGCTTCGCCCCGCAGGGGCGGGCCGAGCTGGCCGACGGCGGCTTCCAGGTCACCGGCCGGTGGGCGTACGCGAGCGGTGCGCGGCACGCCGACTGGATCTTCGGCAACTGCGTGCTGACCGGGGACGGCGAGCCGCTGCCCGGGCCGGCGGGGGCGCCGCCGGAGGTGCGTTCGATGCTCTTCCCGGCCTCCCGGTTCACGGTGCACGACACGTGGCACGCGCTGGGCCTGCGCGGCACCGGCAGCCACGACGTCGAGGTGGCCTCCGCGTTCTGCCCGGCGGAGGAGAGCTTCGACCTGTTCACCGGCGCACCCTGTGTGCCGGGGCCGGGCTTCGTGGCCCCCCTGGTCCACTTCGTCCTGCACCTCGGCGCGGTGGCGGTCGGCATCGCGCAGGGCGCGCTGGACGACATGGTCGCGCTGCTCGACGGCGGCCGGCAGCGCCTCTACGCCCGGCAGTCGCTGGCCGACTCGCCCGCCTTCCGCCTCCAGCTCGGCCGCGCCGACCTCGACGTGCGAGCGGCGCGGGCGTTGCTGCGGGACCTCGCCGAGGACCTCTGGGCGGCGTGCGCCACGGACCCGGCGGCGGTCCCCGGGCTGCACCCCCGGATCTCCGCCGCCCTGCCGTGGGTGACCGAGCGGGCCGCCGCAGCGGTCGACACCTGCTACCGGGCGGCCGGCGGCGGGGCGGCCCGGGACTCGTCCCCGCTCCAGCGGCGGTTCCGGGACATCCACACCTTCAGTCAGCACGCGGCGGCGGCCGAGGGCTGGCTCGGCAACAACGGCGCCCGGGTGCTCGGCCGGCCGGTGGAGCTGGCCTACTGACGCCGAGGGCGGGGCCGGCCGTGTCGCCCGACCGGCCCACCTTCATCCCCCGGCGAGGCGCGACCGAACGCCCCGGACGCCGCCCGAGCGTTCCGGGACACCGCGCGGGGACCCGGACGCCGCGCGCCGAACCGCCGCGCGGCGGATCGGCAGCGCCGTCCCGGTCGGCGACGACGCGCACCGCACAGTTCCACGTCGACCGCAGTCGTCTGGCTGACGGAACGGCGGTCGGGTAGCGGACAGGACGCCGGCCACCTCGGCGTCGCACTGTTGTAGCAGGTGAGAGGCGTAAGGATGGCGGGCCACATCCCATTCCTCGGGTCCGGCGGGGACAGCACCGTCCCCGCCGACGCCGCCACCACCGAGCCCGGCCCCGCGACGGCCCCGGCGTAACGCAGCGCCGACCGGCCCGCGCACCGCGAGGCCGCGCTCCGGCAGCCACCGTCCCGGGCGCCAGGGCCGGTGCCGCCTCACCGACACCGACGTCACCACTCCGGCGGCCGTCGGGCCGCGCGCGGCGACCCCGAGCCGAGCGCGGTCGGCGAGTCGTACCCCGGACCGGTCCCGGCCGCGTCGTCGCGTGCCCGGCGGCCGGCCGTCGCCCGACCCCGATCCCCCCGCAGCCGGACCGGCCGTGACCACGCGCCGGAGCCGGCCCGGCGACCGAGCACGAGAGGAGCCGGCAATGGCCGCTCCCACCGCGACCGCATCCCTGAACGCCTCGACCTACTCGCCCGGCGACCAGATGACCCTGACGGTCACCTACGGCGACGCCGACACGAAGCCGGTGACCGTCACGATCGTGGTCACCGACGCGCAGGGCAACAGCAGCGCCCCGGTCAAGGTCACCGCCGTCATCGACCCGCTCACCGTCACCGTCACCGACGACTCCGGCCGCACCTGGACCCGGCTGTCGGACAACGGCTCGGTGGCCGTCTACCGGGCGGTGGCGTGATGCCCCGGGTCACCGTCACGGTGCGCGACAACGGCGGGCGCACCGCCACCGCCACCGCCGACTACACGATCGCCCCGCCGGTGCTGGGCGGCTACTACCTCTCCGGCGGCGCCGACCCGACGGCCGACATGGCCGGCGGGAACTTCCGCTCGCTGACCCAGTACCGCAGCCTCGCCGACGGCTACACCTTCCCCGGCTACCAGCGACCGTGGCTGATCACGCTGGGCAAAGCCGGCGTGCGGATGAACATGGTGCTGGAGCTGAAGCACTACGGCGCGCCCAACTTCGGGCCGCAGTCCTTCACCGTGGACGGCGTCACCTACACCGTCCCGGCGCCCGCGATGACCATCCAGCAGCGGCCCGGCACGACCTGGCCCCGGGCGTACGGCTACAGCCAGGTCCTCGCCGGGCACTGCGACGGCCTGCTCGCCCGTGCCCTGTCCCAGTACCGGACCATGGGGTTCGGGGTGAACATCCAGCTCGCCTCCGAACTGGACACCGACCACGAGTTCGGCACCACCGAGGCGGGTGTCAGCTACACCTGGGCCCAGTCGGACGCCCGGGCGGTGCAGGCGATGACGTACATCGTGGACTGGTTCAGGGCGCGGCAGCTTCCCGCCGGCACCACCTTCTCGGTAGGGGTGGGCGGCTTCGACCGGGGCTGCTACCAACGCACCCACCCCGAGGCGCTGATGGCGGAACTCGACTTCCTCCAGTGGAACGCCTACGCCACCAGCCCCACGCACACGGCGCTGGCCCGGTTCCGCCGGGCGAAGGACTGGGCGGTGGCCGACCTCGGCCCGGTCGCGCTCTCCCGGCCGGTGATCATCGCCGAGTGGGGCGTACGGGTGGCGGAAATCCCGGACCAGGCGGCCTGGATCGCCACCGTGCCGGCCGCGATCGCCCAGCTCAACGCCGAGCGGGGGCCCCGGATCGTGTGCACCAACTACTTCAACTCCGGCTGGGGCACGCTGTCGCCGAAGCCGGCGGGGCTGGCCGCGCTGCGGGCCGCGTACGCCACCCGGCCGTACGTCTGACCGGCCCGGCGGCGTCGGGTCCCCACCCGGCGCCGCCGTCGGCAGGTCAGCGGGGTGGCGGCCCGAGCAACCGGGTGAGGGCGGCGAGCAGCTCCGGCGTGGGCTCGCTGCCCCGGTGGTGCGCGCGGACGGCGCTGCGGCAGGGCGTGTGCCGGACCCAGAACTCGGCGGTGGCGCCGGTCGCGTCCGCCACGGTCACAATGTCGAACGCGGTCGGCGGCGGGTAGCCCGGCCAGTCGCCGCAGTCGCTGGCCGGCACCGACCGGGCGAAGGCCGCATTGAGCACCGGCCGGAGCGCGTCCGCCCCGTCCCGCCGGGTCTCCCGGCGCACCAGCCGGGCGTTCCCGCCGTCCACCTCGTACCGGCAGGCGGCCAACGCGACCAGCGGGGTCATCAGGACGGTGTCGTGCCAGGCCTGGTTGACCGCGATCCGGTCGGGTGGCCCGGGGTTCGAAGGGGTCAGCCGGACCCGGTCGACCGGCATGCTCGTCTGGCAGACGGGGGTGGCGACGGTGGCCGGGTCGGTGGCCGCGGCGAGCTGCGCCCGGTACCGGTCCAGGAACGCGCCGAACAGCCGGCGGTCCAGCCCCCGGCCGTGGCTGTCGGTGACCGCGACCGCGCAGTTGTCGTCGGTCCACACGGTCACCGGCGCCCGATCGGGGTAGCGCAGCACGTAGGCGGTCTCCGCGTACCGGCCCGCCATGGTGCACCGCAGCCCCGGGTCGGTCGGGTCGGCCACGCGGGGCCGCCCGTCCGGCCCGGTCTGCGTCGGTGGCATCGCGTTGAGCAGCCCGACGATCTCGTCGACCCCGACGGTGAGCACCCGGGGGCCGACGCGGTCCGCCGCCCGCGGCCCGCCACCGACCGGCACCTGGCAGGCGGTGACCTCCACCGCGCCCGCCGGCACCAGCGGCACGTCGTCGCCGTAGCGCACCGCCTCCAGATCCGGCCGACGGCGGATGTCGTCGGGGCAGGCGGCCGCGCCGACCAGCCCGTCGGTGGCGACCGGCGCCGGCCGGCGGCCGCCCCGGTCGCCGGCGAGGAACTGCGGCGCGCCGACCGTCAGCCCCACCGCCAGGACCAGGGCCGCCGCCGAGCCAGCGGCCAGCCGCCGCCGGCGCCGGCGGACCCGGGAGCCGACCGCCGCCAACCGGTCCGGCGGGGCCGCCAGCGGCGGTACGGCGTCGGCGAGCAGCCGCCGGACGTCGGAGTCGTCAGAACTCATGGCACGACCTCCCGATCGGTGAACAACCGCAGATCCGGGTCGGCGCGCAGGCTGCGCAAAGCGCGCGAGGACTGCACCTTGACCGTGTTGACCGAACAGCCCAGCACCTGCGCGGTCCGCTCCACGGACAGGTCCTCGACGTACCGCAGCACCACGATCGCCCGCTGCTGGCGGCTGAGCCGGGCCAGCGCGCGGCGCACCGCGTCCCGGTCGGCCGACTCGCCGGCCACGTCGCCGGTCCCGCACGTCTCCGGCGTCGTGGCGGCCGGCACCTCGCCCCGCCACCGCCGCCGCCACCAGGAGGCGTACGTGGTGAAGAGCGCCCGTCGCAGGTAAGCCTCGGGATGCCCACCGTGGACGATGCCGGGCCAGCGTCGCCAGGCGACCGCAAGCACGGTCTGGAGCAGGTCCTCCGCCCGGCCGGCGTCTCCGGTCAGCAGCCACGCCGAGCGCAGCAGGGCGCCGGACCGGGCCGCCACGAACTCGGCGAAGCCCTCCGGTGGCGGCGGGTGCGGGCTGTCGGACATGCGTACCTCCCGCCAGGTGAACGCGGTGGCCGCGCCGGGAGGTTAACGCGGGTCCGTGCCCTTCGTGGCGGCGGCCCGCACACCCGGTTGGTTGCGCATTCCCGGAACGGCCACCGGCGCCATCCGCGATTCCAGCCTGACCACCCTGGACGGCCGACCCCGCCGACCACCCGACATCACCTCCGCGTGCGGGGCGGATCGCGGAGCGTCCACCGGGCGGCGAGGGGATCGGGATCGGTCGTACAGTGTGCGGACCATTCGATCGAGGAGGGTCCCGTGACCCAGCCGCCACCGGTGCCGGGGTCCCCGGAGACCGCCGGGGGGCCCGCGAGCGCCGACGGTGAGAACCCCGGGCCCGCGACGCCGTACCTGCTCGTCATGCCGCCCGTCGACGGTGCGCCGCCCAGCATGGTGTGGCCCGGGGCGGAGGGCACGCCCGCCTGGGCGATCCCGGTCAGCATCCCGGCGGGCACGCGCGGGTACGCCGTGTTCATCCCGCTGGTGCCCGCCGCCGCCCCGACGCCGACGGGCACGGACACCGACCCGACCGCCACGGCCCCGACGTCGACGCCGACGGGCGCGGACACCGGCCCGGCCGCCACCGCCCCGACGCCGGCGGGCACGGACGCCCGCCCGCCCGCCGTGCCGCAGCGGCAGGCGGACGGGGAGGTCCGGCCGGCCGTCGTGCCGAGGCAGGCGGACCCGGGCACCCGACCGGCTCCGACGGCCGCCGCCGACGCGAAGGGCTCGCCGTCAGCCGTCGAGCCGGCGCCGGAGGCCCCGCGTGCGGCGACGGCGTCCTCCGCCGGAAACCCGTCGCCCTCCCCTGCCGGCCCGCCGCCCGCCGTCGCCACCCCGGCACCTGCGGCGGGCACGCCGCCCCAACCGGCCGCCGCGCCGGCACCCGTCGCCACACCCACGCCGGTCGCCGCCCCGCCATCGACCGCCGCCCCGCACCAGGCGCCGTACGGGACAGGTACGCCGGCCGCGTGGCCGGCGCCGTCCTGGGGCTACCAGCCGCCGCCGGTCCGGCCGTCGTTCCTCGAGACGCGGTGGCCGGGCCCGAAGGCGGCGCGGGACCGCTCCGTGCCGGCCGCCGTCCTCGCCGGGGCGCTGGGGCTGGCGTGCTTCGTGCCGCTGACCCGCACCGGCATCGGCTGGTTCCTGGGCTGGCTCACCCTGACCGTCGCGGTGGTCGTCGCGGTCCGCCGCACCGGCGCCGACCTGCCCCGCGCCGAGCGCTGGGTCCGCGCCGGCTGGGCGGGGGCCGCGCTGGCGCTGCTCTCGGTCCTGGCCTTCCGTAACGCCTGGTGGCTGGTGACGTTCTGCGTCCTCGGCGCGCTCGGCTGCGCGACCCTCGCGATCGTGGGCGGCCGGCTCGTACGCTCCATCCTGTTCAGCCTGGTGGCGGCGCCGTTCGCGGCGCTGCGGGGGCTGCCGTGGGTGGGCGGCCACCTCCAGGCCCCGGCGAGCCCCGGCCTGGCCCGTCGCGTCGTCGGGTCCGCCGCAGCCACGGTGGCCGCGCTGGTCGTCTTCGGCGCGCTCCTCTCGTCGGCCGACGGCGCCTTCTCCGTGGTGCTCGACGGGCTCATCCCCGAGGTCGACGCCGGCGCGAGGTTCGAGTGGCTCTTCCTCGCCGGCATCGGGGGGCTGAGCGCGGTCGCCGCCGTCTACACGCTGGCCGCACCTCCCGACCTGTCGACGGTGGACCGGCCCGGCACGCCCCGCCTCGGCGTCCTGGAGTGGGCACCGGTCATCACCGCGCTGACACTGCTGTTCGGCGGTTTCGTGGCGGTGCAGTTCACCGTCCTGTTCGGCGGCGAGCGGCACGTGCTGCGCACCGCGGGCCTCAGCTACGCCGAGTACGCGCGCAGCGGGTTCTGGCAGCTCGTCGTCGTCACGATGCTGACGCTGGCGGTGCTCGCCGGGGTGGCCCGGTGGGCACGGCGGGAGCGCCCGGTGGAGCGCCACCTGCTCCGGATCCTGCTCGGCCTGCTCAGCGCGTTCGGCTTCGTCATCGTGGTGTCGGCGCTGTCCCGGATGTACACGTACCAGAAGGTCTACAGCTTCACCGGGGAACGTCTCTTCGTGATGGCGTTCGAGCTGCTGCTCGGCACCGTCTTCCTGATGATTCTGGCGGCCGGGATCCGGTGGCGGGGAGCCTGGATCCCCCGGCTGACCGTGGCGCTCGCCGTGGCGATGCTGCTGAGCCTGGCCGTGCTCAACCCCGAGGACTACGCGGCGCGCCGCAACATCGCCCGCTACGAGCAGACGGGGAAGATCGACGCCTGGTACCTGCGGGCGCTCTCGGCCGACGCGACACCCGCCCTGTCCGGCCTGCCGGACCCGGTGCGCCGCTGCACCCTGAGCTGGATCGCGGGCGACCTGGAGGAGCCGGACCCCTGGTACGCCTGGAACCTGGGCCGGGTCCGGGCGCGCCAGGCGCTCGACCGGGTCGGGCCGGGCGCCGTCGGTGGCACGCGCGACTGCAAGGCCGCCGACCAGTTCGACCTGCCCAAGAGCCGCCGGTGACGGACCCGACGCCCCCGCCTGGCCGGGGGCGTCGGGTCGGCCGGGTCACCAGGGCTCGGGGATGCTGATCGCCACGCAGCGCTGGGTGCCGGGAATCGGCTGGTAGCAGGCGGACGCCTCCAGGTTGTTGGTCAGGTCGGACCGGTGGAAGGACGTGCTGCCACCGTTGACGCAGGTGCCGCCGCTGGTGGTCACGCCGCCGGTGACCTTGGCCGTGGCGCAGCCGACCGTGCCGGCGGTCTTCTCCACCGTGTTCAGCGAGGAGCGCTGGTCCGCGTACTGGTGGGCGCCGTAGCCGGTCAGCCGCACGCCGGGACGGGTCACCGTGTACTGGAACGCCGTCGAGGTGTAGTACGACCAGCTCGCCCCGGTGCCCACGGTCCGCAGCTCCGGGTCGGCCGACGAGCCGGGGACGAACATGGCGAAACCCTTGTCATGGGTGGTCGTGCCCGGGATCATCCGGTAGACGATCACCAGGAGTCCCTGGCTGTAACTGCCGGTGGAATAGGTCAGGTAGCTGCCGTTGCCGCAGGTGGTCCGGTCGGCGATGTAGCCGACGCCGTTGGCGTAGAGCATCACCCGGGCGCAGCGGGAGTCGGCGGCGGTGTCCTCGATGGTGCCGACCGTCGTGCTGGTGCCCGAGTTGTCGGTGGCGTACCCGGTCAGCCGCACGCCCGGCAGGGTGCCGGCGTACTGGTAGGCGCTGGGGTGGTAGTAGCTCCACGAGGCCGACCAGCCGCTGCCGGACGGCAGCGCGAACGCGGGCGAGGCGGGCAGCAGGGCGGCGACCAGTGCGGTGGCCAGGGCCGCGACCAGCATCGCGCCGGTCGACCGCCATCGGGGGTGGGTCCTCATCGCTCCTCCGATCTCCACGACGGGCGGACACCCGGCGTCAGGATCAGGTTGACCGAGGATGCCGACCGCGAAGACGGCTCAGTCCCGAAGCGGACAGCCGGATCGACGTCAGCCACCGTCGGCGCGGTCGAAGGCTTGACCTTCGGTGGGTCAAACGACGGTGAGCAGCGCGTCGAGCGGCCGCGGCAAGGTATCCCGGCCAACTGCCGCCTCGACGAGCAGGCGTGCGTAGCGCAGGTTACGGCGCGAACTGCTGCGCAGGAACCGCCACATCTGCGCTTCGGGCTCCCGGCCGCGCCAGGCGGGCTGGCTCTGGAACGAGCGGAACAATCGGAGGTCGCCCTGTGAGTCGAAGAGTGCTTCGACCCGGGCGGCACCCAGGGCGCGGATCAGCTCGTCCTCCAGATCCTTGACGCAGACGTAGAACCCGAGGTGCTCCATGTCGGCGCGCGTGCGGGGTGAGCCAACATGGGTCACCTCCAGTCCGCGCCGGAATATCTCCTCCTCACGCAGGTCACACAGACCGGCAAGTCGCACCCGGGTGCCCAGGGGGGCCAACCTCGTCAGGAAGCGGCCGATCGCGTGCGCCCCGCCGATCGGCACGATCACGACCCGCTCCGCCTCGAGATCCCGGCCGCGACCCACTGCGGCCGTTTCCAGTGCGATCTGGTCGCTGATGCCCTCGACGAGCACCACGGCCACGGCGGACCCGACCTTTGCCAGGGCGCGGGCCGTCGCCCGGATCGAGGCGGCATTGCCACCCAAGTGGCCATCGACCGCCCCGTCGGTGAACATCTCAGCTTGTCGGGTCGTGGCCATGGTCGTAATCATCGGTGATACGCCTACCGGCCGACCAGGGATTAGCCACGGCCCATCTCGTCGACACGCTCCCGACCTGGACCAGGTGGCGGACCGCCTCGACCGGGCGGCGGCTCTTGCTGCTGCGGGCTCAGTGCGGACCGACGGCGTCGGCCCGGATCTTGACGCGGTTCGTCCGGGTCACCGACACCATGACGGACCAGTGGTTTTCCTGGTGGCCCGGACCGAGCACTACGGAAACAGGCGACGTCAGGTTGAGAGGCTTGCTTCTGAGTGGAATCAGGGCTCTGGCGTGGGCGCGGGGATCGACGGGGAGCCGGATGATCCGCTGATCGGGGCGTCGACAGAGCCAAGGAGACGGGGCACGGCCAGCGCGGGGCAACGCGACCCCAAGCCGTCGTTCCGTCGCGAGGGAGCGGCCAACGTGCCAGGACAAATCACGTCAAGCCGGAACTCGCGTGGGCCGGTATCGCAGGGCGACCGCCCCCGACCGGAACTCGTGGCGACCCACGAGTTCGAGCTGGATACGCTCACGCAGACCGGCGAGCAACGTCGGCCCGTGTCCGGCAAGGACCGGCTGCACAAGGAACTCGTACTCGTCGATCAGTCCCAGATCTGCCAACGCCAGGGGGAGCGTCACGCCGCCCACCCACAGGCCCTCGCCTGGCTCCTGCTTGAGCCGCTGAACCGCTTGCTCCAAGTCGCCTCGCACCAGCTCGGCATTCCAATCGACCTCGCTCAGCGTGCTCGACACGGCGTATTTCTTCGCCCGGTCGATGGTCTCGGCGAACGGGACCTCCCACTCATTCATCCAGTCAGGCCACGTGCCCGTGGCCGGCTTCCGCCACGCCGACTCCATCATTTCGTAGGTCACGCGGCCGAATAGCAGGGCATCGGCTCGATCCATCTCAGCGGTCCAGTAGCGCATTGACTCCTCGTCCGGCGAGAGCCCTGCCTCGTGATGGCAGCAGCCGTCGAGCGTGATGTTGATCGAGTATCGAAGTGGTCTCATCTCGTCACTCTCCCTTGATGCGCGCCCCGCGTTCACCGGACCGTACTCAGACGACTGCCGGCGCCATTTCTTATCGGCACCCCGATCGGACCTACTCAACACCGGCGTGATGCGAACCAGACCGCACCGAGCGCGCGACCGATTCGGCACTCGGGGCGTTCAGGTTCGCAACGGGACGGCGCCCATAACGCTCGACCTCGATGCACGGTGCCACGCACCCTACCGCAGGCTCCCCTCGACGCGCTCTCAGATCCACCACACGTCTGCACCGCAGTGCTGAGCCTGGTCCATGCGACCTCGCACACTCCGAGTTCCCATCGTCCAGGCCCACACAATCGGAGCTGTCACACGTCTTTCAGACGAGGAGCCGGGCTGCTGCACCGCGGGTCGTGTGGGTCGCGGATGCTGCTGGACTTCGCCACCAACCCGCGCGGTACCACCTACGCCTACTTCGTCCGCTCTGGCCGCGCCGCGAAGAAGACCACCTGCACCCGCCGTGCCGTACCCGTCGCGGTCGCAGAGCGGCTCGTCGAGGACTCCTACGCATCGATCACGATCAGCGAAGCCGACTACCGACACCTCGTCGCCGAAGTCGATGCCGCGTTCGACAAGCGCTCGACGGGCAGGGATCAGGAGATCGCCGACCTCACAGCGAACCGGGCACGCCTGGAAGCCGAGAGCGACAAGCTGCTGGCTGCGCACTTCGCCGACGCCATCGACCTCCCCACCCTGAAGCGCCACCAAGACCGCATCCGAGCCGGCCTCGCCGACATCGAACACCGCCTCGCCCAGCACGACGAACAGCACCGGAGGGCGGGCATTCCTCCACGACAGCCTGCGACTGCTGACGGACGCTCACCGCATGTACACCCGCTCAGGCGACGGCGACCGGCGGCTCGCGAACCAAGCGTTCTACACGCGGTTGGAGATCACCGAAGACGAGCACCTACGCCCACGCCTCTCGGAACCGTTCGCCACCATCGTCACCGAAGCCCCACGGGAGCAAGAAGACCAAACGAGAACACTCGCCATCTTCCGATGTCGCATGTTCCCGTAAGGCACTTTGGGTGGGGCGGACGGGACTCGAACCCGTGACCGATCGATTATGAGTCGACTGCTCTAACCGGCTGAGCTACCGCCCCGGCACCGCGCCGGATCCTATCCCGCCCGGTCGATCACCGGCCAGCACGAAACCCTGGCTTCACCGCCCCGCGGTGGCGGCACGATGGGCAACGCGAGGATAACAGCGAGCAGCCGGCCCGCCGCGCCCCGTACCCGCCGATTCAAGCGTCAGGAACCCGCGCGCAGCTCCGCCAGTACGGCTCCGGCGGCGCGCCAGCCGCTGGCCAGCGCCCCCTGGATGGACGGGCTGTCCCGGTGGTCGCCGGCCACGAACAGGCCCTCCCCCAGCGCCACCGGCTTGCGCAGCCGCCCCTGCGGCGGCGGTGCGGCGGGCAGCGCGTCCGGGACCGACACGGTGGTCAGGTGGGTCCAGTCCGCCGTGGACCGTCCGTAGAGCCGGGTCAGCTCGGCCCGCACGGTCGGCTCGGGCGGCGCCGACGGGCCGACCACGGAGGTGGCGATCAGGTGCCGGCCAGCCGGCGCGTACGTCGGCGCGGCCCGGCTGACCACCACCGTGTTCGCGACGATCTCCCGCCGGTCGCCGTCGACGAGCAGGATCGGCTCGTCCAGCGGCGCCTCCTGCACGCTGTGGTAGTAGGTCGTGTAGCTGTGCGTGCGTACCGCCGGCAGGGTCGGCAGCAGCGTGGCCGCCGCCGGCGGGTCGACGGCGACCACGACGGCGCGGCAGCGGATGTCGCCGGCCTGGGTGCGGACCCGGCCGGGCGCCACCGCCGAGACCGGGGTGTCCAGGTCGATCAGTTCGGCCGGCAGCGGGTCGGCGACGGCGCGGGGCAGCGCGGCCATGCCCTCGGCGGGCAGGCCGATCCGCCCCCGGGCGAAGGATCGCAGCACCATCGACAGCACGCGGCTGGAGGTCTCCAGCTCCCGTTCGACGAAGACACCGGAGAGGAACGGCCGCAGCAACTCCTCGATGATCGTGTCGGAGAGACCGGCGCGGCGCAGCGCGGTCTCGGTGGTGGTCTCGGGCGCGGCGAGCAGCCGGCCCTTCGGCAGGGTCGCGCAGCCGGTGGCGAGCGCGGCGAGGCGCAGCCGGTCGCGCAGCGACCCGACGCCGGCCAGGGCGGTGCCGGGCGCGCCGGTGGGCTCGCGCAGCGGGTTGACCAGGCGGGCGAGCCGGTCGCCCTTGCGCACCAGCACGCCGGAGGTGAAGTGGCCGAGGCGCAGCCGGTCGACGTCGAGCAGGGTGCCGAGCCGCGGATAGGCGGTGTTGAGCACCTGGAAGCCACGGTCGAGCAGGTAACCGTCGACCGCGTCGGTGGCCACCCGGCCGCCGAGCCGGCCGCCGGCCTCCAGCAGCCGCCACGGCACGCCGGCGCGGTGCAGCCGCCGGGCCGCGGCCAGGCCGGCCAGGCCGCCGCCGACCACGACGACGTCGGTCTCAGCGAGCATCGCGCGCCTCCCGCTCACCGTTCGTCCGGGACAGCCGGCCCGGCCACCAGATCGTCGGCCCGATGTCGTACGCCAGCGCGGGCACCAGCAGCGAGCGGACGACGATGGTGTCGAGCAGCACCCCGACCGCGACCGCCACGCCCAGCTCGACCAGCACCACCAGCGGCAGCACGGCGAGCGCGGAGAACGTCGCGGCGAGCACGACCCCGGCGGAGGTGATCACGCCGCCGGTGACGGCGAGGCCGGTGAGGACGCCGGCCCGGGTGCCCCGCCTGGCGGACTCCTCGCGGACCCGGCTCATCAGGAAGATGTTGTAGTCGATGCCGAGGGCGACCAGGAAGACGAAGGCGAAGAGCGGGAACGAGGTGTCCACGCCGGGGAAGTCGAGGACGTGGCGGAAGATCAGCGCGCAGAGGCCGAGGGTGGCGGCGAAGCTGAGCAGTACGGTCGCGATCAGCAGGATCGGCGCGAGGAGCGCCCGCAGCAGCAGCGCCAGGATGATCGTGATCACCGCCAGCACGACCGGGATGATCACGTTCCGGTCCCGTGTCGAGGCGTCCGCCGTGTCCAGGTTGATCGCGGTGAAGCCGCCGACCACGGAGTCCGAGCCGGGCACCGCGTGTACCGCCGCCCGCAGCTCCCGGACGGCCCGCTCGGCGCCGTCGCTGTCCGGCGGGTCGGCGAGCGTCGCCTCCAGTTGCACCCGGCCGTCGACGACGGTGGGCGGCGCGTTCGGGTCGGGCGGGCCGGTCCGGTGGGCGGTGACGGGCCGGACGGCGGCCACCCCGGGCACGCCGCGGGCCGCGTCGGCGACCTGCCCGGCGGCCTGCTGGTTGGTGAAGATGGTGGCGGGGCTGCCGGTGCCGGCCGGGTAGTGCCGGGCGATCACCTCCTGGCCGGCGACCGAGTCGGTGCGTTCGGTGAACAGGTCGGACTGCCCGAGCGTGGTCGCGCCGAGCTGGGTCAGTCCCAGCGCGAGCACGGCCAGCGCGAGGGTGGTGAGCACCCAGACGGGCCGGGCCCGCCGCGCCACGAAGCCGGCGATCCGGCTCCAGATGCCGTGTTCGGTACGCGGGTCGGCCTGGTCGGGCCGGGGCCGGCGCGGCCAGAACGCCCACCGCCCGCCGAGCACCAGCAGGGCGGGCAGGAAGGTGAGCATGACCAGCAGGGTGGCGGCGATGCCGATGGCGGCGACCGGGCCGAGCGCCCGGTTGGAGTTGAGGCTGGACAACAGCAGGCAGAGCAGGCTCACGATCACCGTGCCGGCGGAGGCGACGATCGCCGGGGCGGCGCCCTTCCAGGCGGTCCGCATCGCGTCCCAGGGGCGCTCGTGCCGGTGCAGTTCCTCGCGGTAGCGGGCGACGAGCAGCAGCGCGTAGTCGGTGCCGGCGCCGAAGACGAGCACGGTGAGGATGCCCTGCGCCTGCCCGTTGAACTTGATCACGTCGGCGTCGGCGAGCAGGTAGACGAAGACCGCGGCCAGCGCGAAGGACATCCCGGCGGCGAGCAGCGGGAAGATCCACAGGATCGGGCTGCGGTAGACGACGAGCAGGATGACCAGCACCACGCAGAGGGTGACGGCCAGCAGGGTGCCGTCGATGGCGGAGAAGACCTCGATGAGGTCGGCGAGCAGGCCGGCGGGCCCGGCCACGTCCACGGTCAGCCCGTCGCGGTCCCCGCCGGCGATGGCGCGCAGTTCCTCGACGACCGTGCCGATCCGTTCGCCATCGGCGTCGTCGATCGGCACCACCACCTGGAGGGCCTGCCCGTCCTCGCTGGGGATCGGCGGCGGCAGCGGGCCGACCACCCCGGGCACCTGGGCGAACCGGGTGGCGTCGGCAGCCGCCCGCTGCGTGTCGGCGTCGGTGATGCCGCCGGCGCGTTCGTAGACCACCAGCGCGGGGGTGGTCTGCCGCGCGACGAACCGTCCGGCCATCTCCTGCGCCCGGGTCGCCTCCGCGTCGTCGGGCAGGAACGAGGCGTTGTCGTTCGTGGCGACCTCGCCGAGCCGGCCGGAGAACGGCCCGGCGACGGCCCCGACGACCAGCCACGCGAGCACGACCGCCACGGCGACGAGTGTGATCCTGCCGTGGCCTCCTCTTCCGGGCATCCGCACCCACCCCAAGAATCGACGCACCGATCGACGCAGAGGGAGTCCAAGTCGACACCGACCATCCTGCCGGGCGGGAGCGCCCGCGGTGGCGGAAACCGGGCGTCCGGTGCGGGGCGAAGACACCGAGCCGGCGGCGGTCGGCGGGAGCACGGAACGACGAACGCCCGCCGGCGGGGCCGACGGGCGCAGGTGTGGAAGCTCCCCCGTTTGGACTCGAACCAAAAACCTGCCGGTTAACAGCCGGCTGCTCTGCCAATTGAGCTACGGGGGACCGCTGCGTCGTCCGGTGCGGATCTCCCCGCGCCGTGCGACGGGGACAAGAGTACAGGACTCCGGGGGGTGTTGGTCCAGGGGGTTACCCCTGCGACCCTTGCCCTACGGACACGACAATAAACCAGACAAATCGTCATCACGGCACAAGGAGGCATGAGCGGAGAGCAGGATGGGTAGTTAGCTGCGGACAGAGGAGACAGGCGCGATTTGGTCGCCTCCGGCGGGGTAAGCCGCCGGACGACGGCGCGTCAGGTACGGAAGGAGCCGCCATGCGCGGAAAGATCATGTTTCTTGGCGGGCTGGCTGCGGGATTCGTCCTGGGCGCCCGTGCCGGTCGGGAGAAGTACGAGGAGCTGGTGATCCGGGGCCGCAAGGTGCTCGACCACCCGACCGTCCAGGAGGCGGCCGGCGTCGCGCAGGCCCAGGCGACCCGCCTCTACAGCGAGGGCAAGGACAAGCTCGGCCAGTCGAAGCTGGGCGAGAAGCTGAGCAGCAACGGCAACAAGCAGGAGTTGACCGCCGCCGACGACGCGTTCGCCGGGACGCCGGCCACGGTGGGGGCGAAGGCGGGCTCCGGCTCGTCGGGCACCGGCTCGACCTCCGGGTCGACGTCGGCCACCACCACCCCCCGCAGCAAGCCGTCCGGCTCGGGCACCAACAACAGCACCCTCTGATCGCACCTTCGCGCGGGCCGGTCGCCAGTTGGTGACCGGCCCGCTCGCGTGCGTACGGGCACGTCACGGCCGCCCGGCCCCCACCCCTGTGGCCACTTTCGCCGATTGAAGCGAAAGTTCTGCCCATCCATCGAAAACTTCCGCCGCCAACCTCTTCACTTTGGTCCGAGGCGCAAATATCGTCCTGCGTAGAACCTGGCCAGGCTCTTGGTACCCCCCGCGACCTCCTCAGCGACGTCCCGGCGCTGAGGCGGACCCGCCCGACCAGAGCGAGGTTCGATGCGCAGACCGATCGGCCGAAGGGCCGCCACCTACCTCAGCCTTCTCACCCTCGTCGGCGCGACGCTCGTCGCGACCGCTCAGCAGCAGCCGGCACCGGCACTCGCCGCCCCGGCACCGACCAGCAACGGCATCCAGTACAAGGTCCTCGTCTTCACCCGGTCGGCGGACGGCAGCCACCCCGCCACCGCCGCCGGCGTCGACGCGATCCGCCAGCTCGGCAACGACCGGCGCTTCACCGTCGAGGTGACCGACGACGCCCGCAAGTTCGACGAGGCGCACCTCAAGCAGTTCCGCGCCGTGGTGTTCCTGAACACCTCCGGCGACGTCCTCGCCGACGACCAGCAGGCCGCGTTCGAGCGGTACTACCGCGACGGCGGCGGCTTCGTCGGCGTCCACTCCGCGATCGAGGCCGAGCCGGGCTGGTCCTTCCTGGACGACGTGCTCGGCACCCGGGCGGTGGGCGCCGCCACGGCGGCGGCCCCGGCCACGGTCACCGTGGCCGACCGGGTGCACCCGGCCTCCGCGACCCTGCCGGAGCGCTGGGCGCACACCGACCGGTGGTACAACTTCGCGGCCAACGTCCGGGGCGTCTCGCACGTCCTGGCCACCGTGGACGAGAAGACGTACGCCGGCGGGTCGATGGGCTTCGACCACCCGGTCACCTGGTGCAAGGACCACCAGGGCGGCCGGTCCTTCTACACCGGGCTCGGCGCGACGCCGGAGAGCTTCGGCAGCACCGACCTGCGGGCCCACCTCGGCGGCGCCATCCAGTGGGCGGCCGGCGTGACCGACGGCGACTGCGGCGCCACCGTCCTGGCCAACTACCAGATGACGGTGATCGGGGCGCAGCCCAACGTCAACGAGCCGATCGGCTTCGACGTGCTCCCCGACGGCCGGGTGATCCAGACCGACCGCCGTGGCGGCGTACGCCTGCACGACCCGGAGAGCAACGAGACCACCGTGCTGGCGCAGATCCCGGTCTACACGCACAGCGAGGACGGCATGTACGGGCCGGCGATCGACCGGGAGTTCGCCACCAACCGCTGGGTCTACCTCTTCTACGCGCCCCCGCTGGACACCCCCGCCGGCGGCGCGCCGACCACCAGCACCGACCCGGCGACCTGGGGCCGCTGGAAGGGGTACTTCCAGCTCTCCCGGTACAGGTTCGTCGACGGCGAGACGCCCTCCCTGGACCTGGCCTCCGAGCAGAAGATCCTCCAGGTGCCGGTCGACCGGGGAGCCTGCTGCCACGTGGCCGGCGACATCGCCTTCGACTCGGAGAACAACCTCTGGCTGGTCACCGGCGACGACACCCCGGCCGGCGGCGGTGGCTCCGGCGGCTTCTCCCCGCACAACGACTCGGTGAGCGCCACCGGCGTCTACCAGGCGCCCTTCGTGGACGCCCGGCGCAGCTCCGCCAATACCAACGACCTGCGCGGCAAGATCCTGCGCATCTCGGTGCAGACGGACGGCAGCTACACCGTGCCGGCGGGGAACATGTTCCCCGAGGCGGCGGACCCGGGTGACAAGACCCGCCCGGAGATCTACGCGATGGGCTTCCGGAACCCGTTCCGCATCACCCTCGACAAGAACGACGTCGCCTACGTCACCGACTACTCCCCCGACTCCTCGACCGCGGCGGTCGGCCGGGGACCGGCGGGCACCGGCCGGATGATGGTGGTCGACAAGCCGGCGAACTACGGCTGGCCGATGTGCGTACAGCCGAACCTGCCGTACATCGAGATGAACTGGACCACCAGCCCGATCTCCCCGGTCGCGCCCTTCGACTGCGCGGCGCCGCGGAACACCTCGCGGCACAACACGGGCCTGACCGACCTGCCCGCGGTGGAGAAGTCGGAGCTGTGGTACTCGTTCCAGGCCCCGACGCCGTGCCCCGAGTCGTACCTGTCCACGCCGACGCAAACCTGCCCCGTGCTCTTCCCCGAACTCGGCACCGGCGGCGTGGGCCCGCACGGCGCGGCGAAGTACGACTTCGACCCGGAGCTGAGGTCGGAGACGAAGTTCCCCGCGTACTTCGACGGCGCGATCTTCTTCGGCGAGTTCACCCGGGACACCCTCAAGGAGGTCCGGCTCGACGCCCAGGGCGACATCCTGAAGATCAACAACGTGCTGAACTGCGGGCAGGCACCCACCACGCCGGCCAAGCCGTTCCTCTGCGACAACCCGATGGACATGAGGTGGGGCGCCGACGGCAACTTCTACCTGCTGACGTACGGCGACGGGTTCTTCAACGTCAACCCGGACGCGGCGATGCTGAAGTTCAGCTACGTCAAGGGCCTGCGGGCACCGAACGCCGTGCTGAACGCGACCCCGACCAACGGTCACGCCCCGCTGACCGTCGCCTTCTCCAGCGAGGGGTCGAAGGACCCGGACCCGGCGGACTCCATCTCGTTCGCCTGGGACTTCGACGGCAACGGCACGACCGACTCCGTCGACCCGAACCCGACGCACACGTACACGGTCAACGGGGTCTACACCGCGCGGCTCACGGTGACCGACTCCAGCGGCAAGAGCGCGTCGGCGAACACCACGATCACGGTGGGGAACACCGCGCCGACCGTCACCGTCAACACCCCGCTCGAGGGCGGCTTCTTCCAGTGGGGTGACGGGATCCCGTGGTCGGTGACGGTCACCGACCCCGAGGACGGGCCGGTCGACTGCGCCAAGGTCGAGGTGACCTTCGTGCTCGGCCACGACGAGCACGGCCACGGCGAGGCCAACCAGTTCGGCTGCTCCGGCGTGCTGCCCACGGAGGCCGACGACGCCTCCCACGGCGGCTACATCTACGGCGTCGTCAGCGCGTCCTACACGGACCGGGGGGCCAACGGGCAGCCGGCACTGACCACGGTGGACCAGCAGATCATCCAGGACAAGCGGCAGCAGGTGGAGTTCGCCCGGGACCAGTCCGGGACCACCGTGGGCACCAGCGCCGACACCGGTGGCGGGCAGCAGCGCGGCAGCCTCGACCCGGGCGACTGGATCGCGGTCAACAACACCGTGAACCTGACGAACATCCAGTCGGTGACGCTGCGTACCTCCGGTGGCAGCGCCGCCACCGTCGGGCAGCCGCGCTTCGGCGTGGAGTTCCGGCTCGACTCGCCCACCGGGCCGGTGGTCGCCACCGCCACGGTCAACGCGACCAGCGGCAACAACGCCTTCACCAGCACCACCGTGCCGATCACCGACCCGGGCGGCACGCACCGGCTCTACCTCGTGTTCACCACCGTCCCCGGCGGCCCGACCAGCGGTTTCGGCAACCTCAACTGGATCGGGTTCACCGGCCAGGGCATCGGCGTCGCACCGTAGCCGCCGCCGTGGCCGGCTGCCGCGCGGCAGCCGGCCACGGCGCCCACCGACGTGCCCGGGCCACCGCCGGTGGCCCCCGGCCCGGATCCGCCCTCTCCAGCATCGAGAAAGGCAGCAACACATGAACGACAGTCAGCACGGGATGAGCCGTCGCCGCATGCTCGGCGCCCTCGCCGGCGTGGCCGGCGCGGCGGCCGTCGGCGCGACCGGACTCGCCCCCGCCGCCGGCGCCAACGGCAACGGCCTGCTCGTCCCGGCCGGCAAGCGGGGCATCATCCTCTACAGCGTCCGGGACCGGATCGGCGCCGCCCCGGACAGCAGCGGAGTGCCGTACGGCTTCGAGCGGGTGCTCGCGCGGCTCGCCGAGATCGGCTACAAGGAGGTGGAGTTCGCCGGCTACAACCAGCACACCTCCATCCTCGGCCGGCAGATCACCGCCGCGGAGATCCGCAAGATCCTGGACGACAACGGGCTGCGCGCCAACGGATCACACGCGTCCATCCCGAGCGTCATCAACCCGACCACCCTCGCGGCCTTCGAGCAGCAGCTCGACATCGCCGAGACGCTGGGCATGACGCACATCGGCACCGGCAGCGACCCGACCGGCAGCAACTACAAGACCGACTGGGACGCCGCCGCGGAGCGGTGGAACACCCTCGGCGAGCTGGCCGCCGCCCGCGGGCTGAAGCTGTACACGCACAACCACGACGCGGCGTACAACTTCCTGCTCGACAGCGGCCCGCTGGACGCCCTGGGCCGGCCGACCCGCTCCTCCGGCGTGCGGAAGCTGGAGTACTTCATCGGGCTCACCGACCCGGCGTACGTGTGGTTCGAGATGGACATCTACTGGGCGCACGTGGCCCAGCACCGGTTCCGCAGCTACACCGACCCGGACGGCGTGACGCGGACCGACGTCTTCGACCCGCTGGCGACCGTGGCGGCCCAGCCGATCCGGTTCCCGCTGTTCCACGCCAAGGACGGCGCGTTCAACCCGGCCAGCAGCGCCGGGTACGACATGGTGCCGCTCGGCCAGGGCGACATCGACTACGGCGGGTTCTTCGCCAACATGGGCGCCAAGGGCTACCACAACCCGATGTGGGAGCAGGACAACGCACCGGGCGGCACCACCGACCCGGGCCGGTCGCTGCGCTACGCGGAGCTCAGTTTCCAGCACATGTCGGGTCTGCGGGGCTGACGGACCCGACACGCACCTGGGGGGCCGCGTCCGGGACGACCGGGCGCGGCCCCGCGCGCCACACGCCGGTAACAGCGCCGTGGAAGACTTCAGGCCGGGAGGTGATGGCGATGGTCCTCGTCCGGCCTGAGAACGCGTACCAGGCACGGCTGGTCCGGCTGCTGCGCGACGACGGTCCCCGCTCTCGGGTGGAGCTGGGCGACGCGGTGGGCCTGTCCCGGTCCAAGCTGGCCGCGGAGGTGGACCGGCTGGTCGAGCGGGGCCTGGTCGAGACCGCGGGGCCGGCGGCGTCGCGCGGCGGTCGCCGGTCCTCGATGCTGCGCGTCGCCGGCGGCGTGCGCTTCGCCGGCGTCGTCGTCGGCGCGGACCGGATCACCGTCACGGTGACCGACGGTGAGTTGACCGTGCTCGCCGAGGTCGCCGAGCCGATCGACGTCCGGGTGGGGCCGGAGCCGGTGCTCGGCCGGGCCGTCGAACTGGTCGGAAAGCTGCGGGCCGAGCTGGGTCTGGCCCAGCTCACCGGGGTCGGCGTCGGCCTGCCGGGGCCGGTCGACTTCCCCGAGGGCACGCCGGCCTCACCGGCGGCCATGCCGGGCTGGCACCGGTTCCCGGTGCGCGAGGCGTTCGCCGCCGAGCTGGGCTGCCCGGCCCTGGTCGACAACGACGCGAACGTGATGGCGCTCGGCGAGAAGCACGCCGGGGTCGGGCGCACCTTCGACGACTTCCTCTACGTCAAGCTCGGCACCGCGATCGGCTGCGGGCTGGTGCTCGGCGGCACGCCCTACCGGGGCGCGACGAGCAGCGCCGGGGACATCGCCCACCTGCCGCTCACCGAGGACGGGCCGAGCTGCGCCTGCGGCGAGACCGGCTGCCTGGAGGCGTACTGCGGCGACCGCGGGCTGGTCGGCGCGGCGCTCGCCGCGGCCCGCGCGGGCCGGTCCACGGCGCTGGCGGCCCGGCTGGCCGAGGCGGGCACCCTCTCCGTGGCCGACGTCGCCGCGGCGGCGGGCGCGGGCGACGCGGCCGTACAGGCCCTGGCCCGGGACGCGGCCCGCCGCCTGGGCCAGGTGCTGGTCGGCCTCGTGAGCTTCTTCAACCCGGGCATCGTCATCATCGGGGGCGCGCCGGCCGGGCTGGGCCACACGCTGCTGGCCGAGATCCGTGGGGTGGTCTACCGCCGGTCCGCGCCGCTGGCCACCGGCACCATGCCGATCGTGCTCTCCGACCTCGACGACCGCGCCGGAGTGGTGGGCGCGGCGCGGCTGGTCAGCGACCACCTCTTCTCGGCCGGCTGACGGGGGCCGACCGGCGGCCGGCCCCCGGTGCGGGCCGTGTCCCCGCCGCGGACCGAGCCCCCGCCGCGGACCGAGTCCCCGCTGCCGCACGCGGCCGTGACCGCTGACGGGCCCTCGGTCCGTGCCGCCGAACGCGGCGTCGACCGGCAGCCGGGACTCGGTCCGTGCCGCCGACGGGTGCTCGGTCCTTGCTGCTGACGGGTGCTCAGTCCTTGCTGCTGAACGCGGCGTCGAAGGCCGCGGCCGGGGCGTCGAAGGCGAGCCGCCGGACGAACTGCAGGGCTTCGGGGGCGCCGACGAGGCGGTCCATGCCGGCATCCTCCCACTCGATCGAGATCGGGCCGGCGTAGCCGATCGCGTTCAGCGCCCGGAAGCAGTCCTCCCAGGGCACGTCGCCGTGACCGGTCGAGACGAAGTCCCAGCCGCGCCGCATGTCCGCCCACGGCAGGTGCGAGGCGAGCCGGCCCCGCCGCCCGTCCCCCGTACGCACCTTCGCGTCCTTGCAGTCGACGTGGTAGATCCGGTCGGCGAAGTCGAAGATGAAGTTGACCGGATCCAGCTCCTGCCAGACGAAGTGCGACGGGTCCCAGTTCAGCCCGAACGCGGGCCGGTGCCCGACGGCCTCCAGCGCCCGCTTGGTCGTCCAGTAGTCGTACGCGATCTCGCTCGGGTGCACCTCGTGGGCGAAGCGGACCCCGACGGAGTCGAAGACGTCGAGGATCGGGTTCCAGCGGTCGGCGAAGTCCTGGTAGCCCCGCTCGATCATCTCCGGCGGCACCGGCGGGAACATCGCCAGGGTGTGCCAGATCGACGACCCGGTGAAGCCCACGACGGTGTCCACCCCGAGCCTCGCCGCCGCCCGGGCGGTGTCCTTGATCTCCTCGGCGGCCCGGCGGCGTACGCCCTCGGGCTCGCCGTCGCCCCAGATCCGGGCCGGCAGGATGCCCTGGTGCCGCTCGTCGATGGGGTGGTCGCAGACGGCCTGGCCGACGAGGTGGTTGGAGATCGCGTACACCTTCAGGTTGTGCTTCGCGAGGGTCTCCCGCTTCCGGTCGACGTACGAGTCGTCGGCGAGGGCCCTGTCGACCTCGAAGTGGTCGCCCCAGCAGGCGATCTCCAGCCCGTCGTAGCCCCACTCGGAGGCGAGCCGGCAGACCTCGTCGAACGGAAGGTCGGCCCACTGGCCGGTGAAGAGCGTGATGGGTCGCGCCATTGTCCTTCTCCCCTGTCGTGATGGGGGATTCCGTCCGGGCGGGCCGGGGCGAGGGTGACCGGCCGGTACCGGTGAACGGCGGGGCCGCGGGGGCGTGCCGGTGGGTGCGCAGCGCACCGAGGCCCGCCGGGTTGCGCCTCCCGCCGGCTCACCGACCACCACAACGGTCGCCGCCCCCACTCTAGGCACCCCGGCGGCCCGAGGAAACCCCCCGCACCCTGCCCTCCCTCCACCGTCCCGCCCCGCGATCTTGCAGTTTCGGCCCGTGTTTCGCGGCGTTCGCCCGAGATGCCGGGGCACCAACTGCAAGATCGCGGGGACTCGGGTCAGGGCAGGGTCCACTTCTGGTTGGTGCCGGTGTGGCAGGTCCAGAGGTGCACGGGGGTGCCGTCGGCGGGGTTGTTGCCCGAGACGTCCAGACACTTGCCGGACTGCGGGTTGCGCAGCGTCCCGTCCGGCTGCGCCGACCAGTTCTGCGCGCCCGTGCCGTTGCACGTCCAGAGCTGGATCTTCGTGCCGTCCGCCGAACCGCCACCCGAGACGTCCAGACACTTGCCCAACGCCCGCACCGTCGAGTTCGGCGTCACCGTCCAGGTCTGCGCGGCGCTGCCGTTGCAGGTCCAGATCTGGATCTGGGTGCCGTCGGCCGTGGCGGCGCTGCGCACGTCCAGGCACTTGCCGGCCAGGCCCCGGATCGGGCCCACGCCGCCGCTGCCGCCAGGCCTGACCAGGGTAAAGTCGTCCACGTCGAAAAGCCCCGAACCGGACCCGGTGAAGGTCAGGTAGAGGGTGCGGGTGCCGGACGGGACCCCGCCGAGGGTGGTGGTGACGTCGGCGAAGGTGGTCCAGCCACCGGTGTTCGGCACCGCGACCGCGCCGAGCACGGTGCCGGTCGTGGATCCGGTACGCACCTGGAGGGTGCCGCCGGGCCCGCCCGAGACGACCCGCGCCCGGAACGACGTGACGCCGGTCAGGTCCACCCCGTCGTACGCCGCCCAGTCGCCCGGGTCGATGTGGCCGAGCGTCTGGCCACCGTTCGCCCCGGCCTTGGTGAACGGGGTGACGCCGCCGGCCGAGCTGAACGCCTCCGCCTGGATGGTGGTGTCGCCGGTCGGCGGGGTGGTGCCCAACTCCTTGATGCGGATGTTGCGGAACGAGGCGTCGTCGCCGGTGCCGTGGTTCTGGAGCCCGATGTGGCCGGCGAGCGACCGGGCGGGGTCGGTGTTGGTGAAGTCGTTGATCTTCACGCCGTTGAGGAAGACCTGGAGGCGCTCGCCCTCGACGAGCAGCTCGTACGTGTTCCACTCCCCCGGCGGGTTGAGCGCCGCGTCCCGGGCGGCGAGGTCGGCGGACTTGAAGGTGTAGACCGCGCCGGTGGTGCGGTCGGCCGCGTCGGTGGCGTCGATCTGCACCTCGTAGCCGTTGTTCACCGCCGACCAGGGGTCGCCCGACGGCGGGAAGCCGATGAAGACGCCGGAGTTGTCGTCGCCGGCGAGCCGCCAGTCCAGCTTGAGCGAGTAGTTGGTGAACTGCTTCGCGCTGTACCAGTAGAGCCCCATCCCGCCGACCGAGGTGAGGGTGGCGTCGGCGTTGCCGAAGCCGCCCGGCCCGGCCTGGGACCAGCCGGTGGTCGAGCCGTCGTAGAGCGCGGTGTAGCCGGTCTCGGGGCGGCAGTCGGCCCTGGTGCGGCCGGCCGCGTACCGGATGCCGCCGAGCAGGTGCGCCCGGAAGGCCGGCTCGGCGTACGACGCCTGGGTGTGCCCGCCGCCGGTGTAAAAGGCTCGGCCGCCGCTGTGGGTCTTGCACCAGGAGTGCGGGTGGTCGGCGCCCATCGAGCCGCCCGAGTACGACGACTCGTCGAGGGTGGCCAGCACGCGGGCCGTGGACCGGGCGTTGGTCCGGTAGTTGTACCACTCGTCGGTGCGGGTCCAGGTCTGCGGCAGGTGCGCGGTGCCGGCGTGCGCCCGGTTCTCCGCCTTCACGGTGGCCTGCTGGATGTGCGGGTGCGAGGCGAAGTACGCGCCGACCAGGTTGCCGTAGAACGACCAGTCGTACTCGGTGTCGGCTGCGGCGTGCACGCCGACGAAGCCGCCGCCGGAGCCGATGTACGCCTCGAAGGCGCCCTGCTGGGTGGCGTCGAGCACGTCGCCGGTGGTGTTGAGGAAGACGACCGCCTCGTACCGGGCCAGGTTGGCGGTGGTGAACTGGGCGGCGTCCTCGGTGGCGGTGACGGTGAAGTTGTTGGCCGCGCCGAGGTCGCGGATGGCCTGGGTGCCGACCGCGATGGAGTCGTGCCGGAAGCCGGCGGTCTTCGAGAAGACCAGCACGTCGTACGGGGCGTCGGCGGCGCTGGCCGGGGCGGCCGGGGTGGTGCAGGCGAGGACGGCGAGGACGGCGGTGGCCGCGCCGAGGACGGTTCGCAGGAGTCTGCGCATGTCGCTCTCCAATGCCGAGGTGGGGAGGGGCGTGCCGCCCCTCCCCGTCGGGTCAGGGCAGGGTCCACTTCTGGTTGGCGCCGGTGTGGCAGGTCCACAGGTGCACCGCCGTGCCGTCGGCGGGGTTGTTGCCCGAGACGTCCAGACACTTGCCGGACTGCGGGTTGCGCAGCGTCCCGTCCGGCTGCGCCGACCAGTTCTGCGCGCCCGTGCCGTTGCACGTCCAGAGCTGGATCTTCGTGCCGTCCGCCGAACCGCCACCCGAGACGTCCAGACACTTGCCCAACGCCCGCACCGTCGAGTTCGGCGTCACCGTCCAGCTCTGCGCCGCCGTGCCGTTGCAGCCGTAGACCTGGATCTGGGTGCCGTCGGCCGTGGCGGCGTTGCGCACGTCCAGGCACTTGCCGCCGAGCCCGACGAGCGGGCCGGTGCGGACCGTCGCGCCGGTGGTGAAGGTGAACGAGTCGACGTCGTAGAGCGCGCCGGTGCCGGCGCCGGCGAAGGTCAGGTAGAGCGTGGTGGTGCCGGCCGGCGCCCCCGACAGGCTGCCGCTGACCGTGGTGAACGTGTCCCAGGCGCCGGTGACGGGGACCGTCGCGGTGCCGAGCACGGTGCCGGTGGCCGAGCCGGCCCGCACCTGGAGGGTGCCGCCGGAGCCGGCCGAGGAGACCCGGGCGCTGAACGAGGTCGCGTCGTCGAGCTTGTACGGCTCGAAGGCGACCCAGTCGCCGTTGTGGATGTCGCCGACGGTCTTGCCGCCCTCGGCCGTGGCCTTGTCGAAGGTGTTGACGCCGGAGGACGTCCTGAAGTGCTCCGCCTGGCGCTTGCGCGGCTGGAGGGTGTGCTGCTTGTGCGTGGTCAGCCCGCCCGCGTCGGTGTACTCCGCGTCGAAGATGGCGAAGATGTTCGCCGCGTCGTCGTGCTCGCCGTCGACGGGGATGGTGATCGAGCCCGAGCAGCCGGTCCTGGAGGTGATCTGGTGGCCGTGGCTGTCGTGGCCGAG
Organism: Micromonospora sp. NPDC049139; assembly: GCF_055586845.1. Classification (NCBI taxonomy): domain Bacteria; kingdom Bacillati; phylum Actinomycetota; class Actinomycetes; order Micromonosporales; family Micromonosporaceae; genus Micromonospora; species Micromonospora sp. NPDC049139. The sequence continues at coordinate 45,702 of NZ_JBVJHK010000022.1, read as the reverse complement.
CACGTAGGTCATCCTGACCCTGGTGCAGTCGATCGCGCCGTCCTCCGGGTCGGTCACGGTGATGCTGAACGGCACGGTGTCGCCGTAGCTGAACAGTTGGCCGTTGGCCGGGCTGTTGATGGTGACCGTGGGCGCGGTGTTGCCGACCCCGATCTGCACGTTCGCCGTGCCGGTGGCGCCCTGCGGGTCGCGGACGGTCAGCGTGACCCGGTAGGTGCCGTTGGCGGTGTAGGTCTTGCTGGGGTTGGCCGTCGTCGACGTGGTGCCGTCGCCGAAGTTCCAGGAGTACGTCAGCGCGCCGCCCTCCGGGTCCGACGACCCGGCCGAGGAGAAGTTCACGGTCAGCGGCGCCGTGCCGGAGGTCCTGTCGGCCGCGGCGACCGCGGTCGGCGCGCGGTTGCCGCCAGCGATGTGGTCGTAGCGGTACAGCGCCGAGTTGGCGTCGCCGTTGAAGTAGCCGGTGCCGTAGTCCAGCACGTAGAGCGCGCCCTCCGGCCCGAACGCCATGTCCATGACCTGCTTGCCGTTCCACGGGAACGTGTCGATGGTGCCGGGCGCGCCGCCGGCGTCGAGGTGGATCGGCTTGACCCAGCCCCGGCCGAGTTCCCCGGCGAAGAACTGCCCGTCGAAGGACTGCGGGAACTTGGTGGCGGAGTCCAGCGCGGCGTCGTACCGGTAGACCGGGCCGGCCATCGGCGACTCGGAGCCGCCGCCGAACTCCGGCGGGCTGCCGGTGTCGCCGGCGTACCGGATCCAGGCGGGCTTCGCCCCGGGCAGGGTGGGCAGGCCGGTGTTGCGGAAGGAGTTGTTGGTCGGCCCGCCGGCACAGTTGTACTTGGCCCCGGCGGTCCCGGTGGCGAAGTCCCACTCGGCGTACGTCTCGGCGGCGGTGTTGGTGCCCGTGCAGTACGGCCAGCCGTAGTTGCCGGGGCCGGTGACCCGGTCGAACTCGACCTGTCCGCTGGGGCCCCGGGCGCTGGTGGTGCCGGCGTCCGGCCCGTAGTCGCCGACGTAAACGATGCCGGTGGCCCGGTCGACGCTCATCCGGAACGGGTTGCGGAAGCCCATCGCGTAGATCTCGGGGCGCGTCCTCGGGTCCGAGTCGACGAACATGTTCCCGGCCGGGATCGCGTACGTGCCGTCGGCGTTCACCCTGATCCGCAGGATCTTGCCGCGCAGGTCGTTGGTGTTGGCCGCGCTGCGCTGCGCGTCGTACGCGGGGTTGCGGTTGGTGCGCTCGTCGATCGGCGCGTACCCGGCCGAGTCGAACGGGTTGGTGTCGTCGCCGGTGGAGAGGTAGAGGTTGCCGGCGGCGTCGAAGTCGATGTCGCCGCCGACGTGGCAGCACATGCCCCGGTCGGCGGGCACGTCGAGGATGTCGACCCTGCTGCCGGTGTTGATGGTGAAGTCGGCGTTGAGGGTGAACCGGGAGAGTCGGTTGACGCCCTGCCAGGCGGAGAAGTCGGTGCCGGTCGCCGGCGCGTCGCCGGCGGGGGTGGACAGCGGCGGGGCGTAGTAGAGGTAGATGTGCCGGTTGCCGGCGAAGTTCGGGTCCGCCCCGATGCCCTGCAACCCCTCCTCGTCGTGGCTGTAGACCGGCAGCGTGCCGATCACCGAGGTGGTGCCGGCGGAGTCCGTACGCCGGACGGTGCCGTTGCGGGCGGTGTGCAGGACCGACCGGTCCGGCAGGACCGCGATCGTCATGGGCTCGCCGACCTCGGCGACTCCCTTGGCGAGGGTGACCTGCTGGAAGTCGGTGCCGACGACGGGGTGGGCCCGGGCCGGGGTGGGGCCGCCCAGCGCGGCGGGGCCGGCGCCGAGGGCGACCGTGGCGGTGGCGGCCAGTAGCAGCGCCGTGCCGGCGGCGGCGGACCGTCGCCCGGTCCCGTGGGTGGGGGCGTCCTTCGTGGACATGAATGTGCCGTCCCTTCCTGACCGGTGACTGCCAGGGCGGGCGCGCGCCGTCGCGCCGGATGCCGTAGCGGGGGATGGGGTCGGCCGCCGGGTGGTTTCCCGGCCGGCCGTGACCTGCGAGGGGTGGGGTGCCACCGCTCGGAGGTCACCAGTCGATGGGTTCCCGCGCCGCCGGTTCACCTCGACGAAACATCTTCGCGATGGCCCGACATTAAACGACGCACGTCTATGTGTCCACACGTTCCGACCGGTGGGCGCGAACTTTCGTCGATCCCGCGAAAAGTCCCGGAGGCACCCGGTGGCGGCAGCTCAGAGTGAACGGTCGACGGCCTGGGCGGCCAGGGCGGCGAGGGCGGCACGGGCCTCGGGGGTCACGGGAGCCTCCGCCAGGGCCGCCAGGGCGGCATCGGCGCGCACCCGGATCATCCGCTCGATCCGCTCGCGCGCGCCGGTACGCTCGATGATGCCCCGCAGCTCGGCGGCCCCGTCGGCGTCCAGCGCCGGGTTGCCGAACAGCTCCCGCAGCCTGGCGGCCTGCGCCCGGTCGGCGGCGCCACGGGCCAGCGCCATCATCACCGTCGGCTTGCCCTCCCGCAGGTCGTCCAGGACCGACTTGCCCGTGACGGCCGGATCGCCGAAGACCCCCAGCACGTCGTCGCGCAGCTGGAACGCGTCGCCCAGCGGATCGCCGAAAGCGGTCAGCGCGGCGACCGGCCCCGGGCCCGCCCCGGCCAGCGTCGCCCCGATCTGCAGCGGCCGGGTGACCGTGTAGCGGGCAGCCTTCATCCGGATCACGGTCAGCGCGCTGGCCACCGAGCCGTCGCCGACCCCGGAGACCAGGTCCAGGTACTCGCCCGCGATCACCTCGGTGCGCATCAGCGCGAAGACGGCGCACCCCCGGTGCACCCGCGCGGCGTCCAGCCCGCACTCGTGGAACATCTGGTCCGACCAGGCGGCGCACAGGTCGCCGCAGAGCAGGGCCGTGTTGCGCCCGTACGCCTCCGGGTCGCCGCGCCAGGACGAACGGGCGTGCAGGTCGGCGAAGAGCCGATGCACCGACGGCTCGCCCCGGCGGCGGTCGCTGCCATCGAGGATGTCGTCGTGGATCAGCGCGAACGCGTGGAACAGCTCCAGCGCGGCGGCGGCCACCACGATCGGGGTGCCGTCGGGGGCGCCGGCGCCCCGCCAGCCCCAGTAGCAGAAGAGCGGGCGCAGCCGCTTCCCGCCGGCCAGCACGAACCGGTGCAGCGCGGTGAAGACGCCCCGGGGCGCGCCGTCCGGCCAGTCCCGGCCCTGCCGGTCGAGGAACGCGGCCAGCTCGGCGTCGACACGGGCCCGCAGTTCGCTGGTGTCGGGGGGCGCGACGGTGACGGTCACGACGCCTCCCCCGGTCGTCCGGCCGCCGCAGGGGGCGGCGGCGCGGCTGGCGGGACCAGCCCCGCCAGCTCCAGCAGCAGGGCTTTCACCTCGGTCGCGGCGACCCGGTCCCGGGCGGCGGACGGGTCGGAGCAGAGCAGCACCGGCCCGTCGGCCGGGTCGGCGGGGAGCCGCCCGTGCGACCCGCGCACCGCCTGGGCACCGGCGTCCAGCCCGACCACGCTCATCAGGTAGCGCAGCCCGAGCTTCTTGCGGGCCAGCGCCACGGCGGCGCGGCGCTTGGCGGCACCGGGGGCGGCGGGGTCGAAGAACAGCTCCGCGGGGTCGTAGCCGGGTTTGCGGTGGATCTCCACGAGGCGGGCGAAGTCCGGCGCGCGGGTGTCGTCGAGCCAGTAGTAGTACGTGAACCAGGCGTCCGGCTCGGCGACGAGAACGAGTTCTCCGGCGCGCGGATGGTCCAGCCCGTGCGCGGCCTTGCCGTCGGCGTCGAGCACCTCGGCCACCCCGGGCAGCGCGGCGCAGAGCTTCGCCACCGCCGGCACGTCGGCCGGGTCACGGACGTAGACGTGCGCGACCTGGTGGTCGGCGACCGCGAAGGCCCGCGAGGTCCACGGGTCGAGGTACTCCATGCCGGCCTGGGTGTGCACCCGCAGCAGCCCCTCGGCGCGCAGCAGCCGGTTGACGTCGACCGGGCGGGAGGCGTCGGTGATGCCGTACTCGGAGAGCACCACCACGGTGGCGTCCCGGGCCCGGGCGGCGTCCAGCAGCGGCCCGAGCACCCCGTCCAGCTCGGCCGCCGCCGCGGCGGCCTGCGGGGAGGACGGGCCGAAGCGTTGCAGGTCGTAGTCGAGGTGCGGGACGTACACCAGGGTCAGGTCCGGGGACTGCTCGGCGAGGATCCGCTCGGCGGCCCGGCAGATCCACGCCGACGACGCCAGCCCCGCGCCCGGCCCCCAGTAGTTGAACAGCGGGAAGGTGCCGAGCCGGTCGGTGAGCGCGTCGTGCAGCTCCGGCGGGTCGGTGTAGCAGTCCGGCTCCTTGCGCCCGTCGGCGTGATAGACGGGGCGCGGGGTGACCGTCCAGTCCACGTCCGCGCCCATCGCGTACCACCAGCAGACGTTGGCGACGGTGTAGCCGGGCTCGGCCCGGCGGGCCGCCTGCCAGAGCTTCTCGCCGCCGACCAACGCGTTGTGCTGACGCCAGAGCAGCACCTCGCCGAGGTCCCGGAAGTACCAGCCGTTGCCGACGATGCCGTGCTCGGCCGGGAGCGCCCCGGTGAGGAAGGTCGACTGCACCGAGCAGGTCACCGCGGGCAGCACCGTGCCCAGCTCGGCACGGAAGCCGGCGTCGGCGACCGCGCGCAGCCGGGGCATGTGCGCCAGCAGGCGCGGGGTCAGCCCCACCACGTCCAGCACCACCAGCCGCCGGCTCATGCCGGCACCTCGCTCCGCTCGGCGCCGCCATGAGACACCCCGGCACAGTGTCGATGACTCACTCGCTGACGCTCGCTCATGTCGGCACCTCCGCCGGACGGCCCGCGGGAGCCAGGCCGAGGGCGACCAGCTCGGCGTGGGCGAAGGCCAGTTCCGCGGCGATCCCGGCGGCCAGCTCCGCGTCGGTGCCCGGCCGCCGCGCGGCCGGCAGCACCCCCCAGGTGTACGTCTCGACGTCGAGGTGGTCGCAGCCCGCCTCGGGCCCGGCGTAGAGCGCGGCCAGCGCGGCGCGCAGCACCGGCAGGGTGGAGTCGAGCGGCGGTTCGGGCGGGGCGTGCAGCGGCACGTGGTAGTGCACCCGCCACGGCCCGGGCAGCCGCGCGGCCAGGGCGGCGTCCAGGTCGTCGGCGGCGTGGGCGGGGTCCGCCGGGTCCGCCGCCCCCGCGCAGCCCGCCGCGCGGGTCTGGTGCAGGAAGCGCGGCTCCACCCAGCGGCGCAGCGCCGCCGTCGCCTCGGCCGGCGCCTCGATGGCGGCCGAGACCTGCACCTTCACCACCGGCAGGCCGGCGGCCCGCAGCCGGCGCAGCGCGTCGGCCGGCTCCTCCCAGGCGCAGGCGAGGTGGGCGAGATCCAGGCAGACGCCGAGGCGGTCGGTGTCCACGCCGGACAGTGCCGCGACGGCCTGTCCGGTGCTCTCCACCACGCAGCCCGGCTCCGGCTCGAGGCCGACCCGGACCGGTCGGCCGGTGTCCCGCTCGACGACCGCGAGACCGGCCGCGAGCTGGTCGAGCCGGCGGCGCGCGGCGTCCGTGCGGGCGGCGTCCCAGGGCCGTCGCCAGGCCAGCGGCAGGGTGGAGACCGAGCCCCGGGCCGCGTCGTCCGGCAGCAGGTCGGCAAGCACCCGGGCCAGGTCCAGGGTGTACGCGAGCCGCCCGCCCGTGGTCCAGTCCGGGTGGTAGACGTCGCCCTTGACCACCGGCGCCTGGAAGGCCGCGTACGGGAAGCCGTTGAGCGTGACCACCTCCAGCCCCCGAACGGTCAGCTCGGTACGCAGCCGGCGACGGGCCGCCGGGTCGACGGCCAGCTCGGCGGCGACCGGGGCGGCCAGCCACAGCCCGAGGCCGAGCAGGTCCGCGCCGACCGCCTCGCGGACGGGCACGGCGTAGGTGTCCAACTGGCGGAGGATGCCGGCGAGGTCCTCGGCGGGGTGCACGTTGGTGCAGTAGCCGAGGTGGACGGTGTCGCCACCGGCGTGCCGCAGCCGCATCAGCTGCCGCCGCGCAGGATCGAGTTGCCGGCCCACGTGCCGGTCGGCGGGTCGACGTCGGCGCGGTCCAGGTCGGCCAGGTCCAGCCGCCCGGACTGGCCGTAGAACTCGACCGGGTTGCGCCACAGCACCCGGTCGACGTCGTCGTCGGTGAAGCCGGCCAGCAGCATCGCCTCCCCCGTGGCCCGGGTGAGCAGCGGGTCCGAGCGCCCCCAGTCGGCCGCCGAGTTGACCAGCACCCGCTCGGTCCCGTACGCCCGCAGCAGCTCCACCATGCGCGGCGGCGACATCTTGGTGTCGGGGTAGATGGAGAAGCCCAGCCAGCAGCCGGTGTCCCGGACCAGCTTCACCGTCACCTCGTTGAGGTGGTCGAGCACCACCCGGCCCGGCTCGATGCCGGACTCGGCCACGACGGCGAGGCTGCGCTCCACGCCCCGGGCCTTGTCCCGGTGCGGGGTGTGCACCAGCGCCGGCAGGTCGTGCGCCACGGCCAGGGCCAGTTGGGCGGCGAACGCGTCGTCCTCCTCCGGCGTCATCGAGTCGTAGCCGATCTCGCCCACCGCCACCACGCCGTCCTTGTCGAGGTAGCGCGGCAGCAGGTCGAGCACCGGGCGGCAGCGTGGGTCGTTGGCCTCCTTCGGGTTCAGCGCGACCGTGGCGTGGTGGCGGACCCCGAACTGCCCGGCCCGGAACGGCTCCCAGCCGATCAGCGAGTCGAAGTAGTCGGCGAAGGAGGCGGCGCTGGTGCGGGGCTGGCCGAGCCAGAACGCCGGCTCCACCACCGCCCGGACGCCGGCCGCGGCCATCCGCTCGTAGTCGTCGGTGGTCCGCGAGGTCATGTGGATGTGCGGGTCGAAGATGCGCATCACGCCTCCCTGGCGGTGATCGGGACGGGGCCGGTGGTGAGCCGGCCGAGCAGCGCGGTGGCGTCGGCGGGCATCGTGCGGCCGGCGGCCTGCCGCTCGGCGGCCAGCCCGGCGAGCATCGCGGCGAGTTCCGCGTCGGCGCGGGCGTCGAGGTCGTGCACCACGGCCAGCGGCACGCCCGTGAAGACGCACTTGAGCACCGCCTGCCGCCAGGCGGCCGGGTCGAGGTGCCGGGCGTACGGGCCGAGGGCGGCGGCGACCAGCCGGGTGTCGTTGGTACGGATCGCGTCGTGCAGCAGCGGCACCCCGGCCGCGCCGATCGGCAGCAGCGGCAGGGCCTTGAGCACGGCCCGCTTCTCGGCGGCGTCGCCGTGGCGGTAGAGCGACTCGGCGTGCGGGGCGTGGTCGGCGGGCAGCGCGGTCAGCAGCAGCGCCCGGGCCGCCTCGTCGGCGCTCCAGCCGGCCGGCTCCGGCAGCGGGGCCCGGCCGCAGCGCCGGCCGGCAGCCGCGAAGAGCCCGCCGATCGCCGCCGGTTCCGCCGCCACCCGCCGCACCGCCGCGTCGAGCCAGTCGGGCTCGGGTACCCCCCGCAGCGCGGCCCGCAGTGAATCCGGTGTCATCCCGTCTCCTCTCTCGTGCTGCCCGAGCTGGCCCCGTCACCGATCCCGTTGCCCGGCTTCCTTCACGGCGGTACGCAGGAAGTCGAGCGAGCGGGCGGCGACGGCGGGGGCGGCGTGCGAGTGCCGGGGCAGCTCCACGGCGACCAGCCCCCGGTAGCCGGCGTCGGCCAGGGCCCGCAGCACCGGCGGGAAGTCGATCTCGCCGGCACCGAACTCCAGGTGCTCGTGCACGCCCCGGCGCATGTCGTCGATCTGCACGTTGACCAGGTGCTCGGCCACCTCGTGCACACACGCGGAGATCGGCTGCGGCTCCAGGCACCGGCAGTGCCCGATGTCGAGGGTGATGCCGAAGTGGGCCGGGTCGCCGAGCGCGCCGCGCAGCCGGCGCCAGCCGGCGATGTCCTCGACCAGCATTCCCGGCTCCGGTTCGAAGCCGAGGATCACCCCGGCCGCGTCGGCGGCGTCGACCACCGTCGCGCAGCCGGCGACCAGCCGGTCCCAGGCCGTCGGCGGCGGGACGGCGTCGGGGCGTACGCCGGCCCAGAAGGAGACGGCCTCCGCGCCCAGGTCGGCGCCGATCCGCACGGCCCGGCGCAGGAACTCGACGCGCCGCGTCGGGTCGTCGTGCAGCAGCGTCGGGGCGTGCTTGTGCCACGGGTCGAGCAGGTACCGCGCGCCGGTCTCGACGACCACGGCGAGGCCGAGCGCCACCAGCCGGCGGGCGACGGCGGCCACCCGCCGTGCCAGCGCGGGCGCGAACGGGTCGAGGTGGTCGTGGTCCAGGGTGAGCGCGACGCCCTGGTAGCCCAGGTCGGCGATGACCGCCAGCGCGTCGGCCAGCCGGTGGTTGGCGAACCCGTTGGTCCCGTAGCCGAAGCGCAGCCCGCCGTCGTCGCGGCTGGCCACCCCGGCGCTCCGGGGCTCCGGGGCCGCGTGCCGGGGGCGCGGGGCGGTCATGTCGGGGAGACCTTCCGGGCCAGCCGGCGGCCCAGGGGCGCGGCCGCCGCCACCGCCAGCCCGAGCAGCCCGGCCCCGGCGCGCGCGGCCAGGGCGCCCTGCAACGCGGGCAGCCCGGTGATGCCGGCCCCCACCGCCGCGCGCACCCGGGCGGCGGAGGGCTCGGCCACCACCCGGGCCTGGGCCGCGCCGTAGCGGGCCGCGTACGAGCCGGCCAGCAGGGCGGGCAGCACCCCCGCGCCGGCCGGGCCACGCCACCGGCGGGGCATCGCGCGACCGGCGGACCGGGCACGACCCGTCGGGACGGTGGCGGCGCCGGCGGCGACCAGGGCGGTGCCGGCGAGGGTACGCAGCGGCAGCGCCGCGTCGGCGCCGGTGACCTCCCGGCGGGAGAGTGCCGTGACCGTCCACGTGTGGGCGGCCACGGTGACCGCCGCCGGCACCGCCCGCAGCACCCGTCCACCCGTGGCGCCGAGCAGCACGTCCAGCCCCCGGCACGCGGCCATCACGGCCGGTCCGGCGGGGGTGTCCTTCGCCGCCAGGTCGTACCCCCAGACGGCGGCGGCGAGCGGGACGGCGACGCTCGCGGCGCGCCGGCCCCCGGCGGTGACGGCCAGCGCGACCCCGGCGGCGGTGAGCCCGGCGGCGAGGCCGAGCGCCGTCCCGGGGGCGACCCGGCCGCTGGGGATCGGCCGCTCGGGGCGTTCGACGGCGTCCAGCCGCCGGTCGGCCCAGTCGTTGGCGGCCATTCCCGCCCAGTAGAGCAGCACGGACGCGGCGGCCAGGGCGGGCGTACGCCGGTCGAGCGCACCGGCCGCGGCCGCGCCGGCGATGACGTCGCCGGGCACCGAGAGCGCGGCCGGGGCCCGGACCAGCTCGACGAGGTCAGCCGCGCGGGGCATCGGCACCTCCCGCGTGCAGCCGGCGGGCGAAGCCGCACAGCCGGGTCCACTGGTCGGCCAGCGAGTGGGTGGACGCGCCGAGCGGGTCCTTGAAGAAGAAGGCCAGGTCGTGCAGGGGGCCGGTGTGGCCGGCGGCGTGCGCGGCGGCGACGAGCCGGGCCAGGTCGAGCACCAGGGGCGCGGCCAGCGCGGAGTCGCAGCCGTGCCAGGTGAACTCCATCCGCATCCCGGTGCCGAGGAAGCCGGCGAAGGTGACCAGGTCCCACGCGGTCTTGAAGTCGCCCAGTTCCTCGACGTACTCGATCCTGGTGCCGCCCTGCGGGAGGTAACCGAGCGTCTCGCCGAGCACCCGCTGCTTGCTCTCCACCTTGGCCGCGTTGGCGGCCGGGTCGGCGAGGGTGGCGCCGTCGCCGCCGCCGAGCAGGTTCACCCCGGACCAGGAGCGCACCGCCAGGTGCCGCATCGCGAACATCGGCGCGAGCACCGACTTGACCAGGGTCTCCCCCGTCTTGCCGTCGTGCCCGGCGTACGGGATCCCGCGGTGCGCCGCCAACGTGGCCAGGGCCGGCAGCCGCAGCCCGGTGGACGGCGTGAAGTCGACGTACGAACAGCCCGCCCGCACCGCCGCGTACGCGTAGAGCGAACTGGGCGGCAGCACCTCCTCGGGACCGGCGAGCGCGGCCCGCAGCGCGTCCGGGTCGGCGTGCGCCGGGTGCGGTCGGGCGACCGGTTCGGTGGCCGAGACGTTGACCACGACCACCCGGTCCAGCTCGTGCCGCCCCCGGAAGTCGGTGAGGTCGCGTACGGTCGCGGCGGCCCGGTCCGCCTGGGTGCCGGCGGTGGGGGCCGCGCACAGCTCGCGCTCGACGGCGGCCAGTTCGTCGGGGAGGGCGGCGACCAGCCGGCCGGGCAGCACGCCGGCGGCGGCGAGGGCCTCGGCGCGTTTGGCCAGTGGGACGGTGGCGACGTCGTGCCCGCCGAAGACCAGGTCGGTGAAGGCCGGCAGGGCGGGCCCGCGCACGTCGGGCAGCTCGGTGACGCAGCCGGTCGGGCCGGTGAGCCCGGCTCGCAGGGCGAGCGCCCCGACGATGCTGGTGGTCGCGACCGAGCCGCGCGCCCCCACCAGCCAGACACCCGTACGCATGGTGCTCCTTCCCGTCAGGAGGAACCAGCCGTGCATTGGCTTACATGGATATCAGAAGTTTGTTCGGAAAGATATGGATCTGTGCGGATGGGCCCCGTCCGCCGGCCCGCACCGGGGGAGCCGACCGGCCCGGTGTCGACGTCGGCGGCGACGACGCCGGACCGGCTCCCGGTGCGGGCGCGGACGGACGGGGCTGGCAGGCAGGGGCGGTCGGCGTCTCGCCCCTGCCTCCCCCGCATCCGCCGGCCGGAACGACGGCGCGCCCCGACCGGACGTCGTGGGGTGACGCGGCCCGGCGGGATCGCCGGGGTGGTGGCGGTCCTCCGGTGCGACTGGGGAATCCCGGTCCGGCCGCACCGGACGACCGTCCTGCTCGTGCGCCACCGGGCCGTGGCGGCCCGGCTGCACGTCCTCCGGTGCCGACCTCGTCCCGGCCGCGGGGCGCAACCGCGGCCGGTCCCTCGCCGGTCGGCGCCGGAGGTGGCTCAGACGGCCACCGAGGCCAGCGCGGGCTCCACCTCCGTCCACGAGGAGCCCAGCTCCGCCGACCGGGCGACCGCGTCCAGCACGAGCTGGACCTGGAGCCCGTCGGCGAAGGAGGGGGCCGGGTCGGCGCCGGTGGCGACCGCCTCGACGAAGTCCCGCATCTGGTGCGTGAAGGAGTGCTCGTAGCCGATGATGTGGCCGGGCGGCCACCACGCCGACATGTACGGGTGCTCCCCCTCGGTCACCAGGATGCGGCTGAAGCCCTGCTCGGCGGCCGGTCGCGTCGCGTCGAAGAACTCCAGCTCGTTGAGGCGTTCCAGGTCGAAGGCCACGGTCCCGAGGGAGCCGTTGATCTCCACCCGGAGCGCGTTCTTGCGGCCGGTGGCGAACCGGCTCGCCTCGTACGTGGCCAGCGCGCCGCCGTCGAGCCGGGCCACGAAGACCGCCGCGTCGTCGACGGTGACCGTGCCGGTGGCCGGGCGGTGCCCGTCGGAGCCGTTGCCGTCGACGGCGCCCCCGTCCACCGTGGCCGCGAGCCCGCTCGACCCGCCCGGCAGCGGGCGTTCCTTGACGAAGGTCTCCGTCACGGCGCTGACCCCGCTGATCCGCTGCCCGGTGACGTACTGGGTCAGGTCGATAATGTGCGCGCCGATGTCGCCGAGCGCGCCGGAGCCAGCCCGGTCCCGCTGCAACCGCCAGACCAGGGGGAACTGCGGGTCCACGATCCAGTCCTGCAGGTACGTCGCCCGGACGTGCCGGATCACCCCGAGCCGCCCGTCGGCGACGAGCTGGCGCATCATCGTGACCGCGGGCACCCGGCGGTAGTTGAACCCGCACATCGAACGCACCCCGGCGGCCTGCGCCGTGGCCGCGGCGGCGGCCATCGCCCGGGCCTCGGCGACCGTGTTCGCCAGCGGCTTCTCGCACAGCACGTGCTTGCCGGCGGCCAGCGCGGCGAGGGCGATCTCGGCGTGGCTGTCCCCGGGTGTGCAGACGTCGACCACGTCGATGTCGTCCCGGGAGATCAGGTCGCGCCAGTCGGTCGTGTACGCCTCCCAGCCGAGCCGGTCGGCGGCGTCGGCCACCTTCCCGGCGTCCCGGCCGCAGATCAGCGCCATCCGGGCCCGTGCCGGCAGGTCGTACACCCGGTTCACGGTGCGCCACGCCTGCGAGTGCGCGGCGCCCATGAACGCGTAGCCGACCATGCCGACCCGCAGTTGCCTGTCTGTCGTGGACAAGGTGGGTCTCCCCCCGTGTGTCAGAACCCGAGCTTCAGGTAGTTGCCCGCGTTCTCCTTGGTGATCGTCTCGGAGGCGAGGACGATCTCCTTGGGCACCTGGAGTTCCACCAGGTCGGACATGCCCCGGCCCTGGGCGATCAGCCGGGCCAGGGAGATCGCCGAGGAGGCCATCGACGGGCTGTAGGTCACCGTCGCCTTGAGCACCGTGTTGTCGGCCTGGATGTCCTCCATCGCCTTCTTCGAGCCGGCGCCGCCGACCATGAAGAACTCCTTGCGGTTGGCCTGGTTGATCGCGGCCAGCACGCCGATGCCCTGGTCGTCGTCGTGGTTCCAAAGGGCGTCCATCTTCGGCAGGGCCTGGAGCAGCTGGGCGGCCTCCTGCTGGCCCGAGTCGGCGGTGAACCGGGCCGAGCGACGGTTGGCGACCTTCAGCCCCGCCTGGGCCAGCGTGTCGGCGAAGCCCTTCGACCGCTCCTGGGTCAGCTCGAGTTCCTCCATGCCGGCGATCTCGCCGATCACCGGGTTGGTGAGGTTCTTGGCCTTCAGCTGGGCGATGATGTACGTGGCGGCGGCCACGCCCATGCCGTAGTTGTCGCCCTTGATCTGCAGCCGGTAGGCCTTGGCGTCGGGGAATGCCCGGTCCAGGTTGACCACCGGGATGCCGGCCTTCATCGCCTCCAGGCCGAAGGCGTTGAGCTCCTTGCCGTCGTGCGGCAGCAGCACGATCACGTCGGGCTTCTGCGAGACCAGCGTCGACAGCGCCGCCCGCTGGGCCGCGGCGTCGGCGCCGGCCTCGACCGTCTTGAACTCCACGTCGGAGTACGTGCCGGCCTGCGCCTTGGCGTTGTTGGTGATGGCGGCGATCCAACCGTGGTCCGCGGCCGGCGCGGAGAAGCCGATCGTCACCCGCTTGCCGGGCTCGCTGTTGCCGCCGGGCGCGCCCGCCGCCTTGGTCTGCGCCTCGGTCGGCTGGGCCTCGTTGCTGGTGCAGCCGGCGAGCAGCACGCCGGCGCCGACGGCGGCCCCGCCGAAGAGCAGCCGGCGGCGCGACAGGTCGCGGCTGTGCTGGGTCATGACGACCTCCTGTTTTTCACGGGGGTGAAGGGGGATTTCGGGTGTGCGAGGTCCGGCCACCGTCGTCTGTTCGGGTGGCCCAGGTGCGGCAGGTTGTTACTCGAAGGGGGTCAGGTGGTGGTGAGCCGGTTTCGGCCGAGGAACTGCGTGAGGCTGCGGAACTTCACCTGCTGGACCAGGACGGCCGCGACGATGATGCCGCCCTTGACCATGTTCTGGGCCTCGGTGGTGAGGCCGTTGATCGCGAAGAGGTTCGTGATCGTGGCGAAGATGATCACCCCGAGCAGGGAGCCGATGATGGTCCCCCGCCCGCCGCTGAGCAGCGTGCCGCCGATGATCGCGGCGGCGATCGCGTCCAGCTCGTACAGGTTGGCCATCGCCGCCTGAGCCGAGTTCGCCTGGGCGGTGAGCATGATGGCCGCGATGCCGCAGCAGAGGCCGGAGAGCGCGTAGAGCAGCAGGGTGTGCCGCTTGACGTCGATACCGGCCAGCCGGGCCGCTTCCGGATTGCCGCCGACCGCGACGGTGCGGCGGCCGAACGTGGTGCGGTTGAGCAGCACCCATCCGGCCGCCACGACGGCGGCGAGGATGTAGACCAGCAGCGGGATGCCGAGCAGGTTGTTGCTGGCGAGGCCGTTGATGAAGCCGTTGTCCGAGACCTGCGTCTGCTTGTCGGAGATCTCGGCGGCCAGCCCCCGGGCCGCCACCAGCATCGCCAGGGTCGCGATGAACGGCACCAGCCGCCCGTACGAGATCAGCAGGCCGTTGATCAGGCCGACCGCGAGCCCGACGGTCAGGGCGCTGAAGATCATGCCGCCGGCGCCGTAGCTCTGCGTCGCCACCGTCGTGCACCAGACCCCGGCCAGGGCGACGATCGCCCCCACCGACAGGTCGATGCCGCCACCGATGATCACGAACGTCATACCGACGGTGACCACGCCGACCACCGAGGCGAGCTTGAGGATGCTGAGCACGTTGTCCCAGACCCAGTCCGGGTTGGAGTAGAGGTCGGAACGGGTGAGGGCGCCGATCACGATCAGCGCGACCAGCACTCCGATCAGGGCGAGGTTGCGGCGGCCGCCCTCGCCGGCGTCGCCGTGCCACCAGGAGAGTCGGCCGGTGGCCTTCTCGCTGGCCAGGGCGGTCTCCCCCGGGTCGACCGGCGGTGACTGCGCCGGAAGATCCGTACCGCGCCCCGGCGTGGCGGTGGAGGTGGGCACTGTGTCGCTCATGCCGGTGCGCCTTCCATCAGGGACCCCGCCATGACGAGGTCGAGCACGGTGTTCTCGTCGAGTTCGGCGGCCGGGGCCTCGCGGACCACCCGGCCCTCGCGCATGACCAGCACACGGTCGGCCAGGCCGAGCACCTCCGGCACCTCGCTGGAGACCAGCAGCACCCCGACGCCGCGGGCGGCGAGGGCGCGGACGACCTGGTACAGCTCCGCCCGGGCGCCGACGTCCACGCCCCGGGTCGGCTCGTCCAGCAACAGCAGCTTCGTGTCGCCGAGCAGCCACCGCCCGACCACGACCTTCTGCTGGTTGCCTCCGGAGAGCGTGCGCACCGGCCGGCGGACGTCGCGGGGGCGCAGGTCGAGGCTCTCGGCGATGCGGTCCGCCTCAGCCCGCTCCTTGCCGGTGTCGGTGAAGCCGCCCCGGGCGTACCGGCCGAAGGTGGCCAGCGTGACGTTGCGGTAGATCGGTTCGCCCAGCAGCAGCGCCTGGCTCTTGCGCTCCTCCGGGGCCATGCCGAGGCCGGCGCGGACCGCTGCGCCCACGCTGCCCGGACGCAGTGCCTTTCCGGCCATCGTGACGGTGCCGGCGTCGGCCCGGCGGGCGCCGTAGATGGTCTCCAGCAGCTCCGATCGGCCGGAGCCGACCAGCCCGGCGATGCCGACGATCTCGCCCGCCCGCACGGACAGCGACACGTCGGCGAACTCGCCGGCCCGGGTCAGCCCGTCGACGCGGAGCAGCCCTTCGCCGGCCGCCGCCTCGGCGGGGCGGTCCGGGAAGACGTACTCGATGGTGCGGCCGGTCATCCGGGAGACCAGGTCGCGGGTCGGGGTCTCGCGGGCCGACAGGTTCGCCGCCGTGGTCCGCCCGTCCTTGAGGACGGTGACCCGGTCGCCGATCTCGCGGATCTCCTCGAGCCGGTGCGAGATGTAGATGACCGCGATGCCCTGGGCAGTCAGCTCCCGGATGATTCGGAACAGGTTGCCGACCTCGTCGTGCGCCAGCACCGCGCTCGGCTCGTCCATGATGATCAGCCGGGCCTCGTGCGACAGCGCCCGGGCCATGCTGACCACCTGCTTGGCGGCCGCCGGCAGCGAGCGGACCATCCGGTTCGGCGGGATCTCGGCGTGACCCAGCCGACCGAGGATCTGCCGTGTCCGGCGGGCCATGTGGCCGCGCTGGACGAAACCCAACCGGCGCGGCTCGTGGCCGAGGAAGGCGTTCTCCGCGACGGACAGGTCCTCGACCAGGTCGAGTTCCTGGTAGATCGTGGCGATGCCGGCGCGCATGGCGGCCTGCGGGTTGGCGAAGCCGACCGGCTGGCCGCGCCACTCGACCTGCCCCGAGTCGGGGCGGTGCACCCCGGCCAGCACCTTGATCAGGGTGGACTTGCCGGCACCGTTCTGCCCGAGCAGGCAGTGCACCTCGCCGGCGCGCACCTCCAACTGCACCCCGTCCAGCGCGCGTACGCCGGGGAAGGTCTTGACCACGTCGGTGAGGCGCAGGACCACCTCGCCCGCGACGGCGTCGGCGGGCGCCTCGACCAGCGGAGCGTCGGCGGGGGCGACATCCGCCGGCGTGGCGGCGGCCGTCTTCTCGGGCTGGGCCACGCTCTCCTCCTCGCGCTCGTTCATGACGCCTCCGCGAAGGCCACGTCGCTGGCCAGGACGGCGGCGCCGGCCACGCCGGCGCGGGGCCCCAGCTCGGACAGGACGACCGGGAGATTGCCGGTGGCCAGTGGCAGCGACCGGCGGTAGACCACGCTGCGGATCTCGGCCAGCAGGATGTGCCCGAGCTGGGCGAGCCCGCCGCCGATCACGATCATCGACGGGTTGGTGAAGCTGACCAGCCCGGCCAGGACTCCACCGACCCGCCGACCCCCGTCGCGGATGAGCTGGATGCAGGTGACGTCGCCCTCGCCGGCGCCCTCCGCCACGTCCCGGGCGGTGACCGCGCCCCGCGCGGCGAGCCGCTCGGCCAGCGCGGGCGAGGTGCCGGCGCGCGCCGCGGCGGTCGCGTCCTTGGCCAGCGCGGCGCCGCTGAACAGGGCCTCCAGACAGCCGACGTTGCCGCAGGAGCACATCGGGCCGTGCGCGTCGACCTGGATGTGGCCGATGTCGCCGGCGCAGCCGTCGGTGCCCCGGTAGACCTCGCCGCTGAGGTAGATCCCGCACCCTATTCCGGTGCCGATCTTCACGAAGAGGAAGTCGTCCACGGAGTGGGCGACCCCGCCGTGCCGCTCCCCGATCGCCATGATGTTGACGTCGTTGTCGACCACCGCCGGGCAGCCGTGCTCGCGGGTGAGCAGCTCACGCACCGGGAACCGGTCCCACCCCGGCATGATCGGCGGCGAGACCGGCACGCCGTCGCGGAAGCTGACCGGGCCGGGCACGCCGATGCCGACGGCGTCGAGCCGCTCGTAGGCGCCGTCCACCCGGGCCTTGTGCAGCAGCTCGTTGACCCGCTGGAGGGTCACCTTCGGTCCGGTGCGGATGTCGGCCGGCTCCGCGTACGCGGCGACCGGCTCCAGGCGGCCGTTGACCACCTCGACGTCGATCGAGCTGGCACCCAGGTCGACGGCGGCGAACCGCAGGTGGGGGCTCAGCTCGACGAGGGTGGAGCGCCGGCCGCCCCGGGAGGCCGCGAGACCCGCCTCGGCGACGTAACCGAGCCCGACGAGCCGTTCCAGCTCGGCCAGCAGCCGCGGACGCGGCATCTGGAGGCGGTCCGCCAACTCGGCCCGGGAGACGGCCCCCTCGTCGCGGAGCAGCCGCAACAGGCGTACGTGCAGGGGATCGATGGTCCGCACCGGGACTCACCTCTTCGTCACGTCGTTCACATCGACGCAACGCCGATGTGTCGTGTCCGACACAGTAGGAGACTTCCGCGCCGCGTGTCTAGATCTTTGCTCGAGCTGCGCCCAACTTTTGTACGATCGGACAAAAGCTTCGACAGCCCGACGGCGCCCAACCCCGCGCCGCAGCCCGTCCCGCGGCGGGCCGGAGTCGGCCGGTCCCGCGCGGCAAGGACGGCACGCGCGGCGACATGTGCCGCGCCACGCACCGCGATCTAATTGATCTTCAGCAATGGGACGAGAGGTTCGATGTAACCGAATCAGGCTTTACACCTCGACCCACATCACTGCATTGACATTTAAGACGCGCCGGGAGTAGCGTGCCGGTCGAGACACGGGGGAAATACACACGGCGCATTCACGGTGAATCGCGCCCTCCCTGGCGTCTTTCTCAGGAGGGTGCGTGACCATGAGAATTGGCCGCCGCATGATTGCTGTCGCCCTATTGACGACAGTGTTGTTCGCACCAGCCGCCCGGGCCGAGGCGTCCCCGTCGGCCGCCTCCGGTGCGGCGTCGGTCGCCGACAGCAGCCTGACCACGACGCAGCCCGCCGAACTGCGCGAAACCGCTGGGAGCCGGTCGGTGACCGTCTTCGGCAACTGCACCGCCGGGATCTTCTGCGGTGAGGTGAAGAACCGGCTCGGACGGTCAGTGTTGATCTCCGGGAACTGGCCCTACAACACGAAGACGATGTGGCTGCCAGCAGGCCAGGGATCCGCGTCCGATTCGCACTACTACTACGACTTCCGCGACACGGACGGTTTCCACGTGCCGAGCGGCTACATCTACTACGACACCATCGGGAGCAAGTACTACCCCGGCTGGCACAAGGTCTACGATTACCAGGAAATCACCCTCAACGGCTGGTGCCTCACCACAGCCTGCAGCTGACAGTCACCCCGAACTGCATTCGATAATTGCTGCCACGCCCCGACAATGGGACGTGGCAGCAATCATTGCTCGTCTCAACCGGCCGAGCTGCGTTGGTTGCGCTTCTTGCGGAGCTTGCGGTCGTCGCGCAGCTCGACGTAGGGCTCCTCGTCGGGCGAGTGGCCCGCCTCGATGGCGCGGCTGCGCTCCAGCTCGGCGTCGAACTCCGCGCCGAGCAGGATGGCGATGTTGCTCAACCAGAGCCAGATCAGGAAGATGATCACCCCGGCGAGCGCCCCGTACGTCTTGTTGTACGAGCCGAAGTTGCTGACGTAGAGGGCGAACAGCCCGGAGATCACCAGCCAGATCACCACGGCCAGCACGCCGCCCGGGCTCACCCAGCGGAACCCACCGTGCCTCGCGTTCGGGGAGGCCCAGTAGAGGATCGCGAACATCAGGCTGACCAGGAGCAACAGCACGGGCCACTTCACGATGTTCCACACGGTCACCGCGGTGGAGCCCAGCCCGATCGCCTCGCCGACCTGCGCGGCGAGGCCGCCCGTGAAGACCACGATCACCGCGCTGGCCAGCAGCATCACGCCGATCACCGCGGTCACCCCGATGCGGATCGGCAGCGTCTTCCAGATCGGCCGCCCCTCGGGGACGTCGTAGATCGTGTTGGAGGCGCGCATGAACGCGGCGATGTAGCCGGAGGCCGACCAGAAGGCGGCCAGCAGACCGAGGATCGCGGCGAGCCCGGCGAAGCCCCCGCTCTGCTGCGCCTGGTTGATCGCTCCCTCGACGATCTGGCGGATGTTCTCCTGCGGGACGGCCTGGTTGACCGTGTCCTTGACGCCCTGCGTCGCGCGCGGGCCGAGCAGACCGAGGATCGAGACCAGCACCAGCAGGCCGGGGAAGATCGAGAGCACCCCGTAGTAGGTCAGGGCCGCCGCCCAGTCGGTGAGGCTGTCGTCCTGGAACTCCCGGAGCGTGCGCCGCAGCGCCGCCTTCCACCCGGTGCCCGGCAGCTCCGTCGGGCTTTCGGGGCCCTCGTCGGGCCCGACCGGGCCGCCCCCGGGGCGGTGCCGCCGCGCCGGATCCGGGCTGGGGTCGGCGCGGTCCGTCCGGCGGTCACCGCCCGCCCTGCCGCCGGCCACGGCCCCGGAATCGTCGCGGTCGCGCCCGCCGCGGGCGGAAGACTCGTCGGAGGCCATCGCCCCTCCCTCTGCTCGGCTCATGTCCCCCCGACATGCCCCGGCAGCGGCGACGATTAACCACCTACCGGTAGAGCAACCTGCCCATCCGGCGCGAAGCGACCAGCAGGCCGACAACCAGCACCGCGAGCAGGTAGAGCACGTCGAGCACCCACGCCCAGCCGGCCGTGCCCACGGAGACGCCGCGGATCAGGTGCACCGCGCGGTAGAGCGGGGTCACCTCGACCACCCAGCGCAGCAGGGACGGGTACGCCTCGGCGGGGACGAACGTGCCGGAGAAGAGGAAGAGGGTGAACTGGGCCGAGCCCATCAGGTCGAAGTCCTGCCAACTGCGCATGAAGGTGGAGATCGTCATGCCGAGCGCGCCGAAGGCGAAGCCGACCAGCACCGCCGCGGGGAAGGCGACCAGGGCCCGGGCCACGGTGGTCAGGTCCATCCCCACCATCACCACGAGGAACGCGGCCGAGTAGGACCCGCCCCGCAGCATCGCCCAGCCCAACTCCCCGAGGGCGATCTCGAACGGCTGCACCGGGGTGGCGATCACCCCGTCGTACAGCTTCATGTACTTCATCTTGCCGAAGAAGTTGAACGTCGTCTCCGACAGCGCGCCGGTCATCGCCGACGAGGCGAGCATGGCCGGCGCGACGAACGCCGCGTACGTGACGACCTGGCCGCCGGGCAGCGTGAGGTCACCGACCAGCGCGCCCACCCCGACGCCGATGGAGAGCAGGTAGAGCAGCGGCTCCACGAAGCCGGAGACGAGCAGCAGCCAGTAGACGGACTTCAGGGCCGCGACGTTGCGCTCGGCCACCGACGTCGACCGGCGGGTCGCGGCGGCGACGTCGACCAGCCGGGGCAGGACGAGACTGACCACGACACCCCTCCTAGACGACGAGCCGGCGACGGAACGCGCGGCGGGCCAGCAACCAGCCGCCGACCGCCCAGGCCGCGAGGTAGAGCAGGTGGCCGGCGACCGACCACTGCGGAGCGACGCCGAGCGTCGCCGCCCGGCACAGGTCGACGCCGTGCCACAGCGGCGTCGCGTGCGCCAGCCAGCGCAGCGCCGTGGGCAGCGACTCGACGGGGAAGAACACCCCGGCGAACAGCGTCATCGGGATCACCGCGAAGCGGAGCAGCATCGCCAGCCAACTGTCGGTGGACACCACCGACGCGTACGCGAAGGTCGGCGCGGCGACGGCGAGGCCGAGCAGCGCCACCACCGGCAGCGTGGCCACCGCCCACGGCGAGCGCAGCGCTCCGAACAGCGTCATCACCAGCAGGAACGCCGCGCTGGTGGTGACCACCCGGAACAGCACGAACGCCAGGTGCCCGCTGAGGATGTCGCCCACCCGCAGCGGCGCGGCGCTCTGCGCGAAGTAGGTCTTGATCCACTGGAAGTTGCTGAACACCGGCCACGTCGACTCGCCGATCGCCGTCTGGAGGGCGGTCGACGCGATCAGGCCGGGCACGATCCACTCGAGATAACGCACCCCGCCGACGCCCTGGTCGATGTAGGCCCCGACACCGACCCCGAACCCCAGCACGGTCAGCACCGGCAGCAGGAACGACGAGAAGACGCCGGCCCGCCAGGTGCGCCGGTAGCCGACCAGGTAGTGCGCCAGCACCGCCAGCGCCGGCACGCGTGGCAGCGACGGCCGCGCCCGCTCCCGCGCCTGTTGCGCCACGCTCACGCGACCACCCCCGTTCACCACGGCCTTCCTACCCAAGGGGTACGACAGGCCGCAGCCACCCTACGACCGGCGTACGCACCTGTCGTGGCAGTTTCCGCTCCGAGCGGGGTCTCTCCATTCACTGGACAGGCTTAATCTACATAGGTAGCCTTGACCTCGTGGAGCCACTCGGACGCATCGGTGCGGCGACGGTCGACGTCCTGCGGGTGCTGGTCGACAGCGACCGGCCACGCTGGGGGCTGGAGATCATCAAGGTCACCGGGCGCCCGTCCGGCAGCGTCTACCCGCTGTTGGAACGGTTGGAGCGCAACGGCTGGGTGACCTCGCACTGGGAGGACGAGACCGACCGCCGCGGCCCACGGCGGCGGATGTACCAGCTCACCGCCGACGGAGCGGTGGCCGCCCGGCGGGTCTGCGCCCGGGCCGACACCCGGGCGACTCACCACCGCCCGGCCCGGCTGCGGGAGGCACGATGACGCCCGTCCGGGCCGCGCTCGCCCTCGTGCGCTGCGCCGCCGCGCTGCTCCCCGGTTCCTCCCGCGTCCGTCATCTCGAACAGTGGCAGGCGGACGTCCACGGCGCCGCCGAACTCGGCATGTCACCCCTCCGGCTCGCCGCGGGCATCCTCGGCGCCGCCGTCCGGATCACCGCCACCAGCCCGAAAGGACATCACGCCATGCAACCCATCGGCCCGCTCGCCCTTGCCCTGAAGCTGATCGGCGGCACGCACGCCCGCCGTCGCGCCGCCACCCTCGCCGCCGTGTTCACCGCGACCCTGCTGGCCGGCGTCGGGCTGCTCATCGTCGGCTGACCGGCGACGCTCCACCAGGGACCCGCCCGGACCAGCGCCCGTAGTGCGGGGTAGCGCGGCGACGTGTGTGAACACGTCGTCCAGGCCGGCGGCACGGGGACCGGCAGGTGGGCGAGCTACCGCCGGGCGACGCCTGAGACGAACGCCCGCCAGGCGGCGGGGTCGAAGGCCAACACCGGACCGGCCGGGTCCTTGGAATCGCGTACGGCCACCACGCCGGGCAGGTTGTCGGCTACCTCCACGCACGCACCACCTTGGCCGTTGCTGCGGGTGCTCTTGCGCCACCGGGTGCCGGTCAGGTCCATGTCTCCGCCACTTCCGCCATCAGATCGAGGGACTGCTGCTGCGATGGTGCCTCACCACGGATCGACTCCCAAACGTCGACCATCTGCCGCACGCACTCAGCGCGGTCGATCACCTGTCCGTGGAGTTGCCCCTCCAGGTAGACGACATCCTCCCCGTGCGGCGAGGTGGCGATCACGAAGGGTCCGTTGACCCCACCATAGGCACCGGCGGAGAGCGGCACGACCTGGATTCGGACCCGCGGCAGGGTGGAGCCGAGCTTCACGAGATGGCGAAGCTGCTCGTTCATCACCTCTGGCCCGCCAATCCGGCGGCGCAGCACGTGCTCGTCGACGACGGCGGTGAGCAGTGGCGGCCGGTCGAGGGTGAGCACGGCCTGGCGGTCCAGGCGCGCCGACACCTGCTGCTCGATCTCGTCGGGCGCGAACAGGCCGGCACCGGTCAGCAGCGCACGAGCATACCCCTCGGTCTGCAACAGGCCCGGCACGCACAGCGGTTCAAACCAGCGCAGCGCCGTCGCCTCCGCCTCGATCCCGGTCCAGTCGCGGACCCACGGCACCACGGTCTCCCGGCTGATCCGTCGCTGGATGCGCTCGAAGCGCCCGTCCGCACCGAACACGGTGTCGCAGCGGCGGGCGAAGTCGAGGCTCGGCCGGCGCTCGCACGTCTCCACCTTGGCGACCAGGGCGCCCGAATAGCTCAGCGCCTCGGCCAGCGCGGTCTGGGACATGCCACTGGTGGCCCGGGCGAGCCGCAACTCCTCCGCGAAGTGGTCCAGCATGGACGAGCGTTCCACGGACAGCCTCCGTACATCCTCGTACCGCCAGGGAACGGCCGCCGTACGCCCTGGTCGTCGGCGCGCGGGAACTCCCACCGTAGTCGGATCCTCACCAGACTGTCACGCAGCGGAACCGCTCACGGGATCGGACGGCGGGCGGAACCAGGCCGGGGGCGCCCGGAGACAACGAGGTCCGGGGCGCCCCCTTCCCACCTCGACGGAGGCTCACCGCATGCGACTCAGGTTCTGGCGCTGCCGGCGCTCGACGCCACCCGCCGCGCTCCCCCGGCGTACGCCCAACACGCGACCGGCGTGGGCGACCGCGCCGACGGGGGTCTTCCCGACCGATGGCCCGGGACGCCCGGGGCGGCTGACCCGGGCGCAGGAGTGGCGGGCGAACGGCGGCCACTGGCTACCGTCGCCGCGCCGGGTCGAGGAGGGCCCGCGCTGATGCCGCGCTACCGCCCGCACGTCGCGGCGCGCCCGTCCTGGCGCTGCCGGGTGTGCGGTGCCGCGTGGCCCTGCTCCCCGGCCCGGCTGGCGCTGCTCGGCGAGTACCGCGAGAACCGGACGGGCCTGCTGATCTATCTCGGCGCGCTGATGTACGAGGCCACGGGCGACCTGGCCGACGTGAACGGGCAGGTCGTGCCGGACGGGCTGGCCGACCGCTTCCTGAGCTGGGCGAGGGCGCGATGACCAGCACGGCCGATCGGATCAGCTCTGGTGGCACGCAAGGCCGGGGCGCGGGCCGCTCAGCCGCGGACCGCCCGCAGCAGCGACAGCACGGCGGCGCCGAGCAGCAGCAGCCCGGCACCGGTGCCGACGACCAGGCCCGCCGCCACCCCGGAGGTGAGTGCGGTGACCAGCCCGGCCAGCGCGACGACGCACATGGCGACGCCGAGGGGCCGCAGCAGCGGGTCACGCAGCACCGGCACGAGGGGGAAGAAGTGCAGCCCCACCACGGCGCAGACCAGCACCGGGATGAACTCCGACCAGCCGGCGAGACCGAGCACGGCGGCACCCAGCCCGGCGGCGGCGAACTCGGCGACGACGATCAGCAGGTAACGGCGGTCGGCGGTGCGGTCCCGGGCGACGGCGACCGCCCTCCGGCTCCGGGCCACCACGACCGCTCCGGCCACCGCGGTGAGCAGCGCCGCGCCGCTGGCGACGACGAGCAGGGCCCGCAACGGTTGGTCGGCGGCCGGCACGCTGAACCAGATGGTGGCGAAGACCCCCAGGTAGAGCGCGCCCAGCCCGGCCTGCCGGCGGGACTGGAACTCCAACCTCGACATGTGACCCCCGTGCTCGTCGCCGGGCGGGCGGCATGCCGCCGGCCCGCCGATGCTACGGAACGAGTCGCAGGACGCCGACGGCTCCACGCCGCCGGGGAGCGACTCAGTCGACCAGGGTGCGGCCGGTGAGGTGGAGGAAGACGTCCTCCAGACTGCTGCGCCGGACCAGCACGTTGGCGGGGTGCAGGCCCAGCGCGCCGACCTCGGCCACGGCCGCGTCGCCGTCGTGGACGTAGAGCAGGATCCGGTCGGGCAGCACCTCGACCCGCTCCCCCAGGCCGTCGAGCTTGCCGGCGAACGCCTCCTGCGACTCGGCGGCGAACCGCAGCTCCACCACCTCCCGGGTGGAGTGCCGCTCGATCAGCGCGCGGGGCGAGCCCTCGGCGACGATCCGGCCGCCGTCCATCACGACCAGGCGGTCGCAGAGCTGCTCCGCCTCGTCCATGTAGTGCGTGGTGAGCACCAGCGTGACGCCCTGCTGCTTGAGCCGGAACAGCCGCTCCCACACCAGGTGCCGGGCCTGCGGGTCGAGGCCGGTCGTCGGCTCGTCCAGCAGCACGATCTCGGGCTCGTTGACCAGCGCGCGGGCGATGGTCAACCGCCGCTTCATGCCCCCGGAGAGCGGCTCGACCTTGCTGTCGGCCCGCTCGGTGAGCTGGACGAAGTCGAGCAGTTCGGCGGAGCGGGCCCGGGCCACCCGGCGGGGGATGCCGAAATAGCGCGCGTAGGTCGTGAGGTTTTCCCGGACGGTCAGCTCCGGGTCGAGGTTGTCGAGCTGGGGGCAGACGCCGAGGCGGGCCCGGATGGCCGGCCCGTCGCGGACAGGATCCATGTCGAGGATGCGCAGCTCGCCGCCGCTGGGCGGAGAGATGCACCCGATCATCCGCATGGTGGAGGACTTGCCGGCGCCGTTGGGCCCGAGGAAGCCGAAGGCCTCACCGGCGCGCACCTCGACGTCGATGCCGTCGACGGCGGTGAAGTCGCCGAACCGCTTCACCAGCCCCCGCGCCCGGATGAGTGGCTGAGGCGTGGTCACCGCCCGACCCTAACCGCCCGGTCCGACACGTCCCACCGGTTTGTCGGGCGGGACGCGGGCGCACGGAGAGCGACGACGCTACTCTCCGTCGCGGCGCCGCCGGTGCGGGCGTACCCGCGTCGGCCGGTGGACGGGGCGGAGGATCCGGAGGGCGTTGTCGGGATCATAGTGGACAAGATGGATTCAATCGCCGCCGGACATTCCGCATTGTCGCCCGTTCCGGTCCACATTCCGATCAAAAGGCGACCACAACCGCAGCTTCTCTGCGTAATTGTCCACTCGCCACCATTACCGGCTGCAATCATGGCCGGCAATATTCCCTAAGGTATGCAATTCGCGTATCGTGCCCCCTCGTGTCACCAGTACGTTCTTCCGGAGATCCCGCCCCACAGCCACCTTCCGTGGGCCCGGGATCCACCGTGGACGAGGACCGGATGCCGCTGCCGCCGGAACCGCCCGGCAAGACGGGTCCCGCCGGCGCCGATCCGCGCGACCTCGCCGCCCAGTTCGAGGACGAGAAGCCGGGACGGGTCCTCTCCGGGCCGGTCGGCGTCCTGATCACCGGCACCACGCTCGCGGTCGCGCTGCTCGCTCTCTGGCAGGTGTTCAGCCCGCTTCCGCAGGGCAGCAAGTTCTACCTCGTCATCTTCCTGGCCGGCGTCCTGCCGGTCGTCTTCCTGGCGTACCCGGCGAACCTGCGGCTGCCCGAGCGGCTGCGGCGCGGGGCCCGACGAGCGGACGGGGAGAGCCGGCCCGACACCGGCGACCGTGACGAGGGCGGGGGCGGGGGCCCGACCGTGGTCGACTGGGTGCTGGCCGCCGCGGCGCTGGTGAGCTGCCTCTACCCGGTGCTGCCGGTCCCCCTCGGCGACGGCGGCGGCGGGTACGACGCCTTCCTCGACCGGCAGGGCCTGCTGGTCGGGGTCGACGTGGCCATGGGCACCGTGTTGCTGCTCCTGCTGCTGGAGGCGTGCCGGCGCACCACCGGGTGGATCCTGCCGGCCGTCTGCCTGGTCTTCCTCGGCTACGGCTACTACGGCGGGCTGCTGCCCCAGTCCTGGCCGGTGGCCCACGCCGGCCTCGACTTCGGGCAACTCGTCGACGCCTTCTACAACTCCGACAGCGGCTTCTACGGCACCCCGCTCGACGTCGCGGCGACGTACATCGTGCTGTTCACCATCTACGGCGCGGTGCTGGACCTCTCCGGAGCCGGGCGGTTCTTCGTCGAACTCTCCGCCGCCGCCTTCCGGCGCTCCCGGACGGCGGCCGGCCGCACGGCCGTCGCCTCGGGCTTCCTGCTCGGCACCGTCTCCGGCTCGGGCGCGGCGACGACCGTCAGCATCGGCGCCGTCACCTGGCCCGTCCTGCGCCGGGCCGGCTACCCGCCGGAGCGCGCGGGCGGCATGCTCGCCGCGGCCGGCGTCGGGGCGATCCTGTCCCCGCCCACCCTCGGCGCGGCGGCCTTCATCATCGCCGAGTACCTGGGCGTGTCGTACCTCCAGGTGCTCGGCTGGGCCACCGTCCCGACGGTGCTGTACTACCTCGGCATCCTGCTCGCGGTCGAGATCGACGCCCGGCGCTCGGGGGTGCGCCCGGTGGTGCTCGACACCGCCTCCCCGTGGCGGCTGCTGGGCCGGTTCGGCTACCACTTCCTGTCGCTGCTCGCGATCGTCGTGCTGCTGGCCGTGGGCTTCTCCGCGACCCGGGCCGTCGTGGTGGCCACCGTCCTGGCCGCGGTGCTGTCCTTCCTGGACCGGCGGCACCGGCTCACCCCGGCCCGGCTGCTGACCGCCCTGAGCGCCGGCGTGCGCGGGGTGCTCGCGGTGAGCGCGGTCTGCGCCGCGGCGGGCATCATCACCGCCACCACCACCAAGACCGGCCTCGGTCCGCAGGCCGCGGCGCTGCTGGTCAGCGGGGCAAAGGCCGTCAGCTCGGAGCCGGCCGTGGTGCTGGCGCTCACCGCGCTCCTCGCCGCCGTCGCCCTCACCCTGCTCGGGCTGGCCGTGCCGGTCACCGCGTCCTTCGTGATCGGCTGGGTGATCATCGGTCCGGCCCTGCTGGACCTGGGCGTCACGGCCCCGGCCGCGGCGATGTTCGTCTTCTACTTCGCGGTCCTGTCCGAGGCCTCCCCGCCGACCGCGCTCGCCGCCGTGGCCGCCGCCGCCGTGACCGGCGGCCGGCTGGTGCCGACCATGTGGCAGACCCTGCGGTACGCCCTGCCGGCCTACCTCATCCCGCTCGCCTTCGTGGTCACGCCGACGGGCCTCGGGCTGCTCGGCATCGGGGGCGCGCAGCGGATCGCCGTGGCGGGGGCGGTGGCCGCCCTCAGCGTCGCCGTGCTGGCGGTGGCGGCGGGCGGTTGGCTGCCCGGCGTCGGCCCGGCCGGCACGCCGGAGCGGATCCTCGGCGCGCTCGCCGGGCTGACGCTGCTCTGGCTCGAACCCGTACCCATCGCCGTCGGCGCCGCCCTGGCTGCCGTCATGGTGGCGGGTGTGCTCGTCAGACGCGGCACCGCCGGCCCGACCGGCGTGCCGTCAGCAGGTGCAACGGTCACCCATGGGGAGGAGAAACAGTGAGACGGATCAACGTGCGGATCGCCGCGGGGGTGGGCACGCTGGCGCTCGTCGCGGCGGGCGCCGCCGGTTGCGGGGGCCGTCAGGACGGCGCCACCAAGGACGACGCCGCCAGCGAGATCACCTGCAAGGTCACCGAGAGCACCCGGGTCGGCATCGCCACCGGCAACGCCACCGGCGTCTACTACGTGGTCGGCAACGCCCTCGCCGGCCAACTCTCCGGGGCGACCGACGGCAAGCTGAGCGGCACCGCCGCCGAGACCGGCGCGTCGGTGCAGAACGTCGAGCAGCTCGTCGGCGGCCAGTACGACGTCGCCTTCTCGCTGTTCGACACGGCGGTCAACGCGGTGCAGGGCAAGGGCAGCTTCACCGCCCCGCAGCCGGTCGAGGCGCTCGCCCGGATCTACGACAACTACACGCAGGTCGTCGTCCGGGCCGACGCGGGGATCAACTCGGTCGCCGACATGAAGGGCAAGAAGATCTCGACGGGCTCCCCCAAGTCCGGCACCGAGGTCATCGCCAACCGCCTGCTGGAGGCCGCCGGCCTCGACCCGGCCAAGGACATCCAGGCGCAGCGGCTCGACCTGACCAAGACCGTCGAGGGCGTCAAGGACGGCAGCATCGACGGCTTCTTCTGGTCGGGCGGGGTGCCCACGGGCGGCGTGACCGACCTGTTCACCACGGCCGGCGACAAGGTGAAGTTCCTCGACATCACCCCGCTGCTGCCCAAGATGGCCGAACTCAACCCGGCGTACCAGGCGGGGACCATCAAGGCGGACGTCTACCAGACGGCGGCGGACACCCCGACCATCGTGGTGCCGAACGTGCTGCTGGTCCGCAAGGACCTCAACGCGAACGTGGCCTGCGCGATCACCCGGACGGTGTTCGACAGGAAGGACGCGCTGGCCCAGGCCAACCCGGCGGCCAAGGGCATCAGCCTCGACACCGCCCGCAAGACCGACCCCGTGCCGCTGCACCGCGGCGCGGCCAAGGCGTTGCAGGACCTCGGCGCGAGCTGATCCGTCGGTGCCGGGTCCGGGGCGTCCCGCCCGGGCCCGGCACCCTCCCGACCCACCCCGGAAGGCCCGCGTGTCGCTTCCCGACCCCGCCGGTGTGCGCCGGCACCACCGGCCCACCGACCACACCGACCGGCTGTGGTCGGTACGCACCCAGCTGCTCGCGCCGATCCTGGTGGCCACGGTCGGTCTGGTGGTGCTGGGGGCCACCCAGACCGCCACCGCGCTGGACGCCTCCGCCGACGCGGACCGCGCCCGGGTGCTCGCCGGCACCGCGACGGCCACCGTGCGCCTGGTGCACGAGCTGGAGCGCGAACTCGGCGAGACGGCGGCCCTGCGCCAGCGGGGCGGCTCGACCGGCCGTCCCCTCGTCGAGGCGCAGCGGCGGCGGGTCGACACCTCCGTGGAGCGTTACCGCGGCGCCAGCCGGGACGCCCGCCGGGCCGCCCCGGACCTCGGCCAGGTGCTCGACGGCGCCGACGCGCAGCTCGGCCAGCTCGCCCCGGCCCGCCAGGCCGCGCTCAACGCCACCACCGCCGACCCGACCTACCTGGCGCTGGTCGAGTCGCTGCTCGCTGTCGCCGACGCGCTGCCGGCCCAGGTCCGCGACCGGGACCTGGCCAACGGGGCCCGGGAGGTGGCGGCGGTGGCCGCCCAGGAACACCTCGCCGCCCTGGAACGCGACCTGCTCCGCACCGTCTTCGTGCGGGGCGCGCTGGCGGACGGGGAACTGGTCCGCCTCGGCCAGTTGCGCGGCGCGCAGGAGCAGCGCCAGGCCGAGTTCTCCCGGATCGCCGGCGGGCGGTCGGCGGACGCGTACGCCCGGCTGGTGACCGGCACCGACGTCTCCACGGCGCGGCGGATGCGGGACAGCGCGCTCAACGCGGAGACCGAACCGGGCGGGCTGCGCACCGACGGCGACGCCTGGTACGTGGCCCAGAGCGGCGCCATCCGCCGCTACAACCTGCTCGGCCGGGAGCTGTCCGAGGAACTCGACCGTCAGGCCGCCGGCCTGGCCCGGGACGCGCGGCGGCGGGCCCTGGTCACCGGTGGCGCGACCACCGCCGTCGCGCTGGCGTCGCTGACCGCCGCCGTGCTGCTCGCCGTGCGCACCAGCCGCCGGCTGCGCCGGCTGCGGGTCGCGGCGCTCACCATGGCCCACCGCGAACTGCCGGAGCGGATCACCGCGATCGCGGCCGGCGACGGTACGCAGACCGAGGGCGCGGCCACCCGGCTCACGGCCGGCATCCGGCAGGGCCGGGACGAGGTCGCCCAGGTCGCCCAGGCGTTCGACACGGTGAACCGGGCCGCGCTGCGGCTGGCCGGCGAGCAGGCCGAGCTGCGGATGGACGTGACCCGGATGGTCGAGGCGCTGGCCCGGCGGATCCGCACCCTGATCACCCGGCAGCTACGCCTGCTCGACGAGTTCGAACGCGAGGAGACCGACCCGGACGCCCTGGCCCGGCTCTTCGCGCTGGACCACCTCGCCGCCCGGATGCGGCGCAACGGGGAGAACCTGCTGGTCCTCGCCGGCGGCGAGCCCGGCCGCACGCACGAGGGCGCCCACCTGCTGACCGACGTGATCCGGGCGGCCGCCTCGGAGATCGAGGAGTATCCCCGGGTGGAGGTCGACGTGCCCACCGCCGCGGTGCACGGCGACGCCGTCGGCAACCTGGTCCACCTCCTCGCCGAGCTGCTGGAGAACGCCACCGTCTACTCGCCGCCGGACGCGCCGGTGCACGTCGACGGCCGGCGCACCGTCGACGGGCTCACGCTGCGCGTGCACGACCGGGGCATCGGGATCAGCGACGGCCGGCTCGCCGCGATCAACGAGCGGCTGCGCGTCCCCGCGATGCTCTCCAGCGCCGCCGCCGGCAGCATGGGCCTGCACGTGGTGTCCCACCTGGCGGCCCGGCACGGCGTGCGGGTGCACCTGTACGCCACCGGCGCGGGCACCGTCGCGCAGGTGGACATCCCGGAGTCGGCGCTGACCCGGGTCGAGTCGGTCGCCCCGCGGCCCGCCCCGGAACGGCGTACGCCGGAGCCCGCCGCCGCGGCCCCCTGGTTCCGGCCACCGTCCACCCGGGCCGTCCCGCCCGTGTCGACCGGCGCCCGGCCCGGCGAGTCGGGTGACCCGGCCGCCCTGCCCGACATGGCCGGCATCCACCGCGCGCCGACGGTCGCGCTCCCGGTGCTCAAGGCGCGGCCGGCCGGCCCCGCCACCGCGCCGCCACCGCCGGTCTCCGTTCCCGCGCCGCCCCCGCCGGGCCCGGCGCCGGCCTCCACCACCGGGGTCGGGCTGCCCCGCCGCACCCGGGGCGGCCAACTCCCGGCCGCGCTGCACGACGCCCCCGCGCCGCCGCCGAAGGACGACCTGCTCGACCCCGAGTTGGTGCGCTCCCGGCTGTCCGCGCTCGCCGAGGGCGTCGCCGCCGCGACGCGACGTACCCAGCAGACGACACCCCCCAGGAGAACCCCATGACCCCATCCGCGAGCGCCGGCCTCGACTGGCTGCTGGCCAACTTCGCCGAGCAGGTGCCGGACGTGTCGCATGCCCTCGCCGTCTCCGGCGACGGGCTGCGGCTGGCGGCCTCCCCCGACCTCGCGGCGGACCAGGTGGACCAGCTCGCCGCCGTGATCAGCGGCCTGGCCAGCCTGACGGTCGGCGCCGCGCGGCTGATGTCCGCCGGCCGGGTACGCCAGCAGATCGTCGACATGGACGGCGGGGTGATGCTGGTGATGGCGGTGGGCGAGCGCGCGCTCGTCGGGGTGCTGGCCGCGCCCGGCTGCGACCTGGGCCAGATCGGCTACGAGACCGCCATGCTGGTCCAGCGGGTGGCGGAGGCGCTGGAGCCGGCGGTCCGGGCGTGACCGGACGGCCCCGACGGCTGCTGACGGCCCTGCTGGCGGCCCTGCTCGCCGCCGGCTGCGGCACGTCCGAGGCCGGGCCGCAGCCCTGGCACGACGGTCGCATCTTCCTCGCCACCGGCAACACCACCGGCGTCTACTACCAGCTCGGCGGCGGTTACGCGGACGTGATCAGCCGCCACCTGCCCGGCTACGAGGCCCGGGCCGAGCCGACCGGGGCGTCGGTGGAGAACATCAACCGGCTGGCCAGCGGCGACATGGAGATCGCGTTCAGCCTCGCCGACACGGCCGCGGACGCGGTGCGGGGGCGCGGGGCCTTCGAGGGCCAGCCCCAGCCCGTCCGGGCGCTGGCCCGGGTCTACAGCAACTACACCCATGTGATCGTCCGGGCCGACGCGAAGATCACCGCCCTGTCGGGGCTGCGCGGCAAGCGGGTGTCCACCGGCTCCCCGAAGTCCGGCACCGACATCATCGCCGGGCGCCTGCTGACGGCGGCCGGCCTCGACCCGGACCGGGACGTCCGCCGGGCCACGCTGTCGCTGCCGGAGACGGTCAAGCGGATGCGGGCCGGCACGCTCGACGCGATGTTCTTCTCCGGCGGCCTGCCCACGCCGGGCATCGCCGATCTGCTCTCCAGCGCCCCGGGGACGTTCGCGCTGCTGCCGATCGCCGACCTCATCGAGCCGCTCGGCGCCCGGCACGGCTCGGTCTACACCACCGCCGAGCTGCCGAAGGAGGTCTACCGCACGACGAGCGCCACACCGACCGTCACGGTGGCGAACGTGATCCTGGTCGGCGCCGACATGCCCGACCAGTTGGCGTACGACCTGACCCGGCTGCTCTTCACCTACCAGGCCGACCTGGTCGGCGTACACCCGGAGGGCGGCAACTTCACCCGGCAGAGCGCCGCCGGCACCGACCCGATTCCGCTGCACCCCGGGGCGGCCCGCTTCTACCGGAGCGGGTGACCGCGCCGGTCAGGCGTCCGCCGGGGTGGTGGCGGCGCGGGCGGCGGCGACGAGACGGTCGGTCTCGGCGAGCACGTCGGGGTCGTCCGCCGGGGTGCCGGGGTCGAGGCGGACCGTCCAGGTGAGGCCATCCACGCCCGGCGCCCGCCGCGCGGCGACCCGGCCGGCGCCGCCGGGGACCGGGTGGTGCCGGGTGTACGCCACCGAGCGGGTGACCCGCTCCCGCACCTGGTGCGGCAGCTCGCCCGGGTCGAGCAGCAGGTAGGTCTCGGCCGGGCAGTCGGCCACCACCAGGTAGCCGTCGCGCTCGGCGACCGGCTCGGCCGGCGTGACGGTGAGTTCCCGGCCGGACCAGACCGCCTTGAGGATGTCGTGCCAGCCCAGCCGGTGCGCCCGGCCGGGCAGCCAGAGCCCGAGGTTGCTGGCCACCACCACGCCGTCGCCCTCGCCGTTGCCGGCCGCGGCCCAGGCGAGCACCCGCTCGTCGGGGGCCAGCGGCGGCCGGGCGGCCGTCGGCAGCTTCGGCCTGCGGCGGAACAGTCCCATCTACAGCCCTCCCGCGGCCTGCTCGCGCAATGCCCGGGCGTGCTGCTCCAGCGAGAGCAGCTCGCCGAAGGCGGCGAAGTACTCGTCCTTGTTGTTGACCGGGTTGATCCGCTGGATCCGGGACTTCAGGTCCCTGATCCGGCCGGTCACCGAGCCCCACTGCAACCGGGCGATCGTGACCGAGACGTAGCGCGGGTCGGGGTCGCCGTCGATGCGCAGCGGCTCCACGGCCAGCTCGCCGACGAGCGCCCGGGCCGCGAGGTCCTCGCAGGCGTCGCGGACGGACTCGATCCAGACCGCGCCGCCGGTCGCCGTGGCGGCCCCGCCGACGGCCGCGACGGCCGCCCGCACCGCCACGTGCACGGGATGGCGGTACTCCGACGCCTCGACCGCGTCGAACATCGGCCCGGCCAGCACCGGCTCCTGGAGGGCGAGCTTCAGCGCCTCCCGCTCGACCATCGACTGCGGGTTGTCGACGACCGGCTCGGCCGGGGCGGGGCGGGCCGGCGGCGGGGTGTCCCGACCGGGCGGGGCGGACGCGGCGGCGAGCACGGCCCGCTGCACCGGCTCGATCTCCATGCCGAGGTCGCCGGCGAGCTTGCGGACGTACTCCGGGCGCTTCTCCCGGTCCTTGATCTTGGCCACCAGCGGCGCGGCCCGGCGCATCGCCTCCACCCGGCCGTCGACGGTGTCGAGGTCGTACCGGCTGATGACGTGCCGCAGCGCGAAGTCGACCAGCGGCTCGCGGCGGGCGACCAGGTCGCGGACCGCCATGTCGCCCTTGGCCAGGCGCAGGTCGCACGGGTCCATGTTGTCGGGGCTGACCGCGATGAAGGTGCGCCCGACGAAACGCTGGTCGTCCTCGAAGGCCCGCAGCGCGGCCTTCTGGCCGGCGGCGTCCCCGTCGAAGGTGAAGATGATCTCGCCGGCTCGCTCGTCGCTGTCGAAGAGCACCCGGCGCAGCACGCCGATATGGTCCGCGCCGAACGCCGTGCCGCAGGTCGCCACCGCCGTCGGGACGTCCGCCAGGTGACAGGCCATCACGTCGGTGTAGCCCTCGACCACGACCACCTTGCCCTGCTTGGCGATCTCCCGCTTGGCCTGGTCGATGCCGTAGAGGACGTGCGACTTCTTGTAGATCGGCGTCTCGGGGGTGTTCAGGTACTTCGGGCCGTCGTCGTCCTCGAAGAGCTTGCGGGCGCCGAAGCCGATGACGTCGCCGGTGATGTCGCGGATCGGCCACATCAGCCGCCGCCGGAACCGGTCGATCAGCGTGCCGGAGCGCGACGGCCGGGACAGCCCGCCGGTGACCAGCTCGTCGTGGGTGAAGCCCTGCTGGCGCAGGTGCTTGGTGAGCAGGTCCCAGGCGTCCGGGGCGAACCCGCAGCCGTAGCGCTCGGCGGCGGCCCGGTCGAAGCCGCGGCGGGCCAGGAACTCCCGGGCCGGGCGCGCGCCGGCCGTGGTGAGCTGGGCGCGGTAGAACTCCACGGCGGCGGCGTGCGCGGCGACGAGGCGCTGCCGCTGCCCCTGCTGCGGGCGGGGCCGCGGCGCGGCGGAGTCGCCCTCGACGTAGCGCAGCTGGATCCCGGCCCGGGCGGCGAGCCGCTCCACCGACTCGACGAAGCTGAGGTGCTCGGCGTCCATCAGGAACTTGATCGCGTCGCCGCCGGCGCCGCAGCCGAAGCAGTACCAGACGTTGCGGGCGGGCGAGACGTTGAACGAGGGGCTCTTCTCGTCGTGGAACGGGCACAGCCCCTTGAGGTTGCCGCCGCCGGCCGACTTCAGCGTCACCGTCTCCGAGATGACGTCGGCGATCGAGCTGCGCTCCCGGACCAGCGCGATGTCCTCGTCCCGGATCCGCCCAGCCATGTCCGCCACCCCCTCGCCGTACATCCTGCCCTGCCCGACCGGCGGCGCGCGGCCGGGGGACGCCGGGTGTGGCGACCACCGCCGCCACCTCGGCGGTTCCGCCGGCGCGACCGCCTCACCCCGGGCGGGCCGCGCCGGTCACCGCGGCCGGCGCCGCAGGTAGCGCCGCACCGGCGGCGGGTCCTCCTCCTCGTACGACCGGGCGGCGCGGATCGCCGCGGCCAGGCCGTAGCGGCGGACCCGGGGCGGCGGGTTGACCGCCGGGTCCAGGGCCATGTCCCGGACCAGCGCGACGGCCAGGCCGAGCATGACCACCACGAACGGCAGCGCGACCAGGATGGTCGCCTGTTGCAGCGCGTCCAGCCCGCCGACCAGCAGCAGCACCGCGGCCACCGCGCCGATCAGCACGCCCCAGACCACGACCAGCGCCCGGTGCGGGCGCAGCGCGCCCCGGGAGGTCAGCGAGCCGAGCACCAGCGCGGCGGAGTCGGCGCCGGTGACGAAGAAGAGCGCGACCAGCACCATCGCCAGCAGGGTGGTCAGGCCCGCCAGGGGCAGGGCCTCGAGCAGGCCGAAGAGCGCCCGCTCGGTGCCCGCGCCGACGTCGGCGACCAGGTCCCGGGCGCCGGTGGCCTGCACCCGCAGGGCGCTGCCGCCCATCACCGCGAACCAGACCACGCTGGCCCCGCTGGGCACCAGCAGCACGCCGACGACGAACTGCCGGACGGTGCGGCCCCGGGAGATCCGGGCGATGAAGATGCCGACGAACGGGGCCCAGGAGATCCACCACGCCCAGTAGAAGATCGTCCAGTTGCCCAGCCAGGCCGGGTCGGAGAACGCGCCGGTACGGGTGGACATGGTGATCAGGTGGCTGAGGTAGTCGCCGACCGACGCGGGCAGCACCTCCAGCGCGTAGATGGTCGGGCCGGCCACGAACACGAAGACCATCAGCGCGACGGCGAGCACCACGTTGGTGGTGGACAGCCACTTGATGCCCTTGTGCAGGCCGGAGAAGGCGGAGACGACGAAGGCCAGGGTGAGGGCGGCGATCACCACCAGCTCGACCACCGTGCTGTCCGGCACGGGGGTGACCAGGTCCAGCCCGGCGGCGACCTGGAGAGCGCCGAGGCCGAGGCTGGTGGCCGAGCCGAAGACGGTGGCGAAGACGGCCAGCAGGTCGATCACCCGGCCCACCGGGCCGTCCACCCGCGCGCCGAGCAGCGGCTGGAACGCCGCCGAGATGCGGTTCTCCCGCCCCTTGCGGAACGTCGAGTACGCCAGCGCGAGCGCCACCACCGCGTAGATCGCCCACGGGTGCAGCGTCCAGTGGAAGAGCGTGTACTGCATCGCCACCGCCCCGGCCGCCCCGGTGTTCGGCGCGACGCCGCTGGCCGGGGGCGGCGCGGCGTAGTGCTCGATCGGCTCGGCGACGGCGTAGAAGACCAGGCCGATCCCCATGCCGGTGCTGAACATCATCGAGACCCAGGCGAGGGTGCTGAACTCCGGTTCGTCCTCGTCGGCGCCGAGCCGGATCCGGCCGAACTTCGTCGCGGCGATGACCACCGAGAGCACCAGGAAGGCGTCGGCGGCCACCACGAAGAACCAGCCGAAGGTGCTGATCACCCAGCCCAGGCCGGACTCACCGAAGCCGGCCAGGGACCCCCGGCCCAGCACGCCCCAGGCCACCACGGCCAGCACGCCGCCGACGCTGAGCACCAGCACCACCGGGTCGACCCGGCCCACGGCCTGCGGCCGGTCCCGCACCTGCTCGCTCATGCTCACCCCCCGCCCATCCTGCTGGGCACGGGGGCGACACACGGCGATATCGGGCGAACGCCCGCTCCCGGGGTGCCCGGGAGGGCCACTCAGGCGGGGACGGCGGCGGACTCCTCGGCCTCGACCTGGCGGTTCCACTCGGGCTTGCTGGCACGCCAGCCCTCGTCGTCCATGCCACGGCGCCAGTAGCCGGAGATGGAGAGCCGGTCGCGGGGGACGCCACGCTCGACGCGGAGCAGGCGGCGCAGTTCCTTCACGAAGGCCGCCTCGCCGTGGACGAAGGCGTGCACCTCGCCGGGCGGGAACTCCAGGTCGCGGACCGCCGCGACCAGGGCCTCCCCGACCGGGCGCCCGCCCCGGTGCAGCCAGGTCAGGCGCACCGCACCCGGGCTGGCCAGCCGCTGCTCCTCGGCCGGGTCGGCGACCTCGACGAACGCGACGGCCGGGGCGTCGGCCGGCAGCCGCTCCAGGGCGGCGGCGATCGCCGGCAGCGCGCTCTCGTCGCCGACCAGCAGGTGCCAGTCGGCGTCCGGGCTCGGGGCGTACGCGCCGCCGGGGCCGACGAAGTGCACCGGGTCGCCGGGGCGCAGCGCGGCCGCCCACGGCCCGGCGAGCCCCTCGTCGCCGTGGTGCACGACGTCGACGGTCAGCTCCCCGACCAGCGCGTCCCAGGCCCGCACCGTGTACGCGCGCAGCCGGGGCCACTGCTCCCGGGGCAGGTCACGGCGGATCGCGGCGAGGTCCATCGGGCTCGGGTGGTCGACCCCCGGCACCGGGAACACGATCTTGATGTAGTGGTCGGTGAACTCGCCCACCGGCAGGCCGGTCAACTCCTCCCCGCCGAGCACGAGCCGGATCAGGTGGGGGGTGGGCCGCTCGGTGCGCAGTACCCGGGCGGACGTGACCTTCTTCGGGCGCTCCGTCATGCTGGTTAGGCTAACCTAAGTACGTCGGGTCGCCCATTCCCGCCCCTCCGCCGGGCGCGCCCCGGGCGCGCCCGGAGCCGGGCGCCAGCCGCGCGTGCCAGGCCACGGCCGCCGGATCGGTGAGCGAGGCGACCTGGTCGATCACCACCCGGAGCCGGGCGGCGTCGTCCGGCGCGGCCCGCCAGAGTGGGGCGAAGACCGGGTCCAGCGCGTCCGGCGCCCGGCCGGCCAGGGCGTGCACCAGGTCGGCCAGCACCTCCTGCTGCCGCCGGTAGCGGCCCTCGGCGCCGGGGCGGCGCATCACGTACCGCAGGGCGATGCCCTTGAGCAGCGCGCACCGCGCCCGGATCCGCCGGGGCACCACCAGATCGGCGGCGTACCGGCGGTGCGGGCCGGGACCGTACCGCTCCTCGGTGGCCGCCACGACGGTCGAGACGAAGCGGCCGGTCAGCACGCTGGTGGTCGCCTTGAGCGCGGCCAGCGCGCGGTGGCTGCCGTCGTAGCCGGCCAGCGGGGCGAGCACGGGATCGTCGAGCAACTCCCGCAGCACCTCGTCGAGGTCGGCCGGGGACTCGCCGGAGTAGGTGGCCGCGACGTCGGCGCAGAGCGCGGCCCGCTCGTCGGGGTCGTCCAGCAGTGGGCGCAGCGTCACGTACCCGCCGTGGATGCCGTCCTCGACGTCGTGCACCGAGTACGCGACGTCGTCGGCCCAGTCCATCACCTGCGCCTCCAGGCAACGCCGGTCGTCGCCCGGGCCGCCGGCACGCAGCCAGGCGAATACTGGCAGGTCGTCGGCGTACACACCGAACTTGCGCTGGTCCGGACGTCGGGGCCACGGGTACTTGCTGACCGCGTCGAGCGAGGCGCGGGTCAGGTTGAGGCCGGCGGACGTGCCGTCCGGGGCGACCACCTTCGCCTCCAGCCGGGTCAGCACCCGCAGCGTCTGCGCGTTGCCCTCGAAGCCGCCGCACCCGGCGGCCAGCACGTCCAGCGCGTCCTCGCCGTTGTGCCCGAACGGCGGGTGCCCCAGGTCGTGGGCGAGCCCGGCGGTGTCCACCACGTCCGGGTCGCAGCCCAGCCGGGCGCCCATCTCCCGGGCGATCTGCGCGACCTCCAGCGAGTGGGTCAACCGGGTCCGCAGGAAGTCGTCGGTGCCGGCCGTGTGCACCTGGGTCTTCGCGGCGAGCCGCCGGAACGCCGCCGAGTGCAGCACCCGGGCCCGGTCCCGCTCGTACGCCGACCGCCCGTACCCGGTGTCCTTCGGCGGCTCGCCGACCCAGCGGGCCGTGTCCGGGTCGTCCGGCCCGGGACGCTCAGTCCGCACGCTGCCGCAGCACGCAGAACTCGTTGCCCTCCGGGTCGGCGAGCACGGTCCATTCGACGTCGCCCTGGCCGATGTCGACGTGCCGGGCGCCCATGTCGACCAGCCGCTCGACCTCGGCCTCCTGGTCGTCTGGGCGCAGGTCGATGTGCAGCCGGTTCTTGGTCTCCTTGTCGTCGGCGACGGGCACGAAGGTGATGCCCGGCAGCCGGTCGGCGGACCGGCGGATCTCCACCCCGTCCGGCTGCTCGGCCACCACCTGGTAGCCCAGTGCCTCGGCCCACCAGCGGGCGAGCCGGGCCGGGTCCCGGGCGTCGACGGTCAGGCTCTCCCAGGCGCTGCTCATGCCGATCAGGTTACGCCCGGACGGCCCGAACGGCTCGCCGCTGGCGCGCGCCGGACGGGCCCGCAACCTCCGTTCAGACGAGAGTTGTCGGCCGATCGCCGACCGTTACGGGACCTCGGTCCGGCATGGCCGGCGGTAGCGTTCCCGGAGCGGAACGTGACCAGACTGAGGGCCCGACGGTGGGAGTGACACCCGTGAACGCGGACACGATGATGGGAACGGAGTTGCAGGGGCTACGCCTACGCCGCCCCGAGGTGGCGGGCACGGTGCTGGCCGGCACCGACGGCCTGCTGATCTCCAGCGACCTGCCGGCGACGGACGCCACGCACCTGGCGGCGCTCGCGGCGGCGAGTTTCGGCCTCGGCCACCGGGTGGCCGACACCGTGCGGCACGGGGAGTTCCGGGAATCGGTGCTCCGCACCGCGGCCGGCGCGGTGGTCACCTACCCGGCCGGGCGCAACGCCCTGCTGACGCTGGTCGCCGAC
Organism: Micromonospora sp. NPDC049139; assembly: GCF_055586845.1. Taxonomy (NCBI): domain Bacteria; kingdom Bacillati; phylum Actinomycetota; class Actinomycetes; order Micromonosporales; family Micromonosporaceae; genus Micromonospora; species Micromonospora sp. NPDC049139. The sequence continues at coordinate 5,649 of NZ_JBVJHK010000022.1, read as the reverse complement.
GGCGCCGCCGACCTGGAGGCGCTGCACGCCGACGCCCGGGCGGTGGCCCGGCGCGCCGGCTCGGTGCTGGACACCCGCCGGCCGATCGGGGTGACGCCGGTACCGGAGGCGCACTCCCTGCTCGCGGCCCGCACCTCCAGGGGCACCCTGCCCCGGCGCGTCACCCCCCACACCTGGCGCCGCCCGCCGATCTGAGCCACGCGGGAGCCGACCGACGATGCGGTCGCGGCGGCGGATCCGCTCCCCCGGGTCCGCCGCCGGTCTGCCGTACGTCCCCGCGTCAGCGGCTGTCGGAGCCGTCCGTCTCCACCGCGGCGCGGCCGGCCTCCAGCCGGGCGACGGGCACCCGGAAGGGCGAGCAGGACACGTAGTCCAGGCCCACCTCGTGGAAGAAGTGCACCGAGTCCGGGTCGCCGCCGTGCTCGCCGCAGACGCCGAGCTTCAGCTCCGGCCGGGCCGCCCGGCCCTCCTCCGCGGCAATCCGGACCAGCCGACCCACGCCGTCCCGGTCGATCGACTCGAACGGCGAGATGCCGAAGATGCCCAACTCCAGGTAGCGCCAGAAGAACGCGCCCTCCACGTCGTCCCGGGAGAAGCCCCAGCCCATCTGGGTCAGGTCGTTGGTGCCGAAGGAGAAGAACTGCGCCGCCTCGGCGATCTGGCCGGCGGTCAGCGCCGCCCGGGGCACCTCGATCATCGTGCCGATCAGCACCTCGACCGGCTGCTCCCGGGTCACCTCGGCGATGATCCGCTCGGCCTCGGCGCGGACCGTCTCCAGCTCCTGCACCGCCCCGACCAGCGGCACCATGATCTCCGGGCGCGGCGTCACGCCGCTCTTCGCGCACTCGACCGCGGCCTCCACGATCGCCCGGACCTGCATCGCGAACAGGCCGGGGATGACCAGACCGAGGCGTACGCCGCGCAGGCCCAGCATCGGGTTCTGCTCGTGCATGCGGCGGACGGCGGCGAGCAGCGCCTCCTCCTGGGCCACGTCCTCGCCACGCTCCTGGGCGACCGCCACGTTGACCGCGAGCTGCTCCAGCGGGGGCAGGAACTCGTGCAGCGGCGGGTCGATCAGCCGGACGGTGACCGGCAGCCCGTCCATCTCCCGGAAGATCTCCACGAAGTCGGCCCGCTGCAACGGCAGCAGCGCGCCCAGCGCGGCCTCCCGCTCGGTCTCGTCGCGGGCCAGGATCAGTCGCTCGACCAGCTCGCGCCGGTCGCCGAGGAACATGTGCTCCGTGCGGCAGAGCCCGATGCCCTGCGCGCCGAAGCGCCGGGCCCGGGCGGCGTCCGCGGCGGTGTCGGCGTTCGTCCGGACGGTCAGCCGGCGCGCGGCGTCGGCGTGCGACATGATCCGGTGTACGGCCCGGACCAGGGCGTTGTCGATGTGCTCCGGGTCGAGGCTGCCCTCGAAGTACTGGACCACCTCCGACGGCATGACCGGCACCTCGCCGAGGTAGACCTTGCCGGTGGTGCCGTCGATGCTGACGACGTCGCCCTCGGTGACGGTCTGCCCGGCGACCGTGAACTTCCGCTGCGGGATGTTGATTTCCAGCTCGTCCGCGCCGGAGACGCAGGTCTTGCCCATGCCCCGGGCCACCACGGCGGCGTGGCTGGTCTTGCCACCCCGCGAGGTGAGGATGCCCTTGGCGGCGATCATGCCGTTCAGGTCGTCCGGGTTGGTCTCCCGGCGGACCAGGATCACGTCCTCTCCCTCGGCGGCCAGCTCGACCGCGCGGGCGGAGGTGAAGACGACCTTGCCCACCGCCGCGCCCGGGGAGGCGCCGATGCCCTTGGCGACCGGCTGGAACTCGTGGTCGAGCTGGAAGCGCGGGAACATCAGCTGGGCGAGCTGCGCGCCGTTGACCCGGTGCAGCGCCTCGTCGAGGTCGATCAGGCCCTCGTCGACCAGTTGTCCGGCGATGACGAAGGCAGCCGCGGCGGTGCGCTTGCCGACCCGGGTCTGGAGCATCCAGAGCTTGCCGCGCTCGATGGTGAACTCGATGTCGCAGAGGTCCTTGTAGTGGCCCTCCAGCCGGGCCATGTAACTGAGCAGCTCGTCGTAGGACTTCTTGTCGAGCTTCTCCAGCTCCTGCAACGGCACGGTGTTGCGGATGCCGGCGACCACGTCCTCGCCCTGGGCGTTGGCCAGGTAGTCGCCGTAGATGCCCTGCGCGCCGCTGGCAGGGTCGCGGGTGAACGCGACGCCGGTGCCGGAGTCCGAACCGAGGTTGCCGAAGACCATCGCCACCACGTTGACCGCGGTGCCGAGGTCGGCCGGGATCCGCTCCTGCCGCCGGTAGACCACCGCGCGCTCGGCGTTCCACGACTCGAAGACCGCGCGGATGGCCAGGTCGAGCTGCTCGCGCGGCTCCTGCGGGAACTCCCGGCCGGTGTGCTTGAGGAAGATCCTCTTGTACGCGTCGACCAGCCCGCGCAGGTCGTCCGCGTCGAGGTCGAGGTCGTTCCGGGTGCCCTTGGCACGCTTGGCGTCGTCCAGCGCGTGCTCGAACTCCTCGCCCGGCACCTCGCAGACGGTCTTGCCGAACATCTGGATCAGTCGGCGGTACGAGTCCCAGGCGAACCGGTCGTTCCCGTCCGCCTGGGCGCTCAGCCCGACCACGCTGCGGTCGTTGAGGCCGACGTTGAGGACGGTCTCCATCATGCCCGGCATGGAGAACTTGGCCCCGGAGCGGACGGAGACGAGCAGCGGGTCCTGCGGGTCGCCGAGGCGCTTGCCCATCGCCTGCTCCAGCGACGCCAGGTGCGCGGCGATCTGGTCGGCCAGCCCGTCGGGCTCCTCACCGGTGGCGAGGTACGCCTTGCAGGCCTCGGTGGTGATGGTGAAGCCCGGCGGGACCGGCAGGCCGAGGTTGGTCATCTCGGCCAGGTTGGCCCCCTTGCCGCCGAGCAGGTCCTTCAGGTCCTTGTTGCCCTCGGCGAAGTCGTAGACGTACTTGTGTTCCACCGTCTCTTGCGCTGCCACCAGAGCCTCCCACGCGCGCCGGTCCGACACTTAACGAAGGTTCAGTTGCTCCATACCCCGGGGCGGACCACCGGTAATCCCGATGCCATCCCGGCTGGTGGGCGAAGGCTAAGCGAACATCGCGTGACCCGGGGCCGTTCGGTGACAATAGGCACAGCCATCACGACTATCCGCGTTCGTACCGGTTTTTGGGAACGCTTCCACGAGCACGATCACGCAACTCCGGCCCCTCCCTCGTACTCTTGACGGCACGCATTTCGGTGAACCTCACCTTTGCCATAACAGCCGCGAATACACCCCCGGGGAGCCATCGCCGTGCCATCCGTTCCCACCGCCTCGGAGCCGCTCGACCCGTCCGCCACCGGGCCGGACGACCCGGCGCCCGGGCACCTCGACCTGCCGGCCCACGCGCCCGCCGCCGCCGACCTGGCCCGGGCGGCGGCCCGGACCGCCGGCGACCTGCTCGCCCCGCCCACCCCGGTCCGGCTGGGCGACGTGGTGCCCGCCCCCGAGCTGGTCGCGCCCGACCCGGCCGCCGACTTCGTCCTCACCGCCGAATCGGCCGTCCGGGTGAACGCCGACGACGCCGTCCGGGCCGTCGGCGAGCAGCTCGCCGCCCTGCTCCGGCCGGCCACCGGCTACCCGCTGCCGGTCGCCGACGCCACCCGGCCGGAGCCGGCCGGCGGCATCGCGCTGGCGCTGGTCGACGCCGACGACCTCGGCGCGGAGGGCTACCGGCTCGACGTGACACCCGACGGGGTACGCATCGAGGCCGCCACCCCGGCCGGGCTCTTCTTCGGCACGCAGACGCTGCGGCAGCTCCTGCCGGCGGCGATCGAGAGCCCCACGCCGGTCGCCGAGCGCTGGGCGCTGCCGGGCGGCTCGATCACCGACCGCCCCCGGTTCGCCTACCGGGGGGCGATGCTCGACGTGGCCCGGCACTTCTTCGGCGTCCCGGACGTGCTCCGGGTGATCGACCACCTGGCCCGCTACAAGCTCAACCACCTGCACCTGCACCTCACCGACGACCAGGGCTGGCGGATCGCGGTCGACTCGTGGCCCCGGCTGGCGACGGTCGGCGGGGCGTTCGAGGTGGGCGACGGCCCCGGCGGGCACTACACGCGCGACGACTACCGCCGGATCGTGGCCTACGCGGCGCAGCGGCACATCACCGTGGTGCCGGAGATCGACCTGCCGGGGCACACCCACGCGGCACTGACCGCGTACGGGGAGCTGGCGCCGGACCGGGTCGCGCCGCCGCCGTACACCGGCACCGAGGTCGGCTTCAGCTACGTCGACCCGGCCAGCGAGCGGACGTACGAGTTCGTCACCGACGTGCTCGGCGAGATCGCCGCACTCACCCCCGGGCCGTGGCTGCACATCGGCGGCGACGAGGCGTTCAAGGTGCTCCCCGACGCGTACGCCGCCTTCGTCGAGCGCGTCCAGCGGATCGTCGCCGACACCGGCAAGACGGTGGTCGGCTGGCACCAGATCGCGCCCGCCGGGCACGCCGACGGGCGGGTGCTCCAGTGGTGGGGGACGACGGGCGAGGACCCGGTCACCGCGGACGCCGTCCGCCGGGGCGCCCGGCTGATCCTCTCCCCCGGCAACCACGCCTACCTCGACATGAAGTACGCCCCCGACACCCCCATCGGGCACGACTGGGCGGGCCTCATCGACGTCCGCCGGGCGTACGACTGGGACCCCGCCGCCCACGTGGCCGGCGTCCCCGCCGACGCGGTGCTCGGGGTGGAGGCGCCGCTGTGGACCGAGTCGGTCACCTCGCGGGCCGAGGTCGAGTTCATGTTCTTCCCCCGGCTGCCCGCGATCGCCGAGCTGGGCTGGTCCCCGCGGACGGCGCACGACTGGGCCGGGTTCCGCGACCGGCTGGCCGGGCACGGCCCGCGCTGGTCCGCCGCCGGCATCGCCTTCCACGCCGCCCCGGAGGTGCCCTGGCCGGCGGAGCAGCCGGCTCCGGCCGCGTCCCCGGCGGCGATCCCCACCCAGCGCGGCCCCGAAGGGGCGCCCGCCCCGTCCGCCTGACGTCGCACGCCCGGCGGGCCCGCCAACCGCATGGTGGCGGACCCGCCGGCGCGGCGGCCCCGGCTGCGCCCCGATGTCCTGACGGGCGGCGGCCCCGACTGCGCCCTACGTCCTGTCGGGCGGCTGTCGACGGCCATTCGGCGACCCCGACGACCTGCGCCACCTGTCCCGCATGTCCGGTTCCCGCCGCCCGATATGCCCCGGATGTCGCCACCACGTGCGGCCCGTCCCGTGGCCGGCGCCACCCCGGCGGCGGAATCGTCGGCGGGCCCGGGTCGTTGAACATGGCATACCCGCGGCACTCCCCCGCGCCGCGGCGGCCCGAACGACCGGCGGAATGCGTCGCCGGCCCGGGTCGTTGAGACACCCCGGACGCCCCGAGCAGGCCCCGCCGCCGGAGCGATCCGTTCTGACCTCCCCCTCTCGCGGCACGCCGTCCCCCCGTGCGCGCCGCACACCCCCGATCGAAAGGTGCACACCATCATGCGTACCGATCTGATCCGTAAGGCCGCCCTGACCGCCGCCGGCCTCGCCTTCACCGGCGGCGCCATCGCCGGCCCCGTCACCGCCGCCCACGCCGCCCCCACCACCGACACCAAGCCCGCCACCCAGAACCA
>NZ_JBVJHK010000021.1:0-115360 GCF_055586845.1 Micromonospora sp. NPDC049139 | reverse complement strand
TGGGTTGCGGGGGGGGGGGGGGGGGGGGGGGCGGGGGGGGCGGGGGGGGCCCCCCCCCCCCCGGGGGGGCCGCCCCCCCCCCCCCCCACCCCCCCACCCACCTGACACCGCAACAAACGCTCAGGCAGCACCCAACCCCCCACCTCAGCTACCAACAACCGGACAAGGAGGCGGGGCGAGCGTCACTTGCGGGTCTGGATCTCCTCGCGCATCTCGCGGAACAGCCCGCCGGCGTCGTCGACGGAGCGGCCGGGGAACATCGCCATCACGACACTGCCGTGGTCGGCCCACCCGCAGACAGCGAAGTCGCCGCCGTCGCCGCTGGTGGTGCCGCACTTCATCACGCCGCCCAGGCGGCCCGCGGGCACCTCCCGCAGCCCCGTCACCTTGCCGGTCTCGTCGGTCAGCAGGCCGAACAGGCTGTCCAGGTCCCGCTCCGGCTGCCAGAGCAGCGTCGTGCCGCCGAAGACGAGCACCGAGCGCTTGTCGTCTGCCGGGTCCTGGTAGACGGTGCCGAAGCTGCTGTCCAGGTCGATGTCGGCGGCGAAGCCGCTGCGCAGGTAGTCCGACGTGCTGCGGGCCCGTTCGCTGTTGTCCCGGACCAGTCCCGCGACCCGGTCCGGGGTGGTCAGGTCCGCGTCCTTCTGCTGGGCCACCCGCCATCCGGCCGTACCGATGGTGGCGGCGCCCGCCAGCCCGACCAGCGCCGCCACGGCCCAGGCCACCCGCCGGCGCCGCGACCGCCCCGCCCGCCGCCCGGTGGCGTGCTCCGGGTCCCGGTTGCTGAGCTGGATGGGCTCGTCGGTCAGGTCGATCGGCTCGGAGCCGTCGTTGACCGGCCGCTCGGTGAGATGTGCGTCGGACATAGCCGACACCGTACGCGAACGGCAGGTGGCGCACGTCGGGTCCGGAGAAGCCCTCCGTAGACTTTCGGGGTGACCGAGAGACTGGATGCCCGACGCCCCGACGCCCCGACCCTGCCCGGCCAGTACCAGCCGGGCGAGGTAGAGCAGCGACGGTACGAGCACTGGGTAGCCGCCGGCCACTTCCGGGCGTCGGCGGAGAGCGACAAGCCCCCCTTCACCATCGTCATCCCGCCGCCGAACGTCACCGGCTCCCTGCACATGGGCCACGCCCTCGACCACACGGTGCAGGACGCGCTGGTGCGGCGTAAGCGGATGCAGGGCTACGAGGCGCTCTGGCTGCCGGGCATGGACCACGCCGGCATCGCCACGCAGAACGTGGTGGAGCGGCGACTCGCCGGCCAGGGCCTGTCCCGGCACGACCTGGGGCGGGAGCAGTTCGTCGAGCGGGTCTGGCAGTGGAAGGCCGAGTCCGGCGGCGCCATCCTGGGTCAGATGCGCCGTCTCGGCGACTCCGTCGACTGGGACCGCGAGCGCTTCACGATGGACGAGGGGCTGTCGCGCGCCGTACAGACGATCTTCAAGAAGCTGTACGACGACGGCCTGATCTACCGGGCCAACCGGATCATCAACTGGTGCCCCCGATGCCTGACCGCCCTGTCGGACATCGAGGTGGAGCACACAGACGACGACGGCGAACTGGTCTCGATCCGCTACAGCGACGAGGTGGTCGTCGCCACCACCCGGGCGGAGACGATGCTCGGCGACACGGCGGTGGCGGTGCATCCGGACGACGAGCGCTACCAGCACCTGATCGGCACCGAGGTCGAGCTGCCGCTGACCGGGCGGCGCATCCCGATCGTGGCCGACGCGCACGTCGACCCGTCTTTCGGCACCGGCATGGTGAAGGTGACCCCGGCGCACGACCCGAACGACTTCGAGATCGGCCAGCGCCACGACCTGCCCGCGCTCACCGTGATGGACGAGCGCGGCGTGATCACCGTGCCGGGGCCGTTCGAGGGCCTGGACCGCTTCGAGGCGCGCCCCGCGATCGTCGCGGCGCTGCGCGAGCAGGGCCGGATCGTCTCGGAGAAGCGCCCGTACGTGCACGCGGTGGGTCACTGCTCGCGCTGCCGTACGACAGTCGAGCCGCGGCTGTCGCTGCAGTGGTTCGTGAACACCTCGCCGCTGGCCAAGGCCGCCGGCGACGCCGTGCGCGACGGGCGGGTGCGGATCGAGCCCGCCGAGCTGGCCAAGCGGTACTTCGCCTGGGTCGACAACATGCACGACTGGTGCATCTCCCGGCAACTCTGGTGGGGCCACCGCATCCCCGTCTGGTACGGCCCGGACGGCGAGGTCGTGTGCGTCGGCCCGGACGAGCAGCCGCCCGCCGGGGACGGCTGGCGTCAGGACGAGGACGTCCTCGACACCTGGTTCTCCAGCGCCCTCTGGCCGTTCTCCACGCTCGGCTGGCCCGAGCAGACGCCTGACCTGGCGAAGTTCTATCCGACGAGCGTCCTGGTCACCGGCTACGACATCCTCTTCTTCTGGGTCGCCCGGATGATGATGTTCGGCCTGTACGCGATGGACGGCCGGCAGCCGTTCGACGTGGTGGCCCTGCACGGCATGGTCCGCGACCAGTTCGGCAAGAAGATGTCGAAGTCGTTCGGCAACGTGGTCGATCCGCTGGACTGGATCGACCGCTTCGGCGCCGACGCCACCCGCTTCACCCTGGCCCGGGGTGGCAACCCCGGGCAGGACGTGCCGGTGAGCGAGGAGTGGTGCCAGGGCTCCCGCAACTTCTGCAACAAGCTCTGGAACGCCACCCGCTTCGCGCTGATGAACGGCGCGCACACCGACGGCCCGCTGCCGGCCGCCGAGCGGCTCTCGACCGTCGACCGGTGGATCCTGTCCCGGCTGGCGCACGTCACCGCCGAGGTGGACGAGCAGTTCGAGGCGTACGAGTTCGCGAAGGTGTGCGACCTGCTGTACCACTTCGCCTGGGACGACGTCTGCGACTGGTACGTGGAGCTGACCAAGCCGGTGCTTGCCGAGGGGGGCGCGGCCGCCGAGGCCACCCGCCGGGTGCTCGGGCACGTGCTGGACCAGCTGCTGCGGCTGCTGCACCCGATCATCCCGTTCGTCACCGAGGAACTGTGGATCGCGCTCACGGGGGGCGAGACGGTGATGACGGCCACCTGGCCGGCGGCCGACCGTACCCTCGTCGACGACGCCGCGGAGGCCGAGGTCGGCACCGTCCAGCGGGTGGTGACCGAGATCCGGCGGTTCCGCTCGGACCAGGGGCTGCGCCCGACGCAGCGGGTCGCCGCCCGGCTCGACGGCCTGGCCGCCGCGGGCATCGCCGCGCACGAGCCGCTCATCCGGTCGCTGGTGCGGCTGGACGCGGCCGGCGACGGCTTCCAGGCCAGCGCGACCCTCGCCATGCCCGGCGAGGTGAGCGTGGCCCTGGACACCCGGGGGTCGATCGACGTGGCCGCCGAGCGGGCCCGGCTCACCAAGGACCGGGCGGCCGCCGAGAAGGAGGCCGCGCAGGCCCGGGCCAAGCTCGACAACCCCGCGTTCGTCGGCAAGGCGCCGGAACCGGTGGTCGCCAAGATCCGCGACCGCCTCGCCGTCGCCGAGGCCGACCTGGTCCGCATCGACGCCGCTCTGGAGGCGCTGTCCTCGTGACCGACCGCACCGATTTCGCCGCCGTCGAGGCCGAGCTGGCGGGCCGCGGGTTTACCCGCATGGCCTTCGAGCTGGACAAGATCGAGTCGCTGCTGGACCTGCTCGGCAGCCCGCAGCGCGCGTACCCGTCGATCCACCTGACCGGCACCAACGGCAAGACCTCGACGGCCCGGATGATCGACTCGCTGCTGCGGGCGTTCGGGCTGCACACCGGCCGCTACACCAGCCCGCACCTGGAGACCGTCCGGGAGCGGATCAGCCTGGATGGCGAGCCGGTGGGCGAGGAGCGGTTCACCGCCACGTACCGGGAGGTCGAGCCGCTGGCCCGGCTGGTGGACGAGCGTTCGGCGGAGCCGCTGACGTACTTCGACATGACCACCGCGCTGGCGTTCGCGACGTTCGCCGACGCCCCGGTGGACGTGGCGGTGGTCGAGGTGGGCCTGGGCGGCGCCGAGGACGCGACCAACGTGATCCAGGCCGGGGTGTGCGTGCTCACCCCGATCGGGCTGGACCACACCGAGTGGCTGGGCGACACCATCCAGGACATCGCGCTGGCCAAGGCGGGCATCGTCCACGCCGGCGCGACGGTCATCTCCGCCGCGCAGGAGGAGGAGGCGGCCCGGCCGATCCTGGAACGCTGCGCCGAGGTCGGCGCGACCATCGCCCGGGAGGGCTCCGAGTTCGGGGTGCTCCGGCGGGCGGTCGCCGTCGGCGGGCAGGTGCTCACCCTGCAGGGCCTCGGCGGCGTCTACGAGGAGGTCTTCATCCCGCTGCACGGCGCCCACCAGGCGCAGAACGCGGCGGTGGCGTTGGCGGCGGTGGAGGCGTTCCTCGGCGCCGGCGCGAAGCGCCAGCTCGACGTCGAGACCGTCCGGGAGGGGTTCGCCACGGCCACCTCGCCCGGCCGCCTGGAGCGGGTACGCAGCGCGCCGACCATTCTGCTCGACGGCGCCCACAACCCGCACGGCATGGCCGCCACGGTGACCGCGCTGCAGGAGGAGTTCGCGTTCAGCAAGCTGGTGGCGGTCGTCGGCGTCCTCGGCGACAAGGACGCGGCCAGCCTGCTGGAACTGCTGGAGCCGGTGGTCGACCAGGTCGTGGTGACCCGGAACAGCTCGCCCCGGGCGATGCCGGCCCGGGAACTCGCCGCGCTGGCCGCCGAGGTCTTCGGCCCCGACCGGGTCGAGGTCGCCGAGGAGATGCCGGACGCGATCGAGACGGCGGTGGCGATGGCCGAGGAGGACGTACCGGGGGAGCTGAGCGGGGTCGGGGTGCTGGTCACCGGATCGGTGGTGACCGTGGCCGACGCCCGCCGGCTGCTGAAGCGATGACCGGCCCGGTGCGGGGCACCGCGGGCGACGACCGCCCGGAGGGCACGGCCGCCGGGGGCGACCCGGGCCGTCCGTCGGCGGGTGGGCCGCGACGGTCCGGGCTGCGGAACCCGGAGCGGGCGGTGCGCGGGCTGGGGGCCGGGACGCTGATCCTGGAGGCGCTGGTGCTGGTCCTGGCCATCCAGCCGATCCGCATGGTCGGCGGCGACCTGGGGGGCGCGGCGATCGGTGCGGTCCTGGCGCTGGCCGTGGCGGCGGTGCTGCTGGCCGGCATGATGCGCCGGCCGTGGGCCTGGCACGCCGGCACCGCCCTGCAGGGACTGCTGATGCTGGCCGGCCTGCTGCACTGGTCGCTGCTCGCGCTGGGCGTCGTCTTCGCCCTGGTCTGGGCCTACGCCCTGCACGTCCGCCGGGTCATCCTCGGCTGACGGGCTGACGGGCTGACGGGCTGACGGGCTGACCCGCCACCGTCAGCCCGTCGGCGGGGTCAGGCCTCGGCGCGTTCGCGCCACTGGGTGAGGGCGATGCCGTGGCCGTCCGGGTCGCGGAACGCGGCCGCCCACACCTCCAGCTTCGTGCCCCGGTTGACCACCCGGGGGGCGTACGTGAACCGGACGCCGGACCCGCGCAGCCGCTCGTACGCGGAGTCGATGTCGTCCACCTCGAGGTTGACGTGCACCAGGCGGCGGCTGATCGGCGCCGCCTCGGTCACCTCCCGCAGCACCAGCCGGGTCGTCCCGGAGGCGAGGACGGCGTTGCCGGAGCCCCGGTCGACCTCGGTGAAGCCCAGGTCCCGGTAGAAGGCCAGCGAGCGCGGCAGGTCGGTGACCAGCAGCGTCAGGCCCACCCCGGCGATCGGCGCGCCGAGGTCGTCCTCGTCCTCCACGACCCCGGCGGTCCCGTCGTCGGCGCCGGTGGTCGCCTCGCGGCCGAAGATCGCCTCGTCCAGCTCCTCCGGGCTGATCCGCCCCTCGCGCGCCCGGTCCCGGGGCGGGATCGGGTCGTCCAGGGGCAGGTCGAGCGGGTCGAGCGGCTCCGCCGGCGCGGGCGGGTCGGTGCGCCCGCCGGCCGGGGCGGGCGGGTCGAACCGCTCCTCGGCCGGCGGGCGGGGCGTCGGGGTGGCCCGGCGTGGCAGGGTGCCGGTCGTGGACTGCTCGACGAGGGTGCCCTCCAGCACGACTGGCCCGCCGGGGCGCTGGTGCACCACGACGGGCTCGCGCTCCTCCGGGCGCCTGGCGGGCTCCCCGCCGAGCGGATCGCCGAGTGGATCGCCCAGCGGGTCGACCAGCGGCTCGCGGAAGTCGTCCCGGAAGTCGTCGTCCGGCGCACGGTCGGCCCACGGCGGCGCCTCCTGCTGGAGCAGCACGTCGTCCAGCGGATCCGGGCCCGCGTACTCCGGCGGGAGGTCGGCGGCGACGGTGGCGGCGGACTCGGCGTGGGTGGGCACCTCGTCCCAGAGCACCCGGACGTGCCGCTGGTCGTCCAGGGCCACCCGGATCGGCAGCGTCTGCCCCAGCGACGGCCACTTCGCCACCGGCACCCGCGGCTCGATGATTTTCTTCGACCGCGGCGGCAAGCCGGGCGCGTCGATCACCAGTTGCAGCTCGCAGCGGCCGAAGGCGTACTGGGTGGGTGGCTCGGAGGCGCTGTGCACGTGGCCCACGCCGACCACCCAGGTGCGCCCGCCGCCGCGCACGGTGGCCAGCGCGATGGCCAGCACCAGCAGGGCGACCCCGAGCGCCACGATCGCCCAGCTGGTCATGCCCAGCCCGAAGAGGATCACGAAGGTGGCCACGGTGCCGAGCACCGCGGCGATCAGCTTGCGTACCGGCGCGATGGGCCGGTTCCCGCCATTCGCCACTGTGGACCTCCCGGGGGTCAAGGGCCAGGCTAGGCCGGATCGGCCGCCGGGGGAAAGACCGGCCGCCGCGCCGGCGCCGGGACCGGGTCGCTAGGCTGACCGTACCCAGCCCGGCCGCCTTCCGCGCACAGGAGGAACCCAGCGTGTCCAGCAGCAGCCCCGATGAGCGCACCCTCGTACTGATCAAGCCCGACGCGGTCCGCCGCGGGCTGGTCGGCGAGGTGATCTCCCGCTTCGAGCGCAAGGGGTTGCGGATCGACGCGATGGTGTCCCGGACGATGGACGCCGCGCTGGCCGACGAGCACTACGCCGAGCACGTGGACAAGCCGTTCTACCCGCCGCTGAAGGACTTCATGACCGGCGGCCCGCTGGTGGCGCTGGTGCTCTCCGGCGACCAGGTCATCGACGTGGTGCGGGGGCTGGTCGGGTCGACCGACGGGCGCAAGGCGGCGGCCGGCACGATCCGCGGCGACCTCTCGCTGTCCAACCGCGAGAACCTGGTGCACGCCTCCGACTCGCCGGACAGCGCGAAGCGGGAGATCGCGCTCTGGTTCCCCGAGCTGGGCTGACGGCCGCCGACGCCGCGAGCAGCGGTCGTGCCGGATCCGGCACGACCGTCCGGTCGGGGCGTCCGCCGCAACGCGTCCAGGCCGTCGACCGGCACGACCGTCCGGTCAGGGCGTCCACGGCAGCTTGTTTGGGTTGCCGACCACGTAGAACCCGGTGATCCGGCCGCCGGCCGCGCCCAGGGTCAGCGCGTACCTGCCGCCGTCGGGGCGGATGATCAGGACGGCCGGCTGGCCGTTGAGTTCCAGCCGGCGCGCGGTGAAGTGTCGGCCCGGGCCGTACAGGCCGGCGAAGAAGCGGGCGACCCGGTCCGCGCCGGTGACGGGGTTGCGCGCCGCCTTGACCCGGCCGCCGCCGTCGGTCCAGGCGGTGGCGTCCCTCGCCCACCAGCCCGGTCAACGCGGCCAGGTCACCGTCGCGGGCGGCGGCGAGGAAGGCGTCCAACAGCCGTTCCTGCTCGGCCCGGCCGGCGGTGAACCGCCGCCGGTCCTGCCCGATCCGGGCCACCGCCCGGTGGTGCAGCTGCCGGCAGTCCGCCACCGACCGGTCCAGGATCTCCGCGATCTCGGCGTACGGCAGGTCGAAGGCGGTGTGCAGCACGTAGACCGCGCGCTCCGGCGGGGTGAGGCGTTCCAGCAGGTGCAGCAGGGCGGTGGAGAGCGAGTCGCGCAGCTCGACGGAGTCCAGCGGCCCGAACGGTGACGGCGCGGTCGGCACCGGCTCGGGCAGCCACGGCCCGACGTACGTCTCCCGGGCGGCCCGCCGGGCGCGCAGCCGGTCCAGCGCCAGGTGGGTGACCACCCGGGACAGGTAGCGGCGCGGCTCGGCGACCGCCGCCCGGTCCGCCCCCAGCCAGCGCAGGTACGCCTCCTGGAGCACGTCCTCCGCGTCGTGCCGGCTGCCGAGCAGGCGGTACGCCAGACCGAGCAGCATCGGCCGGTGCGCCTCGAGCGCACCGGCCGCCTGCGTCGCGTCGGTGACCGTCACACGTCCGTCGGGAGATCGGTCCGGCAGGTCACGGCGATGCGGTTCCACACGTTGATTGTCGCGATGGCCATCAGCAGGTCGACCAGCTCCTTCTCGGGCCACACCTTCGCCGCCGCGTCCCAGACCTCGTCGGGCACCCCGTGCTCGCCGAGGCGGGTCACCGCGTCGGTGAGCGCCAGCGCGGTCCGCTCCCGCTCGTCGAAGAAGGGCGCCTCCCGCCAGGTGGAGACCGCGAAGAGCCGCCGGCTCGACTCGCCCTCGGCGAGCGCGTCCCGGCTGTGCATGTCGACGCAGAACGCGCAACCGTTCAGCATCGACGCCCGGAGCTTCACCAGGTGGAGCACGGTGTGGTCGACGTTGGCCCGGACGTACTTCTCCAGCCCCAGCACGGCGTGGTACGCCTCCGGCGCCACCTCGGCCGCGTTGATCCGCTGCATGACAACCTCCCTGATCCGTGGTGGTGACACCGACACGACGACGCGACGGGGGCTCGGCGTGACGGTCCGGACTGTGACGCCGGTCATGCCGGCCGGGCCGCCCTGGACCGCCCCGCCCCGCCCTGGACCGCCCCGGACCACCGGAGTTCCGGCCCCGGTCACCCGGCACGCCGACGCCGGTCATCTCCGCCCGGTAGACCCACGGGGGCAGTCCCCGATCCGGGAGGAACGATGACCGAACTTGACCGACGTACGTTGCTGCGCGCCGGCCTGATCGCAGGTGCCGGTGTCGCGGGCGGCGCCCTGCTCGGCGCGCCCGCCGCGCCCGCCGCACCGGCCTGGCGGCCGACCGGCCGACCGGTGCTCACCCACGGCGTGCAGAGCGGTGACGTGACCGTGGAATCGGCGCTGGTCTGGACCCGCGCCGACCGTCCCGGCCGGATGCTGGTGGAGGTGAGCCGCCGGCCGGACTTCCGCGGCGCCCGGCGGGTACGCGGACCGGTGCTCGACCCGACCGGCGACCTCACCGGCAAGGTGCGGCTGCGCGGGTTGCCCGGTGGCGAGCGGCTGCACTACCGGGTCCGGGTGGAGAGCCTGGACCGGCCGGGGCTGGCCAGCGAACCGGTGACCGGCGCGCTGACCACCGCCCCCGACCGGCGCGATCGCCGGGACGTCCGGTTCGTCTGGACCGGTGACATCGCCGGGCAGGGCTGGGGTATCGCCCCGGACTTCGGCGGCATGTCGATCTTCCGGGCCATGCGGGCCACCCGGCCCGACTTCTTCCTGTGTAGCGGCGACACCGTCTACGCCGACGGCCCGCTCGCCGAGACGGTGACCCTGCCCGACGGGCGGGTCTGGCGCAACCTGGTCACCCCGGAGAAGAGCAAGGTCGCCGAGACGCTGGCCGAGTACCGGGGGCAGTTCGCGTACAACCTGCTCGACGAGCACCTGCGCGCGTTCGTGGCGGAGGTGCCGCAGATCAACCAGTGGGACGACCACGAGGTGACCAACAACTGGTACCCGGGGGAGATCCTGACCGACGCGCGGTACACCGAGCGCCGCGTCGACGTGCTCGCCGCCCGGGCCCGGCAGGCGTTCGACGAGTGGCTGCCGGCGCCGGTCGACGGGCCGCGGTACCGGCGGATGTCGTACGGGTCGCGGCTGGACGTCTTCGTGCTGGACATGCGGACCTGGAAGGATCCCAACGACGGCAACACCTACGCCGACCCGGCGCGTGGCCTGCTCGGCCGGGAACAGCGGGAGTGGTTGATCCGGGAACTGACCCGGTCCCGGGCCACCTGGAAGGTGATCGCCGCCGACCTGCCGATCGGGCTGGTGGTGCCGGACGGCGCCGCCGCCCAGGAGGGCGTCGCGCAGGGCGACCCGGGCGCGCCGGCCGGGCGGGAACTGGAGTTCGCGCAGGTGCTCGGCGCGGCGCACCGGGCCGGGGTGACCGGGATCGTCTTCCTCACCGCCGACGTGCACTACACCGCCGCGCACCACTACGACCCGGCCCGGGCGTCGGTCGCCGAGTTCACCCCGTTCTGGGAGTTCGTCTCGGGGCCGGCGCACGCCGGCGCGTTCGGCCCGAACGCCCTGGACGGCACGTTCGGCCCGAAGGCGGTCTTCGTCAACGCCCCGCCGCGGGCCAACACCTCCCCGGCCGAGGGCTTCCAGCATTTCGGCGAGGTCGCCGTCGACGGCGCGTCCGGCGCCTTCACCGTCCACCTGCGCGACCGCGACGGAGCCTCCCTCTGGACGACCACCCTGCCCGCCCCGACCCGCTGACCTCGCCGTCCGCCGGTCGACCATGAGGCGGTCGCCACCACCCGCCGGGGGGTACCGCGACAGCCTCATGGTCGACGCGGGCGGGATCAGCGGGTGTCGAGGAGCGGCCGCCGTTACTCGGCGGCGATCTCGGCGGGCGGTCGGGTAACCTTGACGGCCGTAAGGCGATGACCCGGCCATCACCGGCGAGCCTCCGGAAGAACAGCCGGGTGACCGGCCCAGTAGAACCGGACGGGTCCGGCCCGTCACAGCCGGCCAACGAGCGGGCGGTCGATCCTGACCGCCAAGCGGGGTGGTACCGCGGGCCACCCGGGGCGCCGGCACGGCGTACCGGATCGGCTCGTCCTCGCAGACCCACATGACCGTGAGCTGCGCGAGGAGAGCGACCCCCGATGGCCTATCCGTTGCACGACCCGACCGCCGCCGTCCCGGCGAGCCCGGACCTGCCCGCGGTCGAACGCCGGGTCCTGGAGCACTGGACGGCCGACAAGACCTTCGAGGCCAGCGTCGAGGCCCGTCCCGCCGGCACCGACGGGAAGAACGAGTACGTCTTCTACGACGGCCCGCCGTTCGCCAACGGCCTGCCGCACTACGGCCACCTCTTCACCGGCTACGTCAAGGACGTGGTGCCGCGCTACCAGACCATGCGCGGGCGCCGGGTGGAGCGGCGCTTCGGCTGGGACTGCCACGGCCTGCCCGCCGAGGTGGTCGCCGAGAAGCAGCTCGGCATCACCAGCAAGGCGGAGATCCTCGACCTGGGCGTGGCCCGGTTCAACGAGGCGTGCCGCACCTCGGTGCTGGAGTTCACCCAGGACTGGGAGCGCTACGTCACGCGGCAGGCCCGCTGGGTCGACTTCGCCAACGACTACAAGACCCTCGACCTGGACTACATGGAAAGCGTCATGTGGGCCTTCAAGACCCTGCACGACAAGGGTCTGGTCTACGAGGGCTTCCGGGTGCTGGCGTACTGCTGGCGCTGCGAGACGCCGCTGTCGAACACCGAGACCCGGATGGACGACGTCTACCGGGACCGGCACGACCCGACGTTGTCGGTGTGGTTCGAGTTGACCCCCGACGAGAGCGCGCCGGAGCTGGTGCGCGGGCCGGTGCGGCTCGGCGTCTGGACCACCACGCCGTGGACCCTGCCGTCCAACCTTGCGCTCGCCGTCGGCCCCGACATCGAGTACGCGGTGCTGGAGCGCGACGGCGCGCGGTACGTCGTCGGGGCGGCCCGGCTGGCCGCGTACGCCAAGGAGCTGGAGGGGTACGAGCAGGTCGGCGCCGTCTCCGGCCGCGATCTCGTCGGCCGCCGCTACACCCCGCTGTTCGACTTCCTCGTCGAGCAGGCGGGCCCGAACGCCTACCAGGTGCTCGGCGCGGAGTTCGTCACGACCGAGGACGGCACCGGGATCGTGCACCTGGCCCCGGCCTTCGGCGAGGACGACCAGAACACCTGCAACGCCGCCGGCATCCCGACCATCGTCACGGTGGACGACCACACCCGGTTCACCGCGCTGGTCCCGCCGTACCAGGGCGAGCAGGTCTTCGACGTCAACAAGCCGGTGATCCGGGAGCTGAAGGAGCGGGGGGTGGTGCTCAAGCAGGACACCTACACCCACTCCTACCCGCACTGCTGGCGCTGCGACACCCCGCTGGTCTACAAGGCGGTGTCGTCGTGGTTCGTCGCGGTGACCCAGTTCAAGGACCGGATGGTCGAGCTGAACCAGCAGATCAACTGGACCCCGGGGCACATCAAGGACGGCTCGTTCGGCAAGTGGCTGGCCAACGCCCGCGACTGGTCGATCAGCCGGAACCGGTTCTGGGGCTCGCCGATCCCGGTGTGGAAGTCCGACGACCCGAACTACCCGCGGCTGGACGTCTACGGCTCGCTGGAGGAGATCGAGCGGGACTTCGGCGTACGCCTCACCGACCTGCACCGGCCGGCGGTGGACGAGCTGGTCCGCCCCAACCCGGACGACCCGACGGGGAAGTCCGTGATGCGCCGGGTGCCGGAGGTGCTGGACTGCTGGTTCGAGTCCGGCTCGATGCCGTTCGCCCAGGTGCACTACCCGTTCGAGAACCGCGACTGGTTCGAGCACCACTACCCGGGCGACTTCATCGTCGAGTACATCGGGCAGACCCGCGGCTGGTTCTACACGATGCACGTGCTGGCCACCGCGCTGTTCGACCGGCCGGCGTTCCGCAACTGCCTCAGCCACGGCATCCTGCTCGGCTCCGACGGGCGCAAGATGTCCAAGAGCCTGCGCAACTACCCGGACGTCTACCACGTGTTCGACTCGTACGGCTCGGACGCGATGCGCTGGATGCTGATGTCCTCGCCGGTGCTGCGCGGCGGTGACATGGCGGTCACCGAGTCGGGCATCCGGGACGCAGTCCGGCAGGTGCTGCTGCCGCTGTGGAACGTCTGGTACTTCTTCTCGCTCTACGCCAACGCCGACGGCTACACGGCCAAGCGGCGGGTGGACTCCACCCACCTGCTCGACCGGTACGTGCTGGCGAAGACGAACGAGCTGGTGTCGACCGTCGGTGCGCAGCTGGACGCGTACGACATCTCCGGCGCCTGCGCCACCGTGCGGTCCTACCTGGACGCGCTGACCAACTGGTACGTCCGGCGCTCCCGGGACCGGTTCTGGTCGGGTGACGCGGACGCGTTCGACACGCTCTGGACGGTGCTGGAGACGCTGTGCCGGGTGGTGGCGCCGCTGGCTCCGCTGACCGCGGAGGAGATCTGGCGCGGGCTGACCGGCGAGCGGTCGGTGCACCTGGCCGACTGGCCGGACGCGGCGCAGTTCCCGGCCGACCACGAGCTGGTCGCCGCGATGGACGCCACCCGGGCGGTCGCCTCGGCGGCGCTGTCGCTGCGCAAGGCCAAGGGGCTGCGGGTGCGGCTGCCGCTGTCGAAGCTGACCGTCGCCTCCCCGGCGGCGGAGCAGCTGCGGCCCTTCGCCGACCTGGTCGCCGACGAGGTCAACGTGAAGGCGGTGGAGTTCACCGGCGAGGTGTCCGCGTACTGCCAGCAGGTGCTGACGGTGGTGCCGCGCGCGCTCGGCCCCCGGGTCGGCAAGCAGGTCCAGCAGGTCATCAAGGCGGTCAAGGCGGGCGAGTGGGAGCTGGTCGACGGAGCCCCGGTGGCCGCCGGCGTCACCCTCGCCGAGGGCGAGTACGAGCTGCGCCTGGTCGCCGCCGACGCCGAGCACTCCGCGCCGCTGCCCGGCGGCGAGGGCGTGGTCGTGCTGGACACGGAGGTCACCCCCGAGCTGGCCGCCGAGGGGCTGGCGCGGGACGTCGTCCGGGTGGTGCAGCAGGCCCGGCGGGACGCCGACCTGGACGTCTCCGACCGGATCGCGCTGCTGCTGTCGGCCTCCGAGGAGGTGCGCGCGGCGGTGGCCGGGTACACGGACTTCGTCGCCCGGGAGGTGCTGGCCGACTCCGTCGACTTCGCCGACGGGGTGGCGGGCTTCACGGGCGAGGTCGGCGAGGGCGACCGGGTGACGGTCGCCGTCCGGCGGGTATGAGGCATTGAGACGGTGGCGGTCCGGCGTGCTCCGCCGGGCCGCCACCACCGGCCCCGCCCGCGCCCGACAGGCCCGCTCACCAGCCGGCCGGCACCGCCACCCCCGCGGGACCACGTGGACCCGTCCGCTACCGTGACACCGCCTGCCCGCACACGATCCGCCGGAGGACCAGTGCCCCTGCTCTACACCATCGGCAAGCTCACCGTGGCGCCCGCGCTCCGGTTGGCCTTCCGTCCGACCGTGGAGGGGTTGGAGCACATCCCGGAGACCGGTGGTGCGATCTTCGCGGGCAACCACCTCTCCGTCGCCGACGAGCTCTTCCTCGGCACGGTCGTGCCCCGACACCTGGCGTTCTGGGCCAAGTCGGAGTACTTCAAGGGCACCGGCCCGAAGGGCGCCTTCTCCAAGTTCGTGCTCACCGGCCTGGGGGCCATCCCGGTCGAGCGGGCCGGCGGCCGGGCGGCGCTGGCCGCGTTCGACGCCGCCATCCCGGTGCTCAAGGCCGGCGACCTGGTCGCCGTCTATCCCGAGGGGACCCGCTCGCCGGACGGCCGGCTCTACCGGGGGCGCACCGGCGCGGCCCGGCTGGCGGTGGCGGCCGGCGTGCCGGTCATCCCGGTCGGCATGATCGGTACCGACAAGGCCCAGCCCATCGGCACCCGGGTGCCCCGCCCCGGCCGCGCCAAGATCACGGTACGGTTCGGCAAGCCGCTGGACTTCACCGGCCGGCCGGACGACCGCACGTCGCTGCGGGAGATCACCGACGAGATCATGACCGAGATCCAGAAGCTCACCGGCCAGGAGTACGTGCCCCGCTACGCCCCGCCCCGCGCTCAGCCGCCGCCCGCCGGCTGAGCTGTCACGGTGCGGCGTCGCCGCGCCGCTTCTCCTGGCGGACGACGTCGTCCACGTCGCCGAGCTGGGCGACGGCGCGGGCCATCCGCCAGCTCAGCCCTGCTTGGCGGTAACGATCTGGTCCCGCAGGGTGCCGAGCAGGGCGGCGCTGTCGTCGACGGAGAGCCGGGTGAAGACCGCGGTGGCGATGCTGCCGTGGTCGACGGAGGTGCAGACCACCACGTCGTCGCCGTCGACGCGGCCCACCGCGCAGCGCTCGTGCCGGCCGCGTACGCCGGTGTCGACCTCCTGCGCCTCGCCGAGGGAGTACTGCTCGGTGAGCCGGGTGATCTCGTCCTGCGCGTCCGACTCGGGGGTGAACCGGAAACCGGTGCCGCCGAAGACCGTCACCCGCTTGCCGCCGGGCGTGCCGTAGACGCCGGCGAAGGTGTCCTCGGCCAGCCAGTGCGCCTTGCGTACCTCCGCCTCCAGTTGCCTGGCGGTCTCCTTGCTGCGGCTGTCGTCGCGCAGCCGCAGGTCGGCCACCTCGGCGGGCAGGGCGGCGCTGGCCGGGTACTGCGTGACCATCGGCGTCCCGTAGTAGGCCGGGCAGCCGCAGCAGCAGGCCAGGGTGAGCAACAGCACCCACGGCCAGCGGCGACGCTTGCGGACGGCGACCGGGACGTACCCCTTGGGGGCCTGGAAGCCGGGCGGCGGCCCGGCCGGCGGCGTCTTCGTCCGCCGCTGCCTCGGCGGCGCGGGCGGCGGGGGCGGGGCAGGCGCCGGCCGCACCGGGACGGGTGCCCGGGAGACCGGCGGCGGGGCCGGATACACGACCGGCGGCGGCGACACCGGGTAGGCGACCGGCGGTGGGGCGGGACGCGGCGCGGGGGATCGGACGGGCGGTGCCGGCGGCACGGGGTGTGACCGGGCCGGCGGCGCGGCCGGGTACGGCATTGTCGGTGGCAGCGGCGGCAGCTCGGCCGCCGGCAGGTCCCACCCGCCGGTGTCCGCGCCGGCCCACGGGTCCACCGGGGTGCGGTGCTCGGGCGGCTCCGCCGGGCTCGGCGGCACCGGCGTGGGCTCGGCCGACTCGCCCCAGGCCCGCTTGCGCGGCGGCGGGGGAGGGACGGGCGCGGAGCCGCTCCACCGGGGTGCGGGCGGCGCGGGCGGCTGCTCGTCGGCGGGGAGCATGCGGGTGCCCTGCGGCCCGGCCGCCGGGCGGTCGGTCGGCGGTTCGTCGGCGGGGAGCATGCGGGTGCCCTGCGGCCCGGCCGCCGGGCGGTCCGTCGCGGGCCGGTCGGCGGGGAGCGGGCGGGTGCCCTCCGGACCGGCGGCGGCGGTGCCCTCCGCTCCGGCGGCGTCGGACCCCTCCGGACCGCTGCCGAGGGCGCCGTCCGGGGCGGCGGCGGTGCCCCGGGGAGCGTCAGCGTCCGGCGGAGCGATGGCGGCGTCCGGCGGGGCGGTCACGTCGGCGCCGGCGCCCTCGGCGCCCTCGGCGCGGTCGGTCGCGGCCGCCTCCGTCCCCTCGACGGGCAGCTCACGGGTGCCCTCCGGGCCCGTGGGGCCGGCGGGGGCGGCGGCTGCGGGGGAGGACGTGTGCTCCTCGGTGACCGCCGGATCCCGGCCCTGGTCCGGGCCCGGGATGCTCCCGTCGGCCGGCCGGTCCGGTCCCGGCTGCGGCATCGCGGCAATCTCCTCTCGCGCCGGTCCGAGGTTAGTACCGACGCGCCAGCGCGGCGATCCCGGCCACCGCCCGGGGACAGGGCCGGCCGGACGTCCGGTCGGGGAACCGCGGCGACCGGCCGGCGCCGTGGCGTCCGCGCGGTCGCCGCCGACGGGGCGCGTACCCTTGGGCATCATGAGCGTCCCGTCCACCACGCCGCGTCCCGTCGCGGCCAATTCCGTCTGGCCCCGGCTGGAGCCGCTGCTGCCCCAGGTGACCAAGCCCATCCAGTACGTCGGTGGCGAGCTGGGTGCGGTGGTCAAGGACTGGGACACCGCGACCGTGCGCTGGGCGCTGATGTATCCCGACGCCTACGAGGTCGGCCTGCCCAACCAGGGCGTGCAGATCCTCTACGAGGTGCTCAACGAGCTGCCCGACGTGCTCGCCGAGCGGACGTACGCGGTCTGGCCGGACCTGGAGAAGCTGATGCGCGCCCACGGCGTGCCGCAGTTCACGGTCGACGCGCACCGCTCGGTGCGCGACTTCGACGTGTTCGGCATCTCCTTCTCCACCGAGCTGGGCTACACCAACCTGCTCACCGCGATCGACCTGGCCGGCATCCCCATGCTCGCCGCCGACCGCACCGACGCCGACCCGGTGATCGTGGCCGGCGGTCACGCCGCGTTCAACCCGGAACCCATCGCCGACTTCGTCGACGCCGCCGTGCTCGGCGACGGCGAGGAGGCCGTCCTGGAGATCACCGCGATCGTCCGGGAGTGGAAGGCGGAGGGCTCCCCGGGCGGGCGCGACGAACTGCTGCTGCGCCTGGCCCGCACCGAGAGCGTCTACGTGCCGCGCTTCTACGACGTGGACTACCTGCCCGACGGCCGGATCCAGCGGGTCGTGCCGAACCGGGCGGACGTGCCGTTCCGGGTGCACAAGCGCACGACCATGGACCTGGACGCCTGGCCGTACCCGAAGAAGCCCCTGGTGCCGCTCGCCGAGACGGTGCACGAGCGGTACGCGGTGGAGATCTTCCGGGGCTGCACCCGGGGCTGCCGGTTCTGCCAGGCCGGCATGATCACCCGGCCGGTGCGCGAGCGCTCCATCACCACGGTGGGGCAGATGGTGCAGCAGGGGCTGGAGTTCTCCGGCTTCCACGAGGTGGGCCTGCTGTCGCTGTCGTCCGCCGACCACTCCGAGATCGGCGACATGTGCTCGGGCCTCGCCCAGCAGTACGAGGGCACCAACGTCTCGCTCTCGCTGCCGTCGACCAGGGTCGACGCGTTCAACATCGACCTCGCGCAGGAGCTGTCCCGCAACGGGCGGCGCACCGGCCTGACCTTCGCGCCGGAGGGCGGGTCGGAGCGGATCCGCAAGGTCATCAACAAGATGGTGTCGAAGGAAGACCTGATCCGTACCGTCGTCACCGCGTACACGAACGGCTGGCGGCAGGTGAAGCTCTACTTCATGTGCGGCCTGCCCACGGAGACCGACGAGGACGTCCTCGAGATCGCGGACATGGCGCACGAGGTGATCAGGGCGGGTCGGGCGGCCACCGGGTCCAAGGACATCCGCTGCACCGTCTCCATCGGCGGTTTCGTGCCGAAGCCGCACACCCCGTTCCAGTGGGCGTCCATGGCCCGGCCGGAGGTCATCGACGGCCGGCTCAAGCTGCTCAAGCAGGCGATCAACTCGGACCGCTCGCTGGGCCGGGCGATCGGCTTCCGCTACCACGACGGCGAGCCCTCGTTGATCGAGGGCCTGCTCAGCCGGGGCGACCGCCGGGTCGGCGCGGTGATCCGCAAGGTCTGGGAGAACGGCGGCCGGTTCGACGGCTGGAGCGAGCACTTCTCCTACCAGCGCTGGGTGGAGGCCGCCGCCGAGGTGCTGCCGCAGTTCGGGGTCGACCTCGACTGGTACACCACCCGCGAACGCGACGAGTTGGAGGTCCTGCCCTGGGACCACCTGGACTCGGGCCTGGACAAGGACTGGCTCTGGCAGGACTGGCAGGATTCGCTCAGCGAGTACGAGCAGGACGACTGCCGGTGGACCCCGTGTTTCGACTGCGGCGTCTGCCCCGCCATGGACACCGAGATCCAGATCGGCCCGACCGGGAAGAAACTTCTCCCGCTCACCCCGATCAACGGCCTGAAGCTCCCCACCGGCGCCCAGCAGTAGCCCGCCGCACGGCGGGTGGCGCCCGCGCGCCGCCCGCCGCGCACCGGGTCGATCATGCGGCTGTCGTCAGCGGCACGCGCGTTGTCGCGCGGGTGCCTTCACGATCAGCCGGTCTCTGACACCGAGGAGCACGACGATCAGTAGGAAACCACAGCCAGAGGGCGGCCAGGCCCCGGTCGTCCAGCGCGTCCGGATCCGGTACGCCAAGCGCGGTCCGCTGCGCTTCACGTCGCACCGGGACTTCGCCCGGGCGTTCGAGCGCGCGCTGCGCCGGGCCGGCGTGCCGATCGCCTTCTCCCAGGGCTTCACCCCGCACCCCAAGATCTCGTACGCCAGCGCCGCCCCCACCGGCGTCGCGAGCGAGGCGGAATACCTGGAGATCGGCCTCCGCGAGCCGGTCGACCCGCAGGAGCTGCGCGCCGCGCTGGACGCCGCGCTCTCGCCGGGGCTCGACGTGCTCGACGCCGTCGTGGCCGGCGGCGGGAGTCTTGCCGACCGGATCGAGGCGTCGCACTGGCGGATCGAGCTGCCCGAGGTCGACCCCGCCGTCCTGGAACGGGCGGTTTCCGCCTTCACGGCCGCCGACGAGGTGCTCGTCGAGCGGATGACCAAACAGGGCCGGCGCACCTTCGACGCCCGATCAGCAGTGATTCACATCGATGTCGCGGCGTCGACGGAGACGCCTTCCGGGGTCCCGGCCGTACCGTGTGCGATACTCGAACTGGTCGTGCGGCAGGTCACCCCCGCCGTGCGGCCCGATGACGTCCTTTCCGGCCTCCGCGTGGTGGCCGACCTGGAGCCGCCGGTCTCCCCGAGGGTGATCCGGCTGGCACAGGGCACGCTGACCGCGCAGGGCGCGATCGCGGATCCGTTGGACGCGGACCGCGACGGGGCAACCATCGGTGAACGCTGACCGACGGTCGGCGTTCAGGCAGGCAGACTTCGGCGGTCGCGCACCCTGCGCGCCCGGCGGAAACACTTTTGCGGCAACCCTGCGTGGCAGCGCTCACCCGCGCCCGGGGCAGCCAGAACTGGAGAACGTCCATGCTCGAGAACGAGCCCGAGGGCGGCGAACGGACCGGTTCACAGCCGGCCGACGAGACCGCTAACAACGGCACCACCGAGAACGCCACCGGCGCGAGCAGCGCCACCGAGGCGGGGAGCACCGCCGGGGCGGAGAACGCCGCCGTCGGCATGGCGGACGCCGGAGCCACCGAGGCGGGACAGGCCCCGGTCGCGCCCGCCCGACGCCGTACCACCCGGCGGCGCGCCGCGCCCCTGAACCAGCCCGAGCAGACCGACGCGCCGGTGCAGGCGTCGACCGAGGCCGTGCCGGGCAGCGCCGAGGCGCCCCAGGCCGAGGTGCTCGCCCCGGTCACCGGCGACCTCGAGGCCGCCCCGAAGGCGACGCGCCGCCGCCGCAAGGCCACCACCGCCAAGGCCGCCGGGGAGTCCGCGGCGCCGGCCGAGGAGCCCACGGCGCAGGCCGCCGGGGAGCCGTCGGCCGCGGTGGAGGAGGCCCCCGCCGAGGCGGAGAAGCCGGTCAAGGCCACCCGTGCCCGGCGGAAGAAGGCCGCCCCCGCGGCGGCCGAGCCGGCCGCGGAGACCCCGGCCGGCACCGCCGAGCCGGCCGCCGGTGACGAGGCCGCCCAGGCCGGGCCCGGCGAGGCCGAGCAGCCCGGCCGGGCCGAGCCGCAGGCCGGCACCGAGTTCGGCGCCGCCGCCCCGCCCGCTGCGGAGACCCGCGCCGGCGAGGTACCGCCGGGCGCCGCGCCCGCAGCGGAACCGGCCGCCCAGGAGGAGCCCGCCGCGGAGCCGGAGCCGCGCACCCGCCGCCGGCGGGCCGCGCTCTCCGCGCCCACCGTGCTCTTCATGGCCCCGCAGCCGGAGGAGATCCCGCTGGCCCGGGTCGTCACGCCCGCCCCGGCCGCCGTGGAGCCCGCCGCCGAGGAGGAGCCGGCCGAGCCGGCCCGCCGCCGCCGGCGTGGCCGCCGCGACGTCGAGGTGGCCGAGGCCGTCGAGGCCGAGGAGGAGCCGACCGAGGAGGCCGAGGAGGCCGCCGAGGACGAGGAAGAGGACGAGGACGACACCGCCGCCCGCCGTCGTCGCCGCCGGGGCCGCCGGGGCCGCGGCCGGGGCAAGGGCGGCGCGGAGGACATCGAGGACGAGGAGGCCGAGGAGGCCACGCAGGCCGAGGCGGAAGAGGCCGAAGGCGAGGAGGACGAGGAGGCCGAGGGCGGCGACGCGCTGACCCGCCGTCGCCGGCGGCGCCGTCGCCGGGGTGCCGGCGACGTCGAGGCCGGTGCCGACGACGGCGTGCCGACCGTCGTCAAGATCCGCGAGCCGCGCAAGACCGTCGACGAGGTGCAGGGCGTCTCCGGCTCGACCCGCCTGGAGGCCAAGCGCCAGCGCCGCCGCGACGGCCGCGAGCAGCGCCGGACCCGGCCGCCGATCCTCAGCGAGTCGGAGTTCCTGGCCCGCCGGGAGGCCGTCGACCGGGTGATGGCGGTACGCCAGCGCGGCGACCGGACCCAGATCGCCGTCCTCGAGGACGGGGTGCTGGTCGAGCACTACGTCACCCGCAACTCCTCCGGCACCATGGCCGGCAACGTCTACCTCGGCAAGGTGCAGAACGTCCTGCCCAGCATGGAGGCGGCCTTCGTCGACGTCGGGCGCGGCCGCAACGCCGTGCTGTACGCCGGCGAGGTGAACTGGGACACCACCGGCCTGGAGGGTCGGGCCCGCTCGATCGAGCAGGCGCTCCGGTCCGGCGACTCGGTGCTCGTGCAGGTCACCAAGGACCCGATCGGCCACAAGGGCGCCCGGCTGACCAGCCACATCGCGCTCTCCGGCCGGCACCTGGTCTACGTGCCCAACGGCAACGCCTCCGGCATCAGCCGGAAGCTGCCCGACACCGAGCGCAAGCGGCTGCGGGACGTGCTGAAGAAGCTGGTGCCGGACGGCGCGGGCGTGATCGTCCGGACCGCCGCCGAGGGCGCCAGCGAGGACGAGCTGGCCCGCGACGTCAAGCGGTTGCAGGCGCAGTGGGAGGACATCCAGGCGAAGGCGGCCGAGGGCGGCGCCCCGGTGCTGCTCTACGAGGAGCCGGACCTGGTCATCCGGGTCGTCCGGGACCTGTTCAACGAGGACTTCCGCGAGCTGGTGATCGAGGGCGAGCAGTCGTACGACGTGGTCGAGTCGTACCTGTCG
Organism: Micromonospora sp. NPDC049139; assembly: GCF_055586845.1. Lineage (NCBI taxonomy): Bacteria > Bacillati > Actinomycetota > Actinomycetes > Micromonosporales > Micromonosporaceae > Micromonospora > Micromonospora sp. NPDC049139. The sequence goes on along the minus strand of NZ_JBVJHK010000021.1, from coordinate 93,408 downwards.
CACGTCTCGCCCGACCTGGTCCCCCGGCTGCGCCGGCACGTCGGCACCACCGACGTCTTCGCCGAGTACCGGATCGACGAGCAGATCATCAAGGGGCTGGACCGCAAGGTCTTCCTCCCCTCGGGCGGTTCGCTGGTGATCGACCGGACCGAGGCGATGACGGTCATCGACGTCAACACCGGCAAGTACACCGGCTCCGGGGGCAACCTGGAGGAGACGGTCACCCGGAACAACCTCGAGGCCGCCGAGGAGATCGTCCGCCAGCTCCGGCTGCGCGACATCGGCGGCATCGTGGTGATCGACTTCATCGACATGGTGCTGGAGTCGAACCGCGAGCTGGTGCTGCGCCGGCTGACCGAGTGCCTGGGGCGGGACCGCACCAAGCACCAGGTCACCGAGATCACCTCGCTCGGCCTCGTGCAGATGACCCGCAAGCGGATCGGTGCGGGCCTGCTGGAGGCGTTCAGCGAGACCTGCGAGTGCTGCAAGGGCCGGGGCCTGATCATCCACACCGAGCCGGTGCCGGAGAAGCCGCGCTCCGGCGGCGGCGCGGGGGAGAAGGTCAAGGCGGTCGCCTCGGCCGTCGCCGCCCCGGCGGCCGAGCAGGGCGGCGGCGCGTCCCGGAAGCGGGCCCGCAAGAGCGCGCCGGCCGAGCGGACCGTGGCCGAGGTCACCGAGCCCGACACCGCGACCAGCCCGGACGCCGACTACCACGACACCATGGGCTACGACCTGTCCCGCTACGAGGCGGACACCCCCGCCGCGCCTGTGGTCGCCGACAGCCAGACGGGCGAGTCCGCCCGGCTGGCCGCCCCGGACGACCCGGACGCGCTGGCCGACACCGACGGCGACGAGCCGGAGGGCGGCTCCGGCCGGCGCCGGTCCCGGCGCAGCGGCGCGCGGCGGCGCACCCGGCCGTGACCGGCTGACCAGCCCGGCGTTTGGCAGGGCCCCTTCCCCGGCAATGTCCCGGGGAGGGGGCCTTGTCGTATGGTCGATCCCCGGCCACGATCGGCCAACCCGGTCAGGAGAAGAACGATGCGCCGTCTGCTCGCCGTCACCACGGTCACCGCTGTCCTGCTCACCGGCGCCGGGTGCGCGGCCGAGCGGCCGGAGCCGGCCGCCTCGGGCGCCGCGTCGAGCGGGCCCACCGGCGGTCCGGGCGGCGGGGCGACGGGCTCCGGGCCGGTTGGCGGGCCGGGGGCCGGCAGCGGGGCGGCGGGCGGCAACGCCCCCGAGGTGTGCGCCGCCGCACAGGCGGCCGGGGACACCGCCGTGCGGACGTACGTCGAGGAGCTCGGCAAGATGGTCGCGGCGGTCGGGGCGAACGACGGCACCGCCGCCGAAACCGCCCGCAAGCGCATCTCCGCGGCGCTGACCGACTGGCGGGCCGCCCTGCGGCGGGAGTCGGGCCGGGCCGAGGACGCCCAGCTCAAGACGCTGCTCGCGGACATGGCGGCCGAGGTCGGCACGCTGGGCACCGACGTCGACGCGATCGACGAGACCGAGCTGGACCGGCTCCGGCAGCGGCTCGACCAGCTCTGCGCCCGCTGACCTGCGGGGCCGGTTTGGGCGTCGGCCCTCCCATGGCGTACGCTTGCCTGCGGCGCACTTTGGTGTGCCGAGTCCCCGCGCGCCCGCGCCGCCGTGCCTCTGCTACCCGGCGAGCCGCCGTGGGAACACCCGCCAGCAGCCTCAACGACAGGGAGTCCGCCTCCGATGTACGCGATCGTCAAGACCGGCGGCAAGCAGTACAAGGTCGCCGAGGGCGACGTGATCGAGGTCGAGAAGCTCGCCGGTGCCCCCGGCGACGCGGTGAAGCTCACCGCGGTGCTCCTCGTCGACGGTGACGACCTGGTGACCGACGCGGCGAAGCTTGCCGAGGTCGCGGTGTCCGGCGAGATCGCCGCGCACACCAAGGGCCCGAAGATCCGGATCCACAAGTTCAAGAACAAGACCGGCTACCACAAGCGCCAGGGTCACCGTCAGCCGCTGACCCAGGTCAAGGTGACCGGCATCTCCAGCGGGAAGTAGGTCGTCCTCAGATGGCTCACAAAAAGGGTGCGTCCAGCTCGCGTAACGGCCGTGACTCCGCGGCCCAGCGGCTCGGCGTGAAGCGCTTCGGTGGTCAGGTCGTCAGCGCGGGTGAGATCCTCATCCGTCAGCGTGGCACCAAGTTCCACCCCGGTGACCTGGTCGGCCGTGGCGGAGACGACACGCTCTTCGCGCTGGCCGCCGGTTCGGTCCAGTTCGGCACCAAGCGCGGTCGCAAGACCGTCAGCATCGTGCCGCAGCAGTAGTTTCTCCGGCGCAGCGGGCCGCGGACCTCGTGTCCCGGCCCGCTGCGCCTTTTCTCGTGCGGGGCGTCGACCTCGCTGGAAGGATTGACGCCCGTGGCGACGTTCGTTGACCGGGTCGTCCTGCACCTGCAGGCCGGCGATGGCGGGCACGGTTGTGTCTCGATCCACCGGGAGAAGTTCAAGCCCTTCGGGGGCCCCGACGGCGGCAACGGCGGGCACGGCGGCAGCGTGTCCCTCGTGGTCGACCCGCAGGTGACGACGCTGCTCGACTTCCACTTCCGCCCGCACGTCAAGGCCGAGAACGGCAAGGGCGGCGCCGGGTCGAACCGGGACGGCGCGAACGGCCACAACCTCGTGCTGAAGGTGCCGAACGGCACCGTCGTGCACGCCCTCGACGGCACCGTGCTGGCCGACATGGTCGGCGCCGGCACGACCTTCGAGGTCGCCCGGGGCGGGCGCGGCGGCCGGGGCAACGCGTCGCTGGCCAACGCCCGGCGCAAGGCCCCCGGCTTCGCCGAGCTGGGCGAGCCCGGCGAGCAGCTCGACGTGGTGCTGGAGCTCAAGAGCGTCGCCGACGTCGGCCTGGTCGGCTTCCCGTCGGCCGGCAAGTCGTCGCTGATCTCGGTGATCTCCGCCGCCAAGCCGAAGATCGCCGACTACCCGTTCACCACCCTGGTGCCCAACCTGGGCGTGGTCCGGGTGGACAACCACACCTTCACGGTCGCCGACGTGCCGGGCCTGATCCCGGGGGCGGCCACCGGCAAGGGCCTCGGCCTGGAGTTCCTCCGACACATCGAGCGCTGCTCGGTGCTGGTGCACGTCATCGACACCGCCACCCTGGAGCCCGGCCGGGACCCGGTGGCCGACATCGACACCATCGAGGCCGAGCTGACCGAGTACGGCGGCCTTGCCGACCGGCCCCGGCTGGTGGCGCTGAACAAGGTCGACGTGCCGGACGGCCGGGACCTGGCCGAGATCGTCCGCCCCGACCTGGAGGAGCGCGGCTTCCGGGTGTTCGAGGTCTCGGCGGCCACCCGGGAGGGGCTGAAGGAGCTGACGTACGCCATGGCGGAGCTGGTGGAGCAGGCGCGCAGCGCCGCGCCGCCGGCCGAGCCGACCCGGATCGTGATCCGGCCGAGGGCGGTCGACGACGCCGGCTTCACGATCGAGGCCGCGCCGGACGGCGGCTGGCTCGTGCGCGGCGTCCGTCCCGAGCGGTGGGTGCGGCAGACGAACTTCGACAACGACGAGGCGGTGGGCTACCTGGCCGACCGGCTGGCGCGCCTGGGTGTCGAGGAGAAGCTCGGGAAGGCCGGCGCGGAGCCGGGCGACCTCGTCCGGATCGGCGACCGCGAGTTCGACTGGCAGCCGACCCTCTACGCCGGCGCCGACTTCGTCCCGGGCAACCGGGGCACGGACGTCCGGCTGGAGGAGAAGTCGACCCGCGCCTCCGCGGCGGAGCGGCTGGCGGCCCGCAAGGCCCGCCGGCAGCGCCCGGCCGACGAGGTCGAGGCCGGCCCGTCGGACGAGGTCGGCCCGTACGACGGGGTCGGGGAGGGCGACGCCGAATAGCTCGTCGCGCTCCGTGAGCGGGTCGACTGCCGGAAACCTGCCCGAAATCCGCGCCGCCTAGCGTGGCCTGATGCTGATCGAGTCCCGCCCCGCCACGGATCCGGAGATCGACGCCCTGGTCACCGCCCAGCAGCGCGAGCTGCGCGAGGCGGACGGCGGGTTGGACGGCCAGGCGACCGTGACCCACGACGACATCCGCTACCTCGTGGTGGTGGCCGACGGGCGGGCGATCGCCTGCGGCGGGATCCAGGCGCTCGACGACGGCACCGGCGAGCTGAAGCGGATGTACGTCCGTCCGGCGTACCGGGGGCGGGGCATCGCCCGGCAGTTGCTGGCCGCGCTGGAGGAGTTGGCCTTCCGGCAGGGGCACGCGGTGGTCTGCCTGGAGACCGGCACGTATCTGCCGGCCGCGATCGGGCTCTACACCTCCTGTGGGTACGAGCCGATCCCGGTGTACGGCGAGTACGTGAGCAACCCGTACAGCGTCTGCTTCGCCAAGCGGCTGCGCGTGCCGGCCTGACGGCGCCCGCGCCCGGCGCCGGCCGGCCGGTCAGTCGCCGGTGTGCGAGTGCGCGGCCGTGACCGGCTTCGACTCCGGCGACGCGTGCTGACGCAGGAAGACGCTCAGCACGATCAGCATCCCGACCGCGAGGAACTCGCTCTGCCAGTTCTGCATCGACTGGTACCAGAACTCGCTGGTGCCGAGGAACTCCCGGACGCCGATCGGTGGCGCGCCGGCCAGCAGCGCCTGCTCCTCGTTGTAGCTGGCCGTGCCGCCGACCAGGTGGCCGAGGAACGAGCCGGCGAAGATCAGCAGCAGCGCGATCGAGAGACTGTTCCGGTAGAGCACCAGCGGCAGGCCGGTGACGCGCACCGGCCAGGGTGAGTCGGGGGTGGCGCGTCGCTCGTCGTCCTCGGGGCGGTCGGTCTGCCCGGCGGGCTTCGACTCGGCCGAGCCCCGCTGCACCAGGTACGCGGTGAGCAGGACGTAGCCGCCCATCTGGAGGAACTCCGACTCCCAGTTCTCGAAGACGGCCTCGGCGAAGTGCCCGCTGCGCAGGTACGCCGGCCAGGCCACGGGCATCGCGCCGAGATCGGTCAACTCCTCGTTGCGGGCGTGCCAGCCGAACACGATCTGCAACGCGAGGAAGACGAGGAAGGCCCCGAACATCGAGATCGTCAGCGCGTGGTCCCGTAGCCGGCGGAGCACGACGACCTCCTTGTCGCGATCCCGGGCCGCTGCGGTCAGGGGCGGTCGAAGGGCCTGTCCGGGCGGGTGCCGGTGCCGACCTGGTTGGACAGCAGCAGCCCCAGGGCGAGCATGCCGAAGCCGAGGGCCAGGTGCAGATAGTTGTCGGCGTCGTTGACCGGGATGAAGTTCAACGCGGTCTCCCGGTCGATCGCGAAGCCGTACAGCCACAGGCCGAGGTAGAGCGCGCCGCCGCCGGCGAGGAAGATCCGGGCCCCGGCGACGGTGCGGGCCAGCACCAGCCCGGCCAGTCCGAAGCCCAGGTGCAGCGCGTTGTGCAGGATCGACACCTGGAACAGGCCGAGCAGTCGGGCCTCGGAGTGGTGACCGGCGAACGTCATGTCGCCGTAGTCGGTGGTGACGCCGGGGATGAACCCGAGCACCCCGACCAGGGCGAAGATCCCGGCCGCGGCCACCGCGGCGAACTGCACCCCGGGCTTCCGTCCCGGCGGGGCGCCGCGAGCGTTCCGTGCCATCGATGTCACCTCCGTGGACCCGCGGAACGCCCTGCCCGCGGCGCGGGTCGCGGCTACCGGCCGTCACTGTCCGTGATGGCATCGGCATCCGGCCCGACGATCCTCCATTTTGTAGTCCGCACCCGACGGGCCGCAGGAGAAGTCACGAACGAGGTATGGAAGCGGCGACGGAGGGTAGGTCAGAGGAGGCGGCGGCAGCAACGGCCGGTCGCATCCCCCCAGCACAACCGCGACGACTTTCCGAGCGGAAGGGACATCATGACTTACGATCTGTCACCCACGACTTCCACGTACGGGCAGGAGTCGACGAACGGCGGCGTCCGCGAGCAGGCCCGCCAGGTCGGGTCGGAGGCGAAGCAGGCCGGCGGCGCCGTCGCCGGGACGGCCAAGGAGCAGGGCAGGGAGGTCGTCGGCGAGGCGACCCGCCAGGCGCGCAACCTCTACGGCGAGGCCCGCAGCCAGGTGGCCAGCCAGGCCGGTGAGCAGCAGCGGCGCGCCGCTGGTGGGCTCCGCTCGCTGGCCGACGAGATGCGCTCGATGGCCGAGCAGGGCGGTCAGGCCGGGCCGGTGAGCGAGATCGCCCGCCAGGCCGCCGACCGGGTGCACGGCGTGGCCGGCTGGCTGGAGCAGCGGGAGCCCGGCGACATCATCGCCGAGGTGCGTGACTACGCCCGCCGCAACCCGGGCACCTTCCTCGTCGGCGCCGCCGTGCTGGGCGTGCTCGCCGGCCGGCTGACCAGGAACATCTCCGCCGCCGGCGACGACAACGGCCGCTCCCTGTACGGCTCGGGTGCCGGCTACGACCCGGACCGGACGGCGGTCATCCCGCCGACGCCGGCCCAGCGTGCGGTGCCGGACGCCGTGCCGCCGGGCGGCTACCTGGACCCGACCCCGGGCGGGTACGCCGATCCGCAGACCACCACCGGCTACGCCGACCCGGCGGGTGGCGTCGGTCAGCCGCTGCCGCCGGTGACCCGGACCGACCCGCTGCCGGGCGTGCCGTCGAGCGGGACCACCCGTCCGTGAGCCCACGAGTCATCCGAAGGGAGGCGGCGGCATGAGCATGCCGACGCAGGGGTCGGGGCTGAACTCCGGTCACCACCCCCACGACGCGGACGAGGTCCGGGGCAGCTCGTTCGGTGAGCTGATGCGTCAGGTCACCACCGACCTGTCCACCCTGATGCGGCAGGAGGTCGAACTCGCCAAGGCCGAGATCCGCCAGGAGGGCAAGAAGGCGGGCAAGGCCGCCGGCTTCTTCGGCGGCGCCGGCTTCGGCGGTTACATGGTGGCCCTGTTCCTGTCGCTGGCCCTCTGGGCCGGGCTGTCCAACGTGATGGACGCCGGCTGGGCGGCGCTGATCGTGGCCGTCGTCTGGGGCGCGATCGCCGCGGTCCTCTACTCCATGGCCAAGAGGAACGCCGAGCGGATTCGCGGCCTCAAGCAGACCAACGAGAGCGTGCAGCGGATTCCCGACGCGCTCAAGCCCCACCCGCAGGAGGTCACCCGATGAGCACCGACCCGGACCAGATCCGCCGGGAGATCGAAGCCACCCGGAGCAACCTGAGCTCCGACGTGGACGCGCTGGCGTACAAGGTCAGCCCCGCCCGCATCGTCGACGACCGCAAGCAGCGGGCCCGCAACGCACTGCAGAATGTGAGGGACAAGGTGATGGGAACCGCTTCCGACCTGGGTCACAGCACCAAGCACGGCGCCCACTCGGTGGGCGACCGCGCCTCGTCGGCGGCGTCCGCCGTCAGCGACCGGGCGCACTCGGCCGCCTCGACGGTCGGCGGCCGGGCGCACTCGGCCGCCTCGACGGTCAGCGACGCCGCGCACCGGGCCCCGCACGCGATCCGGCAGAAGTCCGAGGGCAACCCGCTGGCCGCCGGCCTGATCGCCTTCGGCGTCGGCTGGCTCGCCTCCTCGCTGATCCCGGCCACCCGTCGTGAGCAGCAGGTGGCGACGCAGGTCAAGGAGAAGGCCGGCGAGCACGCCGGGGTGGTGAAGGAGAAGCTGGGCGAGGTCGCCAGCGAGCTGAAGGAGGAACTGCGTGAGCCGGCGCAGCACGCCACCGAGTCGGTGAAGTCCACCGCGCAGGAGGCCGTGCACGCCGTCAGGGACGACACCCGCTCCGCCGCGCAGGACGTGAAGGACCAGGCGCAGCAGTCGCGCGAACAGGTGCGGTACTGACCGACCCCGGCCACCGCACGCCGCAGCTCGCGGCCACTCCCGGGCGCGTTCCGGAGAGTGGCCGCGAGCTGTCGTGTGCGCCCCGCCCCCGCGCCGCCCTGCCGCCCGCCGCGATCTTGCAGTTTGTGCCAACCTTCTGCGGCTTGTGACCGGATTATCCGGGCAGGAGGTGCAAGATCGCGTGGGCGTAAGCGTGGGCGTGGGGCGGGAGAGGCGTGGGGCGGGTCAGCGGAGGCGGCGGCGGAGGGTGCGGTCGAAGTGGGCGGCGCGCCGGACCCGGCCGCCGGCGTAGCGGACCCCGCCGAAGAGGAGCCGCCGGCCGAGGGCGAGCCAGCTGCACGCGCCGCGTTCCAGCACCCAGAGCGGGGCCGCCAGGGCGGCGGTCGGCGGGAAGACCGCGCTGCCGCCGGCCCGGCGTCGACCCGCCTCGGCCAGCACCACGGCGGTCCCGGCCGCCCCGAACAGCAGCCCCGGTCGCCGGGCCGCGACCGCCGCGGCCAGCGCCGGCAGGACCGCGAGCGCGGCCACCAGACGGGCCGGCTGGGCCAGGTCGTCGTACGCCTGGCGCACCCGCTGGCCCAGGAAGTGGGCGGTGTCGGGCGGCAGCCGGCGTACGTGCAGCCAGGCGGGTGCCGCCTCGGTGCCCCCGTACGCGCGCACGGTGCGGATCAGCTCCAGGTTCTCGAAGAGCACGTCCGGGTCGTAGCCGCCCATGGCGAGGAAGGTGCTCCGGCGCACCGCCAGGGTGCCGGGGTAGTCCGCGCCGAGCGCCCGGTTGAGCAGGGTCCGGCCGGTGTCCCACCACGCGTGCCAGGGCAGCGGGTCGAAGTAGTTCTGCGGCCGGACCAGGTCCACCCGGTCGAGCAGCCGGTGCACGGCGCGCAACCCCGTCTCGTCGTACCGGACGTCGTCGTCGGCGATCACCACGTGCTCGTGCCGGGCCGCGGCGACGCCGGTGAGCACGCCGGTCACCTTCCCGTTGACGCCTCGTACGGCGGGATCGGGTGGCAGGTGCCGGACCAGCCCCCGCCAGGCCACCCGGTGCCGGGCGAACAGCTCCGGCGGCGACCCGTCCACCACGGTCACGTCGACCCGCGAGCTGAGCCAGCGCAGGTAGCCGGTCAGCTCGGGCAGCCCGGCGTCGTCGGTCCAGCGCAGCGGCAGGACGTACGCGATCGGCAGCCCACGGTCGTCGGCGGCCCCGGCCGTCGGCGTCGGTGTGGCGCGGTGGTCACCGGCGGCCCCGGCCGTCGGCGTGGCGCGGTGGTCGTCGGTGGTCCCGGCCGCGCGGTGGTGGTCCGGGCCGGGCGCGTCGCCCGCCGGGCGGGCGGGGGCGGTCACGGCCGCTCCGGGCGGCGGTAGACCGACACGTGGTCGCGACTGTCGTCGGTGAACGGCCGCCCGGTCCAGTCCTCCCACCGGTGTTCCCGGCGCATCCCGGCCAGCTCGGCCATCAGGTCCAGCTCGGCCGGCCAGGCGTAGCGGTGGTTGGCCGGCAGCAACCGCACCCCGGCGTTGCTGAACCGGACCTTCGTCGTGGTCATCCGCTGCTCGGCCGGGTGCAGCAGGGCCGCCTCCAGCAGCACCGCGTCCTCGGCCACCCGCACCGGGCGCAGCGCGCCGCCGGCCCGGAAGGCCCCGGGATCGGGCACCCAGGCCTCGACCACGAACCGGCCGCCGGGGCGCAGGTGGGCGGCGGCGTTGCGGAAGCAGGCCACCTGGGCGGCCTGGTCCGGCAGCGCGAAGATCGTGTTGAACGCCAGCACCACCACGGCGAACTCGCCGGGCACCCGGGTCTGCGCGAAGTCGCCGACGGCCATCTCGACCGCGTCGCCGCCCGGCTTCGCCCGCAACCCCGCGACCATCTCGGGAGAGCCCTCGATGCCGGCGACGGTCAGCCCCCGGGCGACCAGCGGCAGCGCGAGCCGGCCGGTGCCGACGCCGAACTCGCACACGGGGCCGCCGTCCGCCAGCGCGGCCAGCCGCTCCACCGCGGCGTCCGGTGCGAGGTGGGCGTACGTCTCGTCGTAGACCTCGGCCACGTGCCGGCCGTACGCGCTGGCGTCGAAGGACAACGGTGTCTCCCGGTGACGGTGGGTGCCCGCAGCAGGTGCCCGCATATCGGCCGGTCAAACCGGTTCGCCGATTCCGTCGGGCGTCACGGGCGGTGCGCCGGTAGCGGGCGGCCCGTCCCCGGGCACCGGTTGCCGACCGACCGGACCGGCCGGGGGTGGTGCGCTCAGGCGGTGCGGCGGACGTTCGTGAGCACGAAGCCGCTGGGCGGCAGTGCGGGCATCCGGCTCAGGCTCAGCGCCAGGTCCTGCGGCGGCACGTCGTAGCGCATGGCCGTGGTCAGGTTCGTCACCGCCCGCCTCATCAGCTCGATGGTGATCCACTCACCGGCGCAGCGGTGGCCGGACAGATGGTTCCCGCCGCCCTGGGGGACGAAGCGGAACGGGTCGCCCCGCCAGCCGGTGAAGCGCTCCGGGCGGAACCGCTCCGGCTCGGGCCAGAGCTCCGGGTGGTGGTCGGTGCCGTACAGGTCGAGCAGCACCCGCCGGCCACGCGGGAAGTGGTAACCCTGCCAGTCGAAGGAGCGACGGACCCGGGCGGCGGCCACCGGGAAGAAGGGGTAGAAGCGGCGTACCTCCTGCACGAAGCTCTCGGTGGCCTCCTCGCTCTCGCGGGCCCGCTGCCGCCAGGACGGGTGGTCGTGCAGCGCGAGCGCGGCGAACACGACGAAACGGTCCACGGCGACGGTGGGGCGCAGCACGTTGAGCAGTTCGACGGCGGCGATCCGGCGGGGGAGCAGCCGTCCGTGGGCGTCGCGGTGCTCGGCGACCACCCGCAGCGCGCTGCCCGCGGGCGCCGGGAGCGTGCCGACGCGCGCGCGGTCGATGACGCCGCCGATCCAGCGCTCGCCCCGGCGGCGGCCCAGCAGGCCCCGCCAGTGCCGGGGGCCGAGCGCCGCCGGTCCCTCGATCATCGCGTGCAGGTCGGCGGTGCGCCGGTCGACCTCGGAGGCCGCCAGCGGTACGCCCGCCCAGGCGCAGACCGCGCGCGTCAGCATCCGGCCGACCTCGTCGTACAGCACGACGGGCCCGCCCGTCTCCCAGGCCGGGACGCGGGCCCGCCACTCGTCGTCGAAGAGTTGGCCGAGGTGCCGGACCGCGGTCGGCGTCATGATCGACATGAACATGGCCTTGCGGTCGCGGTGGTCGGCGCCGTCCAGGCCCTGCACGCCGCCCCGGCCGGTCAGGGTGCGCTGCGCCCGCATCGGCGTCGCACCCGCGCGGACAAACCGCTCGGTGTCGTAGAACAGCTCGGCCGCCGGGCGGCCGCGCAGGCAGATGGTGCGCTGCAGCAGCAGCCGGGCCTGGAAGATGTCGCTGCCGTGGCGGTCGCAGCGCCGGCCGACGAAGCGGTAGCCGTCGCGCAGGAACGCCACCGAGCTCTCCGGGCTGCGCTCCGTCGGGATGGTCGCCATCGGGCCTCCTGCCGCGGGCGGCGGCCGTTGCCGGCCGGCCGGTCTCGTCGATGCCTATGCGTCTACCCAGGCCGGCGTGGCGCAATCCCGCGGCAGGCCGGCGTGCGGCCGGCGCCGGGCGGCGGGCGGTCGGGAACCCTGTCCGCACCCGGTGCCGACCGGGACTCGCACGCGATTCCCGGTCGCCGGCCACGTCCGGCCGGATGGCGGAACGTGAGGGGAGGGGGCCAGCGCACGGCGCGCCCGCTGGCCCCTCCCAGGGGAGCGGAAAGCTGGTTGGCTCGGGGGAGCGGTCCGGTCGGGCCGCCGACGGCGTGCCGACGGCCGGCAGCCGGGCCGGAACCCGGGCGGGTCACCTGGGGGAGGGCCGCGCCCACGATCGCCACGGGAGGACCCATGCGGGACAACAGACCGCCGTACTGGCGGCAGCGGCAGGCGCTGGGGGTGCTCGGCGCGGCACGGGACGCGGCCGGCGCCCCGTTGATCGCGCCGTCCCGCCGCCCGGCCCGGCCGGGCCGGTTCTTCACCGTGCACCTTGGTTTCACCGCGCCCGACCTGGAATCGGCCCGGGAGGTCGCCGTCGGATACGCGGAGGCGCTGAGCCTGCTGCGACCCGAGCTGGCCCTGGGCGCGTCGGCGTTGTCGCCGGCCGAGGCGTGGCAGCACGCCGAGCGGCTGTTCTGCGGCGCGTCCGGGCCGGACGGCGAGCGCTGCGTCGACGTGGCCGGCCACCCCGGCTTCCACCACGCTCCCGGCCCCGGCGGACTGGGCTGGGGCGACGGCGACTAGGGGTGCGCGGCCCCGGGATGTCAGGCCCCGCCCCGCCCCGCCCCGCCGCGGGTCGGGCGGGCCGGGTGCCGACGGCGGTGCCGCCGACCGACCCGACCGGCGTCCTCGGGCTCAGTCCAGGTCGAACTCGCCGTCCTGGGCACCGGCGACGAAGGCGTCCCACTCGGCCTGGGTGAAGACCAGCACCGGGCCGTCCGGCTCGGCGGAGTTGCGCATGCCGATCAGGTCGTCGACGAAGGCCACCTCGACGGCGCTCTCGGAGGTGTCGCCTTCGGCCCGCTGCCAGACCGCCCGGGAGAGGTCGAAGTCGCCCTTGGGGTGCGAAGCCATGGTTCAGTCCTCCAGTGCCACGGGGTCATGGGGAAACACGTGCGGATCCCCATCGGGCAGGATAAGCGGATGCCGAGCCTGACCCGTGTAGAGGCGACCGCGCGTGGCGCGGCGATCACCGTCGAGTCCTACCAGGTGGACCTCGACCTGACCGGCGACGGTGAGCGGTTCCGCTCGACCGCCACCATCCGGTTCCGGGCCGCCGCCGGGGCGCAGACCTTCGTCGAGGTCAAGCCCGCGAAGCTGCTGACGGTACGCCTCAACGACCGGGACCTCGACCCGGCCGCGCTGGCCGACGGCCGGTTCCCGCTGGCCGACCTGGCGGCGGAGAACACGCTCACCGTCACCGCCGAGATGGCGTACTCGAACACCGGCGAGGGGATGCACCGCTTCGTCGACCCGGCCGACGGCGAGACGTACCTGTATGCGATGTCCTTCCTGGACGAGGCGCCGCGCATCTTCGCCGCCTTCGACCAGCCGGACCTGAAGGCCCCGGTGACGCTCTCGGTCACCGCCCCGGCGGAGTGGACGGTCGCCGCCAACGGGGCGCTCGCCGCGAACCCCTGGCCGGGGCGCTGGGAGTTCGCCCCCACCGCCCCGCTGGCCACGTACTTCTTCTCGGTGGTCGCCGGCCCCTGGCACGTCCGCCGCGACTCCCACGACGGCATCCCGCTCGGCGTGTACTGCCGCCGTTCCCTCGCCGCCCACCTGGACGCCGACCTCGACGAGATCCTCACCGTCACGAAGCAGTGCCTCGACCGCTTCCACCAACTCTTCGCCGATCGCTACCCGTTCGGCAAGTACGACCAGGCGTTCGTGCCCGAGTTCAACGCCGGCGCGATGGAGAACCCCGGCCTGGTCACCTTCCGGGACGACTACGTGTTCCGCTCGGCGGTCACCGACAGCCAGCGCGAGGTGCGCGCCACCACCATCGCGCACGAGATGGCGCACATGTGGTTCGGTGACCTGGTCACCATGCGCTGGTGGGACGACCTCTGGCTGAACGAGTCCTTCGCCGAGTACCTGGGCACCCGGGTGACCGCCGAGGCGACCCGCTTCGACCGGGCCTGGACGACCTTCGCGATCCGCCGCAAGTCCTGGGGCTACACCGCCGACCAGCGGCCGTCGACCCACCCCGTCGCCCCGGCCGAGGTCGCCGACGCCGCCGAGGCCCTGCTCAACTTCGACGGCATCTCGTACGCCAAGGGGGCCAGCGTGCTGCGGCAGCTGGTCGCCTGGCTGGGCGACGAGGCGTTCCTCGCCGGGCTGAACGCGCACTTCGCGAAGCACCGGTTCGGCAACGCCACGCTGACGGACCTGCTGGCCGCCCTCGGCGACGCCGGCGGGCGGGACCTGGGCGCCTGGGCCGACCGGTGGCTGCGTAGCGCGCAGGTCAACACCCTGCGCATCGAGACCTCGGTCGACGCCGACGGGCGCTGGCGGGACGCGGCGATCGTGCAGACCGCCCCCGCGTCGCACCCGGTGCTGCGCCCGCACCGCGTCGGCGTGGGTCGGTACGCCGACGGCACGGCGAGCCGCTTCGAGGTCGACCTGGACCCGGACGCCGACGGCGGGCGGACCACGCTGACGCCGCTGCTCGGCGAGCCGGCCACCGGGCTGCTGCTGCCGAACGACGGCGACCTGACCTTCGCCAAGATCCGCCTCGATCCGGCTTCGGCCGACGCGGTGCCCATGGTGCTGCCGGGGCTCGCCGACCCGCTGGCCCGGGCCCTGCTCTGGGGCGAGGCGCTCGACGCGGCCACCGACGGGGAGCGCCCGGTCACCTCGCTGGTCGCCCTGGTCGCCGCGGCGCTGCCCGCCGAGACGGAGGTGACGATCGCCGAGGAGGTGCTCACCCTGAGCCGCCGGCTGATCGACCGCTACCTGGACCCGCTCGCCCGGGACGCCGCCCTGCTCCGGGTCGCCGGGGCGTGCGCGGCGCTGCTCGCCGGGGCGCCGGCCGGGGGCTCGTTGCAGCTCGCCGCCGCCCGCGGCCTGATCGCGGCCACCACCGACACCAGGCTGCTCGCCGGGTGGCTGGCCGGTGACGGCGTGCCGGAGGGCTTGGCCGTCGACGCCGACCTGCGCTGGGCGCTGCTGCTGCGCCTGGTGGTGCTGGGTGCGGCCGGCGAGGCGGAGATCGCCGCCGAGGCGGCCGCGGACCGTAGCGCCACCGGGGCGGAGCGGGCCGCCTGCTGCCGGGCGGCGCTGCCGGACGGGGAGGCCAAGCGGGCCGCGTGGGAGATCGTGGTGCGCAACACCGAGCTGTCCAACCGCCTCGTGGAGGCGACCGCCGAGGGCTTCTGGCAGCCGGAGCAGGCCGAGCTGACCGCCCCGTACGTCGAGCGGTACTTCGCCGACATGCCGGCGGCGGCGAAGCTGCGTACCCCCTGGGTGGCCGACGCGGTCACCGTGCGGGCCTTCCCCCGGTACGCCGTGGCGCAGCCCACCCAGGAGTTGGCCGCGGCCCTGCTGGCCCGGGACGACCTCACGCCCGGCCTGCGGCGCTGGGTCACCGACCTGGACGACGACCTGCGCCGGGCGCTGGTGGTCCGGACGGCGACGGCCGCCGCGTCGGCCTGAGCGGACCGGTGGCCGGGACGGCCGGCGGCCCCGGGTCGCCGTCGGCCGTGCCCGGCCTACGATCATCGGATGGAGGAGGACATCCGGCGGGTCGGCATCATGGGCGGCACCTTCGATCCGATCCACCACGGGCACCTCGTCGCGGCCAGCGAGGTGGCGGACCGGTTCGGCCTGGACGAGGTGGTCTTCGTCCCCACCGGCCAGCCGTGGCAGAAGGAGGACCAGCCGGTCAGCCCGGCCGAGGACCGCTACCTGATGACGGTGATCGCCACCGCCTCCAACCCCCGTTTCCAGGTCAGCCGGGTCGACATCGACCGGGGCGGGCCCACCTACACGGTCGACACGCTGCGTGACCTGCACGCCGAGTACGGCCCGAAGGTGCAGCTCTTCTTCATCACCGGTGCCGACGCGCTGGAGCGGATCCTCTCCTGGAAGGACCTGGACGAGATCTTCGAGCTGGCCCACTTCATCGGGGTGACCCGGCCCGGTTTCGAGCTCACCGACGCGCACCTGCCCGCCGACACGGTGAGCCTGGTGCAGGTCCCGGCGATGGCCATCTCGTCCACGAACTGCCGCGCGCGGGTCGCCCGCGGGGAGCCGGTCTGGTATCTCGTGCCGGACGGTGTGGTGCAGTACATCGCCAAACGGCGCCTCTACCAGCAGTGATTCGACCCGGTATCGGGTGGTTCGGCCGGGTAACGCGTCAGAACTGGCGAGTCGGGATTCCGCCGTGTGTGAGACGCTTGGAGGATCGCACGGTTGATCGAAGGAGAACGGTGACAGTTTCCGAACGCGCTCACGAGTTGGCGATCGCCGCCGCCCAGGCCGCGGCCGACAAGAAGGCGCAGGACATCGTCATCATCGACGTGGGCGACCAGCTCGCCATCACCGACGCGTTCCTGCTCGCCGCCGCCCCGAACGAGCGTCAGGTGCTCGCCATCGTCGACGCCATCGAGGAGCGGCTGCTCCAGCTTCCGGAGAAGGCCAAGCCGGTCCGGCGCGAGGGCGAGCGCGGCGGCCGGTGGGTGCTGCTGGACTACGTCGACATCGTGGTGCACGTCCAGCACACCGAGGAGCGCGAGTTCTACGCCCTCGACCGGCTCTGGAAGGACTGCCCGACGATCCCGTTCGTCGACCGGGACCTGGTCGACGCCGAGTCCGGCACCGGCTCCGCCGCCGCGGAATGACCCGCCTGATCATCTGGCGGCACGGCAACACGGACTGGAACGCCGCCAGCCGGGTCCAGGGGCAGACCGACGTGCCGCTGAACGACCTCGGCCGCGAGCAGGCCCGCACCGCCGCGCCCCTGCTTGCCGCGCTGCGGCCGGACGCCATCGTCGCCAGCGACCTGAGTCGCGCGGCGGACACCGCCGCCGCGCTCGCGGCGCTGACCGGGTTGCCGGTGCGCACCGACCCGCGGCTGCGGGAGCGGCACTTCGGGCTCTGGCAGGGGCTCGTGCTCACCGAGGCGGCCGAGCGACACCCCGCCGAGTTCGCCCGCTGGCGGGCCGGTGACCCGGATCCGGGCGCCGGCATCGAGACCCTCGACGACCTCGGCAAGCGGATCGGCGCGGCGTTCCAGGACGCCGCCGACCTGGCCCCCGGCGGCACCGTCGTGGTGACTACCCACGGCGGCGGCGCCCGGCAGGGCGTCGGCCAGCTGCTCGGCTGGGAGCACGCGGTGCTGCGCACCGTGGGGTCGCTGTCCAACTGCCACTGGACGGAGCTGCGGCACGACGACGCCCGAGGCTGGCACCTGCGTGCCCACAACGTCGGCCTGATCACTGTGCCGGCCACCACCGAGGCCGTCTGACCCCGGCGTTCCCCGCCGCGATCGGCTAGCGTGCCGGGCATGCCCGTCGCGGTCGTCACCGACTCCACCGCCTACCTCCCGCCCGAGCTGCCGCACGCCCGCCGGCTGACAGTGGTGCCGTTGACCGTCGTGCTCAACGGCGCGGAAGGGCTGGAGGGGGTGGAGGTCACCCCGGCCGACGCCACCCGGGCGCTCGGCGGGCGGCGGGTCTCGGTGACCACCTCCCGCCCCGCCCCCGAGCAGTTCGCGCGGACGTACCGGGACCTGTTCGACGCCGGCGCCGACGGGATCGTCTCGGTGCACCTGTCGGCCGAGCTCTCCGGCACGGTGGAGGCCGCTCGGCTGGCCGCCGCCGAGTTCGACGACCGGGTCGCCGTGGTCGACAGCCGCTCGACCGGCATGGGCCTGGGCTTCCCGGCCGTCGCCGCCGCCACGGCGGCCGAGCGGGGCGGGAACCTTGCGGGCGTACGCGACGCCGCGCTGGCGGCGGTCGACCGCACCAGCATCTGGTTCTACGTCGACACGCTGGAGTTCCTGCGCCGGGGCGGCCGGATCGGCGCCGCGGAGGCGCTGCTCGGCACCGCGCTGTCGGTCAAGCCGATCATGCACATGCCGGACGGGGCGATCGTCGTCAGGGACAAGGTGCGCACCGCCAGCCGGGGCGTGGCCCGGCTCGTCGACCTGGCCGTCGAGGCGGCCGGCGACGACGACGTCGACCTGGCCGTGCACCACCTGGCCGCGCCACAGCGGGCCGAGGCGCTGCTGGAGACACTGACCGCCCGGATGGGCGACCGCCTGCACCACGCGTACGTCTCGGAGGCGGGCGCGGTGGTCGCCGCGCACGCCGGGCCGGGCCTGGCCTGCGTGGTCGTGCACCGCCGGCCCGCCACCGACTAACGTCGATCCCGCGACGGTCATGCCCCGCTGACGCTGTCGAGCTGCCCCACCGGACGGGGCAGCGGGGGGCCCGACGCGCGCCCGGCGGCGCCGCCGCCGGAATCGGGGAGGATGCGATGTCCTGTGTGGTGACCGGTGGCGGGCGCGGGGTCGGCCGGGCCGTCGTGGAGCGGCTCCTCGGCGCGGGGAACGCGGTCGTGGTCGTGGAGCACGAGCCCGACGCGGTGGCCTGGCTGACCGCGCACCCGGCCGCCGACCGGCTGGCGGCGGTCGTCGGTGACGCCGGCGATGAGCGGGTCGCCGCCCGGGCCGCCGACCTCGCCGAGGAGACCGGGCCGCTGACCGGCTGGGTCAACAACGCGGCGGTGTTCCGGGACGCCTCGCTGCACGCCGATCCGGTCGACGAGGTGCTCGACCTGATCGGGTGCAACCTGCGTCCCGCCGTGGTCGGTGCGGCGACGGCGGTGCGCCGTTACCTGGCGGCCGGCACGGGCGGGGCAATCGTGAACGTCTCCTCCCACCAGGCTCGGCGGCCGGTGCCCGGCTGCCTGCCGTACGCGACCGCGAAGGCCGCCGTCGAGGGGCTGACCCGGTCGCTGGCCGTCGAGTACGGCCCACGGGGCATCCGGACCAACACCGTGGCGTTGGGCTCGGTCGCCACCGAACGGCACGCCGCCTTCCTGGCCGGGCAGGAGCCGGCCGCGGCGGAGTGGATCGACGCCGAGCTGATCCGGCTGCACCCGGTCGGGCGGATCGGCCGGCCGGAGGAGGTGGCGGAGGCCGTCGCGTACCTGCTGTCGCCGGTGGCGGGCTTCATCAACGGGGTGACCCTGCCGGTCGACGGGGGACGGTCGGTCTTCGGTCCGGATCCGGAGGCGCGCTGACCCGCGGCTTTCCGGGGCCTAGCACAGCTTGGGCATGATCAGGCGGTTGTCCACAGGGGGCCGTGCCGTCCACAGCCGGCCTCGCGACCCCCTCCGGGCGGCCATCGCGGTCCTAGCCTCGCGTCGTGTCAGACGACGAGGAGACGGTGGTCCGGGAACGGCTGCGCCGGTTGGTGACGGGCCCGCCCTCGGCGGGTACGCCGGCGCGCGAGGCCCGGTTCGCCGAGCACACCGGATGGTCGCCGCCGGCACCGGCCGGGACCGACCCGGAGTCGTGGCCGGGGTCGGGTCCCGGCACCGCTGCGGCGGTCCGGTCGGCGCCGGCCCTCGCCCCGGCCCCGGCCGGGCGGACGGCGCCGCCGGATCCCGCTCCGCCGCCCGAGGCCACGGCGGCCACGGCCGAGGCGGCGACGTCCTCCCGGTTGCCGGGGCCGGGCGCGTTCGACCCCGGGCGGCGGGGTGTGCGGGCGTTGGCCGTCGTCGCCGTGCTGGTGGTGCTCGGGGCCGGCTTCTGGGCCTGGCGGTCCCGACCGCAGGCCGAGCCGGTCCGGCCGGTGGCCACCGCCGAGCCGCCCGTGGTGTCGGCGACCGGGCCGGTGGAGCCGGGGGCGTCCCCCGCCGGCGAGCTGGTGGTCGCGGTCGCCGGCAAGGTACGCCGTCCCGGGCTGGTCCGGGTGCCGGCCGGCGCTCGGGTCGCCGATGCGGTCGAGGCGGCCGGCGGGGCGCTGCCCGGGGTGGACGTGGCCCTGCTCAACCCTGCCCGCAAGGTCACCGACGGGGAGCTGATCCTGGTCGGCGTCGCCGCCGCGCCGGGCGCGGCACCACCGCCCGGCGGGCCGCCCGGCGGGGCGCCGGGAGCGGCGCCCGGCGCGGGCGGCCGGCTCAACCTGAACACCGCGACGCTCGCGCAGCTCGACGCCCTGCCCGGAGTGGGTCCCGTGCTCGCCCAGCGCATCCTCGCCCACCGCGACCAGCAGGGCGGCTTCCGTTCGGTCGGCGACCTGCGCCAGGTCGACGGCATCGGCGACGCCCGGTACGAGCAGCTCAAGGACCTGGTGACGGTGTGACGGCGGGCGGACCGCCGGCGCGGGCCGAGCGACCGTCGCCGGTGACGGCTGCCGCCGGCGGCACGCCGGGTGCTGCGGGGCACCGGCCGGCGGAGGAGCCGGACCTGCGGCTGGCCGGCCTGGCCGTGGCGGCCTGGCTCGCCGCGCTGGCCGGGCTGCACCTGACTGCCGGCGTGACGCTGTTGCTGGCGGCGGTGACCGCCGGGGTGGCGGGCCTGGCCGGGCTCCACCTCGTCGGCGTCCTCGGCCGGCCGTCCGCCCCCGTCCGGCGGTACGGCTGGATCGCCGTCGCGGTGCTGATCGGCGTGGTCTGCGGCGCGACGGCGACCGCCGCCCGGGTGTCCCTCCGCGACGCCGGGCCGGTACGCGCACTGGTCGAGGAGCGTGCCGTCGTCACCGCCGAACTGGTCGTCCGCGACGACCCCCGCCCCGTGCGCGGTGTCGCCGGACGGCCGGCCACCCTGCTCGTGCCGAGCGAGCTGACCGGGGTCACCGGCCCGGACGGGCGGCGGGTCGTCGCGCCGGTCCGCGTGCTGGTCCTCGCCGCCGACCCGGGCTGGAAGGGGTTGCTGCCCGGGCAGCGGCTGACCGCCGAGGGGAGACTGGCCGTCCCGCGCGGCGGGGACCTGACGGCCGCCGTGCTGAGCGCGGCGGGCCCGCCGGAGCGGCACGGTGCGCCGCCGACGTCGCAGCGGGCGGCCGGGGCGCTCCGCGGCGGCCTGCAACGCGCCTGCGCGCCGCTCCCCGACGAGCAGGGCGGCCTGCTGCCCGGCCTGGTCGTCGGCGACACGAGCAGGTTGCCGCCCACGGTGGAGGAGGACTTCCTCGCCACCGGCATGACCCACCTGAACGCCGTCTCCGGCTCCAACGTGGCCATCGTCGTCGGCGCCGTGCTGCTGCTGGCCCGTTGGGCGCGGGCCGGCCCCTGGCTGGCCGCCGGGCTCTGCGGGCTGGCCCTGGTGGGGTTCGTCATCCTGGTCCGCCCCTCGCCGAGCGTGGTGCGGGCCGCCACGATGGGCGCGATCGGGCTGGCCGCGCTGGCGGCCGGGCGTCCCCGGGCGGCCCTGCCCGCGCTCTCCGCCGGCGTGGCCGTGCTGTTGCTGTTCGACCCGGAACTGGCCGGTGACGCCGGCTTCGCGCTCTCCGTGCTGGCCACCGGCGGCCTGCTGCTGCTCGCTCCGAGGTGGCGCGACGGGCTGCGCCGCCGTGGTGTGCCGGCCGGGTTCGCCGAGGCACTGGCGGTGCCGGCCGCCGCACAGCTCGCCTGCGCCCCGGTGGTGGCCGGGATCTCGGGCACGGTGAGCCTGGTCGCCGTGCCGGCGAACCTGCTCGCGGTGCCGGCGATCGCGCCCGCCACGGTGCTCGGCGTGCTGGCGGCGGCGGTGTCGCCCGTCTGGCCCGTGGGGGCGGAGTTCCTCGCCTGGCTGGCCAGTTGGCCGGCCTGGTGGCTGGTCACGGTGGCGCGGCACGGGGCGCGGCTGCCGGCCGGGACGCTGCCGTGGCCGGGCGGGGTTCCCGGGGCCTTCCTGCTGGCCGGGCTGACCGTCGCGCTGCTGGTGGCCGCCCGACGCCCGGTGGTCCGCCGGCTGGTGGCGGTGGTCGTCGTCGCGGTGGTGGCCGGCGCGCTGCCGGTGCGGCTGGCGGCCCCCGGCTGGCCCCCGGCGAACTGGGTGGTCGCCGCCTGCGCGGTCGGCCAGGGCGACACCGTCGTGCTGCCGGTCGCCCCGGGCCGGGCGGTGGTGGTCGACGCCGGGCCGGATCCTGCGGCGGCGGACGGCTGTCTGCGCCGGCTCGGCGTACGCGAGGTCGCGCTGCTGGTGCTCAGCCACTTCCATGTCGACCACGTGGGCGGTGTGGCGGGCGTGTTCCGGGGAAGGCCGGTGGACGCCGTGCTCGCTCCGCAGTGGGCGGAGCCGGCGGCCGGGCGGGACCTCGTCCGCGCCGAGGCGGCGGCGCACTCCACCGAGGTGGTCGCCGGCCGGGCCGGTTGGCGGTACCGGGAGGGCGTGCTCGACCTGGTCGTCGTCGGTCCGCCACACCCGCTTCGGGGCACCCGGTCGGACCCGAACAACAACTCGCTGGTGCTGCTCGCCACGGTCGCCGGGGTGCGGATCCTCCTCGCCGGCGACGCCGAGACCGAGGAGCAGCGGGCGCTGCTCGACAGCGCCGTGCCGGGCGGGCTGCGGGCCGACGTGCTGAAGGTGGCGCACCACGGCTCGGCGTGCTGTGCCAGAATACCGTACTTCGGTGCAAGCGGGCGAACAGTAGAAGGTGGGTCATGCGGGCGGCACTCTACCTGCGCATTTCCAAGGATCGGACCGGCGATGCCGAGGGGGTCGAGCGCCAAGAGCAGGACTGCCGAGCCCTGATCGATGCCAAGGGTTGGACGCTGGTCGAGACGTACACCGACAACGACACCTCGGCCACCTCGGGTCGCCGTCGACCAGGGTTTGAGGCGTTGATGTCCGCCGTCGAGCGGCGAGCCGTTGACGTGATCGTGCCGTGGAACGCTGACCGGCTGTACCGCACACCGGCTGACCGGCTGCGGGTGGTCGAGGCATGCCGGCAGCACGGGGTATCGCTCCACCCGGTACGCGGAACGGGCATCGACATGACCACCCCGAACGGTCGCATGGTCGCCGGCATGCTCGGCGAGATGGCATGGGCCGAGGTGGAGAACAAGAGCGACCGGCAGCGGCGAGCCAACCGGCAGGCAGCCGAGAAGGGGAAGCCGTGGATGACCGGACCTCGCCCGTTCGGATACGAGCGGACCGGCGGCACCCTGGTTCCGCATCCGACCGAGGCTGAGTTGGTGCGGCAGGCGTTCGACCTGATCACCTCGGGTGCCTCGCTCAACTCGGTTACCCGCATGCTCAACCGGGCGGGTGCCCGGACCAGCCTCGGCAACGAATGGCGGCACAACAACGTGCGGGTGATGCTGCTCAACCCGCTGTACGCCGGTCTGCGTGCCTACGCTGAGATGCCGCCGCTCGGGTCGAAACAGTCCGCCCGTTCCCGTCCGCCGGTCGAGCAACGGAAGTTGATCCCGGGTACGTGGGAAGCACTGATCACAGAGGACGTGTGGCGCGCATCGGTAGCCGTACTGCGCGACCCTGCCCGGCTCACCAACGCTGAGAACCTGTCGAGCGTGCGGCACCTCGGAAGCAACCTGTTCCCCTGCGGGCGGTGCGAGGCAGAGGCAGGCACCGAGGCTGACGCCAAGCGGAACGGCGAGCCGGTGATGGGGATCAACTACACCAACCCGAGACGGGACGGCGAGCGCGGGCACCGGATCTACAAGTGCCGACGCTGCCACATGAGCAGGCGAGCCGATCCCGTCGATGCGTTCGTGGGTGCGGTGGTGGCAGCCCGGCTCGACCGTGGCGACGTTGCCGACCTGGTCGCCGTCAACCAGGCGAACAGAGCCGACCTTGTCTCGCTGCGGCGAGAGGCAGGCGAGTTGCGGGGACGGCTCGGCGTACTGCTCGACATGCTCGGCGACGGCGACATGACGCGCGATGAGTACAAGAGAGCCAAGCGGCGCGCGGAAGACAGGCTTGCCGAGGTTGAGGCGAGGTTGACCGAGGCGGGCGGTAGCCACGTACTGGCCGGGGTGACAGGGCAACGCTGGCTCGCCTCGGATGACATGCCGTGGCGACGGGCAGTGCTCGCCGCACTGGTCGAGGTGGTGTTGATGCCGGTCAAGACTGGTCGACCGAAGAAGGGCGAGGAGATCGACCCCGCCTCGGTGGTGTTCCGGTGGCGTCAGTCCTGAGCGTTCTCAGGTTCCCCGCTGGACGTCACTCGGACCTCAACGATGCGGTGCACAGACAGTGCAGCAAGTGCGCTGACTGCCTCATCTTGATCAGAGCGGAGCGGGATGCCGTTGTCGCCGTGGCGGGAGAGCCGTTCCGCGATGGCGGTCGCAAGCTTCCCTCTCTCGACGGCATCTTGTGTCCGAGCGGCGCTCTCAGACATGGTCTCTCGTGACCTGTCCGCAAGGTTCGCGCGGTGTGCCTGCCACTCCATTACAAGCCTGAGAACGCGCTCGATGCCGTAGACGCCAGTCAAGACGTAGCCCAACGGCTTGACCTCGCTCACGACCGCTGCCAAGACAGCTTCAAGAGGGCTCGCGATCTTGAGGCGTTGCACGCCTGGCTTGGCCGAGAGCGCGCCTGTAGTCCTCCTGAACGTTCGGAGTTCCGCATCGGTCTGTTCTGAGTCCCAGCCCCAACTACGGGCGGCCTTGTGCACCTCGGACAGCAGATGCCGCGCGCGTGCCCCCTGCTCGCCCGGACTCGCAAGAAGCTCCATCTGCATTGTGTACGACCAGATGGCGTTGAGGTTCCCGATGCAGTCGGCGACCGTCGCGAGCGTGGGCAGGGTACCCAGGTCGACAACAACGGTCAGTGAGGGTGGCTCGAACTCCGCCCGCGTCATGGTCGCCATTGAAGCAGACCAGGGCACAGCGCGCTCTCGCTGCGAGGCTCGGCCAATGCATGGTCATGCAGTGGTGTCGGCGTGGATGTCGGCCAGGGGGTGGGGGTGTGACCCTCTGAGCCGGGATCTCCCTACCGCCGGGTCTTAGGCGCTCCCTGATCGCCACCGTCCCCAAGTCGCCGTGACGGCCGGGAGCAGGGTGGGTGGCGCGGGTGTGCTGCATGGTTATGCACGCAGCTCGCCGGGAACGATCGCCGGCCATGCCAACCCCCGAGGTGTGAGGTGCCGAAAAATACGGGAGCACCCCGGGGGGTCGACGTGACATCGACCGGGCTACCGCAGCCCTGCCCGCTTCATCGCCCGGTGGTTGGCCTGCCGGCAACGGTCCGAGCAGAACTCCCGCAGGTACGCGGCATCCTCGGGCATCGGCTGCTCGCACCAGCCACACAGGTTCGCCGCCCATCGCTCGTGACGCTGTTCATCCGTCGGCAAGCTCACGCAGCAACCTCCTCGGCCTGGTCGTGGCTCGCCGTCCAGTAGGCGAGGTGAACGAGCGAGATCCCGTTGCCGACCAACCGTCGATGCGCGTTGTCGTGTCGGGTGTGGCAGGGGCGGCACATCGGCGAGTAGTGGTCAGGGTTGAGGCTGTACGGCTTGCGAGCCTCGCGGCCCCTGATCATCGCCCGTTCGTCATGGTCGGCGTGGGAGTACGCCCACTGCTCGGCCTGCTCGCCGCAACGGCAGAGGTAGAGAGAGGCGCTGCCGCGCTGCCCCTTCACTCGGTTGTGCGCGCCGTCGTAGGTCAGTAGCTCCTGCCGTCGGGAGTCAGGGTGGTTGGCTCGGTCGGCGCAGGTGGTGGTGATGCCTCGGGCAACGTTGTTGATCTGCAACGCCTTGACATTCCCGCACTCGCAGCGGAACAGAGCCCGAGGCTCGCCGCTGCCCTCGATCCGCTCGACCAGGGTCAGGGAGTTGTACACGTTGCCGGGGACGTGCTTGCGCCGGCTCGGCACGGTCGCAGCCCGAGGGGTCGGGACGTAGGTCCGTTGATGCTTGGCCCTGCTCTGGCAGGTCTGCCCGCAGTACTTCGGGGCAGGGCCACGCTTGCCGGCAGGCTTGGGCGGGATCGGCTCGCCACACTGCGGGCAGGCCGGCTCGGTGGTCTCGATGTTCACTGTCTCTGTCTCCTGTAGGTGGTTGCGTTATCGCAGGTCAGGGAAGGGGTACGGGTCACCGCGGATCGGCCCTCAGGGCCGCTGAGAGCGCCTGAGATCAACGGGGTGCCCCGTACCCCTCGGGTGGGGTGTGATCGGCTGTCAGAGAGCTGCTGAGCGGGCTGCTCGCTGCCTCTGCCTGCGTCGCACGTCGCGTTGTCGGCAGGTGTGGGAGCAGAACCGGGGAGCCCGTTGGATGCTCGGCCGGATCGGCTTCCCGCACTCCTCGCACAGTCCGGGGTTCTCTCGCTCTCGGCCGATGCGTAGGACCAGGTCCCCGTTCCGCCGGATGCGCCGACGATGCCGGTCGCAGTAGCCGTGCCCGTGGTGGGGTTGCTCGCAGCCGTCGACCAAGCAGCCGGGATCGGTGGTGTGGTTGGTGTTCGTCATATCGTGTCCACGGAGGGAAGGGCAGAGCAGGGGCGGACCTCCCTGCCCTGCCGGTCATCCCTCGGTCAGGCGATGCAGCCCAGCGACAGGGTCAGCTCGATCCGGCCATCGGCCTGCTCGACTACGCGACTGATCACGTACGGGGTGCGCTGGTCGCCGTTGTAGCCGTTCGGCCCCGCGTTCGGCTTGCCGATGACGCGCTCCAGCTCGGCGCGGAAGTGGTCGAGCGGGAACACCTGACCGGTGGGGTAGGCGATAACCACCCGGGCCGGGCCGGTCAGCTTGCCGTCGATGACCTCCCATTGCGGCACGGGGACGACGTGCACAGCCGGGGAGACCGGCTCGGCCTTGCTGACCTCGACGGCGAAGCCGTGCACAGCGAGAGGCAGGCTGTTGGCGTCGATGGTGTCGGCGACGTACTGAGCGATAGACACTGTTGGAACTCCTTGGGTTTGGGTTGTTGCTGGGGAGGGTTGGGGGAAGAACGGGCGGGAGTCCGCGCGGATGGCGGACCCCTCGCCCTGGTCGACGTGGTCAGTCGGTCAGCCGGCGACCCGAGCGACGGCGTCGACCTCGACAACCACGCGCACGCCAACCTTGGGCGACCGGCTGAACTCCATGCCCGGGGTCGGCTGCTCGGTGGTCGTCTGCTCGCTCACCACACGGGCAGCCTTGACCCGGCCGATGCCGGCCGCGATCTCGCCGGCCAGGTTGCCGACGCTGTTGCGGGTGAACTCGCCGAGCCGGCGAGAGCCGAACTCGCGGGAGGTCAGGTCGAACACAACCCGCACGGTGCGCCGCTCCTGGTCGCCGTCCCGCCCCTGACTGGTGACGGTCACGGTGTCGAGCGCCGAGCCGATCCGCTTGACGTTCGCGGCCTGGTCCCAGAGACCGTTGCCGCCGTACATGCCGCCGCCGTACGGGTCGCTGGTGCGCTGGTTGGTCCGGCCGCCCTGGTTGGTGATGCTGTCGATCAGGTCCAGGGCGAAGTTCCGCAGAGCGTTGCCGTCGACCTCGGCCGGCAGGGCCGGCACATCCGGCTTGACGTTGGACAGCCGAACATCGACCGTCGCACCCTGCGGGCTCGGGCTGGCGTTGGCGCTCACCAGGGCAGCGCCGGTCGACTCGATGCGGGCGAGACCGGCCAGCATGGCGGCACCGTCAACCGGCGTGCCGTTGGGCGTGACCACGGTGATGCCGACCTGACCGGACATGATGCCGGTGGCGGGCTCAGTCTTGGTGGCGTTGGCCTGGTTGACGTACACGCCCGGCTTGCTGCGGTCGTCGGCGTTGATGACCACGGGCATGCCGTACACGCCGAACGCGAACGGGTCAGCCTCGATCCGCTCAGCGATGAACCGGGCGAGCGTCGGCGAGTCGATCGCCGAGGCAGCGTCGAGAGCACGCTCAGCCGGCTTGACCGCCTTGCGGGCAGCCTCGATCAGGTAGCCGAGACGGGTGATCTCAGCTTCCGCAGTGACCAGGTCGAGCGCGCTCACGCTGGCGTCGCCACGGGTCAGCCGGGCAACCAGCTCGGCGTAGGTCTCCTCGGCCTGCTCGTGTTCGGCCTGCCGCTGGTCGACCAGGGCAAGCACCTCGGTCAGCTTCTCGGCGGCCTGCTCGGTGGCGGTGCGGGTGGTGTTCTTCTTGGCGGTAGCCACGGGGTGGGTCTCCTTCAATAGGCGCCCCATGTCGGGGCATGAAAAAAGGCCGGCAGGTAGCCGGCCCGAGGGGATGGGTGGTGCTGGTTGGTTGTGGTGGTCAGCGTCGCCGAGCAGCGCGGGCAGTGGCGACGGGATCGAAGTTGTCCGGCTCGGTGTCGCCTTGGTCGCCGTCGTCGGTCGAGCGGTTGTTGATCCGGGCGAGGGTCGCCTCACTGCGGCGGATGGCAAGCGCAACCTTGCTTGCCCTGATCGCCTGCTCAACCTCAGCTCGGGTGTAGCCGTCGGCGATCCCCTCGGGCAGGTTGCTCGGGCGCATGGTCTCGCCGTCCACCCGGTGATCGGCGAGGCGTTCGGCGAGATCCCACACCCGCTCGGGGAAGTCGTAGCGGATCACGCGGCACTCCCGAGGGTGACGGCAGCGGACCAGTAGGCAGCCACGTAGGAGGGAAGCTCGGGGTGAGTGTTGCGGAGGATCGACGGGGCAACGGTGCGCAGCTTCATCGAGACGCCAGGGAGGCCGGCCATGTACTCGGGCAGGACATCGCCGGTAGCTCGGTCGATCAGGGCGAGCGGGTTGATGGTCAGCGGGTCGCCATCCTGACTGAACGACACGACAACCAGGCGACCGGCCATCCGGTCACCCTCGGCCCACGGGTTGCCGCTCGGGCGTACCCGGATCGCGGGGAGGGTGTCGGCCGGCGTGTCCGCTCGGCGCAGCGGGTTGGCCTGAACGTCGATCAGGTCACCGCAGGCGTTGCGGAGAACCTGCGTCACAAGGGTCGGCAGGATCATGCTCGACTCATCCCAGCGCCGAGCGGGTGGCAGCCGGTGAGTCTCGGGGGTGCGCCGGTAGCGGGTACGGGTACGGGCGCAACTCACCACTGACCACCCCGAGCATGGCCGGCGGCAGCCTGAGCCTCGCGGTAGAGGCTGGTCGCCCTGCTTAGTGCTTCCGTCGCCTCGATGATCTCGGCGGCAGTGGAGTCGGGATCGGCCTGCACTCGGGCAAGCTGCTCGGCGGCAAGGCGCTTGCAGTCATGCGCCATCGCGTATCGCTGTTCGGCAAGGTCGGCAGCCTTGCGCCGCTCAGCCTTGCTGGTCTTGCTGGTCACGGGGTGGGGTCTCCTTGTTGGTGGGCAGGGTTGATCACCGGCAGAGCGATCCGCCGGCAGGGGGAAGTGATGGGGGTTGCTCTCGCGGTGCAGTGGCGAGCGCGGAGCAGAGTGCCCGGGTACCTCGGGGCAGAGGGAGCGGCGGCAGGAAGCTTCCCGATGGTGGCCGCGTACGCGGCCCATCCTGGCTGACCAGGTCTCCCGGCTGATGCGGCCTCCGGCCGCTCATGCTCTCGCCGCTGCCAGTCACCCCGGGAGCACCGTGGCACGGCGCGCGTAGCGCACAGCGCCGCAGGGCTACTGCCTCTCGGCGAGTACCAGAGCCCAGACATCCTCGGTCGGCTTGGTCTCGACCTTGACCGGCTTGGCCGGCGTAGCCGGCGTCAACGGCTCGACGTCGTCCCAGACTGAGGGGACAGGCTCGGCAACCTCGCTTGGCCTGGTGAAGATCCCGAGAGAGGGGATCTCTGTAGTTGTAGATGTAGTGGTAGATGGAGGTAGATGGTGCGACTCTGTGTCGCACTCAGTACTACATGGTGTCGCACTCGGCGGACATGGTGTCGCACTCGGCTCGGGAGGGGGCTGCCGGCGAGGCTTGCGAGTACGACTCTGTGTCGCACTCGGGGAGATCAGGCCGGGCGAGTCCGACTCTCTGTCGCTCTCGCGAGTACGACATGGTGTCGCACTCGGGTCCATGTTGAACCAGAGATCGACCCGTCGCCGGCTGCGCTCGACCCGGTTGAAGTACTTCAGTGCCTCGGCCTGGTCCTCGGCGAGAGCCCGCTCAGCCGTCCGTCGGGACAGCCCGGCATCCTCGGCGATCATCTCCAGACTCGCTCTCACCTTGCCGTCGCTGTTGTTGGCCCGGAGGGCAGCGAACACAAGCAACGCCTTCTGAGAGGCAGTCAGGCAGTCATCCTCTCGGACGGCTCGCATCGTGCCGAGCACGTCGAACTTGCCGCCCATCAGGTCACCCGCTTCGGTGGCGTGATCGCCCAGCGGTTGATGCCGACAGGCTTGATCCAGCCAGCCTCGATCAGCGCCGCCATGTCGTGGGATGCCTGCTCGATGCTGAGCCCTGCATCGGCGGCAAGCTGCCAGAGCGAGACAGCCGCCACGGGTCCGCTCGACCCTGCCTGCCGCTGCTTCCTTCGCTTCACTTCAGTCACCTCCTGGTCGTGGTGTTCATCTGTCACTCGCCGCTGAGCAAGCCACGCAGCCGGGCTCGCTGCTCGGGGGTGAGGGGTGGTGCCTCGCTGGCGATCCGTTCGGCGATGCGCCGCAGCTCCTCGCTCAACGGCCAAGCTCTCGGGCGTACCGCTCGACCTCGGTCACGGGGTACAGCACGCGACCGGCAAGCTTGATGTACCGCATGCGGGAGCGGTCCTCGTGCCGCTGGTTGGCGAGGGTCCGCAGGCTCAGCCCGAGCCGACGTGCCGCCTCGGCCGGCTCGACGTATGCGACGCCGTCGATGGTGTGTTCCACGGTGAATACCTCCTTGGTGGGCGGGGGGTTCTTCTTCTCTGTGTCGGGCCATGAAAAAACGCCGCATCCCTGGTGGGACACGGCGTGCGTGTGGTGCTGGCGGGTGCTCGGTGAGCAACCCTCACATGTAGATATCGCCAGCAGGCCGGCGTTTTACCGGGACTTGTGTCCGGGCTCACAGGATCACACCCGGCGGGCTGGTCGAGCGGGTGGCTGGCGATGAACCCTCTACAAGTAAGACGGGTTGATCTTGGCGTCTCGTCGGCCATCGTGACCGGGCACACGTCGAGCCGGTCGAGCCGGCGTCGGTGACGAACCCTCTACAGGTAAGTCGGGCTCAGACCGGCGTTATGTGAGCAGTCGTGACCGGGCTCACGGCAGCCGGCTCGACGGGTGCTCGGGCGAGCAACCCTCACATGTAGATATCGCCAGCAGACCGGCGTTCTGTCGGGACTTGTGACCGGGCTCACCTGGTCGACCTGCTCCGCGAGCAACCTTCTACGTAAGAGTCGCCAGCAGACCGGCGTTTGTTGCGCATGTATGACCGGGCTCACCTGGTCGACCTGCTCGGCGGGAAACCCTCACGTAGTTAAGACGGGCTCAGACCGGCGTTTCATGCACAGTCGTGACCGGGCTCACGCGAGCCAGTCTCGCGGCGAGGTGGCCGGGCGGGTTGCTCGGTGCGAACCCTCTACTAGTAATTCGGGATGATCTTGGAGTTTTACCGGGACTCGTGACCGGGCTCACGGGACCGGCCAGCCCGAGGGCTCGGCGAGGAACCCTCACGTAGATATATCGCCAGCAGACCGGCGTTTGTTGCGCATGTATGACCGGGCTCACGCAAGGAAGCTGCCCGCCACCCCGAGGACCAGGGCGACGGGCAGCCGGCAACGTCGGGCTACTCGCTGCCCACCCACGCGAGCAGCTCGGCGCGGGCGTACAGGTCGGCGTTCCCGCTCTTGCCCCTCGGCGTAGGCACCTTGCCCACCTTGCGCTGTAGGCGCTTCTTGGCTGCGTCCAACTTCCACGGGATCACGCCGCAGTCGACAGCCTCGCGCAGCGTCAGGAAGTCCCCGGCAGGGCTTGATGGGCCGCTGACCTGCGATGTCTCCGAGGACCGGGGACATGCAAGCTGCCGAGCCTCGCTCGCAGACAGGTACGCCACCTGTACCTCGGTGGCCTGTCCGCCGATGACCACCTGCCACCGGCCGAGGGTGCGGGATGCCCGGGGCATGGCTGCCTCGGGAACCAGCATCTTCCAGTTGTTGGCGGTGTACCGGGCGAGGCACCGGATGCCGAAGTTCTCGCGTGCCTCGGGTCCGCCGATCGCCCGTGCGGTCAGCATCTGCGCGATGGCCAGCACGTTGACCTTGGCGCTGCGGCCCATGAAGAGCAGGTCAGCCAGACCGGACACGGCAGGGGATCGCTTGGGATCGCCCTTGCCGCGCACCTCGGCCCAGAAGTTGACCAGTTGCCCGATGGTGGCCTTCAGCTCCTCGGCGATGACCAGCACGCGGGGACCGCAGTCCCAGTCTTCCGGCTCGTGCAGGGCGAGAGTGTTCCGCTCATCGGCGAGCGCAGCCAGCCTGACCAGCGCGTCATGCATCTGCGCCGGCTTGGTGCAGTAGTCCACCCCATCGAGACCGAGAGCCCAACGGTGCGAGCCCTTCCGGTCGAGGATGACCACCCGCCCACCCCGGGCGAGCACCTGCACGGCGACCAGCTCGGCAAGCACGCTCTTGCCCGCACCCGTACCGGCAGACACGGCGATGTGCGGGGAGTCGTCCCGCAGCGACAGGGTCACCGGCTGGTCGCCTGCACCCTGCCCGATGTAGAACTCCCACTCAGCCAGCCGGGGCAGGTGCGCGGCCACCTGGTCGACACCGACCCGGGCAGGGGGACGCTTGCGGACCGTCCACGTTGCCCGCACACGCGGGCCAACCTGGTGCCAGGTCTCGACCAGGTCAGCAACCGGGATCTTGCTGCCGATGATCGAAGAGACCAACTGCCGCTGTTCCCTGGTCAGGTACGGGGTGTCGGCGACCAGCTCGATACGCGGACCCTGGTCGCCGTCGACCGGCCGGCGGAACACAGCCAGTCGAGAGCTGATCGGCTGGGCGACGCGCTGCACCGACCAGGCTGCCCGTTGAGCACGCTCAGGCAGCCACCGGATGACCGGCTCTACCCGCTCGCCGTACCAGGCACGCACGGCCATCTCAGCCGGCGACAGAGGCTTGGCAAGCCGAGGGGTGAGGTTGCCCAACGACGGGTCAACGTGCAAGCGTACGCCGCTCTGCATGCCGAGAGCGGGCGTGAGCGCAGCCAGCGTCGGCGCGATGTACTCGCGGCTGAACCGGCGCATGGTCAGCTTGCGCCTGAGCCGGTAGCTCACGACCAGCGCAGCCGAGCCAGCCAGTGAGCCGACCTGCTCAGGGTGAGCCGCTGCCAGCACAGCCGCAGCCGGCGCACCGAGCCGGATCACCTGACGCTGCCAGCCGGTGAGCCGACCAGCACCCCGGCTCAGGTACGGGTAGCCGGTCTTGCCGCTGAGCGGCCTACCGGAGACGTACCGGTAGGCCACCCGCGACACGGTGTGCTTGCGCCGTAGCCGGCGGATCGCACGCTCAAGCTCAGTCACGCCGCCACCCCGGCAAGCTCAGGGGTGCGACCGTTGACGGCAGGTTCCGCAGGCTGCGCCGGGGACGGCGAGCCAGCCGAGCGGGTAGGCCGGTAACGCTTCACCGTCGCCAGCGAGACCCCGGCAAGCTCAGCGATCCGGGCATGCGTCGCCTCGGGCTCGGCGAGGTGAGCCGACATGATCCGGTCAGCCGACGTGAGCGAACGGGGGACAGGCTTGCGGCTCGGCTCACTGGTCCGCTTGACCGGCTGAGCGTTGACCGGCTCGACGGCGACCGGCTCACGGATCGGCTCAGGCTCGACGGCGACCGGCTCGGCTACCTTGACCGGCTCGACCTGGTCGACCGGCTCAGGCCGGATCAGCTTGCCTCGGCGAGACAGCACCTCGACGGCGAGCAGGAAGGCGATCGGCGGAACGGCGGCAACCGCTCGGGCAGTCCACGTCGGCTGAGCCGATGCGATGTTGGCAGCCAGCGTGGCGACGATGCCGAACGCGACAGCCAGCCGAGCGGACAGGCGAGGCTTCCGGCCGCTGCGCTTGTCGTCGAGCATCGCCAGCGTGCCAACCAGGATCAGACCGTCGATGGACAGCGGGAGCACCGACGCAACCGAGACGTGCTCGCCAGCCTGCCGGGCGACCTTGTAGATGTGGGAGAACGATGCGTAGCCGGCGACCAGGGCAACCAGGCCGGTGGTGAGCCGAGAGGTGATGGCAGTACGGGACACGGCGAGGCTCCTCAGAAGCGGGCGGGGACGTTGGGGACGTCCGAGAGGTGGGCGATGTCGTCGGCGACCTGCTCGGCGTGCCGCTCAGCTACCCGGCGAGCGATCACGAACGGGGCGAGCATGGCGAGCGGTCCGCCGATCAGGACCAGGGCGAGCGCGTAGGCAGTGGTGTTCATCGGCCACCCGCCAGCGCCTCGGAACGGCACGGGCCGCAGTTGGTAGCCGAGCTACCCCGATGCCTCGGGCACTGCTCCACGTCCCGCTGAACGGGCAGGGCAGCACCGGTGAGAGCGCGAGGGGTGAAGGTCCTCTTGCCGTTGATCTTCCGAGAGGACTCTCCCGCGCTTGCGCGGTAGGACGGTTCTTGATGGTTCAAGGACGGTTTGTACGACGCCTGCGTCGTGCCGCTCGGTCGTGTACGTCGCCCCGGTCGGTCGTGTACGTCGCCCCGCTGGACCGGGATGACGTGTGCGTCGCCCCGGTTTTCCACAGGCTCGGACACCTCGGCCGGTCGACCAGACTGCGGCTCGGCGAACGGGTCGAGCGAGGTAGGCACGGTGCGCCGACGCTCCATCGCGAGATCCCAGACAACGGGGCGACGGTCAACGGGGATGTAGGCGACGTGCCGCTGATCGCCACGGCGGATGATGCCGAGCCGGGCAAGCTCGCTCAGGTCCCGCTGCACCGAGCGGACCGACTTGCGGGCGTAGTGGGCGAGCCGTTCCTGAGACGGGTACGCGGCTCGGCCGTTGGCGTGGGCGTGGTTGGCGAGACCGATCAGAACGGTCATGCACTGAGGGGGTACGTCGGGCGCGTCGTTCAGCGCCCAGGAGACAGCTTCTACACTCACAGCGGGCGGACCTCCGGTGTCCGTCAAGAGCCCGGATCACAGGTGTTGGCGCACCTGCCGGGCTCGCTTTATGTCGGTACCCGCCGCGCTCATGCGTCCGCCTACCAGGATCCGGCCTTCCTGGACGCGGTCCGCCCGGCGGTCGCCCTGGTGCCGGTCGGGGCCGGCAACACGTACGGGCATCCGCACCCGGCGGTGCTGGGGCGGCTGGCCCGGGCCGGGGCGCGGGTGCTGCGTACCGACACCGACGGGGACGTGGCGGCGGTGCTCGGCCGGTCGGGCCTCGCGGTCGTGACGCGCGGCACCCCACCGGGCCGGCAGCCCTAGGAGTCGATGTCGATTCTCGGCTTTGGCAACGTATTGAGATAAATGTCTGGATTTGCACTGAGTGCGGGCTCTGCCGTCACAGTGCCGATGAGCAGGCTGGATCGGGCCGCCGGCCGTGCGAATATGGGCGGCGTGACCGCCGCCAGCCTCGCTCCCATTCTGCTCGTCCTCGGCGACGAGGAGCTGCTCGCCACGCGCGCGGTCACCGAAGCCGTCGCCCGGGCCCGCGGTGTCGACCCCGACGTGGACGTCCGCGAGTACCAGGCCGGCGCCCTGACCGTCGGCGAGATCGCCGAGATGCTCAGCCCCTCCCTCTTCGGCGGGCGGCGGGTGCTGGTGCTCCGCGCCGGCCAGGACGCCCGCAAGGACCTGGTGGCGGCCCTGCTGGCGTACGCGAAGAACCCCGACCCCGAGGTGCAGCTCGTCGTGCTGCACCTCGGCGGGGCCAAGGGCAAGGCGTTCGCCGACGGGCTGAAGGCGGCCGGCGCGACGGTCGTGCCGGCGGCCAAGCTCAAGGGGCACCGCGACCGGGTGGCGTTCGTCCGCGACGAGATTCGCCGCGCCGGCGGGAAGTGCACCGACGACGCCGCCGAGGCGCTCATCGCGGCGGTCGGCAACGACCTGCGCGAGCTGGCCGCCGCCTGTTCCCAGCTGATGGCCGACACCGACGGCCGGATCGGCGCCGACACGGTCGCCCGCTACTACCGGGGTCGGGTCGAGGTGAGCGGCTTCACGGTCGCCGACGCCACCATGGTCGGCGACGTGCCGGCCGCCCTGGAGGCGCTGCGCTGGGCGCTGCACGTCGGGGTCGACCCCGTGCCGATCGCCGACGCGATCGCCGACGGCGTACGCACCGTGGCCCGGGTGGCGTCCGCCGGTCGGGGCAGCCCCTACCAGTTGGCGAGCAGCCTGGGCATGCCGGCGTGGAAGATCGAGCGGGCGCAGCGCCAGGGGCGCGGATGGACGCCCGAGGGCCTGGTCGAGGCGATGCGGGCCGCCGCCGAGTGCAACGCGGCCGTCAAGGGCGGGGCGGACGACCGGGCGTACGCGCTGGAGCGGGCCGTCTTCTCGGTCGCGGCCGCCCGGCAGGGTGGCGCCCGGTGAGCGGAGCCCTCCGCGGCTCGTGGGCCACGATCCCCGCCGACGAGGAACGCTACCGGCCGCTCTACGCCCGGGTCCTCGGGCTGCGCGTCGTCAACCCCGGCGGGGTGCTCTGCTTCCTCTTCTTCGAGGGCGCCGTCGCGCTCGCCGCGCTGCTCGCCCTCGCCGAGCTGGTCACCTGGTGGGCGGTGCTGATCCTGCCCGCGACGGTGGCGGTGATGGTGAAGCTCAACGACATGGTGGCCGCCAGGGTGGTCCGCTCCGCGGCCCTCGTGCCGGAGCAGGAGCGGGACCGCTTCCGCCAGCAGATGCAGCCCGTGGTCGGGCGGGCCAGGGTCGACTGGATCACGCACAGCGTGCCCGGCGTGGTCGTCACGGCCGAGCCGGTGGCGCGGGCGGCCGGTGACGGGACGGAGCCCGGTCGGTCCGCTCGGCCGTGATCCTCGGCATGCCGGAAGCCCGGCCGGGTTCTCCCGGCCGGGTGGTGGTGCGGAACGCAGAAGGGGCAGACAGCCGGAAGCCCCGGGGAGTGCCCGGGGCTTCCGGTCAGGTCTGAGGTCGCCGCGTCAGGCGGAGAGCGACACCACGCGCTTGGCGATCGCGGACTTGCGGTTCGCGGCCTGGTTCGAGTGGATCACGCCCTTGCTGACTGCCTTGTCCAGCTTGCGCGAGGCGTCGCGCATGAGGATGGTGGCCTTCTCGACGTCACCAGCCTCCGCAGCCTCGTGGAACTTCCGGACGGCGGTCTTCAGCGACGACTTGACCGACTTGTTACGCAGCCGGCGCTTCTCGTTCTGCCGGTTGCGCTTGATCTGGGACTTGATGTTCGCCACGCGACAGCCTCGTCTTGATAGCTCGGGTTGGTCTGCTTCTGCGCGCGACGAGCATGCGTCATCGCTGCGCGAAAAGCCAGGTTACCAGGTCGCCCGGGACGAGCCAAAACGGCTCCGCCCAGGCCCTGGTGGGGCGTGCCCGGTCGGGCACGGGCCGGTCGGGCACGGGCCGGTCGGGCACGCCCCACCAGGGCGGGGAGTCGGCCGGCGCGTGCGGAGAGGCCCCGGTGCCGGCCGGGGGCACAGGGGGTCAGGCCCAGCCCTGCCGGCGGGCGAGCCAGGCGAGTGACTGCTCGCCGCTCCACCGCTGGTGCGCCGGCAGGTGCGGCGACGCCGTCGCGGGCGCCGAGGCGGCCGTGGTGAGAAAGTAGCCGGACAGGGCGGCCAGCGTGACGTCCAGCGCGTCCGGGGGCGCGCCCGCCGCCGCCGGATGCCGGGCGAAGAGCGCGTCGGCGTCCAGGCCGCCGGCGTACGCGGTGAGGAGCAGGCTGGCCAGGTCGAACCAGGCCGGACCGTGGCAGAGCCAGGTCCAGTCGCAGAGCCAGGCCCGGCCGGTCCCGTCGATCAGCACGTTGTCCAGCCGGAGGTCGCCGTGGATCAGGCCACTCGCCCCGGCGGCGTACCCGGGGAGGCGGGACTCCAGCGCGACCAGGTCGGGCAGGCGGTCGCGCACCCGCTCGGGCAGCGGCGGCGACGGCTCCCGGCCGGCGGCCACCTCGCCCCACCAGAGGATGTCCTCGCGGGCCAGGTCGGCGAGGTGGGGCAGCCCGAGCGCCGCCAGCGGGGCCGGGGGCGCGGCCAGCGCGGCGGCGACCTCGGCGTACCCGGCGAGGGTGGCGGTCAGCTCGGCCGGCTCCCAGGGCAGCCGGGGCGTGTGGCCGTCGACGGCGTCCAGGCAGAGCGCGAACCAGCCGGCCTCGTACAGCGTCCAGCGGGGGCGGGGAGCCGGCAGGCCGTCCGGGAGCCGGTCGAGGATCGCGGCCTCCCGGGCGTACCAGTCGACCAGGCGCGGTTGCTCGGCGGCGGACGCGGCCTTGACGAAGGCCCGGTCCCCGGCGGCGGTGGTGAGGACGGCGGCGAAGCCCCGGGTGAAGCCGGCGCCGG
The DNA here is from genome assembly GCF_055586845.1 of Micromonospora sp. NPDC049139. NCBI lineage: Bacteria > Bacillati > Actinomycetota > Actinomycetes > Micromonosporales > Micromonosporaceae > Micromonospora > Micromonospora sp. NPDC049139. The sequence continues at coordinate 55,888 of NZ_JBVJHK010000021.1, read as the reverse complement.
CCACGCGGGCGGCGACCACCGGGGCGCCGATCCGGACGGCGATCGCGGTGCGCAGGGCCGCGGGCAGCGTCTCCCACGCCGGTCGGCGGGCGGTGGCGTGGTACGGCACCGGGGGCGGGAACGTCGGGGGCACGCCACCATGCTGCACGAGGCACGGTGAACCGTGACGCGGGCCGCGACCCGTCGGGGTGTTCCCGCTGCGGCGGGACGGGCGGCGCGGTCTGCCAGACTGCCAGGCCATGAGGACCGACGACTTCTGGCAGTTGATCGACCGGGCCCGGGCGGGCGGCGGGGGAGAGCCGCACGCGGTCGCCGCGCGGGCCGTCGCCCTGCTCGCCGAGCGCGACCCGGACGACATCGTCGGGTACGCCCGCCACCAGGCCCGGGTGCTGTCGGCCTCGCACAAGGCCGACCTCTGGGGTGCGGCCTACCTGATCAACGGCGGGGTGTCCGACGAGGGCTTCCACCACTTCCGGGGCTGGCTGATGACCCAGGGGCGCGAGGTCTTCGCCCGCGCCGTCGGCGACCCGGACTCGCTGGCCGGGCTGCCGCAGGTGCGGGCGGCGTCGCTCAGCGGCGAGGAGTTCTCGGCAGAGGGGATGCTGGCGGTGCCGTGGGACGCCTACCGCAGGGCCACCGCCACCGAGCTGCCGGCGGACCGGGAGCCGGCGCCGGTGCCGGACCTCAACGACTTCTGGGACTTCGACGACGAGGAGGAGGCCAGGCGGCGGTTGCCCCGGCTCGCCGCCCTCTTCGTCGAGCCGCCCGCCGAGTGACGCCGGCCGGGGCCTCGGCGCGGTGACGCCGTGCGCCGGCGTGCCCGGCGTGGGGTCCGCGGGTGATCCTCGGCGGCGGGGATCGCCCGCGCAGCGGGCGCGCGGCGGCGACGTGGGAGCATAGAGGGGGCCGGCGTCGCGCCGGCCCGCTCACGTCAGCCGACCAGAACGGACCGCTGTGCCACCGACGCTCGATTCCGGCGCGAACGCTCCTGGTGCCACCGACCCGGCGCGCATCAGGAACTTCTGCATCATCGCCCACATCGACCACGGGAAGTCGACCCTGGCCGACCGGATGCTGCAGCTCACCGGCGTGGTCGACCCCCGGCAGATGCGTGCGCAGTACCTCGACCGGATGGACATCGAGCGCGAGCGCGGCATCACGATCAAGAGCCAGGCCGTCCGGATGCCCTGGACCGTCCGGGAGGGCGACCGGGCCGGCGAGACCGCCGTGCTCAACATGATCGACACTCCGGGCCACGTCGACTTCACCTACGAGGTTTCCCGGTCGCTGGCCGCCTGCGAGGGCGCGATCCTGCTGGTCGACGCCGCCCAGGGCATCGAGGCGCAGACCCTGGCGAACCTCTACCTGGCGCTCGAGAACGACCTGCACATCATCCCGGTGCTCAACAAGATCGACCTGCCGGCCGCCCAGCCGGAGAAGTACGCCGAGGAGCTGGCGCGCCTGATCGGCGGCGACCCGGCGGACTGCATCAGGGTCTCCGGCAAGACCGGCGAGGGCGTGCCGTACCTGCTCGACGAGATCGTCCGGCAGTTCAAGCCCCCGGTCGGCGACGCCGAGGCGCCCGCCCGCGCGATGATCTTCGACTCGGTCTACGACGTCTACCGGGGCGTGGTCACCTACGTCCGGGTCATCGACGGGCGGATCAGCGCGCGCGACCGGATCAAGATGATGTCCACCGCCGCCGTGCATGAGCTGCTGGAGATCGGCGTCATCTCGCCGGAGATGGTGAAGGCCGACGCGCTCGGCGTCGGCGAGGTGGGTTACCTGATCACCGGCGTGAAGGACGTCCGCCAATCCCGGGTGGGTGACACGGTCACCATCAACTCCCGGCCGGCCACCGAGGCCCTGGGCGGCTACAAGGACCCCAAGCCGATGGTCTACTCGGGCCTCTACCCGATCGACGGCTCCGACTACCCCAACCTGCGCGAGGCGCTCGACAAGCTCAAGCTCAACGACGCCGCGCTCGACTACGAGCCGGAGACGTCGGGTGCGCTCGGCTTCGGCTTCCGCTGCGGCTTCCTCGGCCTGCTGCACCTGGAGATCATCCGGGAGCGGCTGGAGCGCGAGTACAACCTCGACCTGATCTCGACCGCGCCGAACGTGGTCTACCGGGCCATCACGGAGGACGGCCAGGAGATCGTCGTGACGAACCCGAGCGAGTACCCCACGGGCAAGATCGCCGAGGTGTACGAGCCGGTCGTGCGCGCCACCGTGCTCACCCCGAACGACTACGTCGGCGCGGTGATGGAGCTCTGCCAGGGCCGCCGGGGGAGCCTGCTCGGCATGGACTACCTCTCCGCCGACCGGGTGGAGCTGCGCTACACGCTGCCCCTCGCGGAGATCATCTTCGACTTCTTCGACCAGTTGAAGAGCCGCACCAAGGGCTACGCCTCGCTGGACTACGAGCCCTCGGGCGAGCAGTCGTCCGACCTGGTCAAGGTCGACATCCTGCTGCACGGCGAGCCGGTGGACGCGTTCAGCGCGATCGTGCACAAGGACAAGGCGTACAACTACGGGGTCACCATCGCGGCGAAGCTGCGCAACCTGATCCCGCGCCAGCAGTTCGAGGTGCCGATCCAGGCGGCCATCGGCAGCCGCGTGATCGCCCGGGAGACCATCCGCGCGATCCGCAAGGACGTGCTCGCCAAGTGCTACGGCGGTGACATCAGCCGCAAGCGCAAGCTGCTGGAGAAGCAGAAGGAGGGCAAGAAGCGGATGAAGATGGTGGGCCGCGTGGAGGTCCCCCAGGAGGCCTTCATCGCCGCGCTCTCGTCCGACTCCGGGGACGGCAAGGCCCCCGGCAAGAAGTGACACGCCGCCGGCCCGCCGGCGGATGACGACGTACGACGGCCGGCGCCCCGGCCGGGCAGCGGACCTCGGTGGTCCCGCCCGGGCCGGGGCGTCGGCCGTTCGCGTCCGAAGAATTTCTGCGGCCCGCCCCGAGGACGGGCCGGCCCGCGACGGGACGGGCCGCCACCTGCGCGGACGGTTCCGCGGCGGTATTCGCCGCGGCGCGCCATTGACGGCCGACGCCGCCTGTCCGGGTGCGAACCGGTTTGGCTTTTCCACGACTCGGGCACATTGCGGTCACGACAGGAACACCACAGACCGTGGAATTGATTATTCGCAGAAGGAGGGCGACGTGGAGCTCACCGTTTGGGGCATCATCACTGCGCTCATCGTTGGTCTGATCGTCGGCGCTCTGGGTCGCCTGCTCGTGCCGGGCCGCCAGAACATGCCGATGTGGCTGCACATGCTGATCGGTGTCGGCGCCGCGCTGCTGGGCACCGTCCTGGCTCGGGCGATGGGCATCGCCACCGAGACCGCCGGTATCGACTGGGGGGAGCTGCTGGTCCAGGTCGTGCTGGCCGCCATCGCCGTGGCGCTGGTCGCCGGCGTGGGCCGTCGCCGCAGCGTCACCCACCGGTAACCCCCGCACCGCGTTCGACGGGCGTCCGACCACCGGGTCGGGCGCCCGTTTCGCGTCCGCCGACGGTCCGGTCGGCCTCCCGGACGCCCCCGGGCGGGCCGACCGGCGGGGGCGCGGCCCGCGTGAGCGTGTCCGGACTCCGCATTCCGGGGTGGGACGCCGCCCGGCCCTTTTTCGCGGTCGGCGTCCCGTCTGGGCGAGCGGGCCACCCGGTGTCCCGGAAAAGCCGGTTTGGGGCTGTGGCGGGCAGGGAACCTATCGGTCACGACAGGAACACCACAGATCGTGGAACTCATTTCTTTCATCCGAAGGAGGGCGACGTGGAGCTCACCGTTTGGGGCATCATCACTGCGCTCATCGTTGGTCTGATCGTCGGCGCTCTGGGTCGCCTGCTCGTGCCGGGCCGCCAGAACATGCCGATGTGGCTGCACATGCTGATCGGTGTCGGCGCCGCGCTGCTGGGCACCGTCCTGGCTCGGGCGATGGGCATCGCCACCGAGACCGCCGGTATCGACTGGGGGGAGCTGCTGGTCCAGGTCGTGCTGGCCGCCATCGCCGTGGCGCTGGTCGCCGGCGTGGGCCGTCGCCGCAGCGTCACCCACCGGTAACAATCACAGCCTGAACTCGACGGGCGTCCGACCGGCAGGTCGGGCGCCCGTTCGCGTGGGTACGACCGGATTCGCCCCGGTGCCGACCCCCGCAGGATCCTGCCCTGCGGTACCGTCGCCTCTCTTCCGCCGAACCGCCCACTGTCGTAAAGGATTTTTTCCTACTAAGGTGCGGCGGAGAAGGTTAGTGCCAAGTGGCGCGAGGGAGATATGGCGTGAACAGGTGGAAGCGGCTGGCCCCGGTCACCGCCGTCGTGGCCTCGGCCGCGATGGTGCTGGCCGGCTGCGGTGGCTCCGATGACGAGAAGGCCGCAGACAACAGCAAGCTGACGGTCTGGATGATGGGCGAGGGAAGCGAGGCCCAGACCAAGTTCCTCGACGGTGTCGAGGCCGAGTTCCGGCAGAAGCACCCGGACACCGACGTCGTGGTCCAGTACATCCCCTGGCTCGAGGCGCCGAAGAAGTTCCAGGCCGCCCTCGCCGGCGGTGAGGGGCCGGACGTCACCGAGCTGGGCAACACCGAGACCCAGGGCTGGGCGGCGCAGGAGGCGCTGGCCGACGTCACCGACAAGATGAACGGCTGGGCCGAGGGCAAGGACATCCTCCCCGACCTGGTGAAGAACGCGCAGCTCGACGGCAAGCAGTACGGCGTGCCGTGGTACGCCGGCGTCCGGGCGATGTACTACCGCACCGACTGGTTCGCCGAGGCGGGCGTGAAGCCGCCGACGAACTGGGACGAGCTGGTGGCCGCCGCCAAGGCCGTGCAGGCCAAGAAGCCGGGCAAGTACGGCATCGCCCTGCCGGGCAACTCCGAGCTGCCGTTCTACTCGTTCCTCTGGGGCGCGGGCGCCGAGATCGCCACCCAGCAGGGCGACACCTGGAAGTCCGGCTACACCACGCCGGAGGCGCAGAAGGCCGTCAAGTTCTGGACCGACCTGGTGACGGTGCACAAGGTGGCGCCGCCGGCCGCCGCGGGCTGGAACGAGATCGACGCCCGGACCCAGTTCGCCACCGGCAACGCGGCGATGGCCTTCGGCGGCAGCTGGCAGCAGGGCGCCATCAAGAAGGACAACCCGGAGATCGAGAAGGTCTGGGGCACGTTCCCGATCCCCGGCCCGGACGGCAAGGCCGCGCCCGGCTTCGCCGGCGGCTCCGACATCGCGATCTGGAAGGACAGCGAGCGGCAGAGCCTCGCGTGGGACTACCTGACCGTGCTGCTGAGCAAGAAGAACGACCAGGCCTTCGCCGACAGCCTCGGCTTCTTCCCGGTCTACAAGGACCTGGTCGGTGGCGACAAGTACGCCAGCGACAAGATCATGGCGGCGTTCGCCACCACGATGCAGAACACCAAGCTCACGCCGCTCACCCCGAAGTGGGTGGAGGTCAGCCGCACCAAGACGGTGACCCAGGCGATGAACAGCTCGGTCATGAAGGGTCAGAAGACGGTCGAGAAGGCTACCGCCGACGCGGCCGCGGAGATGGAAAGCATCCTCAACGCCAAGTGACCACGCTGACCGAGGCGCCGGAGGCGGCCGCCGCGCGGGAGACCCCCGCGCGGCGGCGCCGCCGGGTGGACCGCCTGCCCTACCTGCTGCTCCTGCCCTGCCTGGTGATCATCGGCGTGCTGCTGCTCTGGCCGCTCGGCCAGGTGGTGGTGATGTCCTTCCACCAGCTCAACAACGTCCGCCAGCTACGCGGTGACCGCGAGTGGCCGTGGGTGGGGTTCGGCAACTACGCCGAGATCCTCGGCGACCCGTTCTTCCTGACGGTGCTGCGCAACACCGTCCTCTTCGCCGCCGCCAACGTCGTGCTCACCATGATCCTGGGCACCCTGGTCGGGCTGCTGCTCAACCGGCTCGGCAAGCGGATGGCCACCTTCGTCGCCAGTTGCGTGATGCTCGCCTGGGCCACCCCGGCGCTGACCGGCACGATCGTCTGGAAGTGGATCTTCGACGACACCAGTGGCCTGGTCACCTGGCTGTTCAACGCGCTGCCCGACGGGCTTTCGCAGAGCCTCTTCGGGCGCAGCGACTGGACCGGGTACGGCTGGTTCAACTCGCCCCTGTTGTTCTTCTCGATCCTGACCCTGGTGGTGGTCTGGCACTCGTTCCCGTTCATCGCGGTCAGCGTGCTGGCCGGGCTGAAGAGCGTGCCGAGCGAGCTGCACGAGGCGGCGCGGGTCGACGGCGCCGGGCCGTGGAGGGTGTTCTGGAAGATCACCTTCCCGCTGCTGCGGCCGGTGTTCGGGATCCTGATCGTGCTCTCCACCATCTGGGACTTCAAGGTCTTCACCCAGCAGTTCGTGCTGGCCGGCGGCACGCAGGACCGGCCGACGTTCATGCTCTCCATCTACTCGTACGCGGAGGCGTTCTCGCCCCCGCCCAAGTACGGCCTCGGCGCGGCGATCGCGGTGATCCTCACCCTGATCCTGCTGGTGGTGACCGGCCTCTACGTCCGCATGGTGCTCAAGCAGGAGGAGGACGCGTGACGCGACGCGGAGGCGGTGCAGGCGTGAAGAGGATCGCCCTCAACGGCGCGGGGCTGCTGGTCGCGCTCTTCGCCGCGTTCCCGGTCTACTGGATGATCGCCACCTCGCTGAAGCCGAGTTCGGAGATCTTCTCGTCCACGCCCCGGCCGGTGCCGTCCGAGCCGACGCTGGAGCACTACCGGCAGATCCTCACCGGCAACCTGATCCCGGGCGTGACCTTCGCCGACTTCTTCCTCAACAGCGCGCTGGTCGCGGTCTCCACGGTGCTGCTCAGCGGCCTGGTCGCGCTGCTCGCCGCGACCGCCGTGGCCCGGTTCCGGTTCAAGCTGCGGACCACCTTCCTGATCATGCTGCTGGTGGTGCAGATGATCCCGCTGGAGGCGCTGGTCATCCCGCTGTTCCTGATGATCCAGCGGCTGGGGCTCTACAACACCCTGCCCAGCCTGATCCTCACCTACCTCGGCTTCTCGCTGCCGTTCGCGGTCTGGATGCTGCGGGGCTTCGTCGCCGCCGTGCCGAAGGAGCTGGAGGAGGCCGCCGCCATCGACGGGGCGAGCCGGGCGCAGACCTTCCGGAAGGTCCTCTTCCCGCTGGTGGCCCCCGGCCTGGTGGCGACGAGCATCTTCTCGTTCATCACCGCCTGGAACGAGCTGATCTTCGCCCTGACCTTCATCAACGACCAGGAGAGCTACACCCTGCCGGTCGCGATGACGTTCTTCTTCGGCCGCGACGACACCGCCTGGGGCCCCGTGATGGCCGCCTCCACGCTGTTCACCCTGCCGGTGATCATCTTCTTCCTGCTGGTGCAGCGGCGGATGGTCTCGGGCCTGGTGGCCGGCGCCGTCAAGGGCTGACGCCCGCGTGAGGAAGGGTCCCTGGTCGACGCACCGCGTTGACCAGGGACCCTTCTTTTGCCCCCTCCGGGCGCGTCCGCGGGGCGGGCTAGGCTGACCGCCATGACGGGCAGGCTGGCAGCGGTGAACCTCGGCGGTGTGACCGAGGCGGAGTGGGCGGGCGACGCGAGCGGGCGCACCGGCATCGACAAGCGGCCGGTGGACGGCCCCGTGCTGTTGCGCGCCGACGGGGTGGCCGGCGACTTCATCGGCGAGCGCGCCCACCACGGCGGCCCGGACCAGGCGGTCTACGCGTACGCCGAGGAGGACGCCGGCTGGTGGGCGACCGAGCTGGGCCGCGCCATCAGTCCCGGCGGGTTCGGCGAGAACCTGACCACGTACGCGGTCGACGTGACCGGAGCGGTGATCGGCGAGCAGTGGGCGATCGGGTCGGCGCTGCTCCAGGTGACCAAGCCCCGGACGCCGTGCACCACCTTCGCCGGCTTCTGGGGCGTACCGGACCTGATCAAGCGGTTCACGGTGCGGGCGAAGCCCGGGGCGTACCTGCGGGTGCTGCGCGAGGGCGAGGTCGGCCCGGGTGACCCGGTCGAGGTGGTCGACCGGCCCGCGCACGGGGTGACGATCGGCGAGGTGTTCCGGGCGTTGAATTTGGAGCCCGACCTGCTGCCCCGGCTGCTCGACGCGCCGGAACTGCCCGAGCCGATCCAGGAGAAGGTGCGCCGCCGCCTCGCCCGCCGCGGCTGACCCGCCGCCTCGTCGGCTGACCTGCCGCCTCGTCGGCGGTACGGGTGCCGGAGGCGTGGGAACGCGGAACGGGCCCCGTCCCGTGGGGGAGGGGGCCCGTTCGGTGTCGCCTCGGCGGGAGCCGGGTTACCGGCTCAGCGGAGCCAGGGGATGCTGCGGTCGAGCAGGCCGCGCTGCTTGAGCTCCTTGCGCAGCGGGATCTCGTCGTCGATGTAGCCGTCCCAGTTGATGCCCCAGTAGTTGGCGGTGTGGGTGCCCTCGCCGCAGAGCTGGCGCTGCACCGGCGTGCGGTTGGCCCACCACTCGCCGTCCTTGTCGATGTGTAGCTCGTCCAGCGGGCGGATCCACCGGTAGGTGTAGCCGACGAAGAGCATCTTGCGCGTGATGGTCGACAGGTTGGTCGACCGGGAGTGCCACTGGCGGCGGTCGAAGATGAAGGCGTCACCGGGGTTCGCGGTGATCTCCACCGTGCCCTCCGGGTCCGGGTTGTGCACGGAGGTGTCCTCCGGGCGCGGCAGCGAGTTCCACAGGTGGCTGCCCGGGATCACCTTGGTGGCGCCCCGGCCGTTCTCCGACAGGTCGGAGAGCACGTAGGCCACCTTGAGGGAGAACATCGGCCGGGGAAGGTTCGGGTCCATCGTCTCCGGGTCGGAGTTCTGCCGGTACCCGTCCTGGTGCCAGCCCCAGTACGGCTTCTCCGGCTCCAGCGCCGGCGGGGTGACGTCCAGGTGGTTGTGGTGGGTGTAGATGTTCCAGCCGGCGAGGCCCCACATGTACGGGAAGGCGATCGGGTGGGTCAGCAGGTCGCCGAAGAGCTCGTCCCGCTCCAGGAAGCCCAGCAGGTGCAGGGTGCCGTCCTTGGTGGTGTTGCCCTTGGCCTTCTCCTCGGCGTAGACGCGGTCGACCGCCGCCTCCAGCGCCGCCCGGTGGTCCTCCGTCAGGACGTTGCGCAGCAGGAGGAAGCCCTGCTCGTGGAACTCCTTGCGGTCGGTGTCACTGATCGGTTCGTAACCGGTCCGGTCGCCGTAGTCGAACACCTCGACGTCCCCTCCCCATCGGGCGAAAACCATTGCTGGCACAGGCCGCCGATCGTAACGCGCTGGTTCCGGTGCGGGGTACTACCCCGCGTGATATACGACCGTTGCCCGAACTGTGGGGAGTTGAACCGCTACAATCCGTAGCCCCGCAAGCGGTCACCGAGGCTTATGTCCGGGAATGACGGATTGTGCGGTGACTGCCGGTAAGGAGATGGGAGTCCCTACGCCTCGGCGAAGACCTCGGCGACCACCCGGTCGCCGGCCGCGTCGTCACCGACCTGGTTCCAGGTGCCGTCGCGGGCCGTCCACTCCAGGCCGCCGAAGCGCACCCGCTTCACCCCGTGGTCGTGCGCGTGGGAGACGAGCCAGTGCGCGTACCGCCAGCCCCGACGCTCGTCGGCGGCGGGGACCGTGAGGCCGGTCAGGTCCGCCGCGGTGGTGGCGGCGGCCAGGCCCCAGTCCAGCGACAGCCCGCGGGTCAGCGCGGTCGCCGCGGCTGCCCCGCGCATCGCCGGGTCGCGGCCCACCGTGCAGGCCACCGCGCCGGTGGCGTGCCCGAGCAGGGCCCGCGTCAGCACCTCCGACTCGTCCGCCCACTTCTGGTACGCCTCTGGGAAGGCGGAGCGCTGCACCTTCTGCGCCGCGTCGGTGACCCGCATCCGCTCCCAGCCGCGCACCTTCTTCAGCGCGGCGTAGAACCGGTTCGCCGCGTACCGGGGGTCGCGGATCTCCTCCGGGCTGCCCCAGCCCTGGCTCGGGCGCTGCTGGAACAGCCCCACGGAGTCGCGGTCGCCCCCGGCGAGGTTGCGCAGGCCGGATTCCTGGTACGCGGTGGCCAGCGCCACCACGACGGCCCGCTCGGGCATCTTCCGCTGGATGCCGATCGCCGCGATCGTCGCCGCGTTGGCCATCTGGTCGGCGTCCAGGGCCACCCGGCCGTCCGCCTGCACCGTGCACGTCCGGCTGGACAGCGGCAGGCGCAGCTGCCCACCCACCTGCCGGATGACGAGCCAGATTCCGACCACGGCGACGAGGACGAGGACGACGCCGCCCGCCACGACTGCCCGAGTTCGCACCCACACCCCCTGTTCGACAGTCCGACAAGCGTACGTCCCCCGTGGTGCCCGCCGGGGTCGTCCGACCGGTTCCGGCCGGCCCGCCGAGGTTGGCACCGGCCTGCGGCGCCCGCCCGAGAGCGCCGAACGGCCCCGGGGGGGCGGGCCCGGATGTTCCCGTTTCCCGCGCGGCCTCACCTCTCCCGACGGACGCGGTCGACGGCGTCCCCTACCGCCTGTCGGTCGACGGCGTCCCCGCCTGCCTACCGGTCGACGGCGTCCCCTTCGGCGGCGGGAACCCAGCGGGCCGGTCGCTTCTCCCGGAACGCCAGCACGCCCTCGCGGCCCTCCTCCGAGAGGAAGTACCCGGTCGAGAGGGTGGACAGCCCGGCGATCTCCTCCCGCAGGTCGGTCGCGGGCGGCCGGCGCAGCAGTTGCTTCGCCCCGGCCAGCGCGCCCGGCGCACCCCGGACCAGCGAGTCGCAGTAGGTGGCGACGGCGGCGTCCAGCCCGTCGGCCGGCACGGCGGCGGTGACCAGGCCGATCTCCGCGGCGCGCCGGCCGTCGAAGGTGTCCCCGGTCAGGTAGAGCTCGGCCGCCGCGCGGGGGTGCAGCCGGGGCAGCACGGTCGCGGAGATCACCGCCGGGATCACCCCGAGCCGCACCTCGGTGAAGGCGAACGTCGCCTCCTGCGCGCACACCGCCAGGTCGGCCGCCGCGATCAGGCCCAGCCCGCCGGCCCGCGCCGGGCCGGCCACCCTCGCCACCACCGGCTTCGGGCACTCCCAGACCGCCGCGAGCACGTCACCCAGCATCCCGGCCGGCACGCTCCCGCTGGCGTACGCGGCGGCGGTCTCCTTGAGATCCGCGCCCGAGCAGAAGACCGGCCCGGTGTGGTCCAGCACGACCACGCGGACGGCCTCGTCGGCGACCGCCTCGGCCAGGCCGGCCAGCAGCTGGGTCATCAGCGGTGTGGAGAGCGCGTTGCGGTTGTGCGGGCTGTCCAGGGTGAGGGTGGTCACCCCACGGGCCGTGGCGGCCCGCACGAGCACGTCGGGAGAGGTCATGCCGGGCACACTAGTGGCCATGCCCGGCGTCCTTCCAGAAGGCGAAACCGTCCCCGTCGACGGCTCGCTGCCCGCCGCCGCCACCCGCGCGGTCGGCGCGCGCGGCTTCGGCGTGTACGTGCACGTCCCGTTCTGCGCCAGCCGTTGCGGCTACTGCGACTTCAACACGTACACCGCGGCCGAGCTGGGCGGCGGGGCGAGCCGGGAGGGGTACGCCGACACCGTGCTGGCCGAGCTGGCGCTCGCCGGCCGGGTGCTGGGCGACGCCCCGCCGCCCCGGGTCGACACGGTCTTCGTCGGCGGCGGCACCCCGACCCTGCTTCCCGCCGACGACCTGGCCCGGATCCTCGACGGCATCGACCGCACCTGGGGGCTCGCGCCCGACGCCGAGGTGACCACCGAGGCCAACCCGGAGTCGGTGACCCCGGAGTCCCTGCGGGCCCTGCGGGCAGCCGGCTACACCCGGATCTCGCTGGGCATGCAGTCCGCCGCGCCGGGGGTGCTGGCGATCCTCGACCGCACGCACAGCGCCGGCCGGGCCACCGCCGCCGCCAGGGAGGCCCGCGACGCCGGGTTCGAGCACGTCAACCTCGACCTCATCTACGGCACGCCGGGGGAGAGCGAGGACGACTTCGCCGCCTCCCTCGACCAGGTCGTCGCCGCCGGGGTGGACCACGTCAGCGCGTACGCCCTGATCGTGGAGGACGGCACCCGGCTCGCCGCCCGGATGCGGCGCGGCGAGCTGGCGTACCCCTCCGACGACGTCGCCGCGGACCGCTACCTGGCCGCGGAGGCCGCCCTCGACGCGGCCGGTTTCTCCTGGTACGAGGTGTCGAACTGGGCCCGCGGCGACGCGGCCCGGTGCCGGCACAACCTGCTCTACTGGACCGGCGCCGACTGGTGGGGCCTCGGCCCGGGGGCGCACAGCCACGTCGGCGGCGTGCGCTGGTGGAACGTGAAGCATCCCACGACGTACGCGAAGCGGCTGGCCGGCGGCGAGTCGCCCGGCCTGGCCCGGGAGGTGCTCACCGCCGACGAGGCGCACATGGAGGACGTCATGCTCCGGCTGCGGCTCGCCTCCGGGCTGCCGCTGGACGCCCTCGACGACGCGGGCCGGGCCGGCGCCGAGCGGGCGCTCGCCGACGGCCTGCTGGCCGGCCCCGACCACGCGGCGGGCCGGGCCGTGCTGACCCTGCGGGGGCGGCTGCTCGCCGACGCGGTCGTCCGCGACCTGCTGCCCTGAGGCCCCGCCGTGCGGCGGCGCGGCCGGAGAGGCCCACGCCGTGTGGCGGCGCGTGGCCGGTCCGGCCGGGGGAGCGGCCGGCCCGGCTCACCTGGTGAAGCTGTAGGCCATCGGGTAGCGGTAGAGCACGCCCTCGTTGGCCTTGACCCCGGCGACGATCCCGAAGATCAGCGGCACCAGCCAGACGAGCATCGGGACGAAGAACAGGATCCCGCAGGTGATCAGGGTGAGCACCCAGCTCAGCACGCCCACGATCGCCCAGGTGATCTGGAAGTTCAGCGCCGCGACGGCGTGCGCCCGGACGGTCGGCGACTGTTGTCCCCTGGCCATCAGCGCGATGAGCGGTGCGACCCAGCCGAGCAGGCCACCGCCGACGATCACCCCGGCCGCGCCGCCGAAGTGGGCGATCAGGGCCCAGTTCTTGTCCTCGTTGTTGGCGTAGCCGCCGGTGGGCGCGCCGTAGCCGCCGCCGGTCGGATAGCCGGCCCCCGGCGGGGGGTAGCCGCCCGGCGGGGGATAGCCACCGGGCGGCGGGTAGCCACCCGGCGGAGGGTAGCCGCCCGACGGCGGTTGGTCACCGGTGGGCGGCGGATAGCCACCGGGCGGGGGATAGCCGCCCGGGCCCGGTGCCCCGGACAGTGGTGCGGTGGGTTCGTCGGAGCCGGCCGGCCCGGGAACCCCCGACGGAGCGGCCGGGTCCGGCCGGTCGCCGGGGTCCCCCGCTCCGGGAGGGCGAGGTGGTTCAGTCATGGACGTCACGGTAGGGGCCGTGGGCAAGGCCGCACCAGGGCGACTCCGACCGGGATGTCCGGATGATCGGCTCTGGCGCCGCCGCCACGGGCCGGGTGGCGCCGGTCGGATCGCCGTCCCAGGTTGATCATCGCGTCGGCGGGCGCGCCGACGTAGACTGGCACTCGTCCGCAGCGAGTGCCAGCAACCCGCCCGCCCCTCGGGGCGCGGGGGTCCGACGTGCGACAGGAGGTGGGGAACGATGGGTCTCGACGACCGCAAGCTCGCCGTGCTGCGCGCGATCGTCGAGGACTACGTCGCCACGCAGGAGCCCGTCGGCAGCAAGGCGCTGGTCGAGCGGCACCAGCTCGGGGTCTCCCCGGCGACCGTCCGCAACGACATGGCCGTGCTGGAGGAGGAAGGCTACATCCGCCAGCCGCACACCAGCGCCGGCCGGGTGCCCACCGACCGCGGCTACCGGCTCTTCGTGGACCGGCTGTCCAGGGTCAAGCCGCTCAGCCCGGCCGAGCGCCGCGCGATCGAGCGCTTCCTGGTCGGCGCGGTCGACCTCGACGACGTGGTGCACCGCACCGTACGGCTGCTGGCGCAGCTGACCCGGCAGGTCGCCGTGGTGCAGTACCCGAGCCTGGCCCGCTCCTCCGTCCGCCACCTGGAGCTGGTGCCGATCTCCACGACCCGGCTGATGCTGGTCATGATCGCCGACACCGGCCGGGTCGAGCAGCGGCTGGTCGAGCTGCCCGGGCCGATCCCCGCCGACGACGTCACGGACCTGCGCCGGCTGGTCAACGAGAAGCTGGTCGGCACCCGGCTGTCCGAGACCCCGCCGCTGGTGCAGGCGCTGGTCGAGGAGTCGGTGCCGCACCTGCGGCCGGCCATGACCACCCTCTCCACCGTGCTGCTGGAGACGCTGGTCGAGCGGCACGAGGAGCGGATCGCGCTGGCCGGCACGGCCAACCTCACCCGCGGCGGCCTGCTCGACTTCCAGGGCTCGCTGCGCCCCATCCTGGAGGCGCTGGAGGAGGAGGTCGTGCTGCTCAAGCTCATCGGCGAGGCGGAGCCGAGCACGACCCGGGTGCTGATCGGCGACGAGAACGAGATCGACAACCTGCGCGCCGCCTCGGTGGTCAGCACCGGCTACGGGCCGGGCGCGACGATCGTGGGCGGGCTCGGCGTGCTCGGGCCGACCCGGATGGACTACCCCGGCACCATCGCCACGGTGAGGGCCGTGGCACGCTACGTGGGCGAGCTGCTGGCCCAGAACTGACCAGTCAGGGCCGACGGCCGGCTCCGGCCGACGACCGGCGCAACGCGAGACGAACATGAGGACACGGAACGCAGTGGCCAGGGACTACTACGGCATTCTCGGGGTGAGCCGGGAAGCCTCCGACGACGAGATCAAGCGTGCCTACCGAAAGCTGGCGCGGCAGTTCCATCCGGACGTCAATCCGGACCCGGAGGCACAGGAGAAGTTCAAGGACATCAACGCCGCGTACGAGGTCCTCTCGGACGACCGGAAACGGCAGATCGTCGACCTGGGCGGCGACCCGCTCGCCCCGGGCGGCGGGGGCGCGGGCGGCCCGGGCGGTCCCGGCGGCGCCGGCCCGTTCGTCGGCTTCCAGGACATCATGGACGCGTTCTTCGGCGGCGCGGCCGGCGGGTCGCGGGGCCCGCGACCGCGGACCCGGCCGGGCGCCGACGCGATCCTGCGGCTGGAGCTGGACCTGAACGAGACCGCGTTCGGCGTCGAGGCGCCGATCACCGTCGACACCGCCGTACTCTGCACCACCTGCTCCGGCGCCGGCACCGCGGCCGGCACCCACCTGGCCACCTGCGAGGCGTGCGGCGGCCGGGGCGAGGTGCAGTCGGTGCAGCGCACCTTCCTCGGTCAGGTGGTCTCCGCCCGCCCCTGCACCGTCTGCCAGGGCTACGGCACCACCATCCCGCACCCCTGCCCGACGTGCGCCGGCGACGGCCGCGTCCGCACCCGGCGTTCGCTGACCGTCAAGATCCCCGCCGGGGTCGAGGACGGCATGCGCATCCGGCTGGCCCAGCAGGGCGAGGTCGGCCCGGGCGGCGGCACCGCCGGCGACCTATACGTCGAGATCCACGAGCGGCCGCACGACGTCTACTCCCGCAAGGGCGACGACCTGCACTGCCGGGTCACCGTGCCGATGACCGCCGCCGCCCTCGGCACCCGGCTGACCATCAAGACGCTGGACAGCGAGGAGACGGTCGACGTCAAGGCCGGCACCCAGCCGGGCAGCACGCTGCGGCTGCGCGCCCGGGGCGTGCCGCACCTGCGCGGCACCGGCCGGGGTGACCTCTACGTCCACCTCGACGTGCGCACCCCGACGAAGCTCGACGCCGACCAGGAGCGGATGCTGCGCGACTTCGCCAAGACCCGGGGCGAGGAGGTCGCCGAGCTGACCAAGCAGGGCGGCTTCTTCTCCCGGATGCGCGACGCCTTCAACGGCCACGCCTGACCCGCACGCCCCGGGCCGCCGCGCTCCGCGGCGGCCCGGCGGCTCCACCGCCCTCGGCGCCCCGGCGGCCGCCGGGGCGGCTAGCCTGATCGTCGTGTCCGCGCCGCTGTTCCTGGTCGAGTCGCTGCCCACCGCCGACCGGCTGACCCTCGACGGCCCCGAGGGGCACCACGCCGCCACCGTGCAGCGGCTCCGCGTCGGCGAGGAACTGCTGCTCGCCGACGGGCGGGGCGGCACCGCCGCCGCCGTGGTGACCGCCGTCGGCCGCGGCACCCTCGACCTGGAGATCACCTCCCGGGGGTTCGTCGACGCCTCCGTCCCGCGCCTGGTCGTGGTGCAGGGCATCGCCAAGGGCGACCGGGGCGAGCTGGCCGTACAGGCGATGACCGAGGTCGGGGTGGACGAGATCGTTCCCTGGGCGGCGGCCCGCTCGGTCACCCAGTGGCGCGGCGACCGGGGCGTACGGGCGCGGGAGAAGTGGGCGGCGACCGCCCGGGAGGCGGCCAAGCAGGCCCGGCGCGCCTGGCTGCCCGTGGTGGCGGGGACGCCGGACGAGTCCACCGCCCAGGTCGCGCGCCGCATCGGCGGGGCCGCCGCGGCGTTCGTGCTGCACGAGGAGGCACAGGAGCGGCTGACCACCGCCGAGCTGCCCGCCACGGGCGAGATCGTCCTGGTCGTCGGGCCGGAGGGCGGGATCGCCGACAGCGAGCTGGACACCTTCACCGGGGCCGGGGCCCGCGCCGTCCGCCTGGGCCCGTCGGTGCTGCGCACCTCGACGGCCGGCGTGGCCGCCCTCGCGGTGCTCGCCACCCGCCTCGCCCGCTGGTGACGCTCAGCTACGCAGGTAGGAGGCGCCGTTCAGGTCGACGATGGTGCCGGAGGCCCACTCCGCCTGCGGGGAGGCGAGCCAGTGCACGGCGGCGGCGATCTCCTCGGGGCGGGCCACCCGGTTGAACGGGCTCTGCGCCCGGATGGCGGCGCCCCGCTCCCCGCGCAGGTGCTCCGTGGTCATGTCGGTCTCGACGAAGCCCGGGGCCACCGTGGCGACGCTGATGCCGTACGGGGCCAGGGCCACCGCCAGCGACTGCCCCAGCGCGTTCAGCCCCGCCTTGCTCGCCCCGTACGCCGGCTGGTCCGGCTCGCCCCGGAAGGCGCCCCGGGAGGAGACGTTGACGATCCGGCCGCCCCGGTCGCGCATGTGCTGGGCGGCGCACCAGATGACGTTGCCCGCGCCGGTCAGGTTGGTCTCCACCACCTGCCGCCACTGCGCGCGCCACTGCGCGTAGGAGGCGCCGAAGACCGGGTGCGGGGCGTCCCGGTCGCCGTACACCCCGGCGTTGTTGACCAGCACGTCCAGCCCGCCCAGCAGGCCGGCCGCCTCGTCCACCATGGCCCGTACGGCGTCCGGGTCGGTCAGGTCGGCGCGGACCACCACGTGGCCCTCGCCGGGCAGTTCGGCGCGCAGCCGCCCGGCCGCCTCCGCCGAGTCGCGGTGGTGGATCGCCACCCGGTCCCCGCTCGCCGCGAACGCCGTCGCCACCGCCCGCCCGATGCCGCGCGAGGCCCCCGTCACCAGTACCGCCCGTGAAGTCACGCCGGCCATCATGCCCGGTCGGCCCCCAGGTGTAAGGAAGGGGCCCTTCCTCTACCGAAAGCGATAACAAGGTGCCCTTCCTTACACTGCCCCGATGGGAACCGACTGCCTGTTCTGCCGCATCGTCGCCGGGGAGATCCCGGCCACCGTCGTGCGGGAAACCGCCACCACGCTCGCCTTCCGCGACATCGGCCCGAAGGCGCCGGTGCACGTGCTGGTCATCCCGAAGGAGCACTACGCCGACGTGGCGACGCTCGCCCAGGGCGACCCGGCGCTGGCCGGCGAGGTGCTCGCCACGGCAGCCGCGGTGGCCGAGGACGAGGGGCTGCTCGGCGACGGCTTCCGGCTGATGTTCAACACCGGCGCGTACGGCGGCCAGGAGGTCTTCCACGCGCACGCGCACGTGCTCGGTGGGGCGCCGCTCGGGCCGATGCTGGCCCGGGACCTCGCGTGACGGCGGTCGACGACCGCCTGGCCCGGCTGGTGCGCCAGGTCCAGGCGCAGGCTCGCGTACCGGCCGTGTCGGCGGCCCTGCACCGGGCCGACCGCCCGCTGTGGACGTGCACGGTCGGCGGCACCGGCAACGACACCGAGCTGGGGCCGGGCACCCGGTTCCGGATCGGCTCGGTCACGAAGACGTTCACCGCCGTGCTGACGCTCCAGTGCCGCGACGACGGCCTGCTCGACCTGGACGACCCGCTGGGCCGCCACCTGGACCTGCCGGCCCACGGCGAGCTGACCGTGCGCCGGCTGCTGTCGCACACCGCCGGCCTGCAACGGGAGCCGTACGGCGACGTCTGGGACAGCCTGCGCGCGCCCGACGTCGACGAGCTGGTCGCCGACCTCGCCCGGGCCGAGCGGGTGCTGCCGCCGGGCCGCCGCTACCACTACTCCAACCTCGGTATGGCGCTGCTCGGCCGGCTCGTCGGCCACCTGCGGGGCGGCACCTGGGCGGAGGTGCTCGCCGAGCGGGTGCTGACCCCGCTGGGGCTGGCCGACACCTCGGTGACGCCGGGCCCGCACGCCGCGACCGGTTTCCTGGTCGACGCGTACTCCGACGAGGCGCACCCGGAGCCGCCCACGGACTTCGGCGCGGTGGGGCCGGCGGCGCAGCTCTGGAGCACCGCCACCGACATGGCCCGCTGGGCGGCCTTCCTCGCCGACCCGGCGGCGCTGGACCCGGCGGGCGCGGTGCTCACCCCGGCCACGCTGGAGGAGATGCGCTGGCCGGCGACGGTCACCG
This sequence comes from Micromonospora sp. NPDC049139, assembly GCF_055586845.1. NCBI lineage: Bacteria > Bacillati > Actinomycetota > Actinomycetes > Micromonosporales > Micromonosporaceae > Micromonospora > Micromonospora sp. NPDC049139. Next base: position 37,271 of record NZ_JBVJHK010000021.1, on the reverse strand, counting down.
ACGAGACGCTCTGGGCCGGCGGCTTCGGGCTCGGGCTGATCCTGGTGCCGCAGGGCAAGCGGACCATGCACGTCGGGCACGACGGCGCGATGCCCGGCTTCCTGGCCGGCGTCTACGGCCGGCGCGGCGGCGAGGGGACGCCCGGCGCGATGGGCGTCGCCGTGCTCGGCTCCTCCGGCACCGCCGGCGAGGTCCTCGACCTGCCACACCGGCTGCTGGCCGCCGCCGTCGAGCACGACCCGGCCGACGTCGCGCCGTGGCGGCCGGGCCCACCCGCCCCCGAGGGCGTACGCGGGCTGCTGGGCCGCTGGTGGGGCGAGGGCTTCGAGTACGTCTTCTCGTGGCACGACGGCGCGCTGCGGGCCCGGGGCGCCGACGACCCGGCGGGGAAGCCGCCGGCGGTCTTCGCGCCACTGCCCGACCAGCCGGACGTGTACCGCACGGTCTCCGGGCGTGAGGTGGGCGAGCTGCTGCGGCTCACCCGGGACGAGCGCGGCGCGGTGGTCCGGATGCACTGGGCGACCTACCGGTTCACCCGTACCCAGGAGACCTTCGACCGGTACGACTTCCGCGCCGGCTCCTGACGGGCGCGTACGGGCGGGGCGGGGCCGGCGCGGGCCGCGTCCCGTCCGTGCCGTCCCGCACGCGCGGAAATGGGCGCGGTGCCGCCGCTGTTGAGCAGATACGATGGGGGCAACGTCAGCGCGCCGCGCCAGCAGGCCCGGCGCCGAGATCGAGAGCAGGTGGCGCAGGGCCCCTCGGCCCGACCTATGACCGGCACCCCACCTCCCGGCCCGCCCCGGGTGCAGACCAGGATCACCGTTCCGGATTCCAAGATCATGGTCAACCTGCTCGGCGCGGGTGACGAGATCCTGCGACTGGTCGAGCGCTCGGTCAACAGTGACGTGCACGTCCGGGGCAACGAGATCACCATCACCGGCGCCCCCGCCGACAATGCCCTCGCCGAGCGGATCTTCAGCGAGCTGCTCGAACTCATCGAGAAAGGCGAGACCCTGACCACTGACGCCGTCCGGCGTACCGTCGGCATGCTCGAGCAGGGCGGCGCCGAGCGGCCCGCCGAGGTCCTGACGCTCAACATCCTCTCCCGGCGCGGCCGCACCATCCGCCCCAAGACGCTGGGTCAGAAGCGCTACGTCGACGCGATCGACGCGCACACCATCGTCTTCGGCATCGGCCCCGCCGGCACCGGCAAGACCTACCTGGCCATGGCCAAGGCCGTCCAGGCGTTGCAGGCCAAGCAGGTCAACCGGATCATCCTCACCCGGCCGGCGGTCGAGGCGGGGGAGCGGCTCGGCTTCCTGCCCGGCACGCTCAACGAGAAGATCGACCCCTACCTGCGCCCGCTCTACGACGCGCTGCACGACATGCTCGACCCGGACTCCATCCCCAAGCTGATGGCGGCGGGCACGATCGAGGTCGCGCCGCTGGCGTACATGCGGGGGCGTACCCTCAATGACGCGTTCATCATCCTCGACGAGGCGCAGAACACCACGCCCGAGCAGATGAAGATGTTCCTGACCCGGCTCGGCTTCGGTTCCAAGATCGTCGTCACCGGTGACGTCACCCAGGTCGACCTCCCCGGCGGCACGACCAGCGGCCTGCGGGTGGTCCGGGAGATCCTGGAGAACGTCGAGGACGTGCACTTCGCCCAGCTCTCCAGCTCGGACGTGGTCCGCCACCGGCTGGTCGGGGAGATCGTCGACGCGTACGCCCGCTGGGACGCCGAGCGGGAGAACCAGCAGGCGCAGAGCGTGCACGCCGTGCCCGGGCGGACAGCCCAGGGCGGCCGGGCCGGCCGGCGCCGCTAGACCATCGAGGGAAGACTGTTGTCCATCGAGATCGCCAACGAGTCCGGCGTCGACGTCGACACCGACGCCGTGCTCGCCGTCGCCCGGCACGCCCTCGACGAGATGGGGGTCAACCCCCTCGCCGAGCTGTCCGTGCTGCTGGTCGACATCGACTACATGACCGAGCTGAACCACCGGTGGATGGGCGGCGACGGCCCGACCGACGTGCTCGCCTTCCCCATGGACGAGGGCAGCGTCGACCACGGGCCCGGCGAGTCGACCGCCGCCGGCGAGCCGGCGCTGCTCGGCGACATCGTGCTCTGCCCGGAGGTGGCGGCCAAGCAGGCGGCCACCGCCGGCCACTCCGCCGCCGACGAGCTGCACCTGCTCACCGTGCATGGCGTGCTGCACCTGCTCGGCTACGACCACGCCGAGCCGGAGGAGGAGCGGGAGATGTTCGCGCTCCAGGCCCGACTGCTGGCGAGCTGGCGGTCGACCCGGTCCCGGTGATGGACACCCCGACACTGGCGGCCGGCGCCACCGGCCTGCCCGACCTGCAACTGCTGGTCTCCGCGGCCGGCCTGGTGGTGCTGGCCGGCCTGATCGCGATGACCGAGGCGGCCCTCGCCGCGGTCTCGCCCGCCCGCGCCGCCGAGCTGGCCCGCGACGGCGTACGGGGCGCGCGCACGCTCCAGGCCGTCGCCGGGGACGTGGTCCGCCACCTCAACCTGCTCCTGCTGCTGCGGCTGCTCGCCGAGCTGACCGCCACCACGCTGGTGGCGCTCGTCGCGGTGGACACCTTCGGCGCGGGCTGGCGCGCGGCGCTGGTCACCGCCGGCGCGATGACCGTGATCAGTTTCGTGGTGGTCGGGGTCGCTCCGCGCACCCTCGGCCGGCAGCACGCGTACGTGGTCGGGCGGTCCGTCGCGCCCCTGGTCCGCTGGCTGGGCCGGGCGCTGAACCCGCTCGCCTCGCTGCTGATCCTGATCGGCAACGCGGTAACCCCGGGGCGCGGCTTCCGGGAGGGGCCGTTCGCCACCCAGGTGGAGCTGCGCGAGCTGGTCGACCTGGCCGAGCAGCGCGGTGTCGTGGAGCACGGCGAGCGCCAGATGATCCACTCCGTCTTCGCGCTCGGCGACACGATCGCCCGCGAGGTGATGGTGCCGCGCACCGAGATGGTGTGGATCGAGGAGCGCAAGACGCTCTCCCAGGCGCTGGCGCTCTTCCTGCGCTCCGGGTTCTCCCGGATCCCGGTCATCGGCGAGAGCGTCGACGACGTGCTCGGCGTGCTCTACCTCAAGGACCTGATCCGGCGCACCCAGGGCGGCGCGCCGGAGGACCGCCGGCTCCCGGTCGCCGAGCTGATGCGCCCCGCCACCTTCGTGCCGGAGTCCAAGCCGGTCGACGACCTGCTCTCGGAGATGCAGGCCGCCCGCAACCACCTGGTCATCGTCGTCGACGAGTACGGCGGCACCGGCGGGCTGGTCACCATCGAGGACATCCTGGAGGAGATCGTCGGAGAGATCACCGACGAGTACGATGTCGAGCGCCCGCCGGTCGAGCACCTCGACGACGGGGCGGTGCGGGTCACCGCGCGGCTCCCGGTGGAGGACCTGGGCGAGCTGTTCGACACCGAGCTGCCCGCCGACGAGGTGGAGACCGTCGGCGGCCTGCTCGCCCAGTCCCTGGGCCGCGTCCCGATCCCGGGGGCGCAGGTCGAGGTCGCCGGGCTCCGGCTGGTCGCCGAGGGCACCACCGGCCGACGCAACCGGATCGACACCGTGCTGGTGAACCGGGTGGAGTCGACCGACACGCAGGACGGCCCGGGCCGCGGCGAGCACGCCGAGCCCCGGGGCGACACGAACCGATCCGAGGAGAGGCAACCCGCCGATGCCTGAGTCACCCGCCGTACCGGCCGCCCGGCCCACCCCGTCCGACCCGATCGAGCTGAGCGCCGAGGACGGCAAGCTGGTCGTCCTGGCCCGGGGCGCGCGCGGCCGGGTGGGCGCCGTGGAGGGCGCGGCGGTACGCGACCAGGACGGGCGGACGTACGCCGCGGCCAGCGTCTCGCTGCCCTCGCTGACGATCACCGCGCTCCAGCTCGCGGTGGCCTCGGCGGCGGCGGCCGGCGCGAGCCGGCTGGAGGCCGCCGTGGTGGTGACCGAGGCGTCGACGCTGGACGGCGCCGGGCACGCGGCGGTGCGGGACCTCGCGGTCGACGCGCCGATCCACGTGGCCGCGCCGGACGGCACCGTCCTGGGCACGGTGGTCGAGTGAGCGGGCGGACGGCTGCCGGCGAGCGGGGCGGGGTCGCGGCGTGAGCGACCTGGAGCAGCGCCCCTACCGGGCCGGTTTCGCCTGTTTCGTCGGCCGCCCGAACGCCGGGAAGTCGACGCTGACCAACGCGATCGTCGGGCAGAAGATCGCCATCACCTCGAACAAGCCGCAGACCACCCGGCACGTCATCCGGGCCGTCCTGCACCGCCCGGACTCCCAGCTCGTGCTGGTCGACACCCCGGGCCTGCACCGCCCCCGCACGCTGCTCGGCGAGCGCCTCAACGACCTGGTCCGACAGACCTGGAGCGAGGTCGACGTGATCGGCCTCTGCATCCCGGCGGACGAGCCGATCGGGCGCGGCGACCGGTTCATCACCGGCGAGCTGGCCGAGCTGAAGGCCACGGTGCTGGCGGTGGTCACCAAGACCGACCTGGTGGACCGCAGGCGGCTGGCCGAGCAGTTGCTCGCCGTCAGCGAGCTGGGCGAGTTCGCCGAGGTGGTGCCGGTCAGCGCGGTCTCCGGGCACCAGGTGGACACGCTCGTCGAGGTGATGACCCGCTACCTGCCCGAGTCGCCGCAGCTCTACCCGGACGACATGCTCACCGACGACCCGGAGCAGGTGCTGGTCGCCGAGCTGATCCGGGAGGCGGCCCTGGAGGGCGTCCGGGACGAGCTGCCGCACTCCATCGCGGTGGTCGTCGAGGAGATGGTCCCCGAGGGCAAGCTCATGAAGATCTACGCCGACGTGTACGTCGAGCGGCCCAGCCAGAAGGCGATCGTGATCGGCCACCGGGCCAGCCGGCTCAAGGCGGTCGGCACGACGGCGCGGCGGCAGATCGAGGAGCTGCTCGGCACCCGGGTCTACCTCGACCTGCACGTCCGGGTGGCGAAGGACTGGCAGCGGGACCCGAAGCAGCTGCGCAAGCTGGGGTTCTGACCGGTTGCCGGGCCGGGTGCGCCCGGCCCGGCAACCGGGGCATGATCGATGTCGGTCGGCCGGGTGGAAGATGTCACGTTCGCGTGGGGTGCCGGCGGTTTGCCGGGGCCGCTCCGGAGGGTAGGGGAAGGACCAGCCCCCGTGCCCCCGGACATAGATGCAGGCTGATGCGAAACCGATACCTTGACCTGCTCCGCTTCCTGGCCATCGTTCGAGTCGTGGTCTACCACGTCACCGGATGGGCCACCCTGACCCTCGTCTTCCCGGCGATGTCGGTGATGTTCGCGCTCGCCGGCTCGCTGATGGCCGCCTCGCTGCAACGGTGGGGGCCGGGAGCGGTCGTACGCCGGTTGCGTCGCCTGCTGCCGTCGCTCTGGGTGGTCGCCGCGGTCTTCGTACCCGCCATGCTGCTCACCGGGCTGCCGCTGAGCCCGAAGGTGCTGCTCTGGCTCTTCCCCGTCGCCGATCCGCCGGCCAACGGCTGGGGTGCGATCGCGCTGAGCGTGATCTGGTATCTGCGGGACTACCTCTGGTTCGTGCTCGCCTCCCCGGTCGCCCTCTGGCTGTTCCGGCGCGCCCCGGTGCCCACACTGGTCGCCCCGTACGCCATGCTCGCCGCGGCCGAGCTGGGCCTGCTGCCGGCGCTGCCGGGGGCGCTGCACCACTTCGGGCTCTACTTCGGCGCCTGGCTGCTCGGCTTCGCCCACCAGGCCGGCATGCTGCGCCGCCTGGCCACCCGGGTGCTGGTGCCCGTCGCGCTGGCCCTCGCCGCCGCCGGGGCCGCCTGGATCGTCACCCACCCCGGACCCCGCGGGTACGACCTGAACGACAACCCCCTGGGCAACGCCCTCTGGTCGGCGGCCTTCGTCCTCGTCCTGCTCGGGCGGGCGCCGGCGGGCGCGCGCTGGGTGGACCGCAGCGCCGTGTCCGGCCGGGTCGTGACCGTGTTCAACCGGCGGGCGCTCACCGTCTACCTGTGGCACATGCCGTTCGTGGCGGCGCTCACCCCACTGGTGGACGTGGTGGGCTGGTCGCACCAGGATCCGCTCGGCCTGGCGATCCGGGTGGCCCTGGTCTTCGCCCTGGTCGCGGTGGTGACCGCCCTGGTCGGCTGGGTGGAGGACGTGGCGGCCCGTCGGCCGCCGGAGCTGGTTCCCGGTGGCTCCCGCCCCGCACCGGCCCGCACCGGGCCAACCGCCCCGACCGGCCCCGGTTCACCCGCCCCGACCGGCGCCGGGCCACCGCCCGCCCCGGCCCCCGCCGCGCGGTCCGGTCCGGCCACCGGGCGGGCCGGCGTGCCGTCGCCGCGCGCCGCGCGGGAGCCGCAGACCGTCGAGATCAGCGCTGGGTGACCGTCTGGTTGCCGCCGCCGGTGGAGATGTCGAGCACCAGCGAGGCGGTCGGATCGTGGGTCACGCCCAGCCGGGTGTCGCCGCCGCCGGCCGTGGAACGGACCTGGTAGCGGCCCGCGGGCACGACGAGCTTGATGTCGCCGCTGGAGGTGTGCGTACGCGCCGAGGCGGGCGCGGCCAGGTCGACGGTGATGTTGCCGGAGCCCGCCTCGGCGTCCACCCCGGCGCCGAGGCGGCGCCCCGTGATGTCGCCGGAGCCGGCGCGCAGGGTCACGGCGGCCGGGGCGTCGTCCACGTCGATGTTGCCGGAGCCGGTCGTGACGGTGACCGCGCCGGCGGCGCCGGTCACCCTGACGTCACCCGAGCCGGTCTCCGCCACGACGGGGCCGTCGGCGCCGGTCACCCGGACGTTGCCGGAACCGAGCCGGATCTCCACCGCGCCGACCCTGGTCAGGTGGACGTCACCGGAGCCGGTCTCGCCCGTCACGCTCACCCCCTCCGGGGCGGTGACGTCGTAGGAGACGCTGCAGTCCTTGCCGCAGTCGGTGTCCAGCACCAGTTCGGCGCCGTTGATCTCGTACGTGGTGTCGGGCTGGCCGCCGTGGTAGCGCACCACCCGCTTGATCCGCACCTCGTCGTCCGTGCTGGTGGTGCGGACGGTCACGTCGCCGGCCCCCGGAAGCACCCGGATGGCGGTGATCCGGGCCGCTTCGGTGTTGTCGTAGTCGAGCCGACGGGAGGCCAGGTTGTCGCACCCGGCGACGACGATCAGGGTGGCGGCCGCGGCGAGCGCCGCGGCGGTCCGGTGGAGAGCCATGCGAGCACGCTACGAGGCACGGCGCGCGCCGCGCATCGGGGTTCTTCACGCGTCCACCCCGAGCCGACCCTGATTTCGCACCCCGAGGGAGAATGGTCCGATGGCCGGGTACCGCCGACAGCTCTACCGCGACGACGCGGTGGTCCTGCGCGTGCAGAAGCTCGGCGAGTCCGACCGGATCATCACCCTGCTCACCCGCCGGCACGGCCGGCTGCGGGCGGTGGCGCGCGGGATCCGCCGCACCACCAGCAAGTTCGGCGCCCGGCTGGAGCCGTTCGGGCACGTCGACCTCCAGCTCGCCGGCGACCCGAAGGGCAACCAGGGCAGCTCACTGCACACGGTCAGCCAGGTCGAGGGCATCGACCTCTACGGCAAGCGGTTCCTCGGCGACTATCCCCGCTACACGGCCGCCAGCGCGATCGCCGAGACCGCCGAGCGGCTCACCCCGGTGGAGCGGGAGCCGTCGCTGCGGCTGTTCCAGCTCACCCTCGGCGCGCTGCGGGCGCTCGCCGAGGGCAGCCACGACACCACCCTGGTGCTCGACGCCTACCTCCTGCGCGGGATGGCCCATGCGGGCTGGGCGCCGGCGCTGACCGCCTGCGCCGTCTGCGGCACGCCCGGGCGGCACCGGGCGTTCTCCGTACCGGCCGGGGGCGCGGTCTGCCCGGACTGCCGGCCCCCCGGCGCGGCCCATCCCGCCCCGGCCACCATCGACCTGATGTCGGCGCTGACCAGCGGCGACTGGCGGGTCGCCGACGCCACCGAGACCGGCGTACGCCGGGAGTGCAGCGGCCTCGTCGCGGCGCACCTGCAGTGGCACCTGGAGCGCGCGCTACGCTCGCTGCCGCTGGTCGACCGGGGTGCCCCGGCGGCCGGCCCGGTCCCGCCGCCGCGGGGCGTGGGGGCCGGAGCGGATGGCGTGAGCAGGGAGAGAGCCGAGTGATCCGATCGATGAGGGCCGGCCGGCGCGAGCCGGTGCCGCCGACACCGCACCCCTCGGGCGCCCGGCCGCCGGCGTTGCCCGCCGAGGCGGTGCCCCGGCACGTCGCCGTGGTGATGGACGGCAACGGCCGGTGGGCCAAGGAGCGCGGGCTGCCTCGCACCAAGGGCCACGAGGCGGGGGAGTTCTCCCTGTTCGACACCATCGAGGGCGCCATCGAGCTGGGCATCCCCTACCTGTCGGCGTACGCCTTCTCCACCGAGAACTGGCGGCGCTCGCCGGACGAGGTCCGGTTCCTGATGGGCTTCAACCGGGACGTCATCCGCCGCCGCCGCGACCAGCTGGTCGACCTGGGGGTGCGGGTGGTCTGGTCCGGCCGGGCCGGCCGGCTCTGGAAGAGCGTCATCTCCGAGCTGCAGACGGCGGAGGAGATGTCCCGGGGCAACTCCACCCTGACCCTCCAGTTCTGCGTCAACTACGGCGGGCAGGCCGAGATCGCCGACGCCGCCGCCGCGATCGCCCGGGACGCGGCCGCGGGCAGGCTAGACCCGGCGAAGGTCACCGAGAAGACGGTGGCGAAGTACCTCTACCACCCGGAGGTCCCCGAGGTGGACCTCTTCCTCCGCCCCTCCGGCGAGCAGCGGATCTCCAACTACCTGCTCTGGCAGACCGCGTACGCCGAACTGGTGTTCCTCGACACGCTGTGGCCCGACTTCGACCGCCGGCACCTCTGGTACGCCTGCGAGCTGTACGCCCAGCGGGACCGCCGCTTCGGCGGCGCGCTGCCCAACCCGGTCGCCCCGCCGTCCTGAGGCTTACCGCTCCGCCGCGCGGGGTATTTCTCCGGTCAGCAGCCACTGACGGAGGTGAACCCACATGATCCAGAAGCGTATTGCCCAGTGGGCGTTGATGGCGGTCGCGGTGCCGCTGGCGGCGGCCGGCGCCCGTCGGCTCAGCCACACGCTGGAGGCCCGCCGCGGCCCGTCCGGGGTGAGCCGCCTGCTCACCAAGGGTGCCGACATGCTCCGCCCGCGGAAGGCGAAGCGCCGCCGCTTCTTCTGACCCCGCCGGTCAGTGTCGCCCCCCCGGCGACGCTGACCTCCCCTCCCCGTCCACCCCGTCCCCGTCGCCACCCCGCCCGACGACCATGCGGTTGTGGTGCCTCGCGAAAGCGTCCCACCGGGCCCGTCGCCTGGGTGCGAGCCTCGCGTTCGCCGTGGAGGCAGCCACCGGAATCGCATGCGCCGCTGGCGGGGCGGGGCGGGGTTCGGGGTTTCGGGGTGGGTGGGGGGTGGGGGCGCCTAGGATCGGGGGCGGGGTGGGTGCCCCGGACCGCGTCGAGCCTCGGGGGTGGGGATGCGGGATCTCCGGTACAAGATGATCATGGCGCTGAACGCCGCCGACCTCGGTGACCCGATCTGCGCGCAGGTGGCCGAGATCTGCGCCGAGATCGCCGAGCAGCACTGCCAGGAGCTCGGCCACGCACCGCAGCCGCGCTCCGGCGAGATCGGCGAGCTGGCCACGGGTGAACCGGCGCTCACCTGGGCGCCGACCGAGACCGGGCAGCGTGCCTGGTGACGCCTCCCGCCGACCCACCGGCCGCGCCAGTCGATTCCGGGGCGGCGTCGGGCCGCCGACCGGTGACGCGGTGACCGCCCCCGCTCCGGCCGTCGACGTCCGGCGGGCCGACGACCGCTTCGCCACCCGGATCTCCTGGCTCGACTCGAAGCACTCGTTCTCGTTCTCCCGGCACTACGACCCGGCCAACACCCACCACGGTCTGCTGCTGGTCAACAACGACGACGTGGTCCGGCCGGGCGCCGGCTTCGAGACCCACCCGCACCAGGACATGGAGATCGTCACCTGGGTGTTGCGCGGGTCGCTGGTGCACCAGGACTCCACCGGTCACTCCGGCGTGATCTACCCCGGGCTGGCGCAGCGGATGAGCGCCGGCACCGGCATCCTGCACTCGGAGAAGAACGACTCCTGGCGGCTCGACGGCCGCGACCCGCACACCGATCCCGTCCACTTCGTGCAGATGTGGGTGCTGCCGGACGAGCAGGGCATCGACCCCGGCTACGAACAGCTCGAGATCCACGACGAGCTCCTGCGCGGCGGCCTGGTGCCCGTCGCCTCCGGGATGGACCGCCACGACGGTGCGGCGGCGATCCGGATCCGGAACCGCTTCGCCGCCCTGCACGCCGCCCGGCTCCGCCCCGGCGACGAGGTCGATCTCCCGGACGCGCCCTTCGTCCACCTCTACGTGCCGACCGGCGCGGTCACCCTGGAGGGCAGCGGCCTGCTCGGCACCGGCGACGCCGCCCGGCTCACCATGACGGGCGGGCGACGGGTCACCGCCACCGAGCCGGCCGAGATCCTCGTCTGGGAGATGCACGCCACCATCGCCTGACCCGCCAGCCCCCGAGGTTCCCGCCTCACATTCGGCGATCTTGCAGTTTCGCCCCACGTATTGCGGCTTTCGGGATGATTCGCCTGGGCAGAAAGTGCAAGATCGCCGGGGTCGAGGGGTGGGGGCTCGGGGGCGGGGGAGGGGGGTGGGGTGGGTTAGGCCTGGATTTCGGAGCGGTCGGCGGACCAGAGGGTGTGGAAGGTGCCGTCGCGGTCCACCCGGTGGTAGGTGTGCGCGCCGAAGTTGTCCCGCAGCCCCTGGATCAGCGCCGCCGGGAGGCGCTCGGCGCGCAGCGCGTCGAAGTACGCCAGCGACGAGGCGAACGCGGGCGCCGGCACCCCGGCCCGGGCCGCGTCGGCAACCACCCTGCGCCAGCTCGGCACGCCGTCGTTGACGGTGTCCGCGAACCACGGCGCGACCAGCAGCGTCGGCAGCTCCGGCCGCTCGTCGTACGCCTGCCGGATGCGGTCGAGGAAGCGGGCGCGGATGATGCAGCCGCCCCGCCAGATCGTCGCAGTGCCGCCCAGGTCGATGCCCCAGTCGTACTCCTGCGAGCCGGCCCGGATGTGGTCGAAGCCCTGCGCGTACGCGACGATCTTGGAGGCGAGCAGCGCGCGGCGGACGTCCTCGACGAAGGTCTCCCGGTCGCCGACCTGCCACGTGTCGCCCGCGTCCGGGAACGCCCCGCGCGCCGCCGCCCGCTGGTCGGCGTGCCCGGACAGCGACCGGGCGAACGTCGCCTCGGCGATGCCGGTGATGGGGATGCCCAGGTCGAGGGCGCTCTGCACCGTCCAGCGGCCGGTGCCCTTCTGCTCGGCGCGGTCCAGCACGACGTCCACGAACGCCCGCCCGGTGGCCGCGTCGGTGTGCGCCAGCACGTCCCCGGTGATCTCGATGAGGAAGGACTCCAGCTCGCCGGAGTTCCAGTTGCGGAAGATCTCCGCGATCTCCGCCGGCTCCGCGCCCAGCCCCGCCCGCAGCAGGTCGTACGCCTCGGCGATGAGCTGCATGTCGGCGTACTCGATGCCGTTGTGCACCATCTTGACGAAGTGCCCGGCGCCGTCCGGCCCGATGTGCCGGCAGCACGGCACCCCGTCCACCTGCGCGGCGATCCTCTCGAAGATCGGGCCGAGCGTGCGGTAGGACTCCGCCGACCCGCCGGGCATGATGCTCGGGCCGCGCAGCGCACCCTCCTCGCCGCCGGAGACGCCGGTGCCGACGAAGTGCAGCCCGTGGGCCCGCAGCGCCTCCTCCCGCCGGCGGGTGTCGGCGAAGTGCGCGTTGCCGCAGTCCACGACGATGTCGCCGGAGTCGAGCAGTGGCACCAGTTCGTCGATCACGGCGTCGGTGGGCCCGCCCGCCTTGACCATCACGATCACCGCCCTCGGCCGCTCCAGCGAGGCGACGAAGTCCGCCATCGACTCGGCGGGGAGGAAGGTCCCCTCGTCGCCGTGCTCCGCGACCAGGCTCCGGGTGCGCTCCGGCGAGCGGTTGTGCAGCGCCACGGTGAAGCCGTTGCGGGCCAGGTTCCGGGCCAGGTTGCGGCCCATCACCGCCAGCCCGGTCACGCCGATCCGCGCCGTCGCCTGCTCGGCCATCCGTCCGCCGCCTTCCGCCGTCCACGCCTGCCGCTGTGACCGTATCGCGGCGGGTGGCGGGCGCGGTGTGGTGTTCGGCAGCCCGTCTCCACCGGTCGCGGTGCGCTCGCGGTCGGCCATGCCGATCGTGCCGGTAATTCGGATGCGCGCGGCCTGCGGTGGGGTTAGCGTGTGGGCATGCGCAACTGACGCCCCATCTCCGAGCCGGCCCGCCGCCCTGCTGCCGTGGGTCCGCGTGCTCCCGGGCGTCCGCATTCCCACCCTGTCGCCGAGGCGGCGGTGTCCTTCGTGGTCGCACCCGGGGAGCAGTCCCGATTCCGCCCGACCGTCGCGCGACGGTCACCGACCGGCGGCCCGCCCCGTCCGACGACGGGACGGCCCGCAGAACGAGGAGGCCCGGATGCCAGCCAAGCGCAACCCGAAGAAGTCCCGTACCACCGTCACGCCGAAGCCGACCGTCGCGGACCTGACGCCGATCGAGGTGGACGCGATCGGCCTCGCCCCGGCGTCGGTCCCGGCGTTGCCGGCGGCGGCGCCGTCGACGAAGGCCGGTCCGCCCGTCAGGGGTTCCGGGGCCCGCAACCCCGGGGGCCGGAGCCAGCAGGCACCCCAGGCCCGCCGGTACGCCTTCCGGCGCAGCTGACGGGCGGCACCTCCGCCAGCCCGTCGCCCAGGGACCGGCAAGCGGAGTCTGCGTCGGCCGCGGCCACCCGGCAGCACCTCCGCAGGCGTCGCGCCCGGCCCTGCTGTCGAGGCTGGCGCGGCCCGACGAAGGGGCGGGCCCGGGACGCCAGGGCGGGGCCGCGGCTGACGCCGCGACCCCGCCCGGCCCCCGGCCCGGGTCAGGAGCGCGTGGCCACCGGCGCCTCCGTCCGGTCCGTCGCCTCGGCCGGACGATCCCGGTTCACGCCGACCGCCAGGCTGGACAGCCCGGCCGCCATCAGCACGCTCACCACGATCTTGAGCGGGGCGCCCTCGCTGACGAAGTCGAGGACCTGCCCGCCGGTGAGGACGAGCGGCACCCACAGCGACACCATGCCCGCGCGCCAGGTCCCGAAGGCCAGCACCAGAAGACCGATCATCCAGCCCAGCAGCCATGTGGCGAACGACGCCATCACGAACGGGTCGTTGTCGAGGGCGTCGACGACCGGTCGGGCGGCGTCGGCGTCGACGCCGGCGCCGGCGAGGGCCCCGAAGAAGGCGTTGTAGTGCCAGAGGTGGACGGTGGAGAAGTAGAGCCCGAGCAGGGTGATGCCGCCGCCGATCGTGGCGACCAGCGGCTTGCGCCGCCCGAGCGTCACGGCCAGGCCGGCCATCGCCGGTACGAGCAGCAGGTGCGTCAGGGCGAACAGGACGGTCTCCACCCGCCACGCGCCGAGGTGCCCGGCGGCCAACGCCACGTTGCCGGCGGTCTCGGACACGTCGTCGGGGAACATCACCCAGTAGAACGCGTTCGCGACGCCGTAGAGAACGCCGGCCGCAGCCAGCGCGACCGCCGTCAGCCGCCGGCCGTACCGTTGCCCGGTCCTGTCATCCATCGTGGTCTCCCATCGAGAAGTGTGTGGTGGACGCTAGGAGCCGGCCCCGGGGCCGATCGTCGGCCGACGGGTTGAGCCGAAGGTGGAGCCTCCGTCTGGCCTTCTACACCCGTGGGTGGACGCCCGGCCACGCTCGCCGCCGATACCCTTCGCACCATGTCAGCCGCCGTCCCCGACAACCGACGTCTCCCGCGGGGTCTCGTCGTCGCCACCGTCGCCGGTCTCGCGCTGTTCGGGTTCGGCCTGGCCGAGCTGTACGTTCCGATCGCCGGCTACGTCGAAGGCGAGGGTCCCGACCTCGCGGCGCTGCCCGCCGGCTGGCTCGCCGCGCTCACCGTGCTGCTCGTCGGCTACGGCCTCGCGGTCGCGGCCTGTACGACGTACCCGCGAGCGGCGGCCGTCCTCGCCGGCGCCTGCTTCACCGCGCAGAGCTTCACGCCCGTCCTCCCGGAGTGGCCGGTCGTGCCGCTGCTGGCGCTGGTCCTCGCCTGCTTCGGCTGCATCGCCGTCGGGGGACGCGCCGCGCCGACCGTCGCCACGGTTAGCTACTTCGCCGCACTCGGCATCGAGAACACGGCCGCCGGCGACTCGGACTGGGTGTTCATCGTGTTCGTGGGGCTCGCGGTGCTGGGCCCCGGCTACGCGGTCCGGATGCGCCGCGCGCAGGCGGTACGCCTGGTCGCCCTCGCCGCCGAGCGGGAGGCAGCCGCGCGGACCGACGAGCGGCTGCGGGTGGCCCGGGAACTGCACGACATCGTCTCGCACGGCGTCTCCGCGATGGTGCTGCAAGCCGGCGCGGCCGAGGCCGTGCTCGACTCGGACCCGCGCCAGGCCCGCGAGTCACTGGAGGCGGTGCAGGAGGTGGGGCGCGACGTCGTCACCGAACTGCGCCGGCTGCTGGTCATTTTGCGCGGCTCGGAACCGGCGCCGGAGGCGCTGCCCTCGCTGCGACAGCTCGACGCGTTGACCACCGCGGTACGCGTCACCGGCGGCCGGGTCGAGGTCACCGTCACGGGCGACCTCGACCTGGTCCCGGTCGCCGCCGACGTCAGCGCCTACCGGATCCTCCAGGAGGCCCTGACGAACGCCGCCCGGCACGCCCCGGGCGCTACCGTTGCCGTCTCGGTCGACGTGGCCGACGCCCGCCTCCGGCTGCACGTCGTGGACGACGGGCCCGGCACCGCCCGCCGTGGCGTCGGCACGGGCCACGGGTTGACCGGCATCCGGGAACGGGCCGGTCTGTTCGGCGGCACGGTCACCACGGGCCCGCGCGAGCAGGGCGGCTTCGAGGTCCGCGTGGAGCTTCCGTTGGGTCTCGACGGCTCGGCGCCCGCGCTCTCCCCGACGGGCACGACGGCGTGACCCGGGTGCTCATCGCCGACGACGAGGCCCTCGTCCGCGGTGGACTCCGGATGATCCTCGGCACGCAGCCCGACATCGAGGTGGTCGCCGACGCGGCCGACGGCGAGGACGCCGTGCTGCTCGCGGCACGCCTCAAGCCCGACGTCGTCCTGATGGACATCCACATGCCGCGGCTGGACGGCATCGCCGCGACGGAACGGATCCTGGCGGAGTGCGCCGACATCCGGATCATCGTGCTGACCACCTTCGACCTCGACGAGTACGTCTACCGGGCGCTGCGGGCCGGCGCGTCCGGGTTCATGCTCAAGACCACCCCGCCGAAGGATCTCGCGGGCGCCCTGCAGGCCGCCGCGCGTGGCGACGCGCTGCTGTCCCCGTCGATCACCCGCAGGCTGATCGACCACTACACGGCGACGGCGCCGGCGGCGACCGCGGGCAGCCCAGGCCTGGCGGAACTGACCGCCCGGGAGACGGAGGTGCTGCGGATGATGGCGGACGGCCTGTCCAACCGGGAGATCGCCCACCAGCTCTTCCTCGGCGAGGCGACGGTGAAGACGCACGTCAACCGCATCTTCGCCAAGCTCGGGGTGCGCGACCGGGTGCAGGCCGTCGTGCTGGCGTACCAGACCGGCGTGGCCCAGCTCCGGCGCCGGTAGGGCGAGGCGACCGCCGGGCCTCGGCCGCCGGACTCGTGGCGGCGGCGACCGCCGCAATCGTGGCGGCGGCGACCGCCGGACGTGGCGCCGACAGCCGCCGTGGCGGTCAGCCGATCAGTGGCCGGAAGGTTCCCGCCAGGACGCTGACCGCCAGCGCCGCGCCGGCCAGCAGCGCCGCCCCGGCGATCAGCAGCCCGTCGGCGGCGACGAAGCGTTGCCGTCGGGCGACCGTACGCGGGGTGCCGGCGTCGAAGCCGCGGGCGTCCATCGCCACGGCCAACCGGGTGCCCCGGCGGATCGCCCCGACCAGCAGCGCGAAGGCGGTGGAGGCGAACAGTCGCAGCTTCGCCAGCGGGTTGCGTCCCGCCGCCACCCCGCGGGCGCGGCGGGCCATGGCGATCATCTGCCACTCCTGCCCGAGCAGCGGCACCAGCCGGAACGCCGCCAACGCCCCGATGGCGAACCGGGCTGGCGCCTTCGCGTTCTGGATCAGGGCGTCCGCCAGGTCGGTGGGGTCGGTGGTGGCGAACACGATCACGCCGGGCAGTGCCACGGCGAACATGCGCAGCACCAGGCCGAGCGCGGTGAGCAGCACCCCGGAGGTGACCACCGCGGGGCCGGCCTCGACCAGCACCCGGCCGGAGCGCTCGGCCGCGAAGAGCACCAGCGTCACCACGATGCCGACCGCGCCGACCAGCAGCGGCCCGGCCCGCCGGGCCAGCACCCGGAAGCGGACCCCGAACAGCGGCAGCACGGCCAGCTCGACGGCGATGGCGATCGCCGGGGCCACCGGGTCCAGGGTGGCGACGAGGATGAACGAGAACACCAGCGCCGCGGCGAGCTTGGCCACCGGGTTGCGCCGGGCCAGCGGCGCGTCGGGGGCGGCGACCGGTTCGAGGGTGATCACGGCCGCTCCGGGACGGGACGGGCGCGGCGTGCGGCCGGCGCCGGACCGGTCATGGTCCGGCGACGCCGCGGGTGCGCGGCCGGCGCGTTGTGCGAGCTGGTCACGGCCGCTCCAGGGTGACGCGCCGGTCCGCCAGAGCGGCCACGAACTCCGGGTCGTGGGTGACGGCGACCAGGCCGTGCCCGGCGTCGCGCAGTTCGGCGAAGAGGTTCACCAGCTCCAGCCAGGTCCGCCGGTCCTGGCCGAAGGTGGGTTCGTCGCAGACGAGCAGGCGGGGCGCGGTGGCCAGGGCCGTCGCCACGCTCAGTCGCCGCGCCTCCCCACCCGACAGGGTGTACGGGTTGGCCGCGGCGAGCTTCGTCAACCGCAGCCGGGACAGCAGGTCGTCCACGGTGGACCGGACCGCCGTCTCGGGCTGGCCGGTGCGGCGCGGGCCGAGGGCCAGCTCGTCGAAGACGGTGGTGGCGACGAACTGGTGCTCCGGGTCCTGGAAGACCGAGCCGATCCGCCGGGCCAGCGCCGGGGCGCGCCAGCGGTGCGGGGGAGTGCGGGCGTCGGAGCCGGCCAGTGCCGCCGTCGCCACGACCCGGCCGGCTCCCGGCTTGAGCAGCCCGCCGAGCAGCAGCGCGAGGGTCGACTTCCCGGCCCCGTTCGGGCCGAGCACGGCGAGCGCCTCGCCGGCGCGTACCGCCAGGTCGACGGCGGCCAGCCGGGGCGGCAGGCCGAGCCGGTCGGCGGTGAGCAGCAGGTCGCCGGCCGGCGCGGTGGCGTGGCGGGGCGGCACGGGCCGGCCGGGCACCCAGACGCCCGCGGCGGCGAGCGCGTCGCCGTGGGCGCCGAAGACGGCCTGGGGCGTGCCGTCCGCGCGGACGCCGCCGCCCGGTTCGAGCACCACCACCCGGTCGACCAGCGGCAGCGCCTCGGCGACCCGGTGCTCGACCAGGATCAGGGTGGTGTCGGCGTCCAGCGCGCCGGCCACCGCCGCGCGGACGAGCGCGGCGCCGGTCGGGTCCAGGTTGGCGGTCGGTTCGTCGAGCAGCAGCAGCCCGGGCCGCAGGGCCAGCACCCCCGCCAGGGCGAGGCGTTGCTGCTCGCCGCCGGAGAGGGCCGCGGTGGGCCGGTCCCGGTGGTACGGGAAGCCGACCCGGGCCAGCGCCTCGTCGACGCGGGGCCAGATCTCCCCGGCGGGGACCCCCCGGTTCTCCAGCCCGAACGCCACGTCGTCGCCGCTGCGGGCCATCACGAGCTGGGTCTCCGGGTCCTGGAAGACGATGCCGACCCGGTCCCGGCCCTTGCGGGGGTCGAGCCCGTCGACCTCGACGGTGCCCTCCTGTTCGCCCGAGTCCTCGGGCAGCAGCCCGGCCAGCGCGGCGAGCAGGGTGCTCTTGCCGGCGCCCGACGGCCCGAGCAGCAGCACCCGCTCGCCGGCCTCGACGCGCAGGTCCACCCCGCGCACGGCCCACGCCCGGCGCCCGGCGTGCCGCCACCCGAACCCCCGCAGTGTCACCGCCCCCACGCCGTCCCCCTTCCGGCCCGCGCGCGGGCGTCGACCATGAGGTTGGCGGCACCCACGGAGATCCACGTCGCCGTCCACCTCATGATCAACCCCGATTCCGGTGGTGCGGGTCAGACGGCGGCGCGTTCGCGGCCGGCGGGGAAGCGGTCCAGGACGCCGGTGCCCGCCAGGGCGCGGGTGAGGGCCCAGCCGCCGGCGCCGGCGACGGCGGCGGCGCTGACGACGGTGAGCAGGGCGTACGGGACCCGGTAGCTGCCGAGCGCGTAGTCGACGTTCCAGACGAAGAAGTCGAACAGCGCCGCGCCGAGGCCGGTCAGCGCCCCGGCGAGCAGCGCGGTGGGCAGCCGGAACGAGCGGTACCGGAACGCGGCGAAGGCCACCTCGGCGCCGAGCCCCTGGATGAGGCCCTGGACGATGGTGATGCCGCCCCACTCCGAGCCGAGCAGCGCGGAGACCGTCGCCGCCACCGCCTCGCAGAAGAGCGCCGCGCCGGGCTTGCGGATCACCAGGCCGCCGAGTACGGCCGGGACCAGCCAGACGCCGTACATGATCGCCTGGCCGGCCGGGAAGAACGCGAACGCCGGGTCGACGGCCCGCCACAGCAGGCCCCAGGCCCAGAAGATGACGCCGAACGCCACCGCGATCACCGCGGCGATGACGACGTCGAGTGTGCGCCACCGGGTGGTCGTGTTGTCTCGCATGATTGCTCCCAGTCCTGAACGCGAACCAGGAGAAGACGCACGCCGCGCCCGGTGTGCCCGGACGGCGGCGCGGCTGGAGGTCGACCGAACTCCCTGCGCTGGCATTACCCAGATCAGGTTCGAGGGTCTGCGGGCGGTGCCCGCACTCTCAGCGCTGTGCGCTCCCCTGTCGGATGTGAAGTTGTCGCGCCGACGCTAACACCTTTGAAGATCATCGGGCAAAGTGATCTTTTCGCTGGTCACCAGCGAGTTCGCTCGATCTCGTCGGTTCCGGCCGGTACGCTCGGGCGGCCACTGGCGGAATCGGCGGAGGAAACCACGTGACATCCGAGGTTGACCGCTCCGTGCCGGATGGGCGCGCCCCGGGGTCGGTCGGTGTGGCCGCGCCGGGCGTGCCCCCGCAGGAGCCGGCGGGCGGCGGCGGGAGCGCCTGGCGGTTCGGGTCGGTCGAGGCGCTCGCGGTCCTGCTGGTCCTGCTGGTCGTGTTCCGTGAGCCGCTCGCCGGGGCCCTGTCCGCGCCCTGGCTGCAGACCTGGACCACCGTCTTCGTCTCGGTCATGGTGCAGGCGGTGCCGTTCCTGGTCTTCGGGGTGGTCCTCTCCGCCGTGATCGCGGTCTTCGTGCCCCGGTCGTTCTGGGCCCGGGCGCTGCCCCGGCACCCCGCGCTCGCGGTGCCCGTGGCGAGCGCGGCCGGCGTGGTGCTGCCCGGCTGCGAGTGCGGGTCCGTGCCGATCGCCGGGTCGCTGATCCGGCGCGGGGTCACCCCGGCCGCCGCGCTGGCCTTCCTGCTCGCCGCCCCGGCCATCAACCCGATCGTGCTCACCGCCACCGCGGTGGCCTTCCCCGACGACCCGGAGATGGTCCTCGGCCGCGGCGTCGCGAGCCTGGTCGTCGCGATGGTGATGGGGTGGCTGTGGCTGCGCCTCGGCCGGGCCGACTGGATCCGGCTGCCGCGCCGGCCGGAGCTGGACGACGGCCCGCGCGGGCGGGCGTTCTGGGCGGCGGTCCGGCACGACGTCACCCACGCCGGCGGGTTCCTGGTGGTCGGCGCGGCGGCCGCCGCCACCATCAACGTCGTCGTGCCCGAGCGCTGGTTGCAGACGCTCGCCGAGGACCCGGTGCTCTCGGTGCTCGCGCTGGCCGTGCTCGCGGTGCTGCTCTCCCTCTGCTCGGAGGCCGACGCCTTCGTGGCCGCCTCGCTGTCGCAGTTCTCGCTGACCGCCCGCCTGGTCTTCCTGGTGGTGGGGCCGATGGTCGACCTCAAGCTCATCGCGATGCAGACCGGCGTCTTCGGCCGGCGGTTCGCGCTGCGGTTCGCCCCGGCCACCTTCGCGGTGGCCGTCGCGGTTGCCGCCGCGACCGGGGCGGTGCTGCTGTGAACCGGCAGGCGCAGGCCGTCGTCCTGCTGCTGCTCGGGGGCGCCGTGGTCCGGGCCAGCCTCACCGACCTCTACCTGCGCTACGTCAAGGAGGGGCTGCGCCCCTTTTTGGTCGCCGCGGGCCTGCTGCTGGTCGTCGCCGCGGTCATGACCCTCTGGTACGAGCTGCGTCCCGCCCTCCGGCGCCCCGCCGCGTCCCCGACCGCCGACGGCGAGCACGAGCGCGCCGGCGGGGACCACGAGCGCGCCGACGGCGAGCACGAGCGCGCCGGCCGGGACGAGGCCGCCGACCACGGGCACGGCCACCACGAGCCGCGGATCGGCTGGTTGCTGATCCTGCCGGCGCTGGGTCTGCTCCTGGTCGCCCCGCCCGCCCTCGGCTCGTACGCGGCCGGGCAGGCCGGCACCGCGCTCTCCGCTCGGCAACAGCCGTCCGACTACCCGCCCCTGCCCGACGGCGATCCGGCGCAGGTCAGCGTGCTCGACTACGCCTCGCGGGCGCTGTTCGACCGGGGCGCGTCGCTCGGCGGGCGACGGGTCCGGCTGACCGGTTTCGTCACCACCGGCCCCGACGGCCGACCGCTCCTGGCCCGGATGGTGCTCTCCTGCTGCGCGGCCGACGGGCGGCCGGTCAAGCTGGGCCTGACCGGCGCCGCCCCCGAAGGGCTCGCCGACGACACCTGGATCGAGGTGACCGGCCGCTACAGCGACCGGATCGCCCGGGACCCGGTCAACGACGCCGAGATCCCCTACCTCGACGTGGAGTCCTGGCGGCAGGTGCCCACCCCCAAACGCCAGTACGAGTGACCCCGCCCGCCCTGGGTAGGCTGGCGATCATGCGGATCGAGGCGCGGGGGCTCACGTTCGACGTACGCGTCGGCGGTCCCGAGGGCGGCGCGCCCGTCCTGCTGCTGCACGGCTTTCCACAGCACGGCGGGGAGTGGGACGACGTCGTCCCGCCGCTGCACGCCGCCGGCCTGCGCACCTACGCGCCGGACCAGCGCGGCTACTCGCCGGGCGCGCGGCCCGAGGCGGTCGAGGCGTACCGGATGCCGGAGCTGGTGGCCGACGCGGTGGCCGTGCTGGACGCGCTGGGCGTCGACGCGGCGCACCTCGTGGGGCACGACTGGGGCGCGGTGGTGGCCTGGGACCTGGCCGCCCGCCACCCGGAGCGGGTCCGGACGCTGACCGCGGTCTCCGTGCCGCACCCCGCCGCGATGGCGCACGCGCTGGCCGAGGACCCGGGGCAGAAGGCGCGCTCGGCGTACATCGTGCTGTTCCGCAAGCCGGGCAGGGCGGAGAGGGCGCTGCTGGCGCTGGGCGCGACCGGGCTGCGCCGGATGCTGCACGGGGTCGGCGACGACGAGCGGGTGGCCGCGTACGCGGACCCGATGCGCGAACCCGGCGCGCTGACGGCGGCGCTGAACTGGTACCGGGCGATGTCCCGGCGGGACATGGCGGCCACCGGGCCGGTGCCGGTGCCGACCACCTTCGTGTGGAGCGACCGCGACATCGCGATCGGCCGGACCGCGGCCGAGGCGTGCGCCGGCCACGTGAGCGCCGACTACCGCTTCGTCGAGCTGCCCGGGGTGAGCCACTGGATCCCCGACGAGGCACCCGCCCCGCTGGCCGAGGCGATCCTGGCCCGGGTGCTGGGCCCGGCCTGACCGGTGCGGCCTCGCCCCGCCGGGAGTGGCCGGGCGTTCCCGACGGACGTACGACATGGACGGAGGAGAGACATGACGGTGAGCGCCGAGGACTACCTGGCCGTGGTGACCGAGACGATGCAGCGGGTGGCCACGAGCCAGCGCGAGGCGGTGGGGCGGGCCGCCGACCTGATCGCCGACGCGGTGCGCGCCGACGGGGTGGTCCACGCGTTCGGCACGGGCCACTCGGAGGCGCTGGCGATGGAGATCGCGGGCCGGGCCGGCGGGCTGGTGCCCACCAACCGGATCGCCCTGCGGGACCTGGTGCTGGTCGGCGGCGCGCCGGCCGACGTGCTCGGGCCGCTGCTCGAACGCGATCCGTCGGTGGCGCACCGCCTCTACGAGCTGGCCCCCGTCAGCCCCGGGGACGTCTTCGTGCTGGCCTCCAACTCCGGCGTCAACGGCGCGATGGTGGAGTTCGCGTCCCTGGTCAAGGAGAAGGGGCACGGGCTGGTCGCGATCACCTCGGCGCAGCACTCCGGGCAGATGACCTCGCGCCACCCGTCGGGGCGCAAGCTCGCCGACGTCGCCGACGTGGTGCTCGACAACGGCGCCCCGTACGGCGACGCGACGCTGCCGCTGCCCGGCGGCGGTGCGGTCGGCGCGGTCTCGTCGATCACGGCGGCGCTGCTGGCGCAGCAGATCACGGTCGAGGTGGTGGCCCGGCTGCTCGCCGCGGGGGAGCGGCCTCCGGTCTACCTGTCGGCCAACATCGCCGGCGGCGACGAGCACAACAACGCCCTGGAGGCCCGGTACGCCGGCCGGATCCGCCGCGGCTCCTGAGCGGAGCGGGCCGGCGTGTGCCGGGCTCGCGCGGGCGACGTGAGACGGTTTCGCGGCTCCGTCGGTGGGGCATCAGCGTTGCTGCCGACGGGCGAACCCCGTCGGCAGTACCGTCTGACCGGAGGTAGCCCGTGTCCAAGGAAACCGAGCGGCAGCGCTGGCAGCGCAACTTCGCCGACCTGTTGCAGGAGCTGCGGGTCGCGCAGACCGGCGTGCAGATCCTCTTCGCCTTCCTGCTGACCCTGCCGTTCAGCAACGGGTTCACCAGGACGAGCGGTTTCCAGAAGGACGTCTACATCGTCTCGTTGCTCGCGGCCGCCGCCGCGACCGCGATGATCATTTCCCCGGTGGCGTTCCACCGCGCGCTGTTCCGGCAGGGCCGCAAGCCGGAGCTGGTCCGGTTCGCCCACCGGATGGCCAGCGCCGGCCTCGCCTTCATGCTGATCTCGATGGTCAGCGCGGTGCTGCTGATCACCGACTTCGTGCTGGACCGGGGCGTCGCCCTGCTGCTCAGCGGCGCCACGGCGATCTGGTTCCTCACCTTCTGGGTGTTCCTGCCGTTCGCCCGGCGCAACTGGGGCGAGGACGACATCGACGACGAGGACGACGACCCCCGACACCTACCCGGCGACTGACCCGGGTCGACGAAACTCGATCTTCACCGAACGCTACCCCTGGGTAACACCCGGGGGTAGCGTGCTGTTTGTCGAGCACGTCGACGCAGCCGGACCGAGGTTCGAGGGGGCAGCCGTGACCACGACGCAGAACAGCCGACCCACGCCGGACGGATCCGGCGCCGACCAGCCCGCGGCGAAGGACACCGAAGGCGTGCCGACGGCCGGCGCGGCCGGGCCGCTGCCGAAGGAGGCGGGGCAGGTCTCCGAGAAGGAGGCCCGCCAGGTCGCCGAGGCGGCCCGCGAGTCCTCGTGGGACCGACCCAGCTTCGGCAAGGAACTCTTCCTCGGCCGCCTCCGACTCGACCTGATCGACCCCTGGCCGCGCCCGGACGCGGCGGACGTCGCCCGGGCCGACGAGTTCCTCGGCCGGTTCCGCGAGTTCCTCACCTCCGAGGTGGACGGGGCGGCAATCGAACGGGACGCGTCCATCCCGGACGACGTGTTCCACGGTCTGGCCCGGCTCGGCGCGTTCGGCATGAAGGTCGACCGGTCGTACGGCGGGCTCGGGCTGAGCAACCTGCACTACTGCCGCGCGCTCATGCTGGCCGGCTCGGTCAGCCCGGCGATCGGTGCGCTGCTGTCGGCACACCAGTCCATCGGGGTGCCGCAGCCGCTGAAGATGTTCGGCACCGCCGAGCAGAAGCAGCGCTTCCTGCCCCGCCTCGCCGCCGGCGAGGTGTCCGCGTTCCTGCTCACCGAGCCGGACGTCGGCTCCGACCCGGCCCGGCTGGCCACCACCGCCGAGCCGACCCCCGACGGCACCGGCTACCGGCTCAACGGGGTGAAGCTCTGGGCCACCAACGGCACCGTCGCCACCCTGCTCGTGGTGATGGCCCGGGTCCCCGCCGCCGAGGGGCGGCGTGGCGGGATCACCGCCTTCGTCGTCGAGGGCGACGCCGAGGGCATCACGATCGAGCGGCGCAACGCCTTCATCGGCCTGCGCGGCCTGGAGAACAGCCTCACCCGCTTCCACGACGTCTTCGTGCCGAACGAGAACGTCATCGGCGGCGAGGGCAAGGGCCTGAAGATCGCGCTGACCACCCTGAACACCGGGCGGCTGTCGCTGCCGGCCATGTGTGTGGGCGCCGGCAAGTGGGCGTTGAACGTGGCCCGGGAGTGGGCCGCCGACCGGGTGCAGTGGGGCCGGCCCGTCGGCGAGCACGAGGCGGTGGCCCAGAAGCTCTCCTTCGTCGCCGCGACGACGTACGGCATGGAGACCATGCTCGACCTGTGCTGCCTGCTGGCCGACGACGACCGCAACGACATCCGGATCGAGGCGGCGCTGGTCAAGCTCTACGCCAGCGAGATGGCCTGGAGGATCGCCGACGAGCTGATCCAGATCCGGGGCGGTCGCGGCTACGAGACGGCCGACTCGCTGGCGGCGCGGGGCGAGCGCCCGGCCGCGGTCGAGCAGCTGCTGCGCGACCTGCGGATCAACCGGATCTTCGAGGGCTCGACCGAGATCATGCACCTGCTGATCGCCCGCGAGGCGGTCGACGCGCACCTGTCCGTCGCCGGCGACATCATCGACCCGGACGCCGGGCTCGGCCGCAAGGCGAAGGCCGGCGCGCGGGCCGGCGTCTTCTACGCGAAGTGGCTGCCCACCCTGGCCGTAGGCAAGGGCCAGCGCCCGTCGGCGTACGGCGAGTTCGGCCCGCTCGCCGGCCACCTGCGGCAGGTCGAGCGCGCCTCGCGCAAGCTGGCCCGGTCGACGTTCTACGCGATGTCCCGGTGGCAGGGGAAGATGGAGCGCAAGCAGGCGTTCCTCGGCCGGGTGGTGGACATCGGCGCGGAGCTGTTCGCGATGTCCGCCGTCTGCGTGCGCGCCTACGCCGAGCGGGACACCCGGCCGGAGAACGTCGAGCTGGCCGACCTGTTCTGCCGGCAGGCCCGGGTCCGGGTCGACGCGCTCTTCACCGCCCTGTGGGACAACACCGACTCGGTTGACACGGCCGCCGCGAAGCGGATCCTGGCCGGGCGCTACGCCGGCCTGGAGGAGGGGGTGGTCACCCCGGCCGACGACCTGCCCTGGGTGGCGCGCTGGTCGCCCGGCCCGTCCGCCGCCCCCGACGTCCGCCGCCGCATCCCGCCCTCGGCGTGACACCGGCCCGCCCGGGTGCCGGGCCGGTGTCCGACCAGCCCGGCAGCCGGCGGGTCAGCTCGCGACGGCCCAGGCCAGGATCGCCGCGAGGAGCAGCCCGTTGAGCACGGCCAACCCCAGGTACGCGGCCGGCGGGATCTTGCGGCCCTTGCGGACGAAGTTGACCAGCACGGCGGCGTAGCCGAGCAGCAGGATGGCGATGACGACCAGGAAGTAGAACACCCGACGACCTTAGTGCGGTGTCCACCAACGTTCACCAGGAGTCCGGTGGTGTGTTGTGGATCCTCGCCGTGTGGGCGAGCGACTCCCCACTGGTTGGTGGGGCGGGCCACCGCGGGCCAACTGGGCCCTCGCGCCGCCCGGGTGGGCGGCGGGGGTCACGCCGGGACCGGCCGGCGCCGGGGAGGTGCCGGCCGACTCGACGGTGCGTGACCACCCCGGGCAGCACTACAGGTGATGTGGGGGTGGTGGGTCCGCCGCCCGGGGTGCGGGTGGCGATGCTGGCCGCCGCGACGAGGTCACGGTGGCCCGAGAACTGGCAGTGCAGGCAGGTCAGGGTCCGCCCACGCGGCTTCGGTATCCGGTGGCAGGTGGGGCAGGTGGAGGACGTGCCGCGTTCGTTGACGAGGTGGACGGTGATGCCGGCGAGGGTGGCCTTGTCGGTGAGGATCTGCAGGAGGCGCCCGATCTGCCACTGCCGTAGCCGCAGGTTGTGTCGCCGCCCCGCCGGCAGGTCCAGGACCCCGCGTGGATCACCGACGTGCAACACCCCCACCCGCTGACCGACCGCCCAGCCGACGACGGTGCGGGCGGCCTCGTGTTGGGCCTGTCGCACCCGCCGCCGATGCCGACCCTCCACCACCCGAGTGCGGGCCCGGTACTGGCGCCACCGCCGCGACCCGCGCTGGCCCGGTTTCGGTGCCCGGCGGGCGACGGCATGTTGGCGGGCTTTGGTGTCGGCCAGGTGCATGCGATGCTCGGCGCGGATCGCCCGCCCCGACACCAACAGCGCCTCCCCGCCGGGGCCGGCGACGGCGTACGGGTGGATGATCCCCACGTCCACGCCCGCCACCCTGGCAGGGTCCGGCCCCTCACCCGCTGGATACACCGTGATCGGGACTTCGGCGGTGACGTCGAGGAACAGGCGGCCGCCCTCACACAGCAGGGTGATCGAGCGGACCTGCTCGACCGGATACGGCACCTGACGGGCCAGGCGCACCCACAACCCCGGCGTGCCCTTCGCGGTGGGGATGCGCACGCGGTGGCCGTCGAGGGTGAACGTGCCGTGGTACCAGCGCACCGGCACCAGCCCCCGCCGCCGACGCGGGAACCCCGCCGATGCGTCACCGGCCTTGCGGCGTTTCGCCGCCGCGAACCACGCATCCGAGAACCGCCGCAACACCGACCGCGCCCCGGTCGTGTCCAACTCGGCGAACGTGCCCGGCCCGGACGCCGACAACTCCCGACACAACTCCTGATAGCCCGTCAACGGTGGGGCGTGGTGGCGGCGCCGCCAGGCGTTGACCTCCAACACACACGCCCACACGTCACCAGCCGAGCGCAGCAACCCGAAACACCGCCGCCGCTGCCCAGGCGTCACCCGCACCGCAACACGAGCGGTGCGATACACCACTGGCAGCGCGGCGGGATCCCGACGACGAGGCACGAATCAAAGCCAACACCACCGGTACGACAATCTCACCGCCGACGAACCCTGCGAAGGTTGGTGGACACCGCCTTAGCGGCCGGCCCGCAGGCCGAGTTGGCGCAGCTCCAGTGCGGCGAGCGCGTCGACGGTGGCGTCGTCGCCGCGCCGCCACGCCTCGGCCACGTCGGGCGCGATCCGGGTCAGCCGCCCGAGCGGCTGGGTGGCCAACGCCCGCAGGGCGAGCAGGTCCCGGCCGGCGGGCACGGCGGCCAGCCTGGCCGCCGAGGCGGCCCGGCGCATCCAGCGCACCCGCAGCGGCAGCCAGCCGAAGAGCACCAGGCCGAGCGGGAAGACCAGTACGGCGACGGCCAGCGCGAGGGCGAGCTGGTCGACCAGCTCCTGCTGGTCCCGTCCGGCCTCGGCCAGCGACCGGGCGGCGCCGGCGGCCCGCTCGAACGGCGCGGTCAGCTCGTCGCCCACCAGCGGCACCCGGCCGACCTTGCCGCCCGCCTCGGCCAGGTTGTCAGCCAGGCCGCCGCCGGCCCCCTCCAGCTTTTGGCCGGGTACGGCGAGCTTCTGGACGAGGTCGTGCAGCCACAGCGCGCCGCGGACCGCGCCGTACACCCAGGCGAGGACGAGCAGGTCGGTGATCAACTGTCGGACGGCGGTCGGGAAGCGATCGGCGTAGATCTTCACGCCGGACAGCGTGCCACGCGCGACCGCTCCGGGCATCTGTCGCGGACGGCCGGCACCGCCGTGCCCGTCCGGCCCGCTACGGCTTCTCCCTCGCCCAGTCGACCGCTTCGCGCACGGCCCGGACGGTGCGGATCGCGCACGGTTCCTGGACAGTCTGACCAGCCGCCGGCAGGCCGGGCTGCGCCTGGTGTCCGGCTGACCCGTCGTGGCGGGTCTCAGCGGGCGCAGGCCGGGCAGGTGCCGAAGATCTCCAGGGTGTGGCTGACGTCGGCGTAGCCGTGCTGCGCGGCCACCCGCTCCGCCCAGCTCTCCACCGTCGGCCCGGCCACCTCCACGGTGCGGCCGCAGCTGCGGCAGACCAGGTGGTGGTGGTGCCCCTCGCTGCACCGGCGGTAGAGGTGCTCGCCGCCCGGCGGGCGCATCACGTCGATCTCGCCCGTGTCGGCGAGCCCCTGGAGGGTGCGGTAGACCGTGGTCAGCCCGACCCGCTCGCCGCGCTCGCGCAGCATCGCGTGCAGCTCCTGCGCGCTGTGGAAGCCCTCCATCTCGGCGAGCAGCGCGCTGACCGCCGAGCGCTGCCGGGTGTTGCGGACCGCCGAACCCGTCATGACCCCTCCCCGGCGTGGCTGACCGCGTCGGCCACGATGTGCGCGACGTGCTCGTCGACCAGGGCGTACGCGATCTCGCGCCCCCGTCGCGAGCCGCGCACCACGCCGGCGCCCCGCAGCACCCGCAGGTGCTGGGAGACCAACGGCTGCGCGGCGCCGAGCTTGTCCACCAGCTCGTGCACGCAGCGTTCGCCCTCGGCGAGCTCGCTGACGATGGCCAGCCGGATCGGTGCCGACAGGGCACGCAGCAGCTCGCTCGCCCCCTCGAAGGCATCGTAGCCTGATCCGCTGGTCACCCCGTAACGGTAACCAATCCCATCGGCGTGTCGTTGACCAGGCTCAGCGGAGCACGACCTCGTGCGGCTCGGGCGCGGGCGCGGCGGCCGGGGTGCGCCGCCGGCGCAGCACCCGCCAGGCCGCGCCGAGGAGCGCGACCACCCCGAACGAGGCGATCGCCATCAGCACCACCGACGCGCCGGGAGCGGTGTCGGCGTTCGCCGCCACCCAGACCCCCGAGCCGGCGGCGAAGAGGCCGAGCGCCATCGCCGCCGCCATCGTGCTGCGGAACCCCCGGGTCACCTGCTGCGCGGTGGCCACCGGCACCACCATCAGCGCGCTGATCAGCAGCACGCCGACGGCCCGCATGGCGATCGTCACGGTGACCGCGGTGGCCACCGCGAGCAGCATGTTGAGCGTGCGCACCGGCAGCCCGGAGACCCGGGCGTACTCCTCGTCGTGGCAGACCGCGAACAGGGCCGGGCGCAGGGCCAGCATGGCGACCAGGATCGCCGCGCCGAGCACCGCGATGGTGATCAGGTCCCCCGGCGAGATCGTGGTCAGCGACCCGAACAGGTAGGCGTTGAGGTTGGCGCTCGTGCTGTCGGAGAGCCCGACCAGCATCACGCCGCCGGCGATGCCGCCGTAGAAGAGCAGGGCCAAGGCCAGGTCGCCGGAGGTGCGCCCCCGGGCGCGAACCAGCTCGATGGTGATCGCGCCGACGGTTGCCACGACCACCGCGACGAGCACCGGGGAGCGGTTGAGCAGCAGGCCCGCGCCGACGCCGGTGAGCGCCACGTGCCCGACCCCGTCGCCGATCAGCGCGAGCCGCCGCTGCACCAGGTAGATGCCGAGCGCCGGCGCCGCCAGGCCGATGACCAGCGCGCCGATCAGGGCGCGCTGCATGTAGGGGTACTGGAAGAGTTCCATCTCAGCGGCTCCACAGCCCGGCGGGCTCGTCGGGACCGTGCGGGTGCACGTGGTCGTGGTCGGGCTCCGCGTGGTGGCCGGCGGGTTCGGGCACCACGCCGTCGTGGCAGATCCCACCCTGGTGTACGACGACCGCCCGGCTGATCAGCGGCCGCAGCGGCCCGAGCTCGTGGGCCACCAGCAGCACCGTGCCGCCGCCGCCCACGAAGTCGTGCAGCGCCCCGGCGAACGCCTCCTGGCTGGCCGCGTCCACCCCGGCGGTCGGCTCGTCGAGGACGAGCAGCTCCGGCTGGCCGGCCAGCGCCCGGGCGATCAGGGTGCGCTGCTGCTGCCCGCCGGAGAGCGTGGCGACCGGGTCGCGGGCCCGGTCGGCGAGCCCGACCGCCGCCAGCGCCGCGTCGACGGCGGCCCGGTCGGCGCGCCCGGGCGGGCGCAGGACGCCCCGGCGGGCCAGCCGGCCGGAGGCCACCACCTCACGGACGGTGGCCGGTACGCCGCCGCCGGCACCGAGGCGCTGCGGGACGTACCCGACGCGGTGCCACTGCCGGAACCGGCGCAACGGGCGGTCGAAGAGGGTGACCGACCCGGAGCTGAGCGGCACCAGGCCGAGCACGGCGCGGATCAGGGTGGACTTGCCGGAGCCGTTGGCGCCGAGCACCGCGACCACCTCGCCGGCGGTCACGGTCAGGGAGACGTCACGCAGCACGGGGCGGCCGTCGTAGCCGACCACCCCGTGCGTGACGGTGATGACTGGGGATGTCACGAGCAGCTCAACGCCGTCCTGAGGGTCTGCAGGTTGGTGCGCATCACCGAAAGGTAGTCGCCGCCGTCGGTCGACAGCCCTTCCAGCGGGTCCAGTACCGCGGTCTTCGCGCCGACCTGGTCGGCGATGGTCTGGGCCACCTTCGGGCTCACCAGCGTCTCGAAGAAGATCGTCGTGGCCTTGTGCTCCCGGGCCTCCTCGATCACCTCGGCGAGGCGCTGCGGGGACGGCTCGTTCTCCGGGCTCAGCCCGGTGATGCCGATCTGCTCGAGCTGGTAGCGCTCGGTCAGGTAGCCGAACGCGGTGTGGCTGACCACGATCTCCCGCCGCTGGCAGGTCTTCAGGCCGGCGGTGAAGTCGGCGTCCAGCTTCGCCAGCTCGGTGCGCAGCGTCGCGGCGCGGGCGGTGTAGTCGGCGGCGCGCTCCGGGTCGGCCTGGCCCAGCCGCTCGGCGAGCTTGTCGCCCACCGTGGCCAGGCGGGTCGGGTCGAGCCAGAGGTGCGGGTCCTTGCCGCCGCCCTCCTCCTCGGCGTGGGGCTCCCCGGCGGCCTCGCCCTCGTGCCCGTGGTCGTGGTCGTGCCCGCCGGCCGCCGCGTCGCGCAGCGGCTGCACGGTGGCCACGTCGAACGCGCGCTCCCCGGCGTTCTGCTCGACGGCCTCGTCCACGTTCGGCTGGAAGCCCTTCAGGTAGACGACCAGCTCCGCCTGGCTGACGTCGCCGACCTGCCCCGGGTTGAGCTCCAGGTCGTGCGGCTCGGCCCCGGGCTTGGCCAGGTTGGTCACCTTCACCGCGTCGCCGCCGATCCGCTCGGCGAGGAACTGCAGCGGGTAGAAGGCGGCCACCACGTCGACCCGCTGCGGGTCGGTGCCGGCCGCGTCGTCGGAGCAGGCCGCGACGCCACCGAGGGCGAGCAGGGCGGTGGTGGCGGCGGCCAGGGTGCGCGGGGCGGAGCGGATGTTCATGACATGAACTCTCCGCGACAACGACAATGATTGTCAAAAACGCATGCTTGCATGTCAGAGCAGCTTCACCAGGCCCGCGGTGACCAGCAGGGTGAGCGCCAGCAGCCGGATCACCCGGGTCGGCGCCGTCTGCACCGACCAGGTGGTGACCAGCAGCGCGGCGACGGCCGCGGCGAGCAGCAGGGTGAGCAGCCCGCCCACCACCCCGGGGGTGAAGAACGCGACCAGCGCCAGCACCAGGGTGACCAGGAACACCGTCGTCGGGTTCGCCCGCGCCAACCGGGCCGGCAGGGGGCTCTGCGTACGCTGCATCCCACAGACTCTACGAGGAGGAACCCGTGCTGGTGACGAACCGGTTCGTGGTGGACGTCGATGTCGCCGACGACTTCACCGAGCGGGCGCACGCCGCCCTCGCCGCGCTCGCGGCCCGTCCCGGTTACCTGCGCGGGCAGCTCGTCCGGGCGCTGGACGACCCGCGCCACTGGTGCCTGGTCACCGAGTGGGAGTCCGTCGGCACCTACCGGCGTGCCCTGGGCGGCTTCGACGTCAAGGTCACGGCAGTGCCGCTGCTCGCCGAGTCGGTCGACGAGCCGTCCGCGTACGAGGCGCTCGCCACCGCGGCGCCGGGCGGGGACGTGGTCGTGGCGGCCAGCGATCGGGCCGCTGGTCCGTACCGCTGAGCCCGCGGGCACTAGATTGCTCTCATGACCGCTCCCGGATCGGCGGCACCACCGCCGTACTCTTCGCTGCCCGGCCAGGAGGGGGCGCAGCCGCCCGTCGTGCCCGGCCCGCCGGCGGATCCGGGCGTGCCCGCCCCGCCGCCCGGCCCCGGGGTGGCCCCGCCGTTCGCGGCGCCGCCCACCGAGGGGCGCAACACCCGGCTCTGGCTCGGGCTGGGCGCCGGGGCGCTCGCCGTGCTGCTCTGCTGCGGTGGCGGCGGCGCTGCCGTGGTGGGCCTGGCGGTGACCGGGGTGCAGGCCGTGCGGGAGCAGGGGCGCACCGTCTCCACCGACTACTACCAGGCGCTGGTCGAGCGGAAGTACGGTGCCGCGTACGACCAGCTCTGCGACGACGCGCAGCGGCGCGAGTCGCGGCGGGAGTTCGAGCGCCGGGTCGCCGCCGAGCCGCAGATCGCCGCCTTCCGGGTGGGCGACGTGGACACCACCACCCTGACCGTGCCGGTGGACGTGACCTACACCGGCGGCCGGCAGGACCGGCAGGAGGTCGTCCTGGGGCAGGACCGGCAGACCGGCGGCATGGAGGTGTGCGGGGTCAACTGACCCGCCCCCGGTATTCTCCTGGGCTCGGGCTGGTGCTGGTCGTACCGTTGTCCCGAACTGCTCGTTCCGTCCTTCACCGCGTCCCCGCCGACCGCCAGTCGGCGTAGGAGGAAAAAACATGCCAGCCGACCGTATCGACGCCGTCGTCAGCCTCGCCAAGCGCCGAGGCTTCGTCTTCCCCTCCAGCGAGATCTACGGAGGCACCCGGTCGGCGTGGGACTACGGTCCGCTCGGCGTGGAGCTGAAGGAGAACGTCCGCCGGCAGTGGTGGAAGACCATGGTCCAGCAGCGCGACGACGTGGTCGGCCTCGACTCCGCCGTCATCCTGGCCCGGGACGTCTGGGCCGCCTCCGGCCACCTCGACGCCTTCGTCGACCCGCTGACCGAGTGTCAGTCCTGCCACAAGCGGTTCCGGGCCGACCACCTCGAAGAGGCGTACGAGGCCAAGCACGGCAAGCCGCC
The DNA here is from genome assembly GCF_055586845.1 of Micromonospora sp. NPDC049139. NCBI lineage: Bacteria > Bacillati > Actinomycetota > Actinomycetes > Micromonosporales > Micromonosporaceae > Micromonospora > Micromonospora sp. NPDC049139. The sequence goes on along the minus strand of NZ_JBVJHK010000021.1, from coordinate 4,182 downwards.
GGCCTCGCTGACCGAGCTGAACTGCCCGAACTGCGGCAACAAGGGCACCTTCACCGAGCCGAAGATGTTCAACGGTCTGATGAAGACCTTCCTGGGCCCGGTGGAGAGCGAAGAGGGCATGCACTACCTGCGCCCGGAGACCGCGCAGGGCATCTTCGTCAACTACAAGAACGTCGAGACGGTCGCCCGCAAGAAGCCGCCGTTCGGCATCGCGCAGACCGGCAAGTCGTTCCGCAACGAGATCACCCCGGGCAACTTCATCTTCCGCACCCGCGAGTTCGAGCAGATGGAGATGGAGTTCTTCGTCGAGCCGGGCTCCGACGAGCAGTGGCACGAGTACTGGCTCCAGGAGCGCTGGAACTGGTACCTCGACCTGGGCCTGTCGGAGGCCAACCTGCGCTTCTACGAGCACCCCAAGGAGAAGCTCTCCCACTACTCGAAGCGCACCGTCGACATCGAGTACCGCTTCCAGTTCGGCGGCACGGAGTTCGCGGAGTTGGAGGGCATCGCCAACCGCACCGACTTCGACCTGTCCACGCACAGCAAGCACTCCGGCGTCGACCTGTCCTACTTCGACCAGACGAAGCAGGAGCGCTGGGTGCCGTACGTCATCGAGCCGGCCGCCGGCCTCACCCGGGCGGTGCTGGCCTTCCTGCTCGAGGCGTACGACGAGGACGAGGCGCCGAACACCAAGGGCGGCGTGGACAAGCGCACGGTGATGCGGTTCGACCCGCGGCTGGCCCCGGTCAAGGTGGCGGTGCTGCCGCTGTCGCGCAACGAGGCGCTCTCGCCCAAGGCGAAGGGCCTTGCCGCGGACCTGCGCAAGCGCTGGGTGGTGGAGTTCGACGACTCGCAGGCGATCGGCCGCCGCTACCGTCGCCAGGACGAGATCGGCACGCCGTTCTGCGTGACGGTCGACTTCGACACCCTGGACGACAACGCGGTGACCGTGCGGAACCGGGACACCATGGCCCAGGAGCGCATCTCCCTGGACCAGGTCGAGCGCTACCTGATCGAGCGCCTCCCCGGCTGCTGAGGTGTAAGGAAGGGCCCCTTCTTAACGTTTTCAGTAGAGGAGGGGCCCCTTCCTAACATCCCGGAGCGCTCACCCGTCGTTACCTGGCACGTCAACAGGCTGGACGCGGACCCGGTTCGCGGCGCCGAGGCCGCGCCGGGATTCGTACGCATCCTCCACGGTGCGGCGGACTCGCGCCGGGTCGCGACGGATCTGCGCCGGGGTGAAATGCAGGATCAGGATGCCGTGCCGGCTCAGTTCGTTGTGCCGGTCGAGCGTTCGCGCCCAGTCACCGGGGCTGAAGTGGTACTCCTGCGAGTCGACCTCCAGCGCCACCGCCGAGTCGGCGAGATATCCGTCGGGGGTCGGCAGCGACGTGCCGTTGCCGGCGGTCAGGCGCGGATTCCACCGGATCTCCGGCAACACCGGACTGCTGGTCAGACACTCCCGCAACTCCGCCTCCGGCGCCGACCGGACGCCGTGGACAACCTCGGAGAACGCCTTCCTGACCAGCGCGGTCCGGCTGCGCCGGGCCCGGCCGATCTCCTCGTCCAGCCGGGCGAGATCGGTGAACCCACGCTGCACGGCCTCGGCGACAATCGCGCGTACCGGACGTAGGTGGCGCAGGTCGCGGGCCGCGTCCACGACCGCCCGCGCCGGCGAGCACACCCGGTAGACCGACGCCTGCCGGGCCTTGGCGTCCAGGGCGAGGGCCCGCGCGACCCGGGCGAATCCCGCCGAGCTGCGCCGTGCGTGGTGCGGCACGATCAGGTGTACGTCGTCGGTGCGCGGGCTCTGCCGGAAGCCGTACCAGATCAGCGCGGCGAGCCCCGTGAGCTGTGCCTCCGGCCCGGCGTAGAGCGCCGCCGCGATCCGTCGCTGCTCGTCGGTCAGGGTGCCGGTGACCAGGGCGTACGTGCCGGGCAGCACGCGCTGCCACTGGCTGCGCCGGGTCTGGCGGTACAGGTACATGTCGTCGAAGCCCGCGGCCAGCAGTTGGGCCCGGGTGACGATCTGCTGCTGTCGCTCCGCCGCGTCGGCGAGTTCGGGTGGCTGCTCACGCATGAGGCGCAGCATGGGTGCAGGACGATCCCGTGTCCCGCCCGATCGATCGGTCTGTGGACGGCGCTGCCCGCTGTGGAGAACGCCCGACGTCGCCCCGACTGTGATATGCGTCGTGTTAGCAGGGGACCCCTCCTCTGCACCAGACGATAGGAGGGGGCCCTTCCTTACACTTGTGCGGTGACCGCGCCGATCGTTCCCGCACTGCGCCCGCTGACCCTCGGGCGGCACCAGGTGTGGCCGCCGGTGGTGCTCGCCCCGATGGCGGGCATCACCAACGTCGGCTTCCGGCAACTCTGCCGGGAACAGGGCGGCGGCATCTACGTCTGCGAGATGATCACCACCATCGCGCTGGTGGAGCGGAACCCGAAGACGCTGCGCATGATCGCCTTCGGCGGGAACGAGCGGCCCCGCAGCCTCCAGCTCTACGGCACCGACCCCGAGATCACCGCCGCCGCCGTGCGGATCGTGGTCGAGAAGAACCTCGCCGACCACATCGACCTCAACTTCGGCTGCCCCGTGCCCAAGGTCACCCGCAAGGGCGGCGGATCCGCGCTGCCGTGGCGGCGCCGGCTCTTCGCCCGCCTGGTCAGGGCCGCGGTGGCCGCCGCGTCGCCCGCCGGGGTGCCGGTCACGGTCAAGATGCGCAAGGGCATCGACGACGACCACCTGACGTACGTCGAGGCGGGCCTCGCCGCGCAGGACGCCGGCGTGGCGGCGGTCGCCCTGCACGGGCGTACGGCGGCGCAGCGCTACTCGGGCACCGCCGACTGGGACGCCATCGCCACGCTCAAGCAGGCGCTCGACGTGCCGGTGCTCGGCAACGGCGACATCTGGGAGGCCGACGACGCGCTGCGGATGGTGGCGCACACCGGCGTTGACGGGGTGGTGATCGGCCGGGGCTGCCTGGGTCGCCCGTGGCTCTTCGCCGATCTGGAGGCCGCGTTCAACGGACGCCCCGAGCGCCGGCTGCCCAGCCTGGGCGAGGTCGCGCAGACCATGCGCCGCCACGCCGAGTTGCTGGTCGACCAGTTCACCGCGGGCGCACGCAACCCCGCGCGGGGCGAACGGGACGGCTGCACCGACTTCCGCAAGCACGTCGCCTGGTACCTCAAGGGCTTCCCGGTGGGCAGCGAGCTGCGCCGCGAGCTGGCGATGATCGAGAGCCTGGCCCAGCTCGACGACCTGCTCGGCAAGCTCGACCCGACCGAGCCCTTCCCGGTCGCCACGCTCGGCCAGCCGCGCGGGCGCACGAACTCGCCCGGCAAGGTCTTCCTGCCCAACGGCTGGCTTGCCAGCCGCGACGACGACACCGTGCCCGAGGGCGCCGAGCTGGCCGACTCCGGCGGCTGACCGGACCGGTACGACAAAGCCGCGCGGCTTGCCGGGCTGGTCGGACCAGGTCGCGCGGTTGATCGGGTCGGTCGGACCAGGTCGCGCGGTTGATCGGGTCGGTCGGACCAGGTCGCGCGGTTGATCGGACCGGGCGGAGCAGGGTTGGTCGTGGCTGTGCTGAGTTCTGCTGCTGGTCAGGCACCGCGCTGCCGTGTCTGCCTGGGCGTACAAGGTCCGGCCTGCCGGCCGTGTTCCGCTGTCGAGCTGCCCGCACGGACGGGGCAGTGAAGGGCGCCGGTTGGTCTCATGGACGGGGCAGCTCGACAGCGTTCCACCACCACCCCCGACGTCCGGTGTGCGTTGCTGCGAAGCCGGCGGTGAGGCACCGGTCTGCGGCTGGCAGGGCGGCCGGACGGCGTCGCCCGGCTCGCCTGCGCCGCCCGGCTCGCCTGCGCCGCCCGGCTCGCCTCTGCGGCTGGCAGGGCGGCCGGACGGCGTCGCCCGGCTCGCCTGCGCCGCCCGGCTCGCCTCTGCGGCTGGCAGGGCGGCCGGACGGCGTCGCCCGGCTCGCCTGCGCCGCCCGGCTCGCCTGCGCCGCCCGGCTCGCCTGCGCCGCCCGGCTTGCCTGCGCCGAGGCCGATCGTGCCCGGCGTGCCCGGTACGGAGACGACGACAAGGGCCGGCCCCGTTCGGGGCCGGCCCTTGTCGTTGGTGGTGGTGGGATCAGGCGGCGTAGCCGCGGGTGGCGATCCAGTCGGCGAGGGCCTCGG
>NZ_JBVJHK010000020.1:0-140741 GCF_055586845.1 Micromonospora sp. NPDC049139 | reverse complement strand
GAAGAACTCCGCGTCGAACAACTCCACGCCGTCCAACCGCGCCTTCGCCGGCACATAGGACGGATGCGAGTACACCGACTCCGGCACCCCCGCCGTCGCCAACTCCTCCGGCGAGAAGAACGTCACCGACTCCACCCCGGCGCACACGTTCCGCCAGAACTCCGCGACACTCGACGCTCCCGGGAAACGACCCGCCATCCCGACCACCGCCAGGGCGTTGTCGAACTGGTCGTCGAGGTACGCAGGCAGCTCGGTCATCGGTCCGTCCCTTCCGCGAGGCGGCGCTGTTCGTGCGCCTGTCGACGACGTGCCAGGGCGCCACCGCGCACCGCCGCCCGGCGGAGCTGCGCACGGCTGGCCGGTGACCCCGGGTCCGGCTCCCCGCCGGCCGGTTCCGGCGTGGCGCGGATCCGGTCCAGGTGGGCCGCGAGCGCGGCCACGGTCGGGAACTGGAACAGGTCGACCACGTTCAGCTCGACGCCGAGCCGCTCGGCGAGCTGCTGGCGGGCACGCAGGGCGAGGAACGAGTGGCCCCCGAGGTCGAAGAAGTTGTCGGTACGGCCCAACGGCGGGACGTCGAGCACGAGGGCCCACACCTCGGCGACCGCGCGCTCGGTGGCGCCGATCGGCGGCTCCGCCGTGGCCTCCTGGCGCAGCGGCCGGCCGTCTCGCCAGGACAGCCGGTCCCGGTCGAGCTTGCCGTTGGTGGTCACGGGCAGGGCGTCCACCGCGGCGAGGACCGCCGGCACCATGTAGCCCGGCAGGTGCCGCCGGGCCACGGCCCGCACCTCCTCGTACGTCGGCGCCGGCCCGTCCTCGAGGACGAGCAGGGCGGCGAGGTCCCGGCGGTCCGGGTTGTCGCCGCGGACCACGACGGCGGCCTCCCGGACGGCGGGGTGGGTCACCAGCACCGCCTCGATCTCGCTCGGCTCGACCCGGAAGCCGCGCACCTTGAGCTGGCTGTCGAGCCGCCCGAGGAAGTCCAGCCGACCGTCGGGCAGCCAGCGGACGAGGTCGCCGGTGCGGTACATCCGGGCACCGGGCGTGGCCCCGAAGGGGTCCGGGACGAAGCGTTCCGCGGTGCGGCGGGGATCCCGCAGGTAGCCCCGGACCACCTGGAGCCCGCCGAGGCACAACTCCCCGGGCACGCCGACCGGCACCGGTCGCCCGGCCCCGTCCAGCACGTAGGTGGTGACGTTGGCGATGGCGCGGCCGATCGGGGGCGCGTGCACCACCGGCCCGTCCTGCGGGGGCACCGGGTCGGCCGTGGCCACCACGGTGTTCTCCGTCGGGCCGTAGTGGTTGACCAGCCGGGCGCGCAGCGCGGGCGAAGGCGTACGGGTCAGCGCGTCGCCCCCGGTGAGCAGCAGCCGCAGCGCCGAGCCGGTCACGGCCTCCTCCGCGAGCACCGCCTCGGCGACGGTGGTGGGCAGGAAGGTCACGGTGATCGCCTCGTCGACCAGCCACCGCGCCAGCCGGTCGGGTGCGACCCGGACCGGCTCGGGCGGCACGTGCAGCGCCGCGCCACCGGCCAGCGCCGCCCACAGTTCCCAGGTGCAGGCGTCGAAGCCGGGGCTGGCGACGAGGGTGGCCCGGTCCTGCGGCCCGACCCGGTAGGCGTCGAGGTGCCAGTGCACCAGGTTGGCCAGGCCGCCGTGGGTGACCTCGACGCCCTTGGGGCGCCCGCTGGAGCCGGAGGTGTAGATGACGTACGCGATCTCCCGTGGGTCCGGCGCCACGGGCGCGGCAACCCCGCCGGCCCCGGCGGGTGCCTCGCCACCAGCGTCGACGTCAGCGGAGACAGCGGCGGCGACGTCGAGCACCGCGGTCCGCGCCGCCGCGAACCGGCCGGTCAGGTCCTCGCTGGTCAGCACCGCGCAGGCCAGGCTGTCGGCCAGCGTGAAGGCGAGCCGGTCCGGCGGGTAGCCGGGGTCGAGCGGCACGTACGCCGCGCCCGCCTTGAGCACGGCGAGGAAGGCGGTCACCAGCTCCGCGCCCCGGTCCAGGCAGACGGCCACCGGCCGGCCGGGCCCCGCGCCGACGGCCCGCAGCCGGGCGGCGAGGACGTCGGCGCGGCGGTCCAGCTCCCCGTACGTCAGGGTCCTGCCGTCGGCCCGCACGGCGGGGGCGTCCGGTGCCGTCCGGGCCCACCGCGCGACCAGGTGGTGCACCGGCCCGGTCGGGTAGTCGCGGACCTGCCCGCTCCAGCGGCGCACGATCCGGTCCTCCTCCGCCGGGTCCAGCAGCGCCGCCGCCGACAGCCGCCGGTCCGGACGCGCGCAGAGCGAGCCGAGGATCGCCCGGTACTGCGCCATCAGCTGCGCGATGCGGTCGTCGTCGAACAGCTCGGTGCTGAACTCGAACTCGCAGTCGATGTGCGTGTCGCCCTCGAACGCCATCACGGAGAGGTCGAACTTGGAGACCTCGCCGACCATGTCGAGCAGCTCCACCGTCAGCGGGCCGACGTGCAGGCGCTCGAACGGGGGGAGGTTCTTCATCGCGAAGACGATCTGGAACAGCGGGTGGCGGGCCGGGTCCCGGACGGGGCGCAGCCGCTCCACGAGCAGCTCGAACGGGGCTTCGTGGTGCGTCTGGGCGTCCAGCACGACGTCGCGCACCCGGGCCACCAGCTCGGCGAAGGTCGGGTCGCCGGAGACGTCGGTGCGCAGCACGACGGTGTTCACCAGCAGGCTGACCAGCGGCTCCAGCTCCACCCGGTCCCGGCCGGCGACCGGCGTGCCGAGCACGACGTCCGACTGCCCGGTCTGCCGGTGCAGCAGGGCGACGAATCCGGCCAGGAGCACCATGTACGGCGAGGCGGCGTGCCGGCGGGCGGCGGCCCGGACCAGGTCGGTCAGCTCGGCGTCAAGGCGCACGGTCCGCCGGCCGCCCCGCCAGCCCAGCACGGCGGGGCGCACCCGGTCGGGCGCCAGTTCCGTCGCGGAGGCGCCGGCGAGCCGCCGCTCCCACCAGGCCAGCTGGTCGTCGAGCTCACCGGCGCCGACGCGGTGGTGCTGCCAGCGGGCGTGCCCGGCCGGGTCGACGGGCGGCCGGGCGGGCGCCGTGCCGTGCCCGGTCCCCGCCGCGTAGTAGCGGACCAGGTCGTTGACCAGGACGCTGAGCGACCAGCCGTCGACGACGATGTGGTGCAGGTCGAGGAAGAGCCGGTGGTCGTCCTCGCCGAGCCGGAACAGCCGGGTCCGCAGGAGCGGCCCGCGCCGCAGGTCGAACGGGGGCTGCCGCTCGGCGGCGACCGCCTCGCGCACGCGGTCCTCCCGCTGCGCGGCCGGCAGGTCGGTCAGGTCGGTCACGTCGAGCCGGACGGCGGGCACGTCGACCGTCCGCTGCACCGGTTCGCCGTCGACGTCGTCGAACACCGTGCGCAGGGCGGGATGGTGCGCCACCAGCCGGTCCAGCGCGTCCCGCAGGGCGTCCACGGAGAGCGGTCCGGTCAGCCGCAGCACCGCCGGCACGTGGTAGGCCGGGCTGTCCGGTTGGAACTGGTGCAGGAACCACAGGCGGCGCTGCGCGAAGGAGACCGGGGCCGGGGCGTCCGGGTCCGACGGGTGTCCGTCGGCCGCGAACCGCCGCGGGCCGTCGGTGGCCGCCGCGTCGTCGGGCAGGGGGTCGACCGTCGTGTCGTTGGCGAGGAACTCGGCCCCGGCCGCCAGCCGGCTGGCCAGCCGGGCCCGGACCGCGTCGGAAGGTGTTCGGCGCACGGTACCGCTTTCTGCTGGGACGGGCGGGACGGTCAGCTCACCGGCGACGGCGCCGGGCCCGGCGGGTTCACCGCCTCGAACTGGCTCGCCCGGCGCAACCGGTCGAGCAGCTCCGGCTGGGCGGCGCTGCCGCCGGAGTGGCGCAGCTGGTCGGCCAGGACGCCGTTGAAGGCGCGGACGAAGTCCTTGACCTGCTCGCCGGACATCCCCTTGCGCTGGAGGTAGAAGGTGCTCCACTGCTCGAACCCGAACTGCGGCAGCCAGACGGAGCTGGTCACGTCGACGAAGAGGTCGTCGATGATCTGGGCGGCGGTGGACCAGTCCATCGTCTGGTGGCTCCAGTTGAACGCCTCGCCCTTGATGCCCAGCTCGTCCCGGCGCTGGTAGATCGGGGTGACCGGGTCGCAGTACCACAGCTGGGCCCGGAAGTAGTCCGGCCGGCCCTGGTCGAGCAGGTCCACGGTCTCGGCGACGGTCTCCTCCGTCTCGCCGGGGAAGCCGACGATCAGCGAGGCGTACGTCGAGATGCCGTGTTCGTTGAAGGCCCCGAGCGCGTCGATGTAGTCCGCCCGGCGGGCGGTCTTGTTCATCTGCTTGAGCAGCACGTCGCTGCCCGACTCGATGCCCAGGAAGACGCCCTCGCAGCCGGCTTCCTTCATCAGCTCGATGGTCCTGCGGTCGCCGTGGTCACTGCGGTAGAAGCAGTTCCACTTGAACCCGTAGTCCTTGTCGATCATCATCCGCAGGATGTCCCGGAACCGGTTCTTGGGGACGTTGAAGGTGTCGTCGATGAACGTCACGGTGTTGACCGACGGCAGCTTGCGGATGTTGTCCAGCTCCCGCTCGACGTGCGTCACGTCGAGGTAGGTGTACTTGCCGGCCCGCTGGGGGAAGCCGCAGAAGGCGCAGGAGAACGGGCAGGACTTCGCCGTCCGGGTGGTGACGAACTCGTTGAACGCGTCGGGGCCGAAGACCTGGTAGTCGACCAACTCGGTCAGCGGGTTCGACTCGATCTCGGTGCGGGTGTGGACGAAGTCGCCGTCCACGCGGTAGGCCAGGTTCGGCACGTCTCCCGGGTCGGTGCCGGACCGCAGCGCGAGCGCCAGCCGGGCCAGGGTCAGCTCGCCCTCGCGGCCGGTGACGTAGTAGTCCGCGCCGAGGTAGTCCATCATCGCGTCCAGGTCGGGGCGCTTGAGCGCGGCCACCTGGTTGGTGATGAACGGCCCGCCGACCACGATGGACACCTTCGGGTTGTGCCGGCGGACGAACTCGACGATCTCGATGATCGGCTGCGGCGAGACGTACAGGGTCGTGGTGATCGCCACGAGGCGGACGTCGCCGGCCAGCTTCTCCCGCAACTGCTCCCGCTCGTGCTGGAACAGGTTGACGAAGTCGACGCTCAACCCCCGGCGGGCCAGGAAGCTGCCCAGCACGGTGACCACCGGCCAGAGGAAGTCCGCGTTGTGGAAGTACGGCTTCGGCGCGCCCGGCGGGCTCTCGCGCAGGTGACTCAGCGCGTCCAGCGCGCGCAGCGGTCGCCCGTCGAGGTCGATGTACGCCAGGCGCAGGTCGCGGAAGGCGCCGGAGTCGGCCCCCATGAGGCGCACGTCGCTGACGTAGCTGGCGAAGTCGACGTCGTTGAAACCGACGATCAGGCAGTCTGTCATGTGCCGCTCCGTTCCGGACAAAGAGACCGGGGACCTCGTCGCCCGCTGCCGGGCCCGTCGAGTTGACGCACCGGGGCGCTACCGGGAATCGGCCGCCAGGTCGGCGGCGATGGCCCGTACCACCCCGGCGGGGTCGGTGGTGTGGAAGAAGTGGTCGCCGCGCACGCTGTGGCCGCGGTACCCGCGGGACGTCATCCGCTGCCACCCGGCCATCGCCTCGGCCGTGGCGATCGGGTCCTCGGTGCCCGCGAAGCCGAGGATCGGCACGTCGACCGGGCCGTGCGTGGCGCCGGCGTAGCGGTCGATCCAGCCGAAGTCGGCCCGCAGCACCGGGATGAGCAGGGCGGCCAGCGCCGGGTGGTCCAGGATCTCGGCCGGGGTGCCGCCCATCCCGACGACCTCGCGCAGGAACTCCTCGTCGTCGAGGACGAGCAGCCGGCGGGCGAGTTCCGGGAGGTCGTCCGGGGGGCGGGACCCGCCGACGACGAGCCGCCGGGGCAGCGGGGCGCCGCGGCGCTGGAGTTCCGCCACGACGGCGTGCCCGACGAGGGCGCCGAAGCTGTGGCCGTACAGCGCGTACGGCCGGGTCTCGTCGGCCAGCACGTCGGCGACCTCGGCGACGTCGAAGGCGGGCGGCTCGTCGATGCGGCTCTCCCGGCCGGGCGGCTGCAGGGGGCGTACCGCGACGCCCGGCGCCGCGGCCGGGATCCAGGCCCGGTAGGCGGTCGCCCCCGCCCCGGAGTGCGGCAGGCAGTACAACGCCACCGGCGCCTCCGGGGTGTCCGGGAAGAGGAACCACCGTGGTCGTCGGTCCGCCGAGTAGTGGACAGTCACCATTGATCCTTCCGCGGAGACTCAGTTGACGACGGCGATCGCGCCGCCGTCGACGCGGTGGTTGGCCCCGTTGACGAAGCCCGCGAGGGGGCTGGCGAGGAAGACGACCAGCGCCGCCACGTCGTCGGGTGTGCCGAGCCGGCCGGTGGGGTTGTCGATCGACCTGGCGAGGACCCGCTGCTCGATGTCGGACCAGTCGGTGCCCCAGCCCTGGTCGGCGGCGAGACCGCGGACGTACGCCTCGACCCGGGGGGTGACGACGATGCCGGGACTGACGGTGTTGACGGTGATGCCGGTGCGGTCCAACGCCCGGGCCAGCCCCGTCGTGAGGTTGACCAGTCCCGCCTTGGTCGTCGAGTACGCCACCGAGCCGACCTGCGGCTGGGTGGCGGCGCCGCTGGCGATCTGGATCAGCCGGCCCCAGCCCCGGCGACGCATGCCGGGGACCAGCGCCTGGGCGAGGCGGGCCGGCGCCACCACGTTGAGCTCGTGCAGGCGCCGCCAGTCCTCGTCCGTGGTGTCGTCCCACGGCCGGTCCAGGCCGGTGGCGGCGCAGTTGACCAGGATGTCGACGCCGCCGAGGTAGCGCTCGGCCGCGACCGCCAGTCGGTGCGGGCCGTCGGTGTCGAGCAGGTCCGCCACGATCGGTTCCGCGACGCCGCCCCGGGCCCGGATGCCCTGGGCCACGGACTCCGCGGCGGGCACGGAGCGCCCGTGCACGACGACCGTCACTCCCTCGTCGGCGAGCATCTCGGCGATCCGCGCTCCGATGCCGGACGACGACCCGGTGACGAGCGCCCGCCGACCGTCCAATCCAAGATCCACTGGTTCCCCCCGTGACATGGTTCGAACGCCGCACCCGGCGCGGGGCGGCCCCTCTATCCGGACCTGACGATCCGCCCGCGGCGGCCAGCTCAGCCGCGCCGGCGCCGCCCCGGCGAGCGGGCGCTCGACGCACCGCGGCAGGCGGTCGTCCGCCACCCACGGTCGCGGTGCTCACACACCCGATCGACAGGCCGGATCAGCACTTGGATGTCCCCGTTCCCCCACGTTCTCCCTGCCCCAGCGGTGTCGCCGCCACGGCGGGTACGACACCGGCGTCCCGACCTCCCGGTCGACCACCCGGGAGCACTCCGCGCATTTCCGCCAACCCCGTCGGGACCCGGGAAGCACATCATGGAGCCCGGACGGAGTCAATCCCCACCAATAAGTTCGGGGTCACCGACGTACGCATTAGCGCAGACAGATCCGGCAATTAACGATCCCTTGGCCGCCGCGCATTATCGCGGCTAGCTGCAGTTCCACGGGATCGAGTGACGCTGATCACGGACTCAGCCTCGTGATGGCCGCCGCGGGGCCCGCAGGCCGCGGAACTTCCACGCCCGAGCGGCCCCCAAATGCCTCCAAAGCGGGCATCGCCTGCCAAAAACTGGCGGTTCGGGTGAGCATTCGATCACGGGTGGACACATACCAGCCGGTATGCAAGGATCGAGGAAACGCTTGCAAATCGAACGAGATCATTCGGAGGCAGGCAGGCACCAACCGATCTTGCTTGTGCCGACCCTCCGAACCCCCACTCGGGGTTCGCGTCTTTATAACTGGCACCAGACCGTCAGCGCCGCCCGTGCGAAGCCACCGCGGCAGACCGCCGCAGTGCCACTGGCCGCAACACATAAACGTCCGTCGCAGCGCTATGCGCATTCACGGACGTCGCCGCCGACGTGCCCTTTTCGAGTACGACCGCGCGTCCGCCCGTCACGAGTGGGACCGGGCGCGGGACGGGGACGGGATGAGGAAAGGATCCGGGCATTCCATGGACATCGCGATCGTGGGCATGGCCTGCGCGTTTCCCGGTGCCTCCGACGCGGCCTCCTTCTGGGCCAACATCGTCGCCGGCACCGACGCCGTGGTGGAGGTCGACCCCGGGCGGTGGGACGCGGACCGCTACTACTCGGCGGACGATCCCCGCCCGGGCGAGAAGAGCCCGTCCCGTTGGGGCGGCTTCCTGGCGCCCGTGCCGTTCGACCCGGTGGCCCACGGCGTACCGCCCGCCGCACTCGGAAGCATCGATCCCGCGCAACTGCTCGCCCTGGTCGTCGCCGAGCGGGCACTGGCCGACGCCGGTTACGCCGACCGCCCCTTCCCCCGGGCGCAGACCTCGGTGATCTTCGGGGCCGAGCCCGGCGCCGACCTCGCGACGGCGTACGGGATGCGGGCGCTGCTCCCGACGTACTTCGCCGAGCCGCCCGCCGCGCTCGACGCCCACCTGCCCCGCCTGACCGAGGACTCCTTCCCCGGCATCCTGGGCAACGTCATCGCGGGGCGCATCGCCAACCGGCTCGACCTGGGCGGGGTCAACTACACCGTCGACGCGGCCTGCGCGTCCTCGCTGGCGGCGGTCGACCTGGCCTGCAAGGAGCTGGCCGTCGGCACGAGCGACATGGTGCTGTGCGGCGCGGTGGACGTGCACAACGCGGTGCACGACTACCTGCTCTTCGGTTCGGTGCAGGCGCTGTCGCCCACCGGGCGGTGCCGCACCTTCGACGAGTCCGCCGACGGCATCGTGATCAGCGAGGGGGTCGCCTGTCTCGTGCTCAAGCGGCTGGCCGACGCGGAACGCGACGGCGACCGGATCCACGCGGTGATCGCCGGCGTGGGCGGCGCCAGCGACGGCCGCGGCATGGGCCTCACCGCCCCCCGGGCGCAGGGCCAGCGGCACGCGGTCGAGCGGGCCCTGCGGGCGGCGGGCGTCGCGCCCGGTGAGATCGGCCTGGTCGAGGCGCACGGCACGGGCACCGTCGTCGGTGACCGCACCGAGCTGTCCGCCCTGTCCGAGGTGTTCGCCGCCCGCGGGGCCGGGCCGGCCACCTGCTCGCTGGGCTCGGTCAAGTCGCTCATCGGGCACACCAAGTGCGCCGCCGGCATGGCGGGCCTGATCAAGGCCGTCCGGGCGGTGCAGACCGGGGTCCGCCCGCCGACCGGGCACCTGACCCGGCCCAACTCCTACTGGGACGCCACGGCCAGCCCGTTCGCCTTCGACGGCGCGGCCCGGCCCTGGCTCACTCCCCCGGCCCGCCGCGCCGCCGGCGTCAGCGCCTTCGGCTTCGGCGGCACCAACTTCCACGCCGTGGTCCGGGCCCACCCCAGCACCGCCGACCCCGACCAGGCGTGGGAACGCTGGCCGGCCGAGCTCTTCCTGCTCCGCGCGGCCGACGAGCAGTCGACCGGGGAGGCGGCACGTGCCCTGTCCGCCCTGGCCGCCGACGCGCCGCCCGGGGACGGGGCGCTGCACGCCCTCGCGCTGGAGTGGTTCGGCCGCACCCGCGACGACGGCCGGCCGGTCCGGGCCGCCGTCGTGGCCGGCAGCCTCGACGAGCTGCGGGAGCGGTTGCGGCTGGCCGCCGTGGGCACCGCCGACCCCGGGGCCGGGGTCTACCTGGCCGACCCCGGCCCGGCGGAGCCGCCCGTCGTGGCGCTGGTCTTCCCCGGGCAGGGCAGCCAACGCCCCGGCATGCTGGCCGACCTCTTCGCGGCCTTCCCGGCCATGCGGACCGACCTGTACGACGACCCGGCGCTGGCCGCGGTGATGTTCCCGCCCACCTCGTTCGACGAGGCGACGGCGGCGGCCCGGGCGGCCACGCTCGCCGACACGCGCCACGCCCAACCCGCCCTCGGGGTCGCCGAGCTGGCCCTGCTGGAGCTGCTCGGTTCCCTCGGGGTCCGGCCCGACCTGCTCGGCGGGCACAGCTACGGCGAACTCGTCGCCCTGCACGCCGCCGGCGCCCTGTCCCGCCCGGACCTGCTGCGGCTGACCGCCGCCCGGGCCGCCGCCATGCACGCGGCCGGCGGGCGGGGCGGCGCCATGGCGGCCGTCGCCGCGAGCGCCGACGAGGTCGCCGCCGCCCTCGCCGGGGCCGGCCTCGACGACGCCGTGGTGATCGCCAACCACAACGCCCCGGAGCAGGTGGTGATCGCCGGCCCCGAGGCGGCGGTGGCGACCGCGGTGACCGGGCTGCGCGCCCGGGGCCGGTCCGCCACCACGCTCGGCGTCTCCTGCGCCTTCCACAGCCCGGCGATGGCCGACGCCACCGAGGAGTTCGCCGCCGTCCTCGCCGACTGCCCGGTGCAGCCGCCACAGCGGCCGGTCTGGGCGAACGCCTCCGGGCAGCGCTACCCGGACGCACCGGACGAGATCCGCCGGATCCTCGCCGGGCAGCTCGCCGCCCCGGTGCGGTTCCTGACCCAGGTCGAGGACATGTACGCCGCCGGGGCCCGGGTCTTCGTCGAGGTGGGGCCCGGACGGGTGCTCAGCCGGATGATCGGCCGGATCCTCGGCGACCGGCCGCACCGGGCGGTCAGCTGCGACGTGCCGAACGAACCGGGGCTGCCCCGCCTGCTGCACGCCCTGGCGGAGCTGGCCGTCGCGGGGGTGCCGGTGGACCCGGCCCGCCTCTTCGCCGGCCCGCGGGCCACCTCGGCCCCCGCCCCCGCCGCCACCGGGTGGACGGTCGACGGGCACCTCGTGCGGGGCCCGGACGGCAAGCCGGTGCCGAACGGCCTGCGCCCCGCCGACGAGGCGCCCCGGCTGGCGGCGGCGGACAGCGCCGGCAGCGGGGATCCGCGCGAGACGGCGGTGCTGGAGTTCCTGCGCAACAGCCGGGAACTGGTCGACGCCCAGCGCGAGATCGTGCTCGGCTACCTGGACCGGGAGCCCCGGCCGCGGCGGTCCGCACCGGACCCGACGCCGGTCGCCGCGGCGGCGTCCACCGAGCCCGCCCGCGCCGAGGCGACCGACGCCGGCCCGACCACCGTCCTCGGCCTCGCCGTCGACCTGTTGAGCGAGCGGACGGGCTATCCCGCGCAGATGCTCACCCCCACCATCGACCTGGAAGCCGACCTCGGCATCGACTCGATCAAGCGGACGGAGCTGGCCGAGACGCTGCTGCGCCGGTTGGCGGTCCCGCGACCGGAGACGCGCGTGTCGACCCTCGTCGGCGCCCGTACGATCGCCGACCTGGTGGCGCTGCTTCCCCCGCTCGACCCGGCGGCGACCGGCCCGGCCACGACACCGGGCGACGTCGCGGGGCCGGCCGACACCCGGACGGCCGGCCGCGCCACGCACGACCCGGAGACGGCCGGACGGTCCACGCCGGACGCCGGGACGCCCACCGGGACCGCCCCGGGCCGGGCGCCGGACCGGTACGTCCCCGCCCTCCAGCCGCTGCCCGCGCCGTCCCGCGCCGCCGCCGACCTCTCCGGACGCGTCGCGGCGGTCGCCGGCGGCGCGCCCGACCTGGCGGACGCGCTGCGCCGCCGGTTGGCCCGCTCCGGGGTCTCCACGGCCGACGCCGCGACCCCGCCGGGGCAGCTCGACCTGGCGATCCTGCTGCCGGTGACGGACGCCGCCGGCGAGCCGGCCCTGCCGGCGGCCTACGACCGGCTCCGCGCGCTGCTCACCGCGGGGGTGCCGGACATCACCGTGGTCACCACGATGGGCGGTCACTTCGCGCCCGTCGACTCGGAGACCGCCCCGGCCGGGCAGCACGCCGCGCTGGCCGGGATCGGCTTCGCCGGGCTGGTCCGCACCGTGGCCCACGAGTATCCGCAGACCCGGGTCCGCCTGCTGGACGTGGACCCCCAGGGCGGCGCGGAGGCGGTCGCCGAGCGGATCGTCGGCGAGGTGGCCGGTGGGACGCCCCGGGGGGTGGTCGGCCTGCCCGACGGGTCCCGGGTGACCCGCCGCTACGTCCGGCAGGAGCTCCCCGCCGGGTCCGATGCGCTGGACCTGGACCCCGACTCGGTGGTGCTGGTCACCGGCGGCGGGCGGGGCATCACCGCCCGGACGGCGGTGGCGCTCGCCGAGCGGTACGGCTGCCACCTGGAGATCGTCGGGCGTACCGCCCCGCCGGAGTCCGCGGAGGACCCCGCCACGGCCGGCCTGACGGACCCGGTCGAGCTGCGCCGCGCCCTGCTGGCGGCCGGCACCGGCACGCTGGCCGAGGTGGAGCGCCGGTTGCGGGCCCTGCTCGCCGGGCGCGAGCTGCGTGCCGTCCTCGACCGGCTCGAGGCGCACGCCGCGTCCGTGCGGTACCACCGCTTCGACATCCGCGACGACGCCCGCCTGGCCGCCACCGTCGACGAGGTCTACCGCCGGCACGGCCGGATCGACGTCGTCGTGCACGGTGCCGGGACGCTCGACGACCGGCTCATCCGGGACAAGGACCAGGCCGCCTTCACCGCCGTCTACGACGCCAAGGTGCGCAGCGCCCGGGTCCTGCTGGACGCGCTGAAGCCGGACCTGCGCCTGCTGCTGTTCTTCTCCAGCGTCTCCGGGGCGTTCGGCAACCGGGGGCAGGCCGACTACGCGGCGGCGAACGACGCGCTGGACACCCTGGCGTTGGCCGCCGCCGACCGCTTCACCGGCCGCACCCTCGCCGTGGCGTGGGGTCCGTGGGCCGCCGCCGGCGGTGGCATGGTCTCGGCCGAGCTGGAACGGGAGTACGCGCGCCGCGGCATCGCGGTGATCGACCCGGAGGCTGGCGTCGAGGCGCTGATGTGCGAGATCGCCGAGGGCCCGCGGGACGCGCACCAGGTGCTGTACGTGGCCGGCGACCCGGCCCCGTTCCAGCCCGCCGGGTTCGATGACTGAGCCGGCCCGGTCGCCGCACCCCCGCCAGTCGGGACCGGCCGTCCTGCGCCTGGCGGCGTCGTCCCCGACGGAACTCGCGGACCGGCTCCGGGCGGTGGCCCGGGGCGCGCGCCACCCGGGACAGCCGGACGACCCCGACCTGCCGTGCCGGCTGGCCCTGCTGACCCCGACCCCGGACCGGCTCGCCCTCGCCCAGGAACTCGTCCTGCGGGAACGGTCGTGGGCCGGCCCGGCCGACCTCTGGTACACCACCGATCCGGTGCTGCGGCCGGGCCGTCCCGGCCGGGTGGCGTTCCTCTTCCCGGGCCTGTCCGCACACGACCGGCCACCGCTGGACGACGTGGCCGGGGCGTTCGGCCTGCCCGGCTACCAACCGGACCGCACCGGGACGGTGGGCGGCCGGACGTGGGACCTCCTGCACACCGGGCACCTGCTGGACGGCGCGCTGCGGCGGATGGGCATCCGGCCCGATCTCGTCGCCGGGCACAGCGCCGGCGAGTGGAGCGCCCTGTTCTCCGCCGGCAGGTGGGCGGCGGAGGCGTTCGACGACTTCGCCCGGCGGATGGGGCCGGACGCCTACCAGCTGCCCGACGTGGCGTTCGCGGTGGTGGGCTGTCCGGTGGTCGAGGCGAGACGGCTCATCGACGGGGTGGCCGACGTGGTCATCTCCCACGACAACAGTCCCCGGCAGACGGTGCTCTGCGGCACCGACGCGGCGATCCACACCGCGTTCGCCCGGATCGCCGATCCCTCGGTGCCCCGGACGGTGCTGCCGTTCCGGTCCGGCTTCCACAGCCCGATGCTGGCGCCCTACCTCGACCCGGTGGCCGCCATCCTCCGGGCCGTCCCGCTGCGGGCTGCGACGGTGCCGGTCTGGTCGGCGACCACGGTGGACCGCTACCCGGACGACGAGTCGGCGCTGGCTCGGCTCCTGGTCCGCCACCTGGTCTCGCCGGTCCGCTTCCGGGAACTGGTGCAGCGCCTCCACGACGAGGGCACCCGGGTCTTCGTGCAGGTCGGCCACGGCAGCCTCGCCGCCTTCGTCCGCGACACGTTGCACGGCCAGCGGCACGTCGTCGTGAGCGCCTCGGAGGGGCGCCCCGACGGGCTGGCGGCGCTGGCCCGGCTCGCCGCGGCGCTGTGGGTGCAGGGCCTGCGACCGGACTTCGCCGTGCTGCCCGGCGCCGACGACGCCGCCCACCCCGCCGGCCCACCGGCACCGGGCGCGGCCGACGACCCGGTGCTCGCGGCGTTCCAGGCCGTCCTCGACGAGGTCGCCCACGCCAGCCGCGAGGTGCTCGGCGGCTGGCAGCGCCGGCACCGGGATGACAGGGTGAGTCCATGACGGAACGAGAGCTTCCCGCGCTGACCCGCGCCGAGCAGGAGCTGGTGGACCGCTACCTGCGCATCGTCGACCTGGTCGCCCGTCTCAATCCGGCCCGGGACAGCGGCCACTTCGACGTGCGGGGATGCGTGCTGGCCGCGCAGGCGCTGATGGCGGAGGCCAAGGCGATCGGCGTGACGGCGGAGACCATGCTCGAACGCGGCGAGGACGAACTGCACGTCGCCACGCTGGCCCGGGCGATGCGCGCCCTGGACGGCGAACGGCGCATCGCCCGGCTGCGGCTGCCCCCGAACTGAACGTCGCACACCCAGGGAGGGCAGGTTGCACGGTAGTGGGCAGCGGCTGGCCGTGGTCACCGGCGCGGCCAGCGGGATCGGCGCGGCCGTGGCACGGCGGCTGGTGGACGACGGGTGGCGCGTGATCGGCTGGGACCGTCGCCCGTGCGACGCGGACGGAGTGACCGGGCGGCAGGTCGACGTACGCGACTACGACCAGGTGGCCGCGGCGGCGGCCGAGGTCGAGCGGGCCGACCTGCTGGTCAACAGCGCCGGCATCGGCGGGCGCGGGTTCGCCAGCGAACTGGCGCCGGCGGCGTGGGAGCGGGTCATCGGGGTCAACCTGACCGGGACGTACTACTGCTGCCGGGCGATGTTCCCGGCGTTGCGGCGGGCCGGCGGGCTGGTCGTCAACATCGCCTCCGTGGCGGCGCACCTGGCGATGGTGGAGGGAGCGGCTTACTGCTCCTCGAAGGCCGGTGTCGCCATGCTGACCGAGGTGCTCGGGGTGGAGTGGGCCGCGCAGAACATCCGGGTCATCGCGGTCAGCCCGGGCTACGTCCGGACGCCGCTGGTGATGGACGGCATCCACCGGAACCTCCTCGACGAGGAGACCATCGTGCGGGGCACCCCGCAGCGTCGGCTGGCGGAGCCGGCCGAGGTGGCGGAACTGATCCGGGCACTGGCCGCGGACGAGCTGCGCTACCTGACCGCCACCACCGTGCGCTTCGACGGCGGGTGGACCGCGAGCGGGGGCTACCAGCCGCACCTCGCGGGGAGCCTGCTACCCGCGCTGGACGACCCGCCGCCCACCCCGGACAGGGCCGGCGTGACAGCGCGGGACTGACCAGAGCGGGCCGGCGCGACAGCGCGGGACTGACCAGAGCGGGCCGGCGTGACAGCGCGGGACTGACCAGAGCGGGGCCGACGGGCCGGTGGCGCCGTCGACCCCGGACAGGTCAGCTCAGCTGGCCGCCATCGCCGCCGCACTCTTCTTCCGGCTGCGCAGGATGGTGTCGACCAGCCCGTAGGCCACCGCGTCGTCGGCCGTGAGGATCTTGTTCCGCTCGATGTCGCGGGAGACCTCCTCCTGGGGGCGGCCGGAGTACTGGGCCAGCATCTCCTCCATCTGGGTGCGCATCCGCATGATCTCCCGGGCCTGGATCTCCAGGTCGGTGCCCTGACCCTGGACGCCCTCGATGGCGGGCTGGTGGATCAGGATCCGCGAGTGCGGAAGCGCCATCCGCTTACCCGGGGTGCCCGCCGCCAGCAGGATCGCGGCGGAGGACGCCGCCTGCCCCAGACAGACGGTCTGCACGTCCGGACGGACGTAACGCATGGTGTCGTTGATCGCCGTCATGGCGGTGAACGAGCCGCCGGGCGAGTTGATGTACATGGTGATGTCCCGCTCGGGATCCGTCGCCTCCAACGTGATGAGCTGCGCCATCACGTCGTTGGCCGCGGCGTCGTCGACCGGTGTGCCGAGGAAGATGATCCGGTCCTCGAACATCTTGCTGTACGGGTTGGTCTCCTTCATGCCGTACGACGTCCGCTCAGCGAACGACGGCAGGACGTACCGTGCGTCCACGGACAGATTCGGCTTCCGGATCATGTTCGCCCTCTCTCCCTCGGAAATTGCTCCCCCGGCAAATTCACCCGTCGACCGGGCGACGCAGCGGAGATGATCCTCTGTCGACCCTATCCGCTTCCCGAGCGGAATGCCGCTCCCAAACAGGGGTGTTTACGCGAGCAGCAGAAGGCTCCACTGCGGACGGTCGGCGCTGCCGGCTGCGCCGCACCCACAACGGTTCGGGCGGCGACCGGGAGCGCCGGAGCGTCCGGGCGGCAGTGCGGCCGGTCCGGGCCGCGGGGACGTCGGTCGCCGACGACGAGGGACGGCCACACAATTCGTCCGTGCAGTTCGGCGCACTTCCCTGACATGGGAATTCCGTGAGAGCACGTCGGTGAGTTACCCCGCCGCTGATCGACGATGGTCAAATGCAGAAGGCCGTCACCCGGGAGCAGCGGCTGCGCTGGCGGACCGTCCCGGGGGGGGTGCGGCACCCGGCACGCGGGCGCCGATCGCCGACGGGACCGTCCGTCCCGAGCGGCGCACGCTGGCTGCCCCAACAGCCACGCAGAGCCGCGCCCGGGGTCTCGCGCTGCTCGCCGCTACGCCCACTCCCCTGCGAAGAGCGGCTCGACCGGACGATCCCGTCGTCCGATCCGCAGGTCCCCGAAGATCGTGCTCCGCGCCGCCCGCTCGACCTCCGCGTCCAGGTCGATCCGTAGCTCCTCGGAGGCGTCGTGGGCCGCGCCGACGAGGACGAGTTCGGTCCCGGGATGGTCGAGGAAGTCCGGCGGGTCGAGCGGGGCGAAACGACGGCCGTGGAACTTCCCCTGCAGCTGAGCGGGCAGTTTGACCTTCTGGTCCCCGCGCAGTCCGACCCTGGGCGGGGAGGGTGCTTGCGGGTTCTTCACCGTGATGATGTAGCTCGCCTCCGGCTCGATGCTCAGCTCGTGCTGCGGCGCTCCGGGGCGCAGCGGGAGTTCGAGTTCGTACGCCAGATGGGTGTGGTCGTCGTGCCGGGCGATCACGTACGCCCCCTCCGCCACCGGCCGGGCCGGCGGCTGCTCCCGTTCGCCGCGGGTCGCTGTCCGGTACGCGCGCGCCTGGAGGCTCTTGTGCAACTGCTCGGGCCGGTCCACCACCTCGTCGACGAACGCCCAGAAGCGGTCGTGCTGGTCGATACCGGGCAGGCGCTTACGCCCGACCACGAGCAGCCGCAAGTGTCGTCCCCGCCACGGGTGCATCACGACCAGCAGCCGCTGCACCTCCTCCAGCGAGTCGACGTGCTCCTCCTCCACCCGGGGCCGGTAGAGGAAGTAGATGTCCCCGTCTTCAAGCACCTCCGCCATCCGTGCCGGGTACCCGCAACCACGGCCGGACAACGCCGGCCCCGCGCACAGGCCTCGCCACCGATCCTTCGCAGGAACAGGGGCGCGGAGACCCAGACCATCAGGCAGGCGAGTACGGAGCGGCAAGGCCATGCCGAGCCAGAGCAGTGATCCACCGGTTTGCGGCGCGTCGGCCAGGGTAGCCGCAGACAGCGAGTTGCCGCGACGAGGAGACGTGGATGCAACGCGGGTGGCCGGCGGCCAGCTCAGCCTGATCACGGGAGGCCTCTTCCATGGTCCAGAGGTTGCGCCCAGGCGTTTGGCGGATCTCCGAACATTCTCGCGTCTCCACCGCAGAGCTCTTCTTCGACGTGGTGTTCGTCTTCGCGTTCATTCAGGTCACCACGCTGATGACCGCCGACAAGGGTGGCCTCGGTGTCGTACACGGGCTGCTTGTCCTGGCCCTGCTCTGGTGGTTGTGGTCGCTCTTCGCCTGGCTGAGCAACCGGGTACGGGGAAACTTCGGCCTGGCCAGGCTCACCCTGCTGGCGACAACGCCGGTGTTGTTCGTGCTGGCGGCCATCACGCTGGACGCGTTCAAGGGTGTTCCCGACGGCGTGGCAGCCCCTGTCGGGTTCGTCGGCTGCTACGCCACAGTCCGGCTTCTGTACCTGGGGCTACGCTGGTACGCCACGCCGAGCCTGCGGGGCCACGAGATCGTGTCGCTCACCGTGCCGGCGCTCGCCGCCATCGGCCTACTGTTCAGCGCCGCGTTGCTGCCGCTGGGCGGGCTCGGCAGCACGACAACGCTGGCCGGCCAGATAGCCCTGTGGGTACTGGCCATCAGCATCGACTACGGCGCCGGGATGGCGCTACCCGTGCGTCGGCAGATCTTCTCCGCCCGGCACTGGACCGAGCGACACAACCTGATCATCATCCTGGCCTTGGGCGAGGTGCTGGTGTCGATCGGCGTCACCGGCAGCTACCTGCACGCCACAGCGAGCTTCCTCATCGCCTCGGCGCTCGCCGCCGTCATCGCCTGCTCCCTCGAATGGATCTACTTCGACCTCACCGCGCTCGTCGGACAGCACGCGCTGCGCACCGCCGACCCGATCCACCGGGTACGACTCGCCCGGGACGCCTACACCTACCTGCACCTACCCATGATCGCAGGGATCATCCTGCTCTCCCTCGGACTGAAACACACGCCCGGCCTCATCGAGACCGCCAACTCATACAACCGCGGCGATCCGCTCGACCGGACCGGCCGGTACGCGATGTACGGCGGCGTCGCCCTGTTCCTGCTCGCCCACGCCGCGTTCCACTGGCGGCTCGGTCACGGCATCCTCATCGTCATCTGGCCCCGACTCGCCGCCGCCGCAATCCTGCTGGCCCTACTGCCGGTCACCGCCTGGCTGCCCGCTCTGCAGGCCCTGGCCTGCCTTGCCGGGGTCTGCCTGGTGACGGCCGTCACCGAGTTCCTGATCAGTCGCCGGCACCGGTGGCGACTGCGCCAGACGCTCTTCGAGGAGGCGGAGGGCGAACCCACAGCCAGAGGCAACGGCGACTCGGGCGGAGGGGCCATCCCGTAGGAGCTGACGCGGGCCGCCACCGGAACGCATCGCTGACCATCGGTTGTGTGTTCGGTGCCTGATGTAGGGGCCACCAAAAGGAGTCAGGGCCGGTCTGAACGACCGGCCCTGAGGGTGTTACTGCTGGTGCGCCGCCAGGGACTCGAACCCCGAACCCGCGGATTAAGAGTCCGCTGCTCTGCCAGTTGAGCTAGCGGCGCTCGCTGGCAACGGGGAGAACATTAGCACGCCCTCCGAGCCGGGTTCCAATCCGATCCCCGGCTCCCCCCTTCGGTCGAGCTTAAGGGGCATCCATGGGCAAAACCACCAGGCGTACGACGACAGGGGCCTGAGGAACGGGGTCCATGCGGCACGATGTGCGCCAGGTACGCGAGAACAGAGGTGGGGATGGGCAGGTTCGCGCGGGCCGGGGCGATGGTGGGCGCCCTCGGTCTGATGGCGTCGCTGGCACTGACAGCCTGCGGCGACGAGCAGAAGAAGGCGGAGTTCGTGGGCGGCACCACGGCGGCCACGGCGAGCGCGGCGGCCGATCCCGCCACTCCGGCGGCGCCGAGCGGTCCGCCGCTGGCGCTGAGCCCGGCCAACGGGGCGAAGAACAAGCCGGTCAGCTCCGAGATCAGCGCGGAGCTGCCCGACGGCGGCAAGGTGTCCGGCGTCACGCTGACCGCGGCGGACGGCAAGCAGGTCGAGGGGCGGCTCCGCGCCGACGGCTCGTCCTGGGTGCCGTCGAAGCCGTTGAAGTACGGCACCCGCTACACGGCCACGGTCACCGCGACCGGCGCCGACGGCGGGACCAGCCAGGGCACCAGCACCTTCACGACGATGGCGAAGCCCAAGTCCATGATCAGCTCAGGCCTGTACCTCTTCGACGACAAGACGTACGGCGTGGCGATGCCGGTGGTCACC
Organism: Micromonospora sp. NPDC049139; assembly: GCF_055586845.1. Lineage (NCBI taxonomy): Bacteria > Bacillati > Actinomycetota > Actinomycetes > Micromonosporales > Micromonosporaceae > Micromonospora > Micromonospora sp. NPDC049139. The sequence goes on along the minus strand of NZ_JBVJHK010000020.1, from coordinate 120,856 downwards.
GAGTTCCACCCGGGCATCCCGAAGAAGGACCGGGCCGCCGTGCAGAAGCGCATGTTCGTGCACACCGACCCGCCGCAGCCGGGCGCCTGGCACTGGGTCGACAACGGCACCCAGGCCTACTACCGCGCGCCGGAGTACTGGAAGCCCGGCACCACCCTCACCGTCCGGATCGCGCTGGCCGGCATCCCGCTGAGCAACGGCCGCTACGGCAACGTCGACCGCACGGCCACCGCGAAGATCGGCCGGGCGTTCGAGATGAAGGTCGACAACGCCACCAAGAAGATGACGGTGTACGAGGACGGCCAGGTGGTCCGCACCCTGCCGGTGAGCCTCGGCAAGAAGAAGACGCCCTCCTCCAGCGGCACGATGGTGGTGATGGAGAAGAAGGAGTCCACCGTCTTCGACACCCGGGACGACCCGGATCCGGAGAACCGCTACGTCACGGAGATCGACTTCGCGCAGCGGCTCACCTGGGGCGGCGAGTACATCCACGCCGCGCCCTGGTCGGAGCACGTGCAGGGCCGACAGAACGTCTCGCACGGCTGCGTCAACGTCTCGACGGCGAACGCCCGGTGGCTGTTCGAGAAGACGAAGGTCGGCGACCCGATCACCATCAAGGGCACCGAGCGCAAGCTGGCCGCCGGCAACGGCTGGACGGCGTGGAGCGTGAGCTGGTCCGAGTTCGTCAAGGGCAGCGCCCTGCCGGTGCCCGAGGGCGGTGCGGGGCCGGCGTTCTGACGCACCTCCACCCGAAGATCCGGCGACCGGTCCGCACCCGCGGGCCGGTCGCCGCGTTCCGGGCCGGGTCGCACCGACTCCGGTCGTTCGTCACGACCCCGGACCGCGACATCGTCGACCGAGTCGCTTCCCCCGGCCGGCCCGCCGCCCCGTCACCCCGGGAACGCGGGCCCACCTCGCAAAAGCCACCGATTCTATCAATATTCGGACAGGTTGCCCGACGTGTTTCGGTTCACCCTGAGGAACGGGTATCTGTCCGGGTGCGTCAGTGAGGGACGATGGGCAACCGGGGATCACGACTGTGAGGGAATCATGCGAGCTGTCCAGGACCAGCTGATCCGGCGTGGGGACGACCGGCGGGGCGGGCGACGCCGTGGGATCGCGGCGGCGGTGCTCGTCGCGACACTCGCCCTGACCGCCGCCTGCACCGACGGCGGCGGAGGCAAGCCGTCCGGCTGGCAGGACGGCGGCGGCCAGCCCGCCGCGCCGAAGGCCGCGGCCACGATCGTCGAGCCCAAGGCCGACGCGAAGGACGTGCCCGCCTCGACCGGCATCACCTTCACCACGAAGGACGCCCAGGAGACCAGCGTCGAGCTCAAGGACTCGGCCGGCGAGGCCGTCGAGGGCAAGCTCGCCGGGGACGGCACGAGCTGGCTGCCCGCCGGCGCGCTCAAGTACGGCGAGACGTACACCGCCACCGTGACCGCGACCGGCGACGACGGCCGGCCCGCCACGGCGACCAGCACCTTCACCACCATGGCGAAGCCCGGCAAGCAGGTCCGGATCACCAGCTTCCTCGGCGACAACCAGGTGGTCGGCGTCGGCATGCCCCTGATCGTCAAGTTCGGCCGGGCCATCCCGGAGGACTACCGCGACGACGTCCAGCGCCGGATGACGGTCACCTCCACGCCGGCCCAGGAGGGCATCTGGCACTGGGTCAGCCCGACGGAGATCCGCTACCGCCCGAAGGAGTTCTGGCAGGCCGGCAGCACCGTCTCCTACCGGATCCAGGCGGGTGGCCTGCCGCTCGGCGGCGGCTGGTACGGCCGGGCGGACCTCACGGTCGACATCAAGATCGGCGCTGCGGTGATCATGACCGTGGACAACAAGACCAAGCGGATGACCGTCACGAAGAACGGGTCTGTGATCAAGACCATCCCGGTCAGCCTCGGCAAGAAGAGCACCCCCTCGTCGAGCGGCACCATGGTGGTGATCGAGAAGCTGCGCAAGACGGTCTTCGACACCTTCGAGGAGCTGGGCCCCGAGGAGGGCTACCGCACGAAGATCGACTACGCCCAGCGGCTGACCTGGGGTGGCGAGTTCATCCACGCCGCGCCCTGGTCGGAGGGGCAGCAGGGCAGCGTGAACGTCTCGCACGGCTGCGTGAACGTCTCGATGGCCAACGGCGCCTGGCTGTTCGCCAACACCCGGATCGGCGACCCGATCACGGTCAAGGGCACCGAGCGCAAACTGCAGAACGGCAACGGCTGGACCGACTGGAACATGAGCTGGGAGGAGTACGTCAAGGGCAGCGCCCTGCCGTACGAGCCGGCCGGGGCCGACCCGGACGCCAGCGGCGAGCCCACGCCCAGCCCGACCGCCTGAGCACCGGAAACGCCGAAGGCCCCCTCCGCAAGGAGGGGGCCTTCGTCAACCGGGTGACTGATGGGAATTGAACCCACGACAACCGGGACCACAACCCGGTGCTCTGCCAACTGAGCTACAGCCACCATGCCTTCCGCACCCGGTCAATCGCCCCGGGCGGGGTGCGGACCAATAATAGCCCCACCCCCGCCCGCCGCGTCCAGCGGGTTCTCCCGCCCGGTTCAGAGTTGGGCGGCGATCGCCTTGGCGGTCTCCACGTCGGGGCCGGGCAGCGGCACGAAGACGGTCCGCCGGTAGTACTCCAGCTCCCGGATGCTCTCCCGGATGTCGGCCAGCGCCCGGTGCGCGAGCCCCTTCTGCGGCTGGCCGAAGTACACCCGCGGGTACCAGCGGCGGCACAGCTCCTTGATCGAGGAGACGTCGATCATCCGGTAGTGCAGGTGCGCGTCGAGGCGCGGCATGTCCCGGGCGATGAAGCCCCGGTCGGTGGCGATCGAGTTGCCGCACAGCGGCGCGGTGCGCGGGTCCTTGACGTGGCTGGCGATGTAGTCGAGGACCATGTCCTCCGCCTCGGCCAGGGTCACCGTCGAGCGCCGGACCTCCTCGGTCAGCCCCGACTTGCCGTGCATCGTGCGGACGATCTCCGGCATCGCCTCCAGCGCCGCCTCGTCGGCGTGGATCACCACGTCGACACCCTCCCCGAGCACGTTGAGATCGGGATCGGTGACGAGCGCGGCGACCTCGATCAGCTTGTCCCTGCCGAGGTCCAACCCGGTCATCTCACAGTCGATCCAGACGAGAAGATCAGCCACCGGCCCAGACTACGCGCAGCCCCGCCGGCCGCGCGCCCGCGCACCGTGGCGCGACCCGACCGCTAGGGTTTCCCCGTGCCAGCCGAACCCGCCGCACCGCCCGCCGTCACCGACGACGACCCCGGCGGCCGTACGGTCCGTCGGCTCGCCGCCGTGCTGGCGCTGGCCGCCGTGCTGCCGGCGCTCTACCTGCCCGGGCTGGTACACGACTTCTTCGACCTGAAGATCTACATGCGGGCGATGGACTGGTGGGCGGCCGGCAACCCGCTCTACGACTACGTCCAGCCCGACCGGGTGCAGGGCGAGCTCTACTTCACCTACCCGCCGTTCAGCGCGCTGCTGCTGCGTCCGTTCGCGTTGCTGCCGCTGGGCGCCACCGTGACGATCTTCACTATCCTGACCGCGTTCGCGGTGGTGGTCACCACCCGCTGGCTGTCGGCGCCGGTGATCGCCCGGCACGGCCTGCCCCGTGTGTTCACCCTCACGGTGGCGGTCCTGCTCGTGCTGGCCGTGGAGAGCACCCGGGAGACGATCACCTTCGGTCAGATCAACATGCTGTTGGTCGTGCTGATCCTGGCCGACCTGCTCTTCGCCGTACCCCGGGCGGCTCGTTGGGCCGGCGTGGGCGTCGGGCTGGCGACGGCGCTCAAGCTCTTCCCGGGCATCTTCATCGTCTACCTGCTGGCCACCCGGCGGTGGCGGGCGGCGGCGGTGGCCAGCGCGACGGCCGCCGCCGCGACCCTGCTCGCCGCGGCGGTCGCGCCGCGTGACTCGTGGCGGTTCTGGACCCACGAGCTGTGGGCGACCGACCGGGTCGGCCGCACCGACTACACCGGCAACCAGTCGCTGTTCGGGTTGCTCAGCCGCATCACCGCCCCGGAGAAGCCGGACCGGCTGCTGTGGCTGCTGCTGGTCGCGGTCGTCGCCGGGTACGGGCTGTGGCGGGCGGCGCGGGCCGCCCGGGCCGGGAACCCGCTCACCGGGCTCGCCCTCACCGGGCTGGTCGGCGCGCTGGTCAGCCCCATCACCTGGACCCACCACATCTACTGGTTCATCCCCGCGGTGGTGGTGCTGGCGGACGCCGCGCTGAGCGCCGACCCCGGCACCGGCGAGGGCCTCCGCCGCCGGAATGGGCTGGCCGCGCTCGCCGTCGGCACGACCGCCCTGATCGTGTACGGCGTGGTGACCTTCTACGACTGGGGCGTCGCCCCGGTGCGCACCGACTCGCCGGGCGAGTTCCTGGTGCGCAACACGTACGTGCTGCTGAGCCTGCTGCTGCTGGTGGCGCTGCCGGTCGGGCGCCGGGCCGGGAAGTCGCACCAAATGGACAGTCTTCCCGAGTAGCCCCTTCACCGCTAATCTGGTCACAACTACCTCAGGTGTCTCTCGGGTAGCACCGATCCCCCGGTGAAGGCGGCCCTCCGCGTCGGCAGCGCGGAGGGCCGCTCGCCGTCCGGGCCGCCCGGGCGCGGTCAGCGCGCGGCGTCCGGGGAATCCGGGGTGGCTGCGGAATCCGGGGTGGCCGCGGAATCCGGGGTGGCCGCAGAGTCCGGGGTGACCGGGAAATCTGGAATGGCCGGGAAGTCCGGACCGGGTCGGCCCTCCGTCGGGGCCGGTGCGGCCGTCGCCTCGGCAACGGCCGGCGGCCATGCCAGGCTGAGGGTCACCTCGGGCGGGCGGACCGCCGGGTCGCCGCCGGCGAGGTCGGCGAGCGTCGCGGGGCGGCGCGCGGGCACCGGCCCGATGGCGGCCCGGGACCGCGCGGGACCGGCGCCGACCGAGGCGAGCTGACGCCCGCCGACCCGGGACCGGTCGCTGTCCCGGGTCGGCTGGGCACCCAGCCCGCTGAGCGAGGTCACGCCGAGCCGCCCGGCCAGCACCGGCACCTGGTCCGGTTCGACCACGAAGACCACCTCACGCGGGCGTACCGGGCGCAACAGGAGCAGCACGGCGAGCACCACCGCCAGCACCCCGCCGGCGAGCAGGCCCGCGGTCGCCGGGGCGGTCCAGCCGGCCCGCAGCCCGGCGCGCAGTTCCAGGGTCAGGTCGGCACGCCCGTCGGGACGCATCACCACCAGGCTCAGCCGCCGGTCGGCCAGCTCCTGCGGGGACCACTCCAGCGCGCCGATCCCCTCGCGTACCCAGAAGGGCTGACCGATCGGCGTGCCGGCCGGCGGGGCGCCGGCGGCTGGTGTGGAGCCGGTGGGCGGCGTGGTGCCGGCGGACGGCGCGGCGGGTTCCAGCCGGACCGGCAGCGGGCCCCGGGCCAGGGCCACCCGGCGGACCTCGGCGTGCGGCACCGGGTCGAGCCAGCGCCGCACCTCGTCGGCGGGGGCCAGCCCGACGAAGGCCGGGCCGTCGGCCGTGCGGGCGTCCAGCCGGAGCCGGGCCTGCCCGACCCGGGCGAACGGCGCCTCCGCGCGCAGCAGCCCGTCGAGGTCCCGGACGACCACCGCGTGCCCGGGGGTGTGCACGGTCTCGAACCGGGCGCTGAAGGCGCCTGCCGGGTCGGCGTGCCGGGTGAGCATCCCCAGCACCCCGCCGGCGAGCAGCGCCGGAATCCCGATGGTCAGCAGCAGCACTCCGCCGAGCGCCCGCACGAACCGCATTCGCCTCGTCCCCCTCCGTAGCCGGATACCCGGCCGACCTTACCGACGAGGACCGACTGATCAGCGGATATCCGCGGCACCGGCCCGGAAAGCCGCCGGCCCGCCGGCTACGCCGACGGGCCGGTGGAGGGTGCGAGCGGGGCTCACGCCTTCGGCGCGGGCTCCCGCCGGCTCCGCGCGAAGGCGAGACCGCCGAGCAGCAGGCCCCCCGCCCCGGCGACCAGGCCGGCGATGCCGAGCCCGGTGGCCAGGCCGACGCCCTCGGCGTCGTCATCGTCGTCGTCGGCCTGCGCCGGGGCGGCGCCGCCGGTGGGGGCGGCCGACGGCGAGGCCGCGGTGAGGGTGAGCACCGGGGCCGGGCTCTCCGGCTCCTCCCCGCCGGGGGTCGGCGCCTCGATCCAGCGCTGCACGTTGCCGTCGGAGTAGGTCTGCAGCGTCTTGAAGACCATCGTGTCGACCTGCGGCAGCGGCCCCATCGAGACCGGGAACTCCTGGAACTCGCCGGGCTTGACCCCCGCGTTTCCGGTCGCCGTCCAGGTGAGCTTGGCGACGACCTCGGTGAGCTGGCTGCCGTGCACCTCGACCGGCGGGTCGACCTTGCGCTTCTCCACCGCCACCGTCCAGCCGGGCACCGGCATGGTCGACACGGAGCCCACCGGCGCGTTCTCCGGCAGCACCACCTCCACCTTGGTCGTGGAGGCGGTGTCGCTCTCGTTCGGCACCCGGAAGGCGAACCGGCCGTAGCCGCCCTGGGTCGCCTCCTGCGGGTTGACCGTGACGTGGGCGGAGGCGGGCGCCGCGAAGCCGAGGACGGCGGTGGCGACGGCGCCGAGCGCCAGGGCGGCTGCGGTACGCCGGTGACGGATCATCTGGGAGCCTTCCTGTTACCTGATCGGCACGGTGGCGGTCACCGTGGCTTGGTCGATGTCGGACGTGCGGACGGTCACGCGCAACTGCCACTCCCCCGCCGCCGGCAGGTCGATCTCGCCGGTGGCGTGGTTGTCGGTCAGCGGCAGCAGCGGGACCTCGATCGGTTCGATCCCGGCCGACGGCAGGGCCGCCGTGGCGCGCCACTGCACCACCGGCTGCGGCCGGTTGTCCTTCGTGTACGCGTAGAAGTGCACGGTGTTGTTGCCCCGCTCGGCCGGGTCCAGTTCCACCTGGAGGGAGTAGATCGGGCTGGACAGCGTCGTGGAGAAGTAACCGGGGGAACCGCCGGTCACGTCGGAGCCGGCGGTGCGGGCCGGGGTGGTCTGCACCAGGACGGCGGTCAGGCCGAGCACCACCGCGGTGATCGCCAACTCCGCCCAGACCGCCCGCCGCACCGGCGCCGGCCGGCCCGCCGCCGTGGGCCGGCGCACCAACTGCCGGGAATACGCGGCCACCGCGATGACCAGCGCGAACAGCCCGATCTTGCCGAGCAGCAGCCGCCCGTAGGTGGTGTCGACCAGCGCGCCCGGCGTGGCGACCTCGATCAGCGCCTGGACGGTGCCGGCGAGCAGCAGCGCCGAGACGGCCAGCGCCGCCCAGCGCGACCAGATCGGCAGGATCGCGCCCAGTTCCCGCTCGTCGGCCCGGCGCAGCAGGAAGCCGGCGAGCATCACCAGCCCGCCCAGCCAGACGGCCATGCTGCCCAGGTGGACCGCGTCGACGACGACGGAGACCGCCGGGACGGGCGAGGCCGCCGGGTGCCCGGCCAGCGGCCAGGTCAGCAGGGCCGTCACCCCGAGGATGCCCAGGATCACCAGGTCGGCGCGGCCGACCGGCCCGGCCAGCAGCGGCCGGAGCAGGAACGCCGCCGCGGCCAGCAGGCCCAGCCGCACCAGGTGCGCCGCGCCGAAGGTGCTGCCCAGCACCGCGCTGAGCCCCTCGCCGGTCACGTCGAACACGCCCCCGCCGGCGGTGTAGGGCACCTGGAGCAGGAGGTTCGCCACGGTGGAGAGCACCACCAGGCCGAGCCCGGCCCAGGCCAGCCGCGCCGGGCCCTGCCGGGGCAGCCGCCGGGGCCACAGCGCGGCGAGGACCATCGCCGGGCCGACGAGCAGCAGCAGGCCGGCGTAGCCGACGTACTTGGCGACCTTGACCGCGTTGCCGACCACCGGGTCGGCCCGGCTGTCGTCCCCGGTGTCGGCCGGGGGCGTGGAGGGCGCGCCGACGGAGTAGGTGAACGCGCCGGAGACCGGATGGCTGTCGGCGGAGATCACCCGGTAGCTGACCAGGTAGGTGCCGCGCCCCCCGGCCGGGTCGACCGGGATCGTGACCACGCTGCCGGAGAAGCTCGGCTCGCCCCGGTCGGCGCGGGAGCCGTCCGGCGCGATGACCCGGATCTTGCCCGGCACCTTGCGGACGGACTCGCTGAAGGTCAGCACCACCTCGGCCGGCCCGTTCGGCACCACCGCCGAGGCGACCGGGCTGCTGCTCACCAGCACCGCGTGGGCGCTGGCGGGGCCGGCGGGGGCGATCAACAGGGCGACGACGGCGATCAGCAGGCCGGCGGCGGCGGTCAGCCGGGCGAACCGGCGGCGGTTGGCGACACTCATGCCGGTCATGCTCGCGGACCCGACCCGCCGGGCGCGAGTCCGATCGCGCGGCACTGCCCGAAGCCCACCGGCCCGCGCGACTCCCTGTTCGGGCGTGCGTGCCCGGGGCGGAGCGTGGTCAGCCATGCCGGGCCCGGAGTGACGTCGACACCGGGCTGCCGGACTCGCCGCTGACCCGGCCCAGCGCCCACAGCAGCGCCGCCTGCACCACGGCGGCCAGGTGGCCGACCTCGTGCACGAGGGCGGTGGTGGAGTTGGCGATGTCGACGGCGCTGGTGCCGGCCAGGCACACCGCCAGCACCAGCGCCACCGGCACGAACGCGCGGGCCCGCTCCGGCCGCCACGCGGCCAGCGCGAAGCCGACCGCCAGCGCCACGTCGAAGGAGGCCATCTCGCGGCTGGTGTGCGGGTCGACGGTCACGCCCAGCCCGGCCAGCAGCACCGGCAGCGCGATCGACAACTGGGCGACGGCGGCGACCGCGACGGCGACCCGCAGCACCTGGCGGCGGGCCCGGCGGGTCGCCTCCGGCGCGCGCCGGGCCACGACCGGGTCGGCGGCGACCGCCGCGAGCACCGAGGCCGTCAGGTCGGGCACCGCCACCGCCCGCACCCGGGCCAGCCGGGTCACCTGCTCGGCCCGGGCCAGCCAGGCACGGCAGCCGGGGCAACGCGCCGTGTGCGCGTCCAGCACCGCCGACGCCGCCTGCGGGTCCTCGCCGTCCAGCCGCGCCGACAGCGCCGTGCGTACGTCGTCGCATGTCATGAGCGGGTAGTCGTCCGGCGAGCCGGGAAAGTTCCCGGCGTGGCGCAGGCCATGGAAGGGCCGAAGGACCCTGCCCCCTCCTGCCGTGCCGCGTAACCTGGGTTGTCGTGATCCCCGCCCCGCGCGACACCTCCGCCGTCGGTCCCACCGACGCCGCCGCCGTGCGCGAGTCGGCGACGGGGTGGGCGCTGGCCGCCCGCGACGGGGATCCCGTCGCCCAGGCCGCCTTCGTCCGGCTCACGCAGGCCGAGGTGTGGCGCTTCGCCGCCGCGCTGGTCGACCCGGACAGCGCCGACGACCTGACGCAGGAGACCTACCTGCGGGCGTTCCGGGGGCTGCCGGCCTTCGAGGGGCGGTCCAGCGCGCGGACCTGGCTGCTCGGCATCGCCCGGCGGGCCTGCGCCGACCACCTGCGCACGGTCGTGCGTCGCCGGCGGCTCGACGAGCGGCTCGCGGCCGACGCGGGAGCCGACCGGGCGCACCCCGACCCCGCCGGCCAGCTCGGCGCCGCCGACCTGGTCCGCCGGCTCTCCGCCGAGCGGCGCGGGGCGTTCGTGCTCACCCAACTGCTCGGCCTGTCGTACGCCGAGGCCGCCGCCGTGGAGGGGGTGCCGGTGGGCACCATCCGCTCCCGGGTGGCCCGGGCCCGCAACGACCTCGTCGAGGCGGTCGGCGACGCCCTCGCCGGATGAGCGGGAACGTGGCCGGGAACTTCCGCGACGGACGCGACGTCCAATGATCGTGACCGCCCCCCGCACCCCGGCCGCCCGCTGGCCGGCCGTCCGTCCCTGGCTCGGTGTGGCCGCCCGGCTGGGCCTGGCCGCCGTCTGGCTGATCGCCGGCGGCAGCAAGGTCGGTGACCTGGCCGCCTCCGGACGCGCCGTCAACGCGTACCAGGTCATGCCGTACGACGCCGCCACGGTGGTCGGCGCGGCGCTGCCCTTCGTGGAACTGGCGCTGGGCGTGCTACTGCTCCTCGGGCTGGCCACCCGGCTGAGCGCCGCGATCTCCGCGGCGCTGCTGGTGGTCTTCGTCGCCGGCATCGCCTCGGCCTGGAGCCGGGGCCTGGCGATCGACTGCGGCTGCTTCGGCAGCGGCGGCCAACTCGCCGAGGGGCAGGCGCCGAGCTACCTCCCGGAGATCCTCCGGGACCTGGGATTCCTGGCACTGGCCGGGTTCCTGCTGATCTGGCCCCGCACGCCCGTCTCCGTGGACGGCTGGCTGACGGGGGACGCACCCGTGGAGGACGAGAATGAGTAGTCGCAAGGGGCAGAAGGTCGCCGCGCGGGTGGTCCGCGAACAGCTCGCCCGGGAGCAGCGGCGCAAGCGGACGCTCTGGGTCTCCGTGGCCGCCGTCGCCGTCCTGGTGATCGCCGGCCTCATCGGCTGGAGCGTCTACTCCAGCCAGCGCTCCGACGACTTCACTCCGCCGACCGGCGCGAACGAGGCCGGCACCGGCGTCGTCGCCGGCTCGGGCCCGGTCACGGTGGACATCTACGAGGACTTCCTCTGCCCGGCCTGCAAGCAGTTCGAGCAGGTCAGCGGACCGACGATCGACCAGCTCATCAGCGAGGGCAAGGTCCGGGTCGTCTACCACCCGGTGGCCTACCTCAACCGCTTCTCCACCACCCAGTACTCGACCCGCTCCTCGGCGGCCTCCGGCTGCGCGGCGGAGGGCGGCCGGTACCGGGAGTACGCCAAGGCACTGTTCGACCGGCAGCCGCCGGAGGGCGGCGCCGGGCTCAGCGACGACGAGCTGGTGGACATCGCGGCGGGCGCCGGCATCGACCGGGACGGGTTCGCCTCCTGCCTGCGGGAGGGCACCTTCAAGCCGTGGACGGAGCACGTGACCGACGAGGCCAGCAAGGCCGGCATCACCGGTACCCCGACCATCGTGGTCGACGGCCAGGAGGTCGCCGACCGCAGCCCGGAGGGGATCAAGGCGGCGGTGGAGGCGGCCGGCAAGTGATCCGTGACCTGCTGGCCCGCGCCGGCCTGGTGCTCGCCGCCGCGCTGGCCGCGACGCTCGCGCTCGCCGGGCCGGCGGCCGCGCACGGGGCGGACGCCCCCGACGGCACCGACTACCGCACCGAGGTGACGGCGGTCACCCCGGCGCGGGCGGGGCTGAGCGTACGGGTGGTGGAGGCGGGTGCCCGGCTGGAGCTGACCAACACCGGCGACCACGCCGTCGAGGTGGTCGGCTACTCCGGCGAGCCGTACCTGCGGGTGGGTCCCGACGGGGTGTACGAGAACGTCCGCTCCCCCGCGACGTACCTGAACCGGACCATCGCCGGGGACACCCGGCTGCCGGCCGAGGCGGACCCGGCCGCGCCGCCGGACTGGCGGCGGGTCGACGACTCGTCCACGGTGCGCTGGCACGACCAGCGGGTGCTCTGGCGCGAGTCGGCGCCGCCGCCGCAGGTGCGGGCCGCCGCAGACCGGGAGCACCGGGTGCGGGACTGGGTGGTGCCGCTGCGCGCCGGTGACGAGCCGATGGAGATCCGCGGCACCCTGGACTGGGTGCCGCCGCCGGACGCGTACGCCTGGTGGGTGGTCGCCACGGTCGGGCTGCTCGCGGTGGGCGCGCTGGGGCTGCTGCCGGCCGGGTCGGCGCCGGGCGCGCGGGCGCTGGCCGGGCTCGGCGGGCTGCTGGTGCTCGGCGGGGTGGCCGCGGTGGCGTTCACCGTGGGCCGGGAGTTCGATGCCGGGGCGCGGGGCGTCGGCGGCCTGCTGACCGGCCTGCTCGGCGGGCAGGTGTGGGCGCTGCTGACCGGGCTCGGCGCGATCGCCGCCGGGGTGTACGCGCTGGCCCGACGGCCGGCCGCCGACTTCGCGCTGGCGCTGGCCGGCGCCTGCCTGGCGCTCTTCGCCGGGGTGGCGAACGCCGCGGTCTTCGCCCGCGCCGTCGCCCCCGTCCCGTGGCCGGCGACGGCGGCCCGGATCCTGGTCGCCGTAGTCCTGATCGCGGGCGTCGGCGCTGCGGCGGCCGGCGCCCTCCGCCTCCACGCCACCTCCCGCCGCCCCTCTCCCTCTCCCACCCCCGCCCCCACGGCGCCCCGCCCCTGACACCTCCGCGATCTTGCATTTTCGGCCCTCCACATGAGAGGAAAGCCCCTTTTGCCGGGGCGGCAAGTGCAAGATCGCCGGGGGCAGGGTGGGGGTCAGTGGGGGGTGCGGGCTGTCGGGGTAAAGCCGTACGGGAGCTCGAGGCGGTGACGGGACAGGAGGTCCTGGTCGGCCAGGAGGTCCGGCGTCGCACCGTCGGCGACGATCCGGCCGGCGTCCAGGATCACCGAGCGGGCGCAGAGTTCCAGGGCGTACGGCAGGTCGTGGGTCACCATGAGCAGCGTCACCGGCAGCCCGCGCAGGATCTCGGCCAGCTCGCGGCGGGCCGCCGGGTCGAGGTTCGACGACGGCTCGTCGAGGACCAGGATCTCCGGGTGCATGGCGAGCACGGTGGCCACCGCCACCCGGCGCCGCTGCCCGAAGGAGAGGTGGTGCGGCGCGCGGTCCCGGTGTGCGCCCATCCCGACCGCGGCGAGCGCCTCGTCCACCCGGGCGGCCAGCTCCGCCCCGCGTAACCCCAGGTTGGCCGGCCCGAACGCCACGTCCTCGGCGACCGTGGGCAGGAAGAGCTGGTCGTCCGGGTCCTGGAAGACGATCCCCACCCGGCGGCGCACCTCGGCCAGCGTGGCCCGGTCCTGGCTGACGGTCAGGCCGCCGACGCTCACGCTCCCCTCGGTCGGGGTGAGGATGCCGTTGAGGTGCAGCACCAGGGTGGTCTTCCCGGCACCGTTGGGGCCGAGCAGCGCCACCCGGTCGCCGCGCGGCACGGTCAGGTCCACCCCGTGCAGGGCGACGTGCCCGTCCGGGTACGCGTACCGGACGCCACGGACGTCCAGCGAGGCAGCGGTCTGCACGTCTCCGATCATGTCAGCACGACGGCGGTGGCGGCGATGGTGGCCGCCAGGACCGGCACGGTGGCCGCGACCAGCCACTGCCCGGCCGTCGCCGCGCCCGCGCCCTGCCACACCGCCGGCATCCGGCCGGCGTAGCCGCGCGACAGCATCGCCAGGTAGACCCGCTCGCCGCGTTCGAACGCGCGCAGGAAGAGCGCGCCGATGCCGGCGGCGAAGCCGCGCAGCTGCCACAGGAAGCGCGGGTCGTCGCCGCGGGAGACCCGGGCCACCCGCATCCGGCGGGCCTCGCCGACCAGCACGTCGAGGTAGCGCAGCATGAACGTGGCGATCTGGGTGAGGATCTGCGGGCAGCGCAGCCGGTCCAGGCCGACGATCAGGTCGCGGGTCGTCGTGGTCGCGGCCAGCAGGAGCGACGCGAGCACCCCGAGGGTGCCCTTCGCGACGATGTTCCAGGCCCCGAGCAGTCCGTCGGACGACAGGCTGAGGCCGAGCACGTCGACGCGCTCGCCGGCGCCGAGGAACGGCAGGGCGACGGCGAAGAGCACGAACGGCAGCTCGATCAATGACCGGCCGAGCAGCCAGCCCGGGCCGACCCGGGCCATCGCGGCGACCACCGCGACCAGCAGGGCGTACCCGCCGAAGGCCCAGAACGCCTCGCGCGGGGTGGCCACCACGGCGAGGGTGAAGACCACCATCGCCGCGATCTTGACCTCGGGCGGGAGCCGGTGCACCGGCGAGGCGCCCTCCCGGTACAGCACGTGCGCGTGCCCGGCGCCCATCCCGGCTAGCCCCGGCCCGTCGCGCCGGTGGTGGCGCGCTCGCCGTCGACCGCCTCGCGGTCGGCCGCCTGGCCGTCTCGCGGGCCTCGGCGGCGGACCAGCCAGAAGGCCCCGCCGGCCACGGCGAAGGTGAGCAGCACGCCGAGGACGCCGGACAGGCCGGTGGAGAGGAAGTCGTTGTCGATCCCCGCGATGCCGTAGTCGGCCAGCGGGCCGCCGATCTCGTGTTCCTTCTCCTGCTGCGCCGGGCAACTGCCGCCGGTGATGTTGTCGTCGGCGTCGAACGTGCAGCCCTCGCGCAGCGACGAGTCCAGCCCGTCGGGGTGCGACGAGGCGAAGTTGCTCACCACCCCGGCGAGCAGCAGGGCCACCAGCAGCCCGCCGACGAGGAACCCCCAGGAACGCTTCCTCACCGGACACCTCCGACGGCCGGGACGGTGGGCGCGGACGCGGGCCGCAGCCCGCGCAGCGCGTAGACGAGGTCGGGCCGGACCTTGGCGACGGTGACCACCGTGGTCGCGGTGATCAGGCCCTCGCCGATGCCGATCAGCAGGTGGGCGCCGGCCATCGTGCCGGCCAGGCCGCCCAGGTTGCCGCCCAGGTCGGTGGTGCCGCCGAGCCAGTACTGGAACACGAAGCCCATCGACGCGACCACCACGCTGACCAGGGCGGAGACGAAGGCGGTCACGCCGAGGCCGGTCGGGGTGCGGGGCAGCACCCGCAGCAGCAGCGCGATCAGCAGGTACGCGGCGGCGGTGCCGATCACCGCCATGTTGGTGATGTTGAGCCCGAGCATCGCGACGCCCCCGTCACCGAAGACGAGCGCCTGCACGACGAGCACCACGGCCACGCAGAGCGCGCCGACCCACGGGCCGACCAGCATCGCGGCGAGCGCGCCGCCGAGCAGGTGGCCGCTGACGCCGGCGGTGAAGATCGGGAAGTTGAGCATCTGCACGGCGAAGATGAAGGCCGCGACGAGACCCGCCATCGGCGCCAGCCGGTCGTCCAGGTCGCGCCGGCCGCGCAGGACGCCGAGGGTCATCGCGGCCACCGCGACGGCCGCGAAGACCGCGGCGACGGGACCGTCGATGATCCCGTTCGAGATGTGCATCGCCAGCGTTTCCACACGACCTCCCACGCGTCGGCGGTCCGTCCGCGCCCCGCGGGGGTCAGCGTATTTCCCGTACATCGCTGTTGCCAATATCTGGCAACAGCGCATGGCATCGATCACCGTCCGCCGCACGGACGCCGGGCCGGCGCGCACCGGACGCCGGGCCGGTGCCGATGCCGGCGCGTCGCCCGGGGCCGGCGGGCCGGCGCCGGCGGTAGGGTCGTGGCCATGACCGCGCCCGACCGCCTCTCCCCCGGTGACCCCGCGCCCGACTTCCGCCTGCCCACCGACACCGGCGAGACGCTCTCGCTGGCCGACCTGCGCGGCCGCAAGGTCGTGCTGTACGCCTACCCGGCGGCCATGACGCCCGGCTGCACCAAGCAGGCCTGCGACTTCCGCGACTCGCTCGCCTCGCTCCAGGCGGCCGGCTACGAGGTCGTCGGCATCTCGCCGGACAAACCGGAGAAGCTGGCGAAGTTCCGCGAGCGCGACGCCATCACCTTCCCGCTGGTCGCCGACACCGACAAGTCGGTGCTGACCGCGTACGGCGCGTACGGCGAGAAGCAGTCGTACGGCCGGACGGTGACCGGCGTGATCCGCTCGACCTTCGTGATCGACGCCGACGGGAAGATCGAGCGCGCGCTCTACAACGTCAAGGCGACGGGCCACGTCGCCAAGCTGCGCCGCGACCTCGGGCTCGACTGAGGCCGGCCGCCCTCGACCGGTCGCGGGACCCGTCTCGCCGCCCGGCCGGCGAGACGGGCTCGGCACCGTCGTGACCCGACGCTCTAGACTCAGCGGGTCGGCGGGAGTGGCGTAACGGCAGCCGCGGTAGGTTTAGGTCCTATTGTCCGAAAGGACGTGGGGGTTCGAATCCCCCCTCCCGCACCTTCGGGGTCCACCCTGCCCGTGCCACCGGCTGCGCTGTCGGACGCGTCACGATCGCGGGTCGGCGCGGACCCCGCGCGGTCAGGATTGGCCGGTGACCCTGCGCTTCGTCCTCGACCCCGAACTGACCCCCGAGTTGCGCGAGGCGATCGTCGCGCTCTGGGTCGACGTCACCAACGCCGGCGGGGCGGTCGGCTTCGTGCCGCCGGTCACCGCCGCCGACGTCCGGCGCACCGCGGACCCGACGTTCACCGGCATCGCCGAGGGCCCGGACCGCCTCCTGCTCGGGTACGCGGGCGACCGCCTCGTCGCGGCGCTGATCTTCTGCGACAACCGGTTCAACCTGAAGGCGCACTGGTGCGTACTGAAGCGGGTGATGGTCCACCCGGACACCCAGGGCCACGGGTACGGCCTGACGCTGATGCGCGAGGCCGAGCGCCTCGGCCGCGAGCTGGGCCGGGAGGCGCTGCACGTGACGGTCCGGGACGGGCTGGGGCTGGACCGCTTCTACCGGCGGCTCGGTTACCGGGAGGTCGGGCGCCTGCCCGGCGCTCTGCGGGTCGCGCCCGGCGACGACCGCGACGAGATCCTCATGTGGCTCGACCTGACCGCCCCGCACGCGCCCGCGCGCTGACCGACCGCCCCGCGCGCCGAGCCGACGGCTCAGCCGCGCCCGGTCACCATGCCACGCCGATGCCGTCCCCCGGGTACCAGTGGTTGGCCGGGGTCTCCCGGTAGGCGAGGAACTTCCGGCCGGTGCGCTCGGCGTGCTCGGCGAGGACGTTGGTGGCGGTCACGTTGTCGGTGAGCAGGACCGCGCCCGGCGCGAGCTTGCCCTCGACCGCCTCGAACTCGCGCTTCTCGTGGGCCCGGCTGTGGTCGCTGTCGTGCAGGAAGAGGTCGACCGGCCGGTCCAGCGCGGCGATGGAGGCGATGGAGTCGCCGATCACCAGGTCGACCACCTCGGACCAGGGCGCGGTCCGGGCGAGGTAGCCGGCCTCGGGGTTGATGTCCAGCGAGGTGACCCGGCCGGGGTGCCCGTCGGCGGCGTTGCGCAGCAGCGCGGCGGCCAGGACGCAACTGCCGAGCCCCTTGTCGACGCCGGTCTCCACGACGTGCTGCGGTCGTGTGGCGCGGACGATCGCGTACCAGCCGATCCGGCGGGCATAGCGGACGTGCCGGTCGGCGAGGCCCCGGCGGGCCGCGCCGGCGGTGGCGGACTCGATGTGCCGGCGCAGCACGTCGTCCGACTCGATCTCGCCGAAGTACGCGCGGACCTGCTTGACGGGCACGTCGCAGACCACGCTGACGAACCAGGCGAGGTGGTGCCGGCTCAGCTTGGTCAGGTCGTACGTGTAGTTGTGGTGCTCCCGGGAGGTGACCAGCCACCGGGCCGACGTGCGCAGCACCTTGGCGTCGTGGCGGGCGACCCGGGCCAGGCGCTTGGGGAAGGCGGCGACGGGGGCGAAGGGAGTGCGGGCGATGGCTCGCCGGAGCTTCGTTGCGTCCACGAGAGGGTTCTACCAGGCGAAGGGAAACAGATGTGAGAAAAGTTTCCCCGCAACCGGGCCGCGCGGGCCGGAACCTCAGGCGAAACGGGACGAGCGGCGCGTCACCGCCGACCGGACGAGGGTACGCGGGCGCACCGCCGGGTCAGTAGCATCGCCGCCATGCCAACTCCGCAGCAGTCCGTCGAGCCGGAGCCGACGACCGACACCCCCGCGCCCGGGGAACAGGGGACGATCGCCCGGCCCCGTCGCCGCTGGCGGCGGATCGTCCTGGTCAGCATCCTGGTGGTGGCGTTGCTCGGGGTGGGCGGCGTGGTGGCCGGTGGGCTCTATCTGCGCTCGGTGGAGTCGGACATCGAACGGGTCGACGCCTTCACCGACGTGCCGGAGGAGAGCCGACCGCAGCCGGCGACCGCGGGCGCGATGAACATCCTGATCCTGGGCAGCGACACCCGTGACCCGGAGAGCACGTCGGGCTCGCGCACCGACACCATCATCCTGGCCCACCTGCCGAAGGACCGGTCGAGCGCCCAGCTCATCTCGATCCCCCGGGACACCTGGGTGGCGGTGCCACGGTCCAGGGACGGCAACCACGGCGGCCGGGACGCCAAGGTCAACGCCGCCTACGCGTGGGGCGGCGTGCCGCTGATGGTGCAGACCGTGGAGAAGTTCACCGGGGTTCGCATCGACCACGTGGCGATGGTCGACTTCGCCGGGTTCAAGGAGATCATCGACGCGCTGGGCGGCATCGAGATCGACTCGGAGAAGTCCTTCACCTCCATCCACCCGCCGTTCCGGACCTTCCCTCAGGGCCCCCAGGAGATGGACGGGGAGGCGGCGCTCGACTACGCCCGCCAGCGCAAGCAGTTCGCGGACGGGGACTTCGCCCGGATCCGCCACCAGCAGCAGGTGATCAAGGCGATCCTGGACAAGGTCTCGTCGGGCGGCATCCTGACCAATCCCGGGAAGCTGAACTCGTTCCTCCAGGCGACGTCGGACTCGGTCGCGGTGGACAAGAACCTGTCCCTGCTGGACATGGCGACGGAGATGCGGGGCCTGCGCAGCGGCAACCTCTTCTTCCTCACCAGCCCGACGAAGGGCACCGGGCGGGTCGGCAGCGAGAGCGTCGTCTTCGCCGACACCGACCGGGCGCGGTCGTTCTACGACTCCGTACGCCGGGATGCGGTCAAGGAGATCCTCAGCCGCGGCAGGACGTAGGCGCCGTACCCGGACGGGCGGTGCGCCGGTCGGCACCGCCCGTCCGGTCCGGGGCAGGGATCAGTACGCGCCCCGCCGGGCGAGCACCACGCTGACCGTGCGCCACAGGATGCCCAGGTCGTAGACGAGCGACCAGTTGTCCACGTAGTGCAGGTCGAGCCGGACCGCGTCGTCCCAGGTCAGGTCGGAGCGGCCGGAGATCTGCCAGAGCCCGGTGATGCCGGGACGCACGAGCAGGCGGCGCCGGACGTCGCCGCGGTAGTCGTCGTCCTCGGTGGGCAGCGGGCGCGGGCCGACCAGCGACATCTGCCCCATCAGCACGTTGATCAGCTGGGGCAGCTCGTCCAGCGAGAGCGCGCGCAGATGCCGGCCGATCGGCGTGACCCGGGGGTCGTCCTTGATCTTGAACAGCAGGCCGTCGCTCTCGTTCCGGTCCCGCAACGCCTCCAGCCGCTGCTCGGCGTCGGTGTACATGGTGCGGAACTTCCAGACCTTGAACGCCCGCCCCTGGTGGCCGATCCGGGTCTGCCGGAACATGACCGGCCCACGGTCCGTCAGCTTGATGGCCAGCGCGATACCGGCCAGCAGCGGGCTCAGCAGCACCAGCCCGACCAGTGCGGTGACCCGGTCGAGCACGCTCTTGACCAGCAGCGAGAGGCCGGAGATGGTCGGCTCCTCGACGTTGAGCAGGGGCAGGCCCTCGATCGGACGGACGTGGATGCGCGGACCGGTGACGTCGGTGACCTGCGGCACCACCACGAGGTCCAAGCCCGTCCCCTCCAGTTGCCAGGCCAGCTTGCGCAGCTCGTACGACTCCAGGCTGGCCGGGCCGCAGACGGCGATGGTGTCGGCGCCGAGCTGCTGGACCAGGGGCACCAGGTCCCAGCCGACGTAGACCGGCACCGGCGCGGTGACCCGCTCCCCCGGCCTGGGGTGGTGCGGCAGGTGGATGGCGATCGGACGCAGGCCGGCCCCCGGGTTCCGGGTCACCACCTCGTGCACGGCCAGCGCGTCGGAGAGCCGCCCGACGAGCAGCACCTTCTGCGACGCCCGCTGGCTGACCCGGCGGATCCGACGGAGCACGACCCGGGCGACGAACCGCGTCACCAGGGTGTAGAACAGCAGCGCCAGGATGATGGCCGCGACCGTCGCGCGGGACAGGTCCTTCTTGAAGCCGAGCGCCAGGAACGACACGGTGGCGGCCATCGCGACATTGGCCCGCACCACCCGCTTGAGCTCCTCCGTGCCGCGCCCGAGGGCACGCCGGTCGTACGCGCCAGCGCCGACGAGAATCGTCATCCACATCAGGGGCACCACGACGTTGGCCACCAGGGCGAAGGCGCTGACCGTCCCGCCGAGCACCCGCTGGTCCCAGAAGCCGGCGTCGGCCTCGTCGAGCAGGGCCACCACGCTCCGGCTGGCCGCCAGGGCGGCGACGAAGTCGATGACCACGAGGCAGGCCAGGTAGCGCCGACGCCATCGCGCCCGCGGGGCGACCGGCCGGCCGAAGACCGACCGCGGCATGCCGTTGGACGGGGGTGTGATCACCCCGAGATCGGGATCGAACCTCGGCAACTGTTGCGACGCGACAGCCGAGAGGAACTGAGTCTGCCCGGACACGGCCTTCCTTTCACCTGTGCTACTCGTCGTCACCGGAGGACGGATAGCGGGTCCCGAGAGATGCCCGCGCCGTCGCCGGTGTTCAGCCGGGGCTCGGCGTGACCCCGCGGGTCGGTCGTCGACGCAACTCGTCCAGCAGCGCGGCGTGCGCCGGCTTGGGAGCCAGGCTGCTGTCGAAGAGGCAGGCCGCCCCGTAACCGCGGTGGTAGCCCGGGATCCAGCTACGTGCGTCCGTGAAGCCCCAGACGGTGAACGACACGCAGGCGGGCAGGCCGAGGCAGGCCTGGAGCACCTGCCGGTAGAGCGTGGCCTGCCGCGCCAACCTCTCGGGCGTGGCCGGCAGCGGGACCCGCACGTCCAGTTCGGTGATGGCCACCGAGACGCCCAGTTGCGCGAACCGGCCCAGGTTCCCGGTGAGGTCCCGGGGCGGCTGGTCCCACCGCAGGTGGCTCTGGAAGCCGACGCCGTCCACCGGGACACCGGCCCGGCGCAGGTCCCGGACGAGCCTCCACAGCGCGTCGGCCTTCCGGGTCCGGCCCTCCACGCCGTAGTCGTTGATGAACAGCCGCGCGCCCGGGTCGGCCGCGTGGGCCCAACGGAAGGCGTCGGCGACATAGCCCGGGCCGAGCTTGCGCAGCCAGAGGGTGTCGCGCAGCGTCCCGTCCTCGTCCAGCACCTCGTTGACCACGTCCCAGGCCCAGACACGTCCCCGGTACCGGGAGACCACCGTGGTCACGTGCTCCTGGAGCACGGCACGGACGCGTTCCGCCGGCCAGTCCGGGGAGACCCACTTCGGCACGTCGCTGTGCCACACCAGGGTGTGGCCGTACACCTCCTGGCCGTGCTGCTGCGCGAAGTCGACGATCTGGTCGGCGCCGGTCCAGGCGTACACCCCGGGCAGCGGTTCGAGGTTCCGCCACTTCATGGCGTTCTCGGCCGTCATCGCGTTGAACTCGCTGCCGAGGAGGGCGCGGTAGGCAGGATCCAGGCTCAGCCCCCGGCCGTCCACGGCCGATCCGATCCGCACCCCCGGCGGCATCAGGTCGCGCAGGGTCTCCCGCCCCGGCGTGGCGGAAGCCGACAACGCGGGAGCCGGCCCGGCGTGGCCGCCCGCGGGCGGAGACTCGGGGGTGGACCGGACCAGCGCCATGCCGGCGGCGAGCAACGCCGCGACGACCAGCGCGACCGACACCAGCAGCGCCGGCGGACTGAGCCGACCGAAGCGGGCGCGCGGGGTGGCGTGCCACGCGGCGGCGCCGCTCCCGGCCGGGCCGGAGGCTTGCGGCAGCGACGGCGCGTCACTGTCCCGGCTGGGCAAGTCGACGATCACCGCGCCGGCTGGCCCGGTCCGTCCCGCAGCGCCCACGGCGCCCGGGTGAAGTTCCACCGGGCACGCTCGGCGAACTCCTCGCGCGGCAGCCGTGGCACCGCCTCGTCGGTGAGCAGGCCGGCGAGCGCCCGGGTCACCTCCGCCGGGTCCTCCGGGACCCGGCCGAGTCGCGAAGACTCCGGCTGGCCGATTTCGGCGAGGAAGTCGTCGCACTTCTTCTGGTACGGCACCAGCGCGAACGGGACACCCGCCAGATACGCGAAGATCGCGCCGTGCAGCCGCATGTGCAGGCCGATGTCGCAGCGCTTCATCTCGTCCCAGCACGCTCGCACGCCGTCGCGCGCGGTCACCACGCGGATGTCGCAGAGCCCGTCCAGGGAGGCCCGGAGACGGTCGCTGACCCGTTCGTCGCCGTGCACGGGGTGGGTGTTGAACACGAAGACGGTGACGTCCACCGGCTCCTTCAGGACCAGACGGCGGACGCCCTCGATCAGGGCCTCCTCCCGTTGCCGCATCTGTGGGGCCGCCGCCTCGTAGTCGACGCCGAGCAGGGTCACGCCGAGCCGGGCCCGCCCCCCGCCGGGCCGGGGCCGACGCTCCGGGACCGGTTCGCCGAGCGCCTCGGGGAGCAGCCCGGCGAGGTCGCCGGCGCGGACGAGCACCCCGGGATAGCCGGCACGTTCCAGGATCTCGGCGGAGGCGAGGTCGCGTACGCCGATGAAGTCGATCCGCCGGAGCACCTCGACGAGCCGCCGCTCCGCCGCCGGGGAGAGGAACGGGCCGACGGAGACGCCGACGGCGGCCATGGGGTGCCCGGATGCCCGGGAGAAGAGCGAGAAGAGCTTCTTCTCGCTCACCGGGCCCATGTCGCGGAAGACCGAGCCGCCGCCGAAGACGAGCATCGAGGAGCGGCCCAGCAACGCCGCCTTGTTCAGCACCCAGCCGACCCGGTCGGGCACGCTGCGCGAACGGTACCAGCGGGGATTCATGCCGGTGCTCTCCACCGGAAGGTCGACGATGGGCGGCGCGGCGAAGACGGGTTCCTGGGCACCCCAGTAGGTACGGGCGGCCCAGTCCATGACGACGCAGAAGGCGTTGTCCCCGACGTTCTCCATGCCGTAGTAGCCCACCACCAGTGGGCGGCGGGCGGCGGGACTCGGTTCAGGATGCACGCGGGGTCTCCCTCGTCAGGCGCCGACGCAGATCGTGCCACGACGGCAGGGGCGCGTCCCCGACCACCCGCCTGCGCACCGCGGTCCAGAACAGCGTGCACAGGATGACCTCGGCGACGACGGTGGCCACGGCGGTGCCCCTGACGCCCCACAGCGGGGTGGCCACCGCCAGGGCCACGAGGAACACCAGGGCTCCCACGCCCTGGTACGCCACCTTCCGGCGCAGCAGGCCGCCGCTGGTGAGCAGCGAGGCGACGGCCGCGCCCGCGAAGCGGAACGGGATGGCCAGCGCCAGCAGGGCCATGACGGTGGCGGATTCGCGGTATTCGGGGCCGAGCAGGAAGGGGAGCACCGGGAGACCGCCCAGCGCGACCAGCGCCGCCAGGACGGTGCCGAGCGCCAGCATCCCGAGACCGCCCCAGCGGTACGCGATCAGGACGGCGTCGCGGTCGGTACCGGACCACCGGTGCAACCGTGCCAGGAAGTACTGCTGGTAGACGACCCGGGGGACGAGGTAGACGGCGGTCAGCACGGACATCGGGACGGCCAGGACGGCCGCCGCCGACGGGCTGAGGAACTCGGCGGCAACCACCGTGCCCAGGTACATGCCGAGCAGATAGAAGAGGTTGCCCAGCACGAACGGTGTGGCGGCACCCGTCACCCGCGCCGCCCCGACCCGGGACGGGGATCCCGGCGGCAGGTCACGGGGATGGCCTTCGAGGGGCGCCTCACCCCGGAGGAAGGGCAGCATCACCGGCACGCAGGCAAGCACGGTCAGGACCGCCACGACGGCGTAGCCGGCCGCCGCCGCCAGCACGGACGCCCCGAACGCCCACACGGCGAGCACCACGAGCACCCGGGCCAGGTGCGGCGCGACCTGGAGCGCGGAGAGGCCCTGGTAGTCGCCGCGCAGCTGCTGCACCGTGCCGACCAGTGCCAGTGCGGCCTGCGCGACGACGACGGTCGCCAACAGCGCCCGTACGCCGGCTGCCACCGGGTCGGACCACTCGACGAGGCTCCAGGCCAGGATGCCGGCGACGGTCAGGCCGCTGCCGGCCGCCGCAACCCGCAGCGACGGGCCCACCCACCGACGCGCCCGCTCGCCCTCCCGGCCGAACCGTTGCAGCCACAGCTCGGGTACGCCGAAGACCGCCAGCGGCGCGGTCAGCGACACCACCGCCAGTGCGGCGGTGAAGGTGCCGAACGCCTCCTGGGGAAGGCTGCGGGCGAGGAGGATCTGCGTCCCGAACGCGGCCA
Source organism: Micromonospora sp. NPDC049139 (assembly GCF_055586845.1). Lineage (NCBI taxonomy): Bacteria > Bacillati > Actinomycetota > Actinomycetes > Micromonosporales > Micromonosporaceae > Micromonospora > Micromonospora sp. NPDC049139. The sequence continues at coordinate 96,986 of NZ_JBVJHK010000020.1, read as the reverse complement.
GGGTGACTCCGACCTGGCTCAGGCCCAACATGCCGAGGTGCACCAGGACCGTGGCGACCCGCCCTCTGGCCGCCCTCGGCCGGGCCCCGCCGCCGTCACCGGCATCCCGGCCGGCACCGTTGCCGGTGTCGAGATCAGCGACCGAGGGTGACAAGCCACTTACCCGTCTCGCTCAGGGTCCGCAGTGCCTTGATGGCCGTGGCCACCCCCGGCCACCTCGAGGGCCGGTACATGTCGATCAGCCGGAACCAGAAGACCAGCCCACCGAGCCGGCCCCGGGTGACGTTCCCGTCGTGTCGTTGGAACAGCACGATCGGGTGGGCCAGATGGCACGGGTGGACGCCGGCGCGCAGGGCACGCAGCATCAACTCCACGTCCTCGAAGAGGCGGAAACTCTCGTCGTACCCCCCGAGCCGGTCGAGCAGCGTGCGGTCGATCGTGGTGCCGGAGTGCTTGAAGGGCAGGCGCGGGCGGGTCAGCACCCCGAGCAGCATGCGCCGCGCCGAGGCGTACTCGGGCAGCCGGATGATGGTGGAGGCCCCCCGGCGGATCTCCGTGTAGTCGGCGTACACCCACGATCCACCGGTGGTGGTCAGCAGGTGGTGCAGCCGGGCGAGCGCGTCGACGGTGAGTTCGTCGTCGGAGTCCAGCACGGTGACGTAGCTGCCCATGGCGGACCGCAGGCCCCGGTTGCGCGCCTCGGCGATGCCGGTCGGCGGTTGGGCGAGCACCCGCACCCGACGGTCCGCCGAGAGATGCGCATCCGCCATCACCTGAGCGACCGGTACCCGCGACCCGTCGTCGACGATGACCACCTCGAAGTCCTCGAAGGTGTTCGCCAGGACGCTGCGCACCGCGTTGACGAGCAGGACGGGACGGTCGCGCACCACGATGCAGACCGAGAAGGTCGGCCGGACGACCGGCATCGTGGGCGCGTCGCTGGCGGCGCTCGCGGTCGGGCCGGAGGACCCGTCGGCCTGCGCGGGCAGGCCGTGCAGCGACGCGGGGAACGACGAGTTCACGGTGTCGACCTGCTCTCCACGGACGGGGCCTCACCCGGGTTCTTCCCGTCGACGGCGAGGACCACCATCTGGCCGAAGAAGAAGAGCCAGAGGAAGTACGGGTAGGCCAGTGGCTTCTGCGTGAGACCGAAGACGACGAGGGTCACGAAGAGCAGCGCCAGGGCGACCCGACCCGACCGGTCGATCCGTCCCCTCACGGTCCGGTAGAGGCCCACGATGACGGCGCCGGTCACGACGACGCCGACGATCCCCCAGATGACCAGCACCCGGAGCAGGTCGTTGTGCATGTCCCACGGCTCGTAGCCGAACCCGAAGAGCCAGACGTCCACCGGGGAACGACCGAGGATCTCCGCCACGTCGTTCCAGATGGCGCCCCGACCGTGCATGAAGGTGTCGGACCGCACGTCCAGCGACCCCACCTCGGTGAGGGTGACCTCGGCCCGCCTCCAGATGGCGCCGCCCCAGAGCACCCCGACGACCGTGCCGACGACCGCCAGCGCGCCGCCGACCGCCACCGCCGCCCGGCGGTTCGTTCCGCCGGAGCGCCGCGCCGCCACCATCCCGAAGAGCCGCCGCGTCTCGAACGCGGCCACGATCAGGCCCAGGCAGAGGATCGTGAAGCGGTGCAGGGAGACCACGCCCGTGGCGACGAAGAGACCGATCAGCGCGTACCGAACGAGAGTGGGCACCCGCAGCCGGTCGCCCAGGGCATAGACCAGGAACACCGAGAACATCAGCAGCCGGCCCAGCGACATCGGGTGGTAGTAGCCACCGGAGGCCCGCCCGATCTTCTCCCAGTTGGCCAGCTCGAAGTAGAACGAGTACGGGAACAACCCGGCGACCTGGAGCCACGCCAGCAGACAGTGCACGACCGCGCCGGCCACCACCGCCCCGGCGACGAGGCCGAGCACGCGTACCGGGAACCAGTCGCGGCGCATCAGCATCAGCCCGAGCAGGGCGATCGGGGCGAAACCCACGACGAGCCGCATCGCCTCCGCCGGGATGGCGCTGGTCGCCTCCTGCAGCGGACCGTAGATCGAGTAGCGACGGACGTCGAACAGGTTCAACAGGTCCTCGCGGGCCGGGACGGCGAGGTAGCTGACCGCGGAGAGCACGAGCAGCAGCGTCAGCCCACCCGCCACAAGGAGGATGGATCGGGGCGGCAGCCGCCGGGCGCCGATCGCCACGACACCGAGCGCGACGACCATGCACGCCGCACCGAGCGCGGTGAGCAGCACCCCCAGGTCGAACCCGCCCCCGGCGTCCTTCTCACCGATGTCGAGCAGCGGCTTCACCGCGACCAGCACCAGCGCGGCGGTGGCCAGGAAGCGCGCCACCTGCTCGTGACGGGCCGGTGGCGCGGCCCGGTGCCCTCGCCGGAGGGGCGGTCGCCGCTCCGGGGTGGTCAAGGTCTCCATCGCGGGTGCGTCTCTCCCATCAGTGTCCGCCGCGGCAGCAGCCGACAACGCGGGCAGGTCGGCCGGCCGGCGGCCCCCACTGCCATTTCCTCGCCGATCCACGGGTCGGCTGTCGTGCCTGTGGCGACCGGCGGGTTGCGGAATGTCCACAGGCGCTGCCCGGCCCCGCCCCAGAAACATGAGGACGATACCAGCGGCGCAGGCCGCGCCGGTGTCCGGTTTCCGCACGACAAGGAACGACCGGAGCGGGTGTTGCGGCAGGACGTGCGGTCCGGCAAGCTGTACCGCCGTACCCGGGCCCGGTCCGAGGCGGGGTGCTGCGTGAGGTGAACCGTCCGGTCGGCCGCGGTGGGAGACACGATCCCGACCACCGCGCGGAAGTGTGGAACTGGTGTGACTGCCCCGTGAACTACCGATGATCAGCGTGGTGATGGCCGCGCACAACGAGGCCCGCGTCATCGGTGACTGCCTCGACGCGCTGCTCGCCGACGCCGCCCCCGGCGAGCTCGACATCGTGGTGGTCGCCAACGGCTGCACCGACGACACCGCCCGGATCGCCGCTGCCCGGCCCGGCGTCCGGGTCATCGAGGTGGCGCAGGCCGGCAAGTCCAACGCCCTGAACGTGGGCGACGCGGCAGCCCGCGGCTTTCCCAGGGTCTACCTGGACGCGGACGTGGTGTTGAGCCGCGGCGCGCTGCGCGCGATGGCCGCGGCGCTCGGAGCCGAGGGTGGGCCGCTGGCCGTGATGCCTCGCCGGCACATGGTGACGACGGGCCGGTCCCTGGCGGTTCGGGCCTACTACACGATCAACACCCGACTGCCGATCTTCGCGGACGCGCTCTTCGGCCGTGGCGCGATGGGCATCTCCGCGGCAGGGCGGGAACGGTTCGACCGTTTCCCGGAGCAGATCGCCGACGACCTCTTCCTGGACTCGATGTTCTCGTCGGACGAGAAGCAGGAGGTGGCCGACGCCACGTCCTACGTGCAGGCCCCTCGACGCACCCGGGACCTGGTCCGGACCTTGGCGCGGGTGCGTGCGGGCAACACCATGCTGCGGGCCAGCCACGCCGGTATTCGCGCCTCGGCGCCGTCCTCCTGGTTGCGGGACGTGGTCCTGCCCCGACCGTGGCTCGCGCCGACGGCGGCGGTGTACGTGGCCATCACCGTGGCGGCCGCGCTCAAGGCCCGCCGTCACCCGCGCGACGCCTGGGGACGGGACCACTCCACCCGTTGACCGCCCGGCGGCACGCCGAGCAGGGCGCCGCCGGGCCCGTCAACTGCCGGCGCCGACCTTCAGTAGCTGGTGCGGCGCCGCCGCACCAGCAGCACCACGGCGACGACGAGCCCGACCATCAGGGCGACCCCCGCTCCGGCGAACAGCGCGACCGGCAGCCGCGAGGACTCCGTCGAATCCCCTTCCAGCCTGGCCCGGTCCATGGCGTTCTGCCGGTAGGCCTGGGCGAGCAGGTTGGTGGGCGACGCCGTCGCCACGGTGTCGAACAGGCTGATGGCCTCCGCGTTCCGGCCGGCGAAGAAGGCGTCGAGACCGTCACGGTACGTCCGGTCCGATTCGGCCAGACCGGCCTGGACGCCACCCTCGCCGAGCAGCCCGGCGACCACCGACACCGGCACGAGGGCACGGTTGGCCCCGCCGTTGGCGGCCCGGTCGTTGTCCACCACGCCGACGACCCGACCGCTGGTGTCGATGGCGATCCCGCCGTGCGAGTAGATGCCGACATCGCCGTTGACCCGCGCGACGGTCACCGCACCCTGGTTGGCCGTGCCGGACACCTGCACCGGCTTCGCGTTCAGGGTGTAGGTGGCGGCGCGGAAGTCGGCGTCGGTCGTGCCGTAGCCGATCACGAGCAGCGACGTGCCGGAGGCGAGCGCAGCCTCCGCGTTCAGCTCGACCGTGGCGAGGTTCGTCTGGGCAAGCTTCACCAACGCCAGGTTGCCGTTGTCGGCGGGGAGGACACGCACCACCTCGACCGGCACGGCCGGGCTGGCGGTCAGGTCACCGCGCGCGACGTTGAACTGCCCGAACACCTGGTTGGTGGGTGCCGAGCCGGGCTCGCTGCCGGTGAAGCTCGTGGTGGCCATCTTCGTCCGGACGTACTGGTCGAGGGCCGACGAGCTGAGCTTCTTCTGCTCGATGAGGATCCGGCCCAGGGTGTAGAGGGCCCGCTCGCGGGCGGCCTCGGCCTCCGGCCGTACGCACTGGCCGTTGGTGAGCACGTGGCCGTCCGCGTTGACCACGAACCCGCTGCACCGCCGCTTGAAGGTGATCGGGGTGGCGCTGAGCGGGACGTTGGACTTCGTCTCCCGCAGCACGCCGGTGAAGACCGCCTCGATGAAGACCACGGAGGGCGCGGCGATGGCCAGCGCACGCTCCTCGGGGCTGTACGGAGCCGCCTGCGCCCACGGCTTGAGGCCCGGGTTCACCGGGGCCGCGCTGGGGAACGCGGAGGGTGCCACGGTCGGCGTCGCCGTGGGTTCGGCGGGCTCACCCGGGGCGAGCACCCAGACGGCGGCGCCGACGCCCAGGGCGACCACCAGGACGAGGGCGGCGAGACCCACCCACAGACCGGTCCGGCCCTTGGACGGCTTCGAGGGCTTGATCCGGGGCGCCGACGGCGCGAACGGGTCGTACGCCGGGGCGGCGCTTGTCTGGGCGGCCGGCGACAGGGGCGCGGCCGGCTGTGCGGGCGTCATGGTGGTCGGCGCGTCCCAGGACGGCGCGGGCGTGGCGGAGACCGGGTGCGGCGCCGATGCCTCGGGCTGGGTGGGCATCGGTCCGGCCTGCGCCGCCCACGGCGTGTGTGGCGGCGCCGACGTGGGCACCGGCCCGCCCGAGACCGGATACGGGGGCGCGGAAGCGGGCTGGGGCGGGGCGGACACCTGCTGGGGCGGCGCGGACACGGGTGGCGTCGCCGCCGGCCCCGCCGCCACCGGCTGGTACTCGACGCCGAGCGCGCGCAGGAGCTTCTCCGCGCCCGGACCGGCCTCCGCCGGGTACGCGACCCAGGGAGAGGGCGCGGAGAAGTCGGCGTACGTGTAGGCCTGGCCGTCCGGCGCCTGGGCGAGCGCGTCCGCCATCGCCGAGTATGCCTCCCGCCAGCGCGGATCGTTCGCCACGATCGCGTCCAGCACGGCCACTGTCACGAACCGGCCCTGCGCGTCGATGGCCGCCCATGCCTTCCCGACCGGGCAGGTGCCCAGGATGTGGGTGAACCTGTACGGGCCATCCGGCTGCATGCCAACTCCTCCGCTCAACCGCCCTGCGGATCCTACAGAGGGCACGCTCACGCGGCCGTCGGCCGGTCGGCGGACGGGCCGCGGCCCACACCGGTCGGCCCCGGCTCCGGGTGCCCGGGTCGGCGACCGGTTTGTCCAGGTTGGAGGCGGCGACGTGGGTGTTGCTTTGTGAAAGTTTTCATGCATAGAGTCAGCGTGTGAATGACGGAGCTGTCGCAGAACCCACCGAGCAGGTGCTGGACCTGTTCCAGGGGGTCCGGCTCACACCGACCCAGCGCCGGATCGCGCACTGCCTGGTGCAGCACGCGCCGACGGCGGCGTACCTGTCGGCGGCCGAGGTGGCCGAGCTGGCGGGGGTCAGCCAGCCGTCGGTGACCCGCTTCGCGGTGGCGCTCGGCCACGACGGCTACCCCGCGCTGCGCCGCCGGCTCCGCGAGCTGACCGCCGGCACGCCGGGCGGCCCCGCCAACGCGGGCAACGAACTCCAGCAGGCCGTACGCGCCGAGATCGGCAACCTCGACCGGCTCGCCGGGCAGTTGGCCGACCGGGACCGGCTCGCCGAGACCGGGAGGCTGCTGGCCGCCAGCCGCCCCCTGCCGGTGCTCGGCCTGCGGGCCGCCGCGCCGCTGGCCGCGTACTTCGCCTACTTCGCGGCCAAGGTGCACCCCGACGTGCGGGTGCTCGACGACGGCGGCAGCCTGCTCACCGACCGCCTCGAACAGGCCGCCGCGGCCGGGGCGGGCGCCCTGCTCGCCTTCGTGCTCCCCCGCTACCCCCGGGAGACCATGGACGCGCTGCGCGAGGCGCGCGCCGCCGGCCTGCGTGTGGTGGCCATCACCGACTCGCCGGTCAGCCCAGCCACCGAGCACGCCGACGTGGTGCTGCCCGCCGCGGTCGGCGCGCAGCTCGTCTTCGACCTGCACACCGCCCCGATGACCCTGGCCATGGTGCTGCTCCAGGCCATCTGTGACGCCGACCCCGCCGACACCCAACGCCGGCTGGAGGCCTTCGAGGCGTCCGCCGCCCGCCGCCAGTTGTTCCTCGGCTGAGAGGAGACCCGAGATGTCCCAGCCCGTCCGCGCCGCGCGCGGCACCGAACGCACCGCCCGTGGTTGGCCGCAGGAGGCCGCACTGCGGATGCTGATGAACAACCTCGACCCGGAGGTGGCCGAGCGCCCCGAGGACCTGGTGGTCTACGGCGGCACCGGGAAGGCCGCGCGGGACTGGCCGTCGTACCACGCGCTGGTGCGCACCCTGACCGACCTGCGCGACGACGAGACCATGCTGGTGCAGTCCGGCCGGCCGGTGGGCGTCATGCGCACCCACGAGTGGGCGCCCCGGGTGCTGCTGGCCAACTCCAACCTGGTGGGCGACTGGGCCACCTGGCCGGAGTTCCGCCGCCTGGAGCAGCTCGGCCTGACCATGTACGGGCAGATGACCGCCGGCTCGTGGATCTACATCGGCACCCAGGGCATCCTCCAGGGCACCTACGAGACGTTCGCCGCCGTCGCCGCCAAGAGGTTCGGCGGCACCCTGGCGGGCACGCTGACGCTGACCGCCGGATGCGGCGGGATGGGCGGGGCGCAGCCCCTCGCGGTCACCATGAACGGGGGCGCCTGCCTGATCGTCGACGTGGACCGGAGCCGGCTGGACCGGCGGGTGCACGACCGCTACCTCGACGAGGTCGCCGACTCCCTCGACGACGCCGTCGAGCGGGCGCTCGCCGCGAGGCGGGACCGCCGCGCGCTGAGCGTCGGCGTGGTCGGCAACGCGGCCACGGTCTTCCCGGAGCTGCTGCGCCGGGGCGTCGCCATCGACATCGTCACCGACCAGACCAGCGCGCACGACCCCCTGTCGTACCTGCCCGAGGGGGTGGAGCTGGCCGACGCCCGGGACTACGCGGCGGCGAAGCCGGCCGAGTTCACCGACCGGGCGCGGGCGTCGATGGCGAAGCACGTCGAGGCGATGGTCGGGTTCCTCGACGCCGGGGCGGAGGTCTTCGACTACGGCAACTCGATCCGGGGCGAGGCGAAGCTCGGCGGGTTCGAGCGGGCCTTCGACTTCCCCGGCTTCGTGCCCGCGTACATCCGGCCGCTGTTCTGCGAGGGCAAGGGCCCGTTCCGGTGGGCGGCGCTCTCCGGCGACCCGGCCGACATCGCCGCGACCGACCGGGCCATCCTCGAGCTGTTCCCCGAGAACGAGTCGCTGGCCCGGTGGATCCGGATGGCCGGCGAGCGGGTCGCGTTCCAGGGTCTGCCGGCGCGGATCTGCTGGCTCGGCTACGGCGAGCGCGACAAGGCCGGCGTGCGGTTCAACGAGATGGTCGCCTCCGGTGAGCTGAGCGCGCCCGTGGTGATCGGCCGGGACCACCTGGACTGCGGCAGCGTGGCCAGCCCCTACCGGGAGACCGAGGCGATGGCCGACGGCTCCGACGCGATCGCCGACTGGCCGCTGCTCAACGCGCTGGTCAACACCGCCAGCGGGGCGTCCTGGGTGTCGATCCACCACGGGGGCGGGGTCGGCATCGGGCGGTCGATCCACGCCGGGCAGGTCTGCGTCGCCGACGGCACCGCCCTGGCCGGGCAGAAGATCGAGCGGGTGCTCACCAACGACCCGGCGATGGGCGTGATCCGGCACGTCGACGCCGGCTACGACACCGCCCGCGAGGTCGCCGCGCGCACCGGCGTCCGCACCCCCATGGCCGAGGCGTGAGGCGGGGCACCTTGTTAACGGATTTGGTAGAGGAAGGGTCCCTTCCTTACAGGTTCCGGGCGCTGTGGGACGAGATCGCGCCGATCGGGCGGGACGACCGCAGCGGCGGCTACCTGCGGTACGCGCTGACCGAGCCGGAGCTGCGGCTGCGGGAGTGGTTCCGCGACCAGGCCGGCCAACGCGGCATGCCGGTCACCGAGGATGGCAACGGCAACCTGTTCGCCTGGTGGGGTGAGCCGGCGGCCGGCGGCGCGGTGCTGACCGGCAGCCACTTCGACTCGGTGCCGCACGGCGGGGCGTACGACGGGCCGCTCGGCATCGTCAGCGCGTTCCTCGCCGTGGACGAGCTGCGCGCGGCCGGTGTCGCGCCGGCCCGCCCGCTGGTGGTCGGCGCGTTCGTCGAGGAGGAGGGGGCGCGGTTCGGCGTACCGTGCCTCGGGTCGCGGCTGCTCACCGGGGAGATCGCGGTGGACCGCGCGGCCGGGTTGCGCGACGCCGCCGGGGTGAGCTTCGCCGAGGCGCTGGGCGAGCGGCCGGCGGGCGCCCGGCCGGAGCTGGTCGGCAGCTTCGCCGCCTTCGTGGAGCTGCACGTCGAGCAGGGCCGCGCGCTGGTCGAGGGCGACGCGCCCGTCGCGGTCGCCAGCGCGATCTGGCCGCACGGCCGTTGGCGCTTCGAGTTCAGCGGCGAGGGCAACCACGCGGGTACGACCCGGATGGTCGACCGCCGCGACCCCATGCTGACGTACGCCTTCACGGTGCTGGCGGCGAACAAGGAGGCCCGGCTGCGCGGCGCCCACGCCACCGTCGGCCGGGTGTCGGTGGAGCCGAACGCGACCAACGCGATCCCGTCAAAGGTGACCGGGTGGCTGGACGCCCGCGCCGCCGAGCCGGACACGCTGACCGGGCTGGTCGACGCGGTGCACGCCAAGGCCGCCGAGCGGGCCCGCCGGGACGGTACGGAGGTGGCGCTGACCGAGGAGTCGGCCACCCCGCTGGTCGCCTTCGACGGCGGCCTGGCCGGCCGGCTCGCGGCCCTGCTCGACGCGCCGGTGCTGCCGACCGGGGCGGGCCACGACGCCGGGGTGCTCGCCGCGCACGTGCCCACGGCGATGCTCTTCGTGCGCAACCCGACCGGGGTCTCGCACTCCCCGGCGGAGTCGGCCACCGACGCCGACTGCGCCGCCGGGGTGACCGCCCTGGCCCGGGTCCTGGAGGAGCTGACATGCCGCTGAACATCCTGCCGGCGGCGGTGCGGCCCCGCCGGGACGCGCGATGGACGGCCGGGACGCCGGGGCTGGTGGTCTCATGGACGGGGCAGCTCGACAGGGGGCGAACGAGATGACCGCGACCCGCTGGCTGGCCGAGTACGCCTGGCTGCCCGACCACGCCGAACCGACCGCCGACGTGCTGATCGAGACGGCCGACGGGCGGATCACGGGCGTCACGCCGTTGACTGCCGGGAGCGACCCACCCGCCGGCGTGGAGGTGCTCGGCGACGCCGAGCGGCTGCCCGGGCTGACCCTGCCCGGGCTCGCGAACGCGCACTCGCACGCCTTCCACCGGGCGCTGCGCGGGCGTACCCACGGCGGGCGCGGCGACTTCTGGACCTGGCGCGACCGGATGTACGCGGTCGCCGCCCGCCTGGACCCGGACTCGTACCTGGCCCTGGCCCGGGCGGTCTACGCCGAGATGGCGCTGGCCGGCATCACCTGCGTGGGCGAGTTCCACTACCTGCACCACAACCCGGACGGCACCCCGTACGCCGACCCGAACGCGATGGGCGGGGCGCTGGTCGAGGCCGCCGCGCACGCCGGGATCCGGATCACCCTGCTGGACACCTGCTACCTCACCGCCACCGTCGACGGGCAGCCGCTCACCGGGCCGCAGCGGAGGTTCGGCGACGGCGACGCGCTGCGCTGGGCGGAGCGGGTCGCCGCGTTCACGCCCACCGGCGACCACGCCCGGGTGGGCGCCGCGATCCACTCGGTGCGCGCCGTGCCGGCCGGGCAGCTCGCCACCGTGGCCGGGTGGGCGGACCGGCGGGGCGCGCCCCTGCACGTGCACCTGTCCGAGCAGCCCGCCGAGAACGACGCCTGCCGGGCCGTGCACGGCCACACCCCGACCCGGCTGCTCGCCGACCACGGGGCGCTCGGCCCGCACACCACGGCCGTGCACGCCACCCACCTGACCAGCGGCGACCTCACGCTGCTCGGCGACGCCGGCACCGGCGTCTGCCTCTGCCCGACCACGGAGCGGGACCTGGCCGACGGGATCGGCCCGGCCCGGCGGATGGCCGACGTCGGGCTGCCGCTCAGCCTGGGCAGCGACAGCCACGCCGTGGTCGACCTCTTCGAGGAGGCCCGCGCGGTCGAACTGGACGAGCGGCTGCGTACCCGCCAGCGTGGCCACTTCAGCCCCGCCGAGCTGCGCGACGCGGCCACCGTGGGCGGTCATGCCGCGCTGGGCTGGCGCGACGCCGGGCGGATCGCCGTGGGAGCCCGCGCCGACCTGGTGACGGTACGGCTGGACAGCCCGCGCACGGCCGGCGTACCGCCGGTGGGGGCCTGGTTCGCGGCGGGCGCCGCGGACGTCGCGCAGGTCGTGGTGGACGGCCGGGTGGTGGTACGCGACGGCCGCCACCTGACGGTCGACGTGCCGGCCGAGCTGGCCGCGGCCATCGAGGAGGTGACGTCTTGAGCAGTCTGCTGGTCGACGACATCGGCGAGCTGGTGACCAACGACGGCGGCGGCGAGGGCGGCCCGCTGGGCATCCGCCGCGACGTCGCCCTCCTGGTCGAGGAGGGGCGGGTGGCCTGGATCGGGCCGGCCCGCGACGCGCCGGCCGCCGACCGGCGCGTCGACGCCGGGGGCGCCGCGGTGCTCCCCGGCTTCGTGGACAGCCACGCCCACCTGGTCTTCGCCGGTGACCGGGCCGCCGAGTTCGCGGCCCGGATGGCCGGGCAGCCGTACACCGGCGGCGGCATCCGGACCACGGTCGGCGCCACCCGGGCCGCCTCCGACGACGAACTGCGGGCCACCGTGCGCCGGCTGCGCGACGAGGCGATGCGGCAGGGCACCACCACCATCGAGATCAAGAGCGGGTACGGGCTCACCGTCGCCGACGAGGCCCGCTCCCTGGCGATCGCCGCCGAGGTCAGCGAGGAGACCACCTTCCTCGGCGCCCACGTGGTCCCCGCCGAGTACGCCGACCGTCCCGACGACTACGTGGGCCTGGTCTGCGGGCCGATGCTGGCCGCCGCCGCCCCGCACGCGCGCTGGATCGACGTGTTCTGCGAGCGGGGCGCCTTCGACGCCGACCACACCCGGGCGATCCTGACCTGCGGCCAGGCCGTCGGGCTGGGCGTACGGGTGCACGCCAACCAGCTCGGCCCGGGGCCGGGCGTCCAGCTCGGCGTCGAGCTGGGCGCGGCGAGCGTCGACCACTGCACCCACCTGACCGACGCCGACGTCGACGCGCTGGCCTCCAGCCGGGTCGACTGCATGTGCGCCGAGGGCGGGCACACCGCCACCGTGGCGACCCTGCTGCCGGGCGCCGAGTTCTCCACCCGCTCGCCGTACCCGGACGCCCGCCGGTTGCTCGACGCCGGCGTCACCGTGGCGCTGGCGACCGACTGCAACCCCGGCTCGTCGTACACCTCGTCGATGCCGTTCTGCGTGGCGCTCGCCGTACGCGAGATGCGGATGACCCCGGCGGAGGCCGTCTGGGCCGCGACCGCCGGCGGCGCGCGGGCGCTGCGCCGCGACGACGTCGGGGTGCTCAGGCCCGGGGCCCGGGCCGACCTGATGATCCTCGACGCCCCGTCCCACCTGCACCTGGCCTACCGGCCCGGTGTGCCACTGATCCGCCAGGTCCTGCACAACGGAGTGCCGCAATGACGTCTGTTTCCATTCTGCCCACCGGGATCTCCCCCGCCGACGTGCTCGCCGTGGCGCGCGGCACCGCCAAGGTCGTGCTCGACCCGGCCGCCGTGGACGCGATGACCGCCAGCCGGTCCATCGTGGACGGCATCGAGGCCGCCGGCCGGCCGGTCTACGGCGTCTCCACCGGCTTCGGGGCCCTCGCCAACACGTTCGTCGCGCCGGAACGGCGGGCCGAGCTCCAGCACGCGCTGATCCGCTCGCACGCCGCCGGGGTGGGCGCGCCGATGCCGCGCGAGGTGGTGCGGGCGATGATGCTGCTGCGGGTCCGCTCGCTGGCGCTCGGCCGCTCCGGGGTCCGGCCGCTGGTCGCCGAGGCGCTGGTCGACCTGCTCAACCACGACGTGACGCCGTGGGTGCCGGAGCACGGCTCGCTGGGCGCCTCCGGCGACCTGGCGCCGCTGGCGCACTGCGCGCTGGTGCTGCTCGGCGAGGGCTGGGTGCTGGGCCCCGCCGGCGAGCGGATCCCCGCCGCCGACGCGCTGCGCCGGGCCGGTCTGCAGCCGGTCGAGCTGGCCGCCAAGGAGGGGCTGGCGCTGATCAACGGCACCGACGGCATGCTCGGCATGCTGCTGCTGGCGATCCACGACGCCGCGCACCTGTTCACCATGGCCGACGTCACCGCCGCCCTCGCGATCGAGGCGATGCTCGGCTCGGAGCGGCCGTTCCTGCCGGAGTTGCACGCCATCCGGCCGCACCCCGGGCAGTCGGCCTCGGCGGCGAACATCCACCGGCTGCTCCAGGACTCCCGGGTGATGGACTCGCACCGCGACGACCTGGCCCACGCCGTGCAGGACGCGTACTCGATGCGCTGCGCCCCCCAGGTGGCCGGGGCGGCCCGGGACACGCTGGACTTCGTCCGCACGGTGGCCGACCGGGAACTGGTCTCGGTGGTCGACAACCCGGTGGTGCTGCCGGACGGCCGCGTCGAGTCGACCGGCAACTTCCACGGCGCGCCCCTCGGCTTCGGCGCGGACTTCCTGGCCATCGCCGCCGCCGAGGTCGGCGCGATCGCCGAGCGTCGGGTCGACCGGCTGCTCGACGTCACCCGGTCCCGGGAGCTGCCGGCGTTCCTCTCCCCCGACGCCGGGGTCAACTCCGGGCTGATGATCGCCCAGTACACGGCGGCCGGGATCGTCGCGGAGAACCGTCGGCTCGCCGCGCCCGCCTCGGTGGACTCGCTGCCCACCAGCGGCATGCAGGAGGACCACGTCTCGATGGGCTGGGCGGCGGCCAAGAAGCTGCGCACCGTGCTGGACAACCTGACCAGCCTGCTCGCGGTCGAGCTGCTCGCCGCCGTACGCGGTCTCCAGCTGCGCGCCCCGCTCGACCCGTCGCCGGCCGGTCGGGCGGCCGTCGCGGCCCTCGGCGGGATCGCCGGGGAGCCGGGGCCGGACGTGTTCCTCGCCCCGCTGATGGAGGCCGCCCGGGCCGTGGTGGCCGGGCCCGAGCTGCGCGCCGCCATCGAGCGCGAGACCGGCCCCCTCGCCTGAACCCGGGGAACGGACGGACGGGCGGGCCGGCGGCCCGCCCGTCGGCGTTCAGGCGGTGGCCGGGGGCAGCACCTTCGCCACCAGCTTGGCCAGCTCGCGCAGCGCCTTGCCGCGGTGGCTGACCGCGTCCTTCTCCTGCGGCGTCAGCTCGGCGTTGGTCCGCTCCTGCCCGTCGCCGAGGAAGATCGGGTCGTAGCCGAAGCCGCCGTCGCCCCGCGGCGAGCGCAGCAGCCGACCGGTCTGCCGGCCGTCGACCAGGTGCTCCTTGCCGCCGGGCAGCACCAGCGCCACCGTGCAGACGAAGGAGGCCCCCCGGTGCTCGTCGCCGAGGTCCGCGATCTGGTCCAGCACCAGCTGGAGGTTGGCCTGGTCGTCGCCGTGCCGGCCGGCCCAGCGGGCGCTGAACACCCCCGGCATGCCGTTCAACGCGTCGACGGCGAGGCCGGAGTCGTCGGCGATCGTCGGCATGCCGGTGCGCCGGCAGCCCTCCCGCGCCTTGATCAGGGCGTTCTCGCCGAAGGTGAGGCCGGTCTCCGGCAGCTCCGGATATGCCTCGACGTCGTCCAGGCCGACCAGGGCGACGCGGTGCGCGCCGAGCGCGCCGTCGAGGATGCGCTGCAGCTCGATGAGCTTCTTGCGGTTACGGGTGGCGAGCAGCACCTTGTTCATCAGACCTCACCTTTGTTCGCGACTGCGGGGCTCGCAAGCTCACTCCTCGCGCTCACCGGACCTCACCTTTGTTCGCGGCTGCGGGGCTCGCAAGCTCACTCCTCGCGCTCACGGCTCGAGAGCCTTCCGCTGGGCTTCGGCCAGTTCCACGCAGCCGGCGACGGCCAGGTCGAGCAGGGCGTCGAGCTGCTCGCGGGCGAACACGCCCGCCTCCCCGGTGCCCTGCACCTCGACGAACTCCCCGGCACCGGTGCAGACCACGTTCATGTCGACCTCGGCGGTCACGTCCTCGGCGTAGTTGAGGTCCAGCCGAGGCTCGCCGGCGATGACCCCGACGCTGACGGCCGCCACCGAGCGGTGCATCACCTTCTCCGGCTTGCCGGCCAGCGCCTTGCGCCCCGCCAGCCAGGTCACCGCGTCGTGCAGCGCCACGTACGCGCCGGTGATCGCCGCGGTCCGGGTGCCGCCGTCGGCCTGGAGCACGTCGCAGTCGAGCACGATGGAGTTCTCGCCGAGCGCCTTCAGGTCGATCGACGCCCGCAGGCTCCGGCCGATCAGCCGGGAGATCTCGTGCGTACGCCCGCCGACGCGCCCCTTCACGCTCTCCCGGTCGGAGCGGGTGTTGGTGGCGCGGGGCAGCATCGCGTACTCGGCGGTGACCCAGCCGAGCCCGGAGCCCTTGCGCCAGCGGGGCACCCCCTCGGTCACGCTGGCGGTGCAGAGCACCCGGGTGTCGCCGAACTCCACGAGCACCGAGCCCTCCGGATGGGTGCTCCAGCCCCGGGTCAGCGTCACAGGTCGGAGTTCGTCGGGTCGCCGCCCGTCAGGTCGTGCCATGCCTGCACCCTATGCGGTGCGATGGCCGGCCCGTTGCGGGGTGCCCGGTGCCCGCCGTGAGCGCGTCCCTCCTCAGTCGCACTCACGGATGCGGACGTTGAGCACGAGCGGCCGGTCCCAGCCGACCGGCACCTTGTCCAGCCCGGTCGTCGTCGCCGTCGCCCGGCACGCCTTCACCCGCCACGTCCACGTGCAGGTGGGGCCGCCGTACTGGAAGCCGTTCGCCACGCAGCGCGTCACGTCCTCGATCTTCGCGTCCTGCGCGCCGGCCGCGACGAGCCACTCGTGCACCCGTTCGCCGAGGTCCACCGGGCACCGCCCCTGCGGGCAGGTGAACCGGTACACCTGCAGCGTCGCGTCGTCGCCCTCGACGAGCCCGTCCGAGGTGAAGCTGTGCGGCCGCCCCCAGTCCGCGAAGATCGCCCGCCGCTCCGCCATGTCCTGCCGGGGCGCCCACCAGCCCACGTACCCCGCGATGCCGCCGCCGGCGCAGAGGCCCATCGCGAGCAGCCCGGCGAGCACCACGAAGAACACCCGCAGCCCGGTGGAGCGGCGCGGCGGCGCCGGGGCGGGCGCGGCCGGCGGGAAGGTGGTCGCCGCCGGGTATGCGACGGGCTGACCGGCCGGCGGGTACGGTCCGGCGGCGAACGGCGCGGGCCCGGGAACCGGACCGGCGGCGGGCGACGGCGCGCCTTGCGGGAACGGGCCGGGCGGGTACGGCGCGCCGGGCGGACCCGTCGGAGGGGTCGGCGGGTGGGGCTGCCAGCCGGCCGGCTGGACGGGGGAGTTGCTCACCGGCGAGATCCTAGGCGGACGGTCCCGTTTCCGAGGCCCCCGGTACGCCGGCGCGGCTCAGACGTCGTACGTCGCGCCGGCGCGGACCACCTCGAGCGGCCCTGCGTACGCCGCCCCGGCCGCCTCCACGGTCATCGCCTCGCTGCCCCAGGCGGCCACGAGGTGGGTCAGCAGCAGCCGGCCGACGCCCGCCTTGGTCGCCGCCTCGCCGGCCTCCCGGCCGGTCAGGTGCAGGTCCGGCGGGTTGTCCACGCCGTCGAGGTAGCTCGCCTCGCAGAGGAAGACGTCGGCGTCCTGGGCGAGCCGGAGCAGCGCGTCGCAGGGCGCGGTGTCCGAGGAGTAGCAGAGCACCCGGCCGCCGTGCTCCAGCCGGACGCCGTACGTCTCGACGGGGTGGTTGACCCGGTCGACGGTGACGCTGAACGGGCCGATGGGGAAGGTGCCGGGCTGGAGGGCGTAGAACTGGTAGACGTCCTCGACCGTGCTGTCCTCCTGCCCGTACGCGGCCGCCAGCCGGTCGGGCGCGCCGGACGGCGCGTAGACCGGCAGCGGCGGGTAGGGGCCGTCCGGGGCGTAGCGGCGGACCACCACGTAGGACGCGGCGTCGAGGATGTGGTCGCAGTGCAGGTGGGTCAGCAGGATGGCGTCGGGGGCGTGCAGCCCGGCGTAGCGCTGAAGGTTGGACAGCGACCCGGAGCCGAAGTCGACCAGGAGTCGGAAGCCGTCCGCCTCGACCAGGTAGGCAGAGCAGGGGGACTCGGGGCCGGGAAAACTGCCGGCACAGCCCAGCACAGTCAGGCGCATCGAGCGATCTCGCTGTCACGCTGCGTAGCGATCGCGCCGACGGTCGCTCTCTCGATGATCTTTACCGACGCGTGCGCCACGCTGCGCAGCCTACGCCGGCACGCGGGGCGGCAAGAATCATCCACAGGAAGTTGTCACCAACGTGACACCCGCCCCGGGCCCGCCGCGCCACCCGCGACCGATGCGTGACGAGCCGAGATCCGACGGTAGCGCTGAGTGAGCAGGGCGCCCACCGCGGCCGGCAGCCGCCCGCAGGGCCACCGCGCCTGACGGTGACCCTGCGGCGACGTCCTCAGGCCCAGAGCTGACCCTCCAGCGCCGCCTCGGCGTCGGCGAGGGTGCCGCCGTACGCGCCGGTGGAGAGGTATTTCCAGCCGCCGTCGGCGACCACGAACGCCACGTCGGCGCGGCGGCCGTCGCGGACCGCCTCGTGCGCCACCGCCAGGGCGGCGTGCAGGATCGCGCCGGTGGAGAAGCCCGCGAAGACACCCTCGACCTCCACCAGCTGCCGGGTCCGCAGCACGGCGTCCCGCGTGCCGACGGAGAAGCGCCGGGACAGCACGGTGGCGTCGTAGAGCTCCGGGACGTACCCCTCGTCGATGTTGCGCAGCCCGTAGACCAGCTCGCCGTACCGTGGCTCGGCCGCGACGACCTGGATCCCGTCGACCTTCTCGCGCAGGTAGCGCCCGGTGCCCATGAGCGTCCCGGTGGTGCCGAGGCCGGCCACGAAGTGCGTGATGGTGGGCAGGTCGTGCAGCAGCTCGGGGCCGGTGGTCTCGTAGTGCGCCCGGGCGTTGGCCTCGTTGCCGTACTGGAAGAGCATCACCCAGTCGGGGTGCTCGGCCGCGATCTGCTTCGCCGTGGCCACCGCCTGGTTCGAGCCGCCCGCGGCCGGCGAGAAGATGATCTCCGCGCCGTACATCCGGAGCAGCTGCACCCGCTCGGTCGAGACGTTCTCCGGCATCACGCAGACCAGCCGGTAGCCGCGCAGCTTCGCCACCATGGCCAGCGAGATGCCGGTGTTGCCGCTGGTCGGTTCGAGGATGGTGTCGCCCGGGCGGAGCCGGCCGGCCTCCTCGGCCGCACGGACCATGAACAGGGCCGCCCGGTCCTTGATGCTGCCGGTCGGGTTGCGGTCCTCGAGCTTGGCCCAGAGCCGCACCGGCGGCGCCCCCGCGGGCACCGTCGGAGAGAGCCGGGGCAGGCCCACCAGGGGCGTGCCCCCACAGGCGTCGAGGAGGCTGTCGTACCGCGTCATCGCGGCCGCCTCAGCCGGCGGCGACGGACGCGCGGTGGCCGGCGATCGCCGCGGCGGCGGCGAAGCCGAACGCGCCGCCGGCGACGGCCGGCAGGATGGTCACGCTGTCGCCGTCGTTGAGCTTGGCGTCGAGCGCGCCGAGGAAGCGGACGTCCTCGTCGTTGACGTAGACGTTGACGAAGCGGTGCAGCGCCCCGGTGTCGGTGACCAGCCGGGCCCGGAGGCCGGCGTGCCGGGAGTCCAGGTCGGCGAGCAGGTCGCCGAGCGTGTCGCCGGCGCCCTCGACGACCTTCGCGCCGCCGGTGTAGCTGCGCAGGATGGTGGGGATGCGAACCTCGATGGCCATGATGTCGTGCTCCTCGGTGATGATCGGGTGTGCCGGAAGGTGACGGGACGTGGACGGGTGGTGCGGCGCTGGGTCAGCGGCCGGAACACTCGTAGTCGACCGTCGCCGGGCTCTGCCCGAACATGTAGGACTGCACGGCGTGCGGGTCCACCCCCGCGTCGAGGATGCGCACCGGCTCCTCGGTCACCACGCCGTCGACGATCCGGAACGAGCGGATCTCCTCCGTGTCGGGCTCCCGGGTGGAGACCAGCAGGTAGTGCGCGCCCGGCTCGCCGGCGAAGGAGATGTCCGTCCGGGACGGATAGGCCTCCGTGGCGGTGTGCGAGTGGTAGATGACGACGGGCTCCTCGTCCCGGTCGTCCATCTCGCGCCACACCCGCAACTGCTCCATCGAGTCGAACTCGTAGAACGTCATGGAGCGGGCGGCGTTGTCCATCGGGATGTGCCGGGTGGGGGTGTCGCTGCCGGCGGGACCGGCGACCACGCCGCACGCCTCGTCGGGGTGGTCCCGACGCGCGTGGGCGACGATCGCGTCGACGATCGACCGGTCGATGCTCAGCACGTGCTCCAGCCTAACGCGTACGGGGCACCAGCTTAAGGTGGTGCCGGTCACCCCTAGTCGATCAAGGCGTTGAGCAGGGACTCCTGGAGATACCCGAGGTATGCGTAGACCGACAGTTGGAACACCCGGCTGGAGGTCGGATCCTCGGCGACGGCGTCGTCGAGCTCCTCGCCGAGATCCGTGCCGTCCTTGATCTCCAGCCGCACGCCCATCGCCAACCGGGCGTCGTTGAGCGCCCGCAGCCACGCCTCGGCCGCCTCCGCGTCGAGGCGCACCTCGCCGCCGGCGGAGTCGGGCAGCGCGGCGAGGATCGCGCCGGCCTGGTCGATCTTGCCGGTCTTGAGGTCGCCCTCGGTGTAGCGGCGGAACTCGGCGGTGCCGGACGGGTCCTCCGGGTAGACGTCGGGGAAGAGCCGGCCGACCACCGGGTCGGAGTGGTCGAAGCCGTCGGTGAGCAGGCCGACCACCTCGGAGGCGACCTTGCGCAGCACCCGGACCTCGTCGACGGCGAAGGTGGCGACGTAGCAGTCGCCCTGGCGACGGAACATGCTCACGACCGGTCCACCGTCGCCCACAGCCCGTACGCGTGCAGCTGCGACGCGTCGTGCTCCATCCGCTCCCGGGCACCGCTGGAGACGACGGCGCGCCCCTTGTGGTGCACGTCGAGCATGAGCTGCTCGGCCCTCTCCCGGCTGTAGCCGAAGAGCTTCTGGAACACCCAGGTCACGTAGGTCATGAGGTTGACCGGGTCGTCCCACACGATCGTCACCCACGGCCGGTCGGACGCCGGCACCTCATCGGTGTCCGGCGTCTCGACCGGTGCAACCTGCGGAGCCGCCATGCCCCCCATCGTGCCACCGGATCCGGCGAACCGAGGAACCGGAACGCCGGCCCGTCGTGGAACACCGCGTCCGGCCTGGCCGGGCGCGTCGGAGGCAGCCCGCGGCGGCCCCGGCGCGGGGCCGGCGGCGCGGACGACGCGGTCGCCGTCAGGCGAGCAGGATGCCGTGGTCGACAGCATCGGAGAGCACCCCGTCCAGCGAGAGGCGGACCACCTCGATCCGCCGGGACACCTCCCGGGACAGCTCCAGCTCGATCTCGCGCAGTGCGCGCTGTGCCCAGGCGCGGGCGGCGTTGGGATCGTGGTTGCCGGGGCTGCGCCAGTGCTGCCAGCAGGCGCCCGAGAGGGCCACCGCGACGGGCGGGAGCACCTCCTCGCGCTCGGCGCCCGGGCAGCTCGCCAGCGCGTCGGTGGCGCCGGCACCGGTCAGCCCGGCCACGCCGCCGGTGCTGGTCACCAGCAGCACGCGGTCCAGCTCGTGGCCGGCCCGGTGGTCGGCCAGCCCCCAGCGCACCGCGAAGAAGAGGCGCCGGCGCACGCCCGCGGACAGCGGCGCGCCGAGGACGCGGCCGGCGGCCTCCTCGACGAGCCGGCGGACCGCGTGGTCGCACTGGGCGGTGGCCAGCAGTGACAGCGCCTCCATCTCCCGGTCGAGCAGCTGCGGCAGGCCGGCGCAGCCGACGCCGAAGACGATCTCCTGCACCACGCGCAGGTGGGTGTTGGCCAACTCCAGGGCGAGGTGCTGGCGGATGCGCTGGGCCCAGGAGCGGGCCTGGCCGTCGAGCCGCTCGGACCAGTCGCCCGGGTCGGCGGCCACCGGCACCCGGCCCTGTGCCCCGGGCAGCACCGGCGGGTCGGCGCTGGCCCGCCGCAGCCCCTCGTCGGCGGCCCAGCCCACCAGGGCCCGGCGCAGGTCCGCCCCGTCGCCGTCGCCGTCGGCGACCGCGAACCAGCGGGCGCGGGCGAGCCCCGGAACGGCGGCGAGCAGGGCTGCCCGGTGCGCCTCGACGGTGACCGCGACCGGGTCCACCGGGGCCGGCGCGGGAGCCGACCCGACCGGCGCGACGGACGCCCCCGTGCCCTCCGTCGCCGCCGGGACCTCGGGCACCGGCGCCCAGCCGGCCGCGCCCGGGGTGACCGCGAAGAAGACCTCCACGCGGGCACGGGCCACCTCGGCGAGCAGGTTCAGCTCGACGGCGGTGAAGGCCTGGTCGGCGGCGGTGACGAAGAGCACCGCCCCGGCCCGGCCCGCGGCGTCGAACAGCAGCCGGGTGCCGGCCGCCCCGAGGGCGCCCGTGTCCGGCGTGTCGACGAGGCTGAAGTGCCGCAGCAGCGGCTCGGGCACGCTCAGCTCGACGCGGCGCGGCGGACGGGCCAGCGCCGGGCCGGCGGCCAGCAGGTCGGCGCCGTACGCGTGCGGCTGGCGGTAGCCGGGCACGTAGGCGGCCCGGGTCGGCACCCGGGAGTGCCGGACCACCAGCCAGCTCCCGGCCGGCACGGCCAGCATGCCGGGATCCAGCCGGAGCACGCCGGCGAGCACCTCGGGCCGACCCGCGCCGGCCGGGCCGACGGCGACGACGGCCAGCGTTTCCTCCGGCCCCGGCTCGGTCACCCCGAGCCTGGTGGGCAGGGGACCACGGTAGGGCAGCTTCGCGGCGCCGGCCGTGTCGTCGGGCACGTCGACCGCGGGGAGAGGACCGGGCTTCATTCGAGGGCGGCCTCCCGTGGCAGGCGACCGGCGGTGGCAGGCCGCGTGGAATCGTCCGGGTCACACCCCCCGGATGGCGAAAAGACTACGGGCGACCAGGGCCCCTGCCCGAACACCTCGGATACTTAGGAGTAATCACGAGATTACTCAACTTCGCTGCGTGACGATGCGAGCGCGGACGGATTTCGATGGATATGCTGCCTCGATGAGTCGGTGGAGTTTCGTCGGCAGGAGGGATGAGCTCAGCCGCCTGCTGTCGGCGGTGACCGGCGCGGAGGGGCGGGGCCTCTTCTTCAGCGGGAGCGCCGGCATCGGCAAGAGCCGCCTGCTGCGCGAGGGGGTGGCGGCGCTGCCCCGCGACGGGTACGCGGTGTGGTGGATCGCGGCCAGCGCCACCACCGCCGCGCTGCCGTTCGGCGGGCTGGTCCAGGTGCTCCCCGCCGAGCAGCCGCAGGGCCTGTCCCCCGCCGGCATCCTGCGCTGGGCGGTGGACGTGCTGCAACAGCAGGCGGCCGGCCGCCGGATCGTCCTCGCGATCGACGACGCGCACCTGCTCGACCCGCCCTCGGCCGCGCTGGTGCACCTGGTCGCCCGCGCGGAGAACGCCACGGTCATCGGCACGCTGCGCGACAGCGAGCAGCTCCCGCTGCCCATCCGTGCGCTGTGGACCGACGACCTCGTCGACCACGTCGAGCTGAACCCGCTGGCACCGGCCGAGACCACCCGGCTGCTCTCCGAGATCCTCGACGGCCCGGTCGACGCCACCTCCGCCGACCGGCTGGGCCGGCTCTCGGCGGGCAACCCGCTGCTGCTGCGCGAGCTGGTGTTCGCCGCCGACCGCGGGGAGCTGACCCGCACGTACGGGATCTGGAAGTGGACCGGCCGGCTGGAGCTGGCGCCCAACCTGACCGACCTGATCGACACCCGGATCGGGCAGCTCACCCCGGGCGTACGCGCGGTGGTCGAGCTGGTCGCCTTCGGCGAGCCGCTCGGCCTGCACCTGCTCAACCAGGCCGTGGACCCGGCAGACGTGGAGTACGCCGAGGAGCGCGGGCTGATCGTCGTGGTGCGCGACGACCGGCGCGCCAACGTGCGGCTGGCGCACCCGCTCTACGGCGAGGTGATGCGCCGCCGCTGCCCGGTCAGCCGGACCCGCCGCCTGGAGGCCCGCCTCGCCGAGCTGCTGGAGCAGATCGGCAAGCGGCGCCGTGACGACCTGCTCCGGGTGGCGGTCTGGCGGCTCGACTCCGGTACCGCCCAGGACCCGACCCTGCTGCTCGACGCGGCCGGGCAGGCGTTCGCCCGCTACGACGTACCGCTGGCGACCCGGCTGGCCCGCGCGGCGCTCGACGCCGGCGGCGGGTTCGACGCCGCGGAGCTGCTGGCCACCATCCTGATGTTCGCCGACCGGCCGGAGGAGGCGATCGCGGTCCTCGACGCGGTCTCCGCCGAGATCCGCGGCGACCGGCGGCTCAGCCGCTGGCTGACCGTGCGGGGCATGGTCGGCTACTGGGGCCTGAGCCGGGAGTCCACGGTGGAGGAGATCGCGGCCCGCGGCTCGACGCTGGAGGACTCCGCCGACCAGGCCCGGGTGCTGGCCTTCGAGGGCATCATGCGGCTGCACCGGCTGGACACCGGCCTCGCGCTGCGGCTCGGGCAGACGGTGCTGGACCGGCCGGCCGCCAGCGTCTCCGCCCGGGAGCTGGCCCGCAGCACCATCGCGTACCTCCAGGCGGCGCAGGGGCAGCTGCACCGCAGCGCCGCCGCGATCGACCAGGTGCAGGCCGAGGCGGGCCGCTGGCGGGCCGACATGCCGTACCTGCAACTGGCCCTGGAGCTGGCCCGCGGCACCCGGCTGGCGCTCGCCGGCGACCTGCCCGGCATCGACGCGATCGTGGCCGACGAGTTCGCCGACCTGGCCGGCGCCGGGGACTTCCGGCTCGGCACCGGCTACCTGGCCATCCTCCAGGCGTACGCGGCCCGGCTTCGCGGCCAGAGCGACGCGGCGCTGCGGACCAGCCTCGAGGCGTGCGCGGTGCTCGCGACCAGCCGGGTCTACGCCGGGCTGGCCCAGGCCGAACGGGCCCAGGCGGCGGCCCTGCGCGGCGACGCCGCGCAGGCGGCCGAGGCGATGGCGGAGGCCGACCGCACCCACGCCCCGGGCATGGTCGTGCTGTATCCGTGGCTGGAGCAGGCGCGCGGCGCGGTGCTCGCCGCCGGCGGCGACGTGCCCGGCGCCGCCAAGCACCTCGTCCAGCTTGCCGACCGGCTCCGGGCGGACGGCTTCGCCGGCCACGAGGTGCACGTGCTGCACGATCTGGTCCGGCTGGACCGGGCGACCGCCCCGATCGGCCCGACCTGTTCCGACGGCAGCCGGCGCACGGTCGCACAGCGGCTGGCGGAGCTCTCCGAACGGGTCGACGGGCTGCTGCCGCCGCTCCTGGCCCGGCACGCCCGGGCCGCCGCGGCGGGCTCCGCCGACGACCTGCTGGCGGTGGCCGACGGCTTCGAGGCGCTGGACCTGGCCGTCTACGCGGCGGAGGCGGCCGCCGCCGCCCTGGACCGGCTGCGCCGGCAGCGGTCCCCGGCGGCGGGCGCGGCCCGGGAGCGCCTGGCCGCGCTGCTCGGCCGCTGCGACCTGATCCGCACGCCGGCGTTGCAGGCCGGGGCGCCCGCGCTGAGCGAGCGCGAGTGGCAGGTGGCCCGGCTCGCGGCGGACGGGGTGACCAGCCGGGTCATCGCGGAGCGGCTCTATCTCTCCGCCCGCACCGTGGAGAACCACCTGCAACGGATCTACAGCAAGCTCGGCGTGACCGGCCGGGCCGAGCTGCGGGCCGCGCTGCGGGCGATCCCGGGCCACGAGGGCGGCCTGCCGGAGTGAACTCTAGGCTGGGGCGGTGAGCACCCTTCGCCCCGCGCTGCTGACCGACCACTACGAGCTGACGATGGTCAGTGCCGCCCTGCGGGACGGCACCGCCGACCGCCGCTGCGTCTTCGAGGTGTTCAACCGCCGGCTGCCCGCCGGCCGCCGCTACGGGGTGGTCGCCGGCACCGGCCGGCTGGTCGAGATGATCCGCGACTTCCGCTTCGACGCCGACGAGATCGACTTCCTGCGCCGCACCGGGGTGGTCGACGAGCGGGCCGCCGACTGGCTGCGCGACTACCGCTTCACCGGCGACGTCGACGGCTACGCCGAGGGCGAGCTGTGCTTCCCCGGCTCGCCGATCCTCACCGTCACCGGCGGCTTCGCCGAGTGCGTCGTGCTGGAGACGCTGGTCCTCTCGGTGCTGAACTACGACAGCGCCGTGGCGGCGGCCGCCGCGCGGATGGTCACCGCGGCCCGCGGCCGGACGCTGATCGAGATGGGCTCCCGGCGGGCGCACGAGGAGGCGGCCGTGGCCGCGGCGCGGGCCGCGTACCTGGCCGGGTTCCGGTTCACCTCCAACCTCGCCGCCGGGCAGCGGTACGGCATCCCGACCGCCGGCACCGCCGCGCACGCGTTCACCCTGCTGCACGACGACGAGCGGGCCGCGTTCGCCTCGCAGGTCGCCACGTTCGGCAAGGAGACCACGCTGCTGGTCGACACGTACGACATCAGTGAGGGCATCCGCAACGCGATCGCGGTGGCCGGGCCCGACCTGCGGGCCGTCCGGATCGACTCGGGCGACCTCGCCGTCATCGCCCAGCAGTCCCGCGAACTGCTCGACTCGCTCGGCGCCACCGAGACCAAGATCATCGTCTCCGGCGACCTCGACGAGTACGCCATCGCCGCGCTCGCCGCCGAGCCCGTCGACATGTACGGCGCGGGCACCGCCGTCGTCACCGGCTCCGGCGCGCCCACCGCCGGGCTCGTCTACAAGCTGGTCGAGGTCGACGGCCGCGCGGTGGTCAAGCGCTCCGAGCGCAAGGGCACCATCGGCGGCCGGAAGGTGGCCGTACGCCGGCACAAGCCGACCGGCACCGCCACCGAGGAGGTCATCGTGCCGCAGGGCGTGCCCGACCGGCAGCCCAACGACCGGCTGCTCCAGCGGCCGTTCCTGGTCGGGGGCGAGCCGGTGGACCTGCCGACCCTGGACGAGTCGCGGGAGCACCTGCGGCAGTGCCTCATCTCCATCCCCTGGGAGGGGCTGAAGCTCTCCGGCGGTGACCCCGCCATCCCCGTCACGGTCGTACCGGCCGACTGAAAGGAGCCCTCCGGTGGGCAACGCGCTGATCATCGTGGACGTGCAGAACGACTTCTGCGAGGGCGGCTCGCTGGCCGTGGGCGGCGGGGCCGGCGTGGCGGCCGGCATCACCCGACTGCTCGCGGCCGAGCCGGACCGCTGGGACCGCGTGGTGGCGACGAAGGACTACCACGTCGACCCGGGCGCGCACTTCGGCGACCCGCCGGACTTCGTCGACTCCTGGCCCCGGCACTGCGTGGTGGGCACGCCCGGCTCCGAGTTCCACCCCGAACTGGCGACCGACCGGATCGAGGCGATCTTCCACAAGGGCGAGCACGCGGCGGCGTACTCGGGCTTCGATGGGCACGCCGACGACGGCGAGTGCCTGGCCGACTGGCTGCGCCGGCACGGGGTGGACACGGTCGAGCTGGTCGGCATCGCCACCGACCACTGCGTCCGGGCCACCGCCCTGGACGCCGCCCGGGAGGGCTTCGCCACCACCGTGCTGCTGGACCTGACCGCCGCCGTCGCCCCGGAGACCACCGACGTGGCGCTGCGGGCCATGGAGGGCGCCGGGGTCACCATGCGCGGGCGGCCTGTGATCAGGGCCGCATGAGGCGGTAAATCGTTGGCGGGTGTCGTACCCCGAGCCGAGGATGTCCGGCGGAGGTACGCACCGACATGAACCTGAAGCCTTACCGGGAGGCGCTCGCCCTGCCCGGTCTCCGGTCGTTGCTGCTGGTGTCGGTGCTCGCCCGCGTCCCGCTCACCGCGACCGGGGTGACCCTGACGTTCTACGTCGTGTTCGACCTCGGGCGCGGCTACGGGGCGGCCGGTCTCGTCGGCGCGGCCATCACCGTGGGCGCCGCCATCGGCGGCCCGCTGCTCGGCCGGCTGGTCGACCGGCGCGGCCTGCGGCCGGTGCTCGTGCTGACCGGGATCGCCGAGGCGCTCTTCTGGTCCACCGCCCCGATGCTGCCCTACCCGCTGCTGCTGCCGGCCGCGTTCCTGGCCGGCTCGCTGGCCCTGCCGATCTTCTCGGTCGTCCGGCAGTCCATCGCCGCGATGGTGCCGCCGGAGCGGCGCCGCCCCGCGTACGCGCTGGACTCGATGTCGGTGGAGCTGTCGTTCATGGTCGGCCCGGCGCTGGCCGTGGCGGCGGTCACCGCGATCTCCGCCCGGACGACCCTCTACCTGGTCGGCGCCGGGATCGTCGCCTCCGGCATCGCGTTCTGGCTGCTGAACCCGCCCGTCCGGGGCGGCGGTGAGCCGACCGGGCCGCAGCCGAGGGTGCCCCGTCGGGCGTGGCTCACCCCGCGGCTGCTCGCCGTGCTGGCGATCAGCGCCGCCGGCACGCTGGTGCTCGGCGGCACCGACGTGGCCGTGGTCGCCGTGCTGCGGGAGAGCGGCGACGTCGGGTGGACGGGCGCCGTACTCGCCGTGTGGGCGGTCGCCTCGCTGGTCGGCGGCTTCGCGTACGGGGCCGTCAGCCGCTCCTTCTCGCCCCTGGCCCTGATGGCCGCGCTCAGCCTCTGCACCATCCCGGTCGGGCTGGGCGGGGCGCACTGGTGGCTGCTCTGCCTGGCGCTGATCCCCGCCGGGGCGCTCTGCGCGCCGACCCTCGCGGCCACCGCCGACGCGGTGAGCCGGCTCGTACCCGCGTCCGTCCGCGGCGAGGCGATGGGCCTGCACGGCTCGGCGGTCACCGTCGGCATCGCGGTGGGCGCCCCGCTCGCCGGCGCCGTGATCGACGCCTCCGCCCCGGCCTGGGGCTTCGCGGTCACCGGCGCGATCGGCGCGCTGGTGGCGCTGGCCGTGCTCCCGATCGAGCTGCGCCGCCGCCGCGCCACTACCCCGGCCACCCCCGAGCCCGACCTGGCCCCGCTCGCCACCACCTGACCCTCGCCCTCGCCGCCGTCCCTCGCCCGGCGATCTTGCACTTTCGTCCCTCGGTATATGACCCTTTGTTCGGCTTCGCCGGGGCAGCAAGTGCAAGATCGCGCCGCGGTTGGCTGAGGGCCGGGGATCCTGCCGTGGGCGGTGTGGGCGGCTCGGGTTTCGGCTACGGGCCGTCGGACCGGATGCCTGGCGGCCAGCGCCGAACTCGGCGTCGACGCACCTGACGTCCATCCGGCCGGTGCCGCCTCGATCTCGTCAGTGGATCGATGCGGCCTGCCGGCGGCCCGGCCCGCCTGTCCCGTCCCGCCGTCGGACGGCGCTGCGAGCCGTCGGGCGGGCGCTGCGAGCCGTCGGGCGGGCGCTGCGAGCCGTACCGCTGTCCGGTCGGCTGTCCGCGCCCCTGTCGGAGGGCGACCGGGCGACGTCACCTCCGACAACGGCGACGGGCGCCGCCCCTTGTGGGGGGCGGCGCCCGTCGTACGTGGTACGTGAGCGTCAGCGGCGGTCGACGTCGGAGGCGACGTCCTCCTGGTAGCTCGCGCCGCCGTCGGACTCGCTGGTCAGCGGCTTGGCGCCGCCCTCCGGCGGGCCGGCCAGCGTCTGCCCGGCGGCCAGCTCGGGGAACTTGAGGTCGAACGCGGGCCGCTCGGAGCGGATCCGCGGCATCCGGTCGAAGTTCCGCAGCGGAGGCGGCGAGGTGGTCGCCCACTCCAGCGAGTTGCCGTGGCCCCACGGGTCGTCGACCTCGACGACCGGCCCGGCCTTGTACGACTTCCAGCAGTTCCAGATGAACGGCAGCGTCGAGATACCGGTGAGGAACGCGCCGATCGTGGAGACCGTGTTCAGGAAGGTGAAACCGTCCTCGGGCAGGTAGTCGGCGTACCGACGCGGCATGCCCTCGTTGCCCAGCCAGTGCTGCACCAGGAACGTGGTGTGGAAGCCGATCATGGTCAGCCAGAAGTGCACCTTGCCCAGCCGCTCGTCGAGCATCCGGCCGAACATCTTCGGGAACCAGAAGTAGATGCCGGCGAAGACGGCGAACACGATCGTGCCGAAGAGCACGTAGTGGAAGTGCGCCACCACGAAGTACGAGTCGTGCAGGTGGAAGTCGAGCGGCGGGCTGGCGAGCAGCACACCGGTGAGACCACCGAAGAGGAAGGTCACCAGGAAGCCGAGCGAGAAGAGCATCGGCGTCTCGAAGCTGACCTGGCCCCGCCACATGGTGCCGATCCAGTTGAAGAACTTCATACCGGTCGGCACGGCGATCAGGTAGCTCAGGAAGCTGAAGAAGGGCAGCAGCACCTGGCCGGTGGCGAACATGTGGTGCGCCCAGACGCTCATCGACAGGCCGGCGATGGCGATGGTCGCGGCGACCAGGCCCTTGTAGCCGAAGATCGGCTTACGGGAGAAGACCGGGATGACCTCGCTGACGATGCCGAAGAACGGCAGCGCGATGATGTACACCTCGGGGTGGCCGAAGAACCAGAAGAGGTGCTGGTAGAGCATCGGCCCGCCGGTCGCGGGGTCGTAGACGTGGGCGCCCATGATGCGGTCCGCGGCCAGCGCCAGGAGCGCGGCGGCCAGCAGCGGGAAGACCAGGATCACCAGGAGGCTGGTGACCAGCATGTTCCAGGTGAAGATCGGCATCCGGAACATGGTCATGCCCGGCGCGCGCAGGGTCAGGATCGTGGTGATCAGGTTGACCGCGCCGAGGATCGAACCCAGACCGGAGATGACCAGGCCGATCACCCACAGGTTGGCGCCGACGCCCGGGGAGTGCTCGACGCCGCTCAGCGGCGCGTAGGCGGTCCAGCCGAAGTCGGCGGCGCCACCCGGGGTAATGAAGCCGACCATCGTCATCGAGCCGCCGAAGAGGAACAGCCAGTAGGCGAAGCTGTTCAGCCGGGGGAACGACACGTCCGGCGCGCCGATCTGCAGCGGCACCACGTAGTTCGCGAAGGCGAACACGATCGGCGTCGCGAAGAACAGCAGCATGATGGTGCCATGCATGGTGAAGAGCTGGTTGTACTGCTCGGGCGACAGGAACTGCAGCCCGGGTCGGGCCAGCTCGGCCCGCATGATCAGGGCCATCAGGCCGCCGATCATGAAGAACACGAACGCGGTGACCATGTACATGATCCCGATCTGCTTCGCGTCCGTGGTCCGCAGCAGCCGCGCGATGGCCGACCCCTTGACCGGCGCTCGGACCGGCCAGGGCCGGGTCACGACCGGCTTGGGTGCGACGGTGGTCACGAGTGGCCTCCGGTTCTGGGTTGTCCCGCTCGGCACGCGCTGGTTATCTGCGGGCCGTCATCCGCAAGGAGGATAGTCCCCGGCAGGTGGCTGCGCCGCGTGGGGTGGTCGGGTAACCTGCGCCACCTGCTCTGGTGGGCGGCTCGCCGCGACCTACAGCGGGCCGAGCAGCAGTCGGTAGTGCTCGCCGAAGATCCGACCGCCGCGCCCGCGCAGCAGCGGGTCGCGCAGCGCCGGCGGCACGTCCCGGGTCCGGTTGCGGTCGCGGGTCCGGTCCCGCACCCATCGCGTACGGGGGCGACGACGACTCTCGTACGCGGCCAGCGCGGCCTCGACGCCGCCGGCCGCGCGGAGCGACTCGGCGAGCACGACGGCGTCCTCCAGTGCCATCGCCGCGCCCTGGGACAGCGTCGGGGCGGTGGCGTGCGCGGCGTCGCCGACGAGCAGCACCCGCCCCCGGGACCAGCGTCCCAGCTCCACCTCCTCGGTGACCCCGACGTGCACCCGGTCCAGCGCCTCCAGCACCTCCGGCACCGGCCCGCCGTAGTCGCCGAACAGCTCGCGCAGCCGGGCCACCGGGTCGGCCGGCGGGACCGTGCCGGCCTCGTCGGCGTAGCAGTGCAGCCGCCCGGCGCCGAGCGGCACGGCCAGGAAGCCGGCGCGCTGGCCGAGCAGGGCGGTCCACTCCGCGAGCCGGGGGCCGCCGCGCACCACGCTGCGGTAGACGACCTGGCCGGCGGGCTGGGGCGGACCGCCCAGCGCGGCGAGGGCACGGACGGTGGAGCGCAGCCCGTCGGCGCCGATCACCAGGTCGTACTCGGTCGCGGTGCCGTCGACGAAGGTGACGCCGACCGACCGCGGCAGCAGGTCGAGGGTGCGCACCTCGGCGCCGTGCCGGACGGCGCCGCCGGCCCCGGTGAGCAGCACCCGGTGCAGTTCCGACCGGGGCAGGGCCCGGCACTCGCCGACGCCGGCCCAGAGCGCGTCGAGGTCCACCTCGCACAGCGGCGCCCCGGCCGCGTCGAGGAACCGCTGGCGGTGGATGACCTGCCCGAGCGGGCGGACCGGCCCGTCGAGGTCCAGCCGGCGCAGCGCCCGGGCGGCGTTGCCGGGCAGGTAGAGCCCGGTCTCGGCGTTCTCGCCCGGGGGCAGCTTCTCGGTGACGTCGGGCCGGAGGCCCACCATCCGCAGCGCCCGGGCCACGGACAGGCCGGCGATGCCCGCACCGACGACGAGGATGCGCAGGGGGAAGCCACCCATGGTGGTGTACGCCTCCGGAGGGGTGCGGAACGCGTTGGAGGCAAGACACTACTCGGCGCAATCGGCACACACCAGAGTCAATCGTCCCACTCCAAAACATTCCTCGGCGGGCGCATCACGTTGCACGGGGGATCACCTGCCCACCGCGCGGCCCGGTCGTGACAAACCTCACCAATCTCCCCAATACCCCGGGCCGTTACGCAGGGGTTTCAGAGATGTGGACGGGTCGCGGAGAAACGACGAACCGACTGGGCGGCTGTCGAACGTAGGGCGGCTCCGGTGACCCGGAGCCGCCCTACGCGACGTACCGTCGAACGGTCAGACCCGGGTGAGTCGGACGGCGTCGGCGATGACCAGACCGCTGGCGGAGCTCCACCGGCTGACGGCGACCCGGTTGGCGTCGCCGGCCGGCAGGGTGAAGGTGCCGAGCGTGCGCCACTGCCCGCCGGTGATCCGCTGGTCGACGATGACCGTGCGGTTGCCGGTGGTGGTGGAGATGATGTACGGCGCCGCGGCGTTGTAGCCCGCGTTGGCCGGCCACCAGGCGTCGACCCGGTAGTTCGCGGTCGCCGGGACGTTGAACTTGTACCAGGCGGCGTCGCTGGCGGCGACCGGGTCCGCGAAGCGGTAGTCGGCCCCGTAGCGCTGGCCCGAGTACGTCGAGGTGCCCCAGCTGGAGCTGGCGGTGAACCGGCCGGCGGTGGAGTTGTCCACCACGGAGCTCCAGGCGGTGCCGCCCGCCATCTTCGCGGCGACGTCGGAGCGCATCTTGTCCAGGTCGATGAACGACGGGTCGATCTTGCCGGTGGTGCTCGTCTCCCGGTGCCCGCGCGCGTAGCTGGCGTCCCGGCCCAGCCGCTTGAGCACGGCCGCGGTGGCGGCGATCGACGCGTTGTACTGCGCCGCCGTCATCTGCTGGCTGACCCCGTTGTAGTCGATCTCCCAGCCGATCATGAGGGTGTTGCCGTCCCCGGCCGGGATCGGCCCGCTGCCGCCGCTGACGCCCGCGTGGTTGCAGCGGCCGGCGGAGATGACGTGGAAGACGCCGTGGTAGTCCACCAGGGCCTGGCAGAGCGGGCCGGGCAGGTCGGACCGGCCGTTGATGCAGACGTTGAGCGCCGGGTGCGGGTTGGTGGCGCTGGAGGTCGCGGCGGTGTGGTGCCACAGCACGCCGATCGGGTTGAAGTCGCCCGGGCGCATCCGGTTGAGCCAGTCGCCCTCGACGACGACCTGGACGCCCGCCCCCCGCAGGACGTCCACCAGCCAGGGAATGGTGGCCATCAGGACTCCCCGAACAGGTCGGCGAGGCACTCGGCCTTCGGCGCGGCGATCGGCGCGGCGCTGGCCGCGGCGGGCTTGGCGGCGACGACCACCGCGGTGGCCGCCAGGGCCGACATGCCCAGGAGCCTGCGGCGGCGCAGGCGGGCGGATCGTGGCGCGTTCATGGGGGCTCCTTCAGCGAGGGCGGAGGGGTTCCGACTGACCGATGAACTGGTGACGCGCACGCTATATCGTCACGAGCATCTATGTCGATACCCTTCATCGCCCCTATTCAGGCTGAAGGAATTTGGCAACGCCGACCGCTGTCCGGGCCCCGCCGACCCCCTGACCAAGGGTCGCCGAGGGGGCTGTCAGGGGTTGCCGAGGGCGTCGATGTCGCGCATCTCCTCGGCGGTGAGCGAGAAGTGGAAGATGTCGGCGTTGGCGCGGATCCGGTCCGGGGTCACCGACTTGGGGATGACCACGATCTCGTGGTCGACGTGCCAGCGGAGCACCACCTGGGCCGGGGAGACGTCGTGCGCGGCGGCGATCCGGGTCAGCACCGGATCGGCGAGGTCACTGGTCTTGAACGGGCTGTAACCCTCCAGCACCACGCCCCGGTCCCGGTGC
Organism: Micromonospora sp. NPDC049139; assembly: GCF_055586845.1. Classification (NCBI taxonomy): domain Bacteria; kingdom Bacillati; phylum Actinomycetota; class Actinomycetes; order Micromonosporales; family Micromonosporaceae; genus Micromonospora; species Micromonospora sp. NPDC049139. The sequence continues at coordinate 63,863 of NZ_JBVJHK010000020.1, read as the reverse complement.
TCCCGGTGCCGCTGCCGGTCGTACAGCGACGGGCTCCACCGGATCTGGTTGACCGCCGGGTTCTCCTCCGTCGCCTGGATCAGCTCGTCGATCTCGGCGGTGCTGTAGTTGCTCACCCCCACCGCCCGCGCGAGCCCCTCGTCCCGGGCGGCGAGCAGCTCCCGCCACATCGGGATGCTGTCGCCCGGGTTCGCCGGCGGCCAGTGCACCAGCCACAGGTCGACGCAGTCGGTGCCGAGCGCGGTCAGGCTCGCCTCGAGGGTCTCCCGCTCCCGGCCGACCCGGTCCGGCGGCAGCTTCGTGGTGACGAAGACGTCCTCGCGGCGCAGCCCGCTCTCCTGCACCGCCCGGCCGACCTCGTCCTCGTTGCCGTACATGGTGGCGGTGTCGACGTGCCGGTAGCCGGCGTCCAGCGCAGCGAGCACGGCGTCGTACCCGGCCTGGCCGGTGGCCTGCCACGTGCCGAAGCCGAGCAGAGGCATCCGCACCTCGCCCGGGAGCGGAACCGTCGGCTGCTCCTGGTGGTCCATGCCGACGGGTCTACCCGTGCTGGTCCCCGACATGCTCCGCCGATCCGGACAACCGGGCGCCCAGCGGGCCGGCGCGGTTTGCCGGAGAATGCGGGGGTGGCTGACCGGCTGGAGGAGTACCGGCGCAAACGGGACGCGGCGCGCACCCCGGAGCCGGTGCCGAAGCGGCCCCCACGGCGGAAGAAGCCGGCCGAGGGGACGGCCCGGTTCGTCATCCAGCAGCACCACGCCCGCAGCCTGCACTGGGACCTGCGGCTGGAGCACGAGGGCGTACTGGCCTCCTGGGCGGTGCCGCGCGGGCTGCCCCGCGACACGGGCCGCAACCACCTCGCCGTGCACACCGAGGACCACCCGATGGAATACCTGGACTTCCACGGCGAGATCCCGGCGGGCGAGTACGGCGGCGGCCGGATGACCGTCCACGACCGGGGCACGTACCGCTGCGAGAAGTGGCGCGACGACGAGGTCGTCGTGGTGCTCGACGGGGAACGCACCGCCGGGCGGTACGTGCTCTTCGCCACCGGCGGCAAGGGTGGCCGGGACTGGATGGTGCGGCGCACCGACCCGCCGCCGGAGGGCTGGACGAGCATGCCGGAGCTGGTCCGCCCCATGCGTCCCACGCCGGCGGCGAAGCTGCCGAGGGACCAGGCGGAGTGGGGCTACGAGCTGCGCTGGGACGGGGTGCGCGCGGTCGCGTACGTCTCCGGGGGACGCCTGCGGCTGCTCTCGGAGGACGACGACGACATCTCGGGGACGTACCCCTGGCTGCGCGAGATGGCCGAGGAGCTGGCCCCGGCGGAGGCCGTGCTGGACGGCGTCCTGGTCCGCATCGACACCGCCGGGAGGGTACGCCCCGCCCGTGGCGGGCGCCGGACCCCGGACGCGCAGTACCTGATCTTCGACCTGCTCTGGCTGGAGGGCGTGACCAGCACCGACCTGCCGTACGCGCAGCGCCGGGAGCTGCTCGACGGTCTGGCGCTCGCCGGCCCGCACTGGCAAACTCCGCCCTGGTTCCCCGGTGCCGGCCCCGAGGCGCTGCGGGCCGGGCGGGAGCAGGGGCTGCCCGGGGTGGTGGCGAAGCGGCTGGACTCGACCTACGAGCCCGGCCGCCGCAGCCGGCGCTGGCTGAGCATCGACGCGGGCTGAGGAACGGGGCGGCCGGAAGCCGGGACACGAGCGGGACCACGATCCGCGACACGAGTCGAGACGGCGAGGAGCAGCGTGTACCTGACCCACCTGGAGTGCCCGCGCTGCGGGCGGGAGCACGACGCCGGCAAGCTGGTCAACCTCTGCGACTGCGGCTCGCCGCTGCTGGCCCGCTACGACCTGGCCGCGGTGGCGAAGGTGCTCACCCCGGAGCGGTTTCCGCTGCGCCCGGCCGACCTCTGGCGCTACCGGGAGCTGCTGCCGGTGGCCGACCCGCGGCACACGACCACGCTGGGCGAGGGCTGGACGCCGCTGCTGCGTACCCCGGCCTACGGCGCGGAGATCGGCATCCCGGACCTGCTGGTCAAGGACGAGGGGCTGACGCCGACCGGCTCGTTCAAGGCGCGCGGCGCGGCGGTGGGCGTCAGCCGGGCCCGCGAGCTGGGCGTGCGGCGGATCGCCATGCCGACCAACGGCAACGCGGGCGCGGCCTGGGCGACGTACGCCGCGCGGGCCGGGCTGGGCGCGACGATCGTCATGCCGCTGTCCGCGCCGGCCGTCTGCCGGCGGGAGTGCGTGGCCGCCGGGGCCGACCTGCGCCTGGTCGACGGGCTGATCGGCGACGCCGGCCGGCACGTCGCGCGGCTGGTCGCGGACTCCGGCGGCGCGGTCTTCGACGCCGGCACGCTGCGCGAGCCGTACCGGCTCGAGGGCAAGAAGACGATGGGGTACGAGATCGTCGAACAGCTCGGCTGGCAGGTGCCGGACGTGATCGTCTATCCCACCGGGGGCGGGGTCGGCCTGATCGGCATCCACAAGGCGCTGCACGAGCTGCGCGAGCTGGGCTGGATCGAGGACAGGCTGCCCCGCCTGGTCGCGGTGCAGTCGACCGGCTGCGCCCCGATCGTCCGGGCCTTCGCCGCCGGGGAGGAGCGGGCGCGGCCCTGGGCCGACGCGCACACCGTGGCGTTCGGCATCACCGTGCCCGCCCCGCTCGGCGACGAGCTGATCCTCGACGCGCTGCGGGCCAGCGCCGGCACCGCGGTCGCGGTCGACGACGCCGAGATCCTGGCCGACCTGCGGGACTTCGCGGCGCGGGAGGGGCTGTTGCTCTGCCCAGAGGGGGCCGCCTGCCTGACCGCCGTGCGGCACCTGCGTGCCGGCGGCTGGATCCGGGCCGGCGAGCGGGTGGTGGTGCTCAACACCGGGTCCGGGCTGAAGTACCCGGAGACCGTGGACGTCGCCGACGTGCCGGTGCTGCCGGTCTGACGGTGTAAGGAAGGGCCCCTTCCTCTACAAAATGCGATAGGAGGGGGCCCTTCCTCACACCGCCGTCAGTCGGTGGTGGGGTCGGTGAGGCGCCAGGCGGCGCTGACCAGGCCGATGTGCGACAGTGCCTGCGGGGTGTTGCCGAGCTGCGCGCCCGTACGCGGGTCGATCTGCTCGCTGAACAGGCCGACGTCGTTGGCGTGCCCGAGCACCCGCTCGAAGAGCGCCTCGGCGCGCCCTCGCTCGCCGGCCATCACCAGGCATTCCACCAGCCAGAACGAGCAGAGCACGAAGCCGGCCGGGTCGGTGCCCCAGCGCCGCAGGAGACCGTCGCCGGCGCCCAGCTCGCGTTCGACCGCCTCGATGGTGGCGCGCATCCGTGGGTCGGTCGCCGGCAGGAAGTGCACCAACGGCAGCAGCAGCGCGGAGGCGTCCAGCTCGGGCGAGCCGAACGCCCCCGTGTACGCGCCGACCCGCTCGTCCCAGCCCTCGCGCAGCACGGCGGCCCGGATCTCGTCGCGGGTGCTCGCCCAGCGCCGCGGGTCGGCCCGGCCGCCGAGCCGGGGCGCGAGCCGCACCGCGCGGTCGATCGCCACCCAGCACAGCACCTTCGACGACAGGTAGTGCCGGTCGGCGTCCCGGGTCTCCCAGATCCCCCGGTCGGGCAGGTGCCAGGTGGCCGCCACCTGCTCGGTCAGGCCGAGCACCATCTCGCGCAGTTCCTCGTCGAACGTCTCGCCCAGGTGGTCCCGCATCCGCCAGACCGCCGAGATCACCTCGCCCGGCACGTCGAGCTGGCGCTGCCGCCAGGCGTCGTTGCCGACCCGGACCGGCAGGCTGTCGGCGTAGCCGCGCAGGTGGTGGCACTCGTACTCGGAGATGTCCCGTTCCCCCTCCAGCCCGAAGAGCACCGGCACGGGAGCGGGGCCGATCCGGCCGATCGACCGGGCCGCCCAGGCGAAGAGGCGGGACGCCTCCGACGGGCACGCGGCCACCCAGAGGGCACGCATGGTCATCGCGAAGTCGCGCAGCCACGAGTAGCGGTAGTCGTAGTTGCGGTCGCCGCCGATCCGTTCCGGCAGCGACGTGGTCAGGGCCGCGGCGACCGCGCCGCTGCGGGCGTACGTGAGGCCGGTGAGCACGGTCGCGCTGTGCCGGACCTGGCCCGGGTAGCGGCCGTCGTAGTGGTGCGCCTCCCGGTACGCCTGCCACGCCCGCACCGTCTCGGCAAGCGCGGTCACCGGGTCCAGCCGGACCGGCACCGCCCCGTACGCCCGCCCGTACGCCACGTCGAAGCCGACCACCTGCCCGGCGGCGATCTCGAAGTCCTGCCGGACGCGGTCCCGCTCGACGGTCAGCGGGACCCCGCCGGCGCGCAGGCTCAGCACCACCGGGCCGGCCGCGGCGAGCACCCCGCCGTCGGGCCGCTCGTGCAGGTAGGGGGTGAGCAGGCCGTACTCCGGGCGGGGGCGGAAGTCCAGCGACATCCGCACCCGCCCGGTCAGTCCCTCGACCACCCGCAGCAGCACCGCCGGCGAGTTCATCCCCAGCTCGTGGCCCCGGGCGCCGAGTTCGGCGGCGAGCGCGTCGGTGACCGCCACGCTGCCCTCCGGGGTGTGGTGCACGGTGCGCAGCACCAGCGTGTCGGCGAGGTACGTCCGCTCCGTGCGGTGCCCGGGCAGCCCGGCCGCGACGGGCGCCAGCCGCCAGTGGCCGGCCGCCGGGTCGAGCAGCCGGCCGAAGACCGACGGGGCGTCGAACCGGTCCGGGCACCACCAGTCGATCGATCCGTCCCGGCCGACCAGTGCGCCCGAGCGGCAGTCGGAGAGGAATCCGTAGTCGGAGATCGCCGGCTGGTCCACCCGCTGCGGGTACCCCGTTCGGCCCGCCTCAGGCAGCCCCGCCGGGGGCACCGATCGGGCCGACCAGGAGGACGGCAGCGCGGGCGGGCGGTCAGGCGGCGGCAGCGCCGGCAAGCGGTCAGGCGGTCAGGCGGTCAGGCGGGCGGCACCGCCCGGTGGACGGGGTCAGGAGGTGGGCGGCTCGTCCTCGCCGGCCTCCTCCGCCGCGTCGGCCTCCTCCTTCGTCCGGTGCACCGCCTGGTCGGCGTGCTCCGGCGGGCCGTAGACGGTGTAGAGCACCAGCGGGTTGGGGCCGGTGTTGACGAAGTTGTGCTTCGTACCGGCCGGCACCACCACCAGGTCGCCCTGGACGACCTCGCGCTTCTCCCCCGCCACCCGGGCCTCGCCGGTGCCGCTGACGAAGGTGAGAATCTGGTCGATGTCCTCGTGGACCTCCTCGCCGATCTCACCACCCGGCGGGATCGTCATGATCACCAGCTGGGTGTGCTCACCGGTCCACAGCACCCGCCGGAAATCCGGGCTCTTCTCGGCGACGGTCGCGATCGTGTAATGCTCCATGCCGACGCACATACCCGCTCGGGCGCGACGCCACGCCGAGACGTGCAGATGGTGGAATTCCCCACTGATCCCAGGTTTGGCGCCCCCGTGGGCGGGGATCGAGACAGGGACGGGCGCACGGCGCCGGTCGAGCCAGGTCCCCGCTGACGTACCGCCGTACGGCTGCGGTGGTGGGAGACGGCCAGAGCGCGGCGACGTTCCGATCCCGAGGGATCCGAGCGGCGCCGCGCGCTCATGTCCCGCGCCAGGGCGGCGGAACGCCCGTCGTCGCGCGCGCTCCTCGATGGCCGTCGCGCGCTCAGTCGTCGTCGGCGGCCGCCACGGGCTCCCGGCCGACGCAGCGCACCTTCAGCTCGAACTCGCCGGCCGGGCCGGCGAACGCGACCTCCACGTCGTCGTCCGGCCCCCGGTCGACGTCGGAGACGCGGTAACCCTGCGCCGGCGCCCAGGAGACCAGCCGCACCCCGTCCGGCCCGCACTCGGCCACGGCCGTGCCGCCCGCCGTGACGAAGGCCCGGCGCTCGCCGTGCGGAGCGGAGCCGGTCGGTGCCGGGGACGACGGCCCCACGCCGGTGGCGGTCGGCTCGGGCGAGGCCAGCGCGCGCTCGACCTCCTCCTGGCTCAGCACGACGCCGCCCGGGGTGCCGGCGATGCTCTCCCCCACCCACCGGATCGCGGCCACCCCGATCAGGGTGGCGACGGCGGCGGTGGCCAGCCAACCGGCGACAGCGAGGAACGAACGGCGGCGCATCCACCGAGTGTCCCCGATTCCGGGTTGGGCCGAGCCCTGGCCGAGGCTAAGGGACGGTTAAGGACCCGGGTCGGCGCGTCCGGCGGCGGCTACCCTGCCCCCTGTGGCCCGCCTGCTGCTCATCGAGGACGACCTGACGATCCGTACGCCGCTGCTGCGGGCGCTGCGCGAACGGGGGCACGCGGTGGCCGCCGCCTCGACGGCGATGGCCGGCCTGCGCGACGCGCTGGACGACCGGCCCGACCTCGTCGTGCTGGACCTGGGCCTGCCCGACCTGGACGGCCGGGAGCTGCTGCGGATGCTGCGCGCCGTCAGCGTCGTGCCGGTGATCGTGGCCACCGCCCGCGACGACGAGACCGAGATCGTCCGGGTGCTCGACGCCGGAGCCGACGACTACGTGGTGAAGCCGTTCACGGCGGCGCAGCTCGACGCGCGGATCCGGGCGGTGCTCCGGCGCGGGGCGGGGTCCGTCCCCGAGGACCCGGCGCTGGTGGTCGGCGGGCTGCGGGTGGACCCGAGGTCGCGGCAGGTCACCCTGGACGGCGAGCCCGTCGAGCTGACGCCGCGCGAGTTCGACCTGCTGCACCACCTCGCCGGCCGGCCGGGCCAGGTGGTCACCAAGCGGGAGCTGCTCGCCGAGGTGTGGCAGATCCCGTACGGCGGCGCCGACAAGACCGTGGACGTGCACCTGTCCTGGCTGCGCCGCAAGCTCGGGGAGAGCGCCCAGGCGCCCCGCTACCTGCACACGGTGCGGGGCGTCGGGGTGCGGCTCGAAGCGCCCGGGAGCGCCGGATGAGGGCGCGGCTGGCCCTGCTGGTCGCCGCCGTCAGCGTGCTCACCCTGGTCGCCTTCCTGGTGCCGCTGGCGCTGCTGGTGCGGACCGTCGCCGAGGACCGGGCCACGGTGCGGGCCACGGCCGACGCGCAGAGCCTCGTCACCGTCGTCGGCACCGCCGACACCGCGACGATCCGGTTGACGGTGGAGCAACTGGCCGCGGAGTCCGACCGGCCGGTCAGCGTCTTCCTGCCCGACGGCACCGTGCTCGGCACCCCGGCCCCGCGGACGCCCGCGGTGGCGCTGGCGGCGCGGGGGCAGAGCCTCACCGCGGAGTCGGGGCGGGGGCGCGAGGTGGTGATCGCGGTGCAGGGCCGCCCCGACGGCACCGGGGTGATCCGCACGGTGGTCCCGCCCGAGGAGCTGACCGCCGGGGTGACCCGCTCCTGGCTGGTCCTGGCCCTGCTCGGCGTGTTGCTGGTGCTGATCGGGCTGGCCGTCGCCGACCGGCTGGCCCGCACCCTGGTCCGGCCGATCGGTGAGCTCTCCGCGGTGTCGCACCGGCTGGCGAACGCCGAACTGGACGCGCGCGTCACGCCCGCCGGGCCGCCGGAGCTGCGTGAGGTGGCCGGTGCCCTCAACCACCTCGCCGGTCGGATCCAGGTGCTGCTGGCGCAGGAGCGGGAGGAGGTCGCCGACCTGTCACACCGCCTGCGCACCCCGCTGACCGCGCTGCGGCTGGAGGCCGAGTCGCTGCGCGACCCGGAGGACGCGGCCCGGGTGACCGCGGCGGCGGACGGGCTGGAGCGGGCGGTCACCGGCCTGATCCGGCAGGCCCGCTGGCGGGCGCCGACAGCCGGGGCGGCCAGCGCGGACGCGGCCACGGTGGTGGCCGAACGGGTCGCGTTCTGGTCGGTGCTGGCCGAGGACACGGGGCGCGCGGTCACGCTGGACCTGGTGCCGGGACCGCTGCCGGTGGGCGTACCCGCCGACGAGTTGGCGGCGGCCGTGGACGCCCTGCTCGGCAACGTCTTCGCGCACACCCCGGACGGCACGGCGTTCGCCGTCCGGCTGACGGCCCGGGCGGGCCGGGCCGTGCTGACCGTGGCGGACGAGGGGCCGGGCATCGCGCCCGACACCGTCGACCGGGGCGCCAGCACCGCCGGTTCCACGGGACTCGGCCTGGACATCGCCCGGCGCGCCGCCGAGGCCGCCGGCGGCCGCCTCACCCTGCACACCGCGCCCTCCGGCGGCGCCGTGGTACGCCTCGAACTCGGCCCGCCGACGCCCTGACCGGGCAGCTCGCGCCACGCCGGGCGGTGCGGTCGGGGTCCCGGCGACCGGACGCGACGACCGGACGCGGCGACCGGGCAGAGCGGCCGAGCGCGGCGACCTTAACCCGGGCTTAGCGTTCGGGCAGCGTGCCGCTATCCGGCCGGACGCGATCCTCGTGGTCAGGAACCGAGGAAAGGCGAACCGAGATGAAGCGCAACCCCCTGATCCTGGCGTCGGTCGGCGGCATGGCCGTGCTCGCCGTAGCCGGCGCGACCCTCGGCGTCGCGGCCGCCGACAGCGGTCCCGCCCAGGCGACCACCCTGGCCGCCGCCACGACCACCCCGACCCCGGACAACAGCACGACCAGCGCCCCGGCGACCGGCGGCACCTCGGCGGCCCCCGGCACGCCGTCGGGCAGCGGAGCCCCGGCGACCGGCGGGGACGCCGTCAGCGAGCAGCGGGCCCGCGAGATCGCGCTCGCCCGGGCGGGCGGCGGCCAGGTCGTCGAGATCGAGGCCGAACAGGAGCACGGACGTCCGGTGTGGAGCGTGGAGATCGTCTCCGGGCAGACGGAGCACGAGATCGACGTCGACCGGGAGAACGGCACCGTGGTCAAGGCCGAGCAGGAGCCCGTCGACGACGACGACGACCACGACCACGACCACGACGACGACGATGACGACTCCGACGACGACTGACCCTGGTGCCGCCGCTTCCCGCGTCAGGGGGGCGGCGGCGCGTCGGTCGGGTCGCGTCCGATCGACCCTGTGACCGACACCGATGTCTGGCTACATTGGGGTATGGTGCCCGCCCACGGAGGCCGGGCGGCGGAACCGGTCTACCGCCCCATCCTCGCCACTCGGCGGGGCGAGCTGGAGGCGCTCGGTCATCTCGACGACGTCGTCACTTCCCTGCTCGCCCCGGTTCTCCAGGTGTCCATCCTGGACTCGTACACACTGGACGTTCTCGGTCGGCTGCCCACCGGGCTGCTCCCGGCCGTCGACGTCACCGGTCTGCCCGACACTCCGGAGACCGAGCTGGCCCGCTGGGGCGTACCGCTGGTGCCGGTGATCGGGCTCGCGGACAGCGACCGGCGCCTGGTGGCGCACGGCGCGGCGGCGCGGGGCCACGCCCACCGGGCGGTGGTCCGGCTGCGGGTCGGCCAGGACCGGGCCGGCCCGGACGCGACCACGGCGGCGGTGGAGCGCGTCTGGCGCCTCACGCGCCTCGTCCCGGAGCAGTGCGACCTGCTCCTCGACGCCGGGGACGTGTGCTGCGCGGCCGACGTTCGGCTCGCCGAGCCGCGGCTGCGCCGGCTGCTGGAGTGGGCCCGTCGGCACGCCTGGCGGTCGGTGAGCGTGGCGGCCGGCGGGATGCCGCCCACGGTGTCCCGCCTCCCCACCGACGAGCCGGTACGCCTCGACCGCTGGGACTGGCGGCTCTGGCAGCGGCTGGCGGACCTCGGCGTCGGGTACGGCGACTACGGCGTCGGCTCGGCGGTGCCCGGCGCCGACCAGCCGGGCGACCGGCTGCCCACCGTGCGCTACACCACCGACGACGCCTGGTGGGTGTACCGCTGGTCGCGGCGGGGTGGGCGGGGCGACGACCGGTTCGCGGACCTGTGCCGCGCGCTGGTCTCGGCGCCGCACTGGCCCGCCGCCGGGGCCGACTTCTCCTGGGGCGACCACGAGATCGTCCGGCGCGCCCGGCGGGGCGCCGGTGCGGGCTCGGCCAGCAACTGGGCGGCGTGGAGCACGTCGCACCACCTGGCGCACGTGCTGGCGACGCTGGCGCGCCCCGGGCGGGAGGCCCGGCCGGGGCCGTGGCGTTCCGGTCAGCCGGCCGCCGAGCGGGGTCGGCCCGCCCGGCCGCATCGGGGCGGGGAGACCCGCCGGGCCGGCTGACCCGCTACCTCAGCGCCGGCGACCCGCACCGGGCACGTCACTGTTTTTCGGTGAACCCGAACTGCACGATGCCCTCGTCGTCGACGGAGGCATCGACGGAGGCGTCGCCGAGCAGCTCGGCGGCGTCGGAGTCCAGGAAGATCCGGGCGCCCTGGTTGTCGACCACATGGTCGCCCTTGACCGGTTCGGCGACCAGCTCGACGGTGAGCGAGCCCGCCTGGGTGTCGGCGGCGATCCGCACCCCGCCGTCCTCGGCGACGTCCTGCTGGTTGGCGAGGTCTCGAATCACCATCACGGCGTTGTCGGTCATGGTGAGCATGGCGGAACTCCTCGTGGATTCTCGGATACGCGGTGCGGACCGGGATTCGGCCCGCGCACGAGCGCACGTGGGAGGCGATGGAAGGGCGACACGCACATCGCCGTCGCAGGTCGGGGCAGGTGAAAGCCCCTCCACGGCCTACGTTGCCCCCTGCCGGGGGATCCGTCAAATAGAGCGGGATCAGTGCCGGGCGCCGGCCGGGGCGAGCAGTGCCCGGATCTCGCGTGCCGCCGCGCGGCCGGCCCGGTTGGCGCCGACGGTGCTCGCCGACGGTCCGTACCCGATCAGGTGGATCCGCTCGTCGGCGACCACCCGGGTGCCGTCCATCGTGATACCGCCGCCCGGGGCGCGCAGCCGCAGCGGCGCGAGGTGGTCCAGCGCGGCCCGGAAGCCGGTGCACCAGAGGATCACGTCCGCGGGCACGAACCTGCCGTCGTCCCAGGCCACGCCGTCGGGCGTGATCCGGTCGAAGACGGGTAACCGGTCCAGCACGCCGCGCTCGCGCAGCCGGCGCAGCTCGGGCGTGAGCGGCAGCCCGGTCACCCCGACCACGCTGGCCGGCGGGCGGCCGGCGCGGACCGCCGCGTCGACCAGGGCCACCGCCGCCCGCCCCCGTTCGGGGGTGAACTCCTCGTCGCGGAAGTCGGGCGGGCGCCGGGTCACCCAGGTGGTGCCTGCCGCGACGGCGGAGACCTCGGCGAGCAGTTGGACGGCGGACGTCCCGCCGCCGACCACCACGACCCGCCGGCCGGCGAACTCCGCCGGACCCCGGTAGTCGGCGGTGTGCAGCTGGCGGCCCCGGAAGCCCGACCGGCCCGGGTAGTGCGGCCAGAACGGCCGGGTCCAGGTGCCGGTGGCGTTGACCAGGGCCCGGGTGGACCAGGCACCCCCGTCGGTCAGCACGTCCAGCCGGCCGTCGGGCCGGTCGCGCACCTCGCGGACCCGCACCGGACGCCGTACCGGCAGGGCGAACTCGCGCTCGTACGCGGCGAAGTAGGCGCTCACCACCTCGGCCGCCGGCCGGTCGGGATCCGCCGCCGGGAACGGCAGGCCGGGCAGGTCGTGGAAGCCGTGCACCCGGTCGAGCCGCAGCGTCGGCCAGCGGTGTCGCCACGCCCCGCCGGGCCCGTCGTCCCCGTCGAGGATCACGAAGCCGTCACCGGGGGCGAAACCGGCGCGGCGCAGGTGGTAGCCGGCGGAGAGGCCGGCCTGGCCGGCCCCGATCACCAGCACGTCGACGGAGCGCTCGTCCATGTCGGGTACAACAACGCACGCCCGCTCCGACTGCCCGCCGGGTGGCGTCTCGCCGCTCACACGGCGCGCCGCGCCGCCGGCGTGGTGACGTTCCGGCCCGGGTAGGAACCGGCCCGCCTCGCCCGGAGTCTGATCGGCGTACGGGCCGGGCTCGGGCGGGAGGCGGGAATGGGTGGACGGCGGGGATGGCGGGCGCTGCTGCCGGCGGCGGCGCTGGGCGTGCTGCTGAGCGGCTGCACGGGCGTCGGGGTGGCCGAGGCGCCGACCGAGGGCACGGCGTCGTACGAGGCGTGGGGGCTCAACGAGGCGTCGAGCGACCTGAGCGGCGGGGACCGGACGGTGGTGCTCAACGGCGACCTGGAGCACGACAGCAAGGCGTTCTTCAGCGTCGACGGGCGGTGGCGGGCCGACGGGTTCGTGCTGGACGACGCCTCGGCCGAGAAGGTGCGCGCCCTGGCCGGTCGGCTCCCCGACCGGACCGGCGACCCCGAGTGCCGGCGGCTGGTGCTGGTGGCGGAGGGGCTGGTCGACCGGGCGGTCGCCGTCCTCACCCCGGAGGCGTCCGGCGGTCCGGTCACCGCCACGCCACTCGACGGCTGAGCGGAAATTTTCCTTCGGTTGGCGGTCTTCTCTGGCGAATACCTCCGTGGCAGCATCAGCGCATGCATCGTCGTCTCTTCCCCCGGACGCTCGCGCTGGCGGCGCTGGTGGCCGCCGCCGCCACGGCCGGCGCCCCGACCGCCACCGCCGAGGCGCCGACCCCCGCGGCGACCCGCCTGAACGCCACCATCGACGCGATCCTCGCCGACTCCCGGCTGGCCGGGGCGCAGGCATCGGTGGTCGTGAAGGACGCGGCCACCGGCGAGACCGTCTACCACCGCAACGGCGACCGCCGCCTGGTGCCCGCCTCCAACACGAAGCTGCTGACCTCGGCCGCGGCGCTGGAACTGCTCGGGCCCGGGCACCGCTTCGCCACCGAGGTGCACACCACCGGCACCCGGCGCGCGGGCCTGGTCTCCGGCGACCTCTACCTGCGCGGCGGCGGCGACCCGACCATGCTCGCCGCCGACTACGACGCGCTGGCCGCGCAGGTCGCCGCCAAGGGCGTCCGGGTCGTCACCGGCAACCTGGTCGCCGACGACACCCGCTACGACAGCACCCGCCTCGGCCCCGACTGGACCTGGGACGACGAGCCCTACTACTACGCGGCGCAGGTCTCCGCCCTGACCGTGGCTCCCGACACCGACTACGACGCAGGCACCGTCATCGTGCGGGCCGCACCCGGCGCGGGCGCCGGCGCCCGCCCGGTCGTCACCACGACCCCCGCCACCGGGTACCTGAAGATCGACAACCGGGCCCAGACGGTCGCCGACGGGGAGACGTCGATCTCCTTCGAACGGACGCACGGCGGCAACACGGTCGTGGTCACCGGGCAGATCGCGCTCGGCGACGCGCCGGAGAGCGACTGGGTCACCGTCTGGGAGCCGACCGGCTACGCCGCCGACGTCTTCCGCTCCGCGCTGCGCAAGCACGGCGTGCGGGTGCTCGGCCGCACCGTGCTGGGCCAGGCCACCCCGGAGGAGGCGGCCGAGGTGGGGCGGCACGAGTCGATGCCGCTGGCCCAGTTGATGGTGCCGTTCCTCAAGCTGTCCAACAACGGGCACGCCGAGGTGCTGACCAAGGAGATCGGCCGGATGCTCTCCGGCACCGGCACCTGGACGGCCGGGCTGACGGCGATCAGCGAGTACGTCGCCGACGCGGGGATGGACACCGGCACGCTGCGCCAGCGGGACGGCTCGGGGCTCTCCCGGCGCAACCTGATCCCCGCCGACGAGTTCGTGGACCTGCTCACCGCCGTCCGGGCCGAGCCCTGGTTCGACACGTGGTACGCCGCCCTGCCGGTCGCCGGCGACGCGGACCGCTTCGTCGGCGGAACGCTGCGCAGCCGGATGCGCGGCACCCCGGCGGCGGGCAACGTGCACGCCAAGACCGGCAGCCTGACGGGCGTCTCCGGCCTCTCCGGCTACGTCACCGACGCCGACGGGCGGGTGCTCGCGTTCTCCATCCTGCTCAACAACTACCTGGCCTCGTCCGTGAAGGGGCTGGAGGACCAGATCGCGATCGCGCTCGCCTCGTACACCGAGAAGGGCGCCGCCGCGGCGCGGGTCGCGCCCCCGACGGCACCCGACGCTCCCCGGGTCCCCGAGGGCCGGGAGTGCTCCTGGGTGAAACCCGTCGCCTGCTGACGGGCCGGCGGGGCCGGGCCCCGCCGACGGGCCGGCGGGGCCGGGTGCGAGGGTCCCGCCGGCGCTCAGGCGCTCAGGCGCTCAGGCGCCCGGGCGCTGCGGCGGCTCGGCGGTCGGGTCGCCGCGCGCGATCAGCGCGGCGATGTCGGCGGGGCGCAGGCCGCGCTGCGCCAGCACCCGGACGCCCCAGCGGTGCAGCCGGCACGGGTGCGGGCTGGCGTCGTTGCGGCAGACCGTCCCGCCGGACCAGCTTCGGGGCGCGTGCACCACCACCGCCCGGACGGCGAACTGCGCGTCCTCGGCGGTGACGTACGGCGGCAGCGGGATCTCCCGGAGCACCTCCCCGGACGGCTCCCCGGCGCCGCGTGGAGCGGGCGGACGGACGGTGCGGGCGATGGTGCTGCTCATCGGTCGAGCCTCCACAGAGGATTGTCGGACGTGGACAGCAGAAAGTTACGACACGGCGAACGCAGCGCGACGGACAAACTGTCCCGGAGTCAGCGACCGCAGCCCCGGCACGGGCGCCGCGTACGCAGGTGGTACCCGACCGCCGCGACCCCCAGCCCCCACCCCCACAGCCAGTACGCCGGCTCCGCGACCCAGAAGAACGCGAGCGGGTAACGACCGTCCCCCGGGTCGAACGTGCCGGTGACCGTCTCGACGGTGAGCTGGGCGAGTCCCACCCCGAAGTAGCAGACCAGGCCGACGGAGAACAGCGCGGCCGGGACGAGGAGCAGCAGCCGGGGGATCCGCCGGCCCGCCAGCAGCGGCACCCAGCCCGGCCAGACCACGCCCCAGGAGTGCGCCAGGGCCAGCGGCAGCAGCACGCCCGCGAGCAGGAAGCCGACCTCGAAGGCGACCATCGACGCGCCCGCGCTGAGCGGCACGTCCTCGAAGCCGACCCACACCTGGGCGGCCAGGCGCAGCAGGCAGCCCGCCACCGCCGACCAGGCCGCCACCCGGGCCCAGGTCGGCACCGTCGTCGCCGCCTCGCGCGCCGGGCCCGTGCGCCCGCACCGGCGGCAGTCGCCCCGGAGCCGACGCCGGTGTTGCAGGACCGCCGCGTGCAGCAGCGCGGCCCCGGCGAGGCAGGCGAGGCGGCTGAGCAGGGCACCCGGGTGGAACGCCGCACCCGGATCGAGGATCAGCAGCCCGACCACGTCCAGCAGCAGCAACGCGCAGGAGAGCAGCACCGCCGCGCAGACCACCCAGCCGGCGACGGCCAGCGCCGGCCGCCAGGAGCGGGCGGCGGCGAGGCCCGCGCCGACCAGCCCGGCGGCGGCACAGAGCGCCACCGCCCACCAGCCGGTGAAGACCACGAGGTCCGTGTCGAGCGGCGGGAAGGCCGGCGACCCGACGAGGGCCCAGCGCACCCGCACCGCGCCGTAGAGCAGGGCCCAGGCGATCACGGCGTACGGCAGGACCGGGCGGCGCGGGCGGGCGGCGGCGGGTGACGGGGCCGGTGACGGCAGCATCGTGGTCATGCCGCCAGGCTGCCGTCGTACGCGGCGCGGCGGTTCCCCGGCGGGGGTGGACCGGCTCCCCCGCCCGGGGGATCAGCGGGCGGCGCGCTCCCGCAGCCGGGCGGCCGTGCGGCGGGCGTCGTAGTCGGGGGCGACCCCGTCGACGATCAGCGTCGCGCCCGGGATGTGCCGGGTGCGCAGCGGAACGATCTCCTGGTAGGCCGGCGAGTCGTACCAGGCCCGGGCGCGCTCCAGGTCGGGGAACTCCACGATGACCACGGTGCCGGGCCAGTCGCCCTCCTTGACCTCCACCTCGGCGCCGTGCACCCGGAACCGGCCGCCGAACGGGTCCAGCGTGCCCTGGATCCGCTCGATGTAGGTCAGGACGTCCTCGTTGATCTGCGGTGCGTGCAGGTGGGCGAGCGCGAACGCGGGCATGTGTCCCTCCCCGTGGGCCGGTCCGCCCGGCCGGATCGCCGGTGCGGTACGCCGAGTCTCGCGCCGGCGCCCGCCCGGCATCGATTACCCACGGGGTAACGGCGGCCCGCCGCCCCTGCTCAGACGCGGTCGAGCACGACGACCGGGATGTCCCGGCCGGTCCTCGCCTGACACTCGTCGTACGACGGCCAGACGGCGGCCATCGTGGACCACGTCCGCGGCCCCGGTGGGCGTCGCGCGGAACTCAGTGCCGTCGGCGGCGGTGCAGCCCGCGGCCGGGGTGCCAGCTCTCGATGACCAAGTGGTCCGGCGGATCCCCCACCCGGGTCAGGACCACCTCGGTCAGCTCGATCCGGAACCGGTGCGAGCCGTCGTCGCCGGGCGGCTCCTCGTGCGCCCGGCCGGCGATCTTCGCGTCGCCGTCCCAGGACCGCGGATCGTCCTCGGGAGCGTCCTCCGTCGGGCAGTGCAGCGCCACCCGTGGGTCGCGGCGCAGGTCGAGGGCCTTGAGCGCGCCGGCCATGCTGCCCAGCCGCAGGTGCTCGGGGCCGAAGTCGAACTCCGTGCCGCTGATCCGGGGCGAGCCGTCCCGGCGCAGCGTCGCCATCGTGCCGTGCTTGCGTACCGCGAAGCGGGCACGCACCCGCTCGGCGAACTCGGGTTCCTCGCGCAGGAGGTCGGACCACCATGTCATGGGGCCCAGCGTGGCAGCCAATCCGGACAACCCGTGGCGGCTTTCCTCAGCGGATCTCGAACCCGAGCGCCTGCGCGATCACCACGGTCTGCTCCGGGTCGACGATCGCGCCGGCCCGCTCCACGACGGTGGGGTCGAGCGCGGTCAGGTCGCTGCCGCGCAGGTCGGCGCCGGACAGCCGGGAGCTGTGCAGTTGCGCGGCGGAGAGGTCCACGCCGGTGACGGTGGCGCCGGTCAGGTTGGCCCCGGTGAGGTCGGCCTCCCGCATCCGGACGTCGGTGATCCGCACGCCGCGCAGGTCGGCGCCGGGCAGCGCGACGAACGACCAGTCGCCGCCGGAGACCGTCAACGGCCGCAGGTCGCACTGCGCGAACGTGCTGCCCACCAGCTTGCAGCCGGTGAACTCGGCCTCGAAGAAGTTGCACCGTTGGAAGGTGCAGCGGGTGAAGGCCGAGTCGGTGTGCCGGGAGGCGTTGAACCGCACGTTGCCGAAGGTGCACCCGTCGAAGACCGCGCCCTGGCTGACCGCCTCGGTCAGGTCGACGTGGAAGAACGAGCAGCCGACGAAGTGCCGGTCCACCAGCTCCTCGCCGTACCAGTCCTCGTCGCGGAAGGTCGCGTCCTCGGTCAGCTCGGGCATCGGGCCAGGCTACCGGCGTCGTACGACATGTGGCCGCCGACTCTTCCGGTGCGGGGTACCGGCTAGTAGGTTCGGCGGCGTGAGTGTGGCACGCAGCATCGACCCGGACCAGATCGGCTTCGACCCGGCGCGCCTGGCGCGGATCGACGCGCACTTCGGCAGGTACGTCGACGACGGCAAGCTCGCCGGCTGGCAGGTGGTGGTCACCCGGCGCGGCGAGATCGCCCACTCGTCGACGTACGGGCTGCGCGACGTCGAGGCGGGGGCGCCCGTCGAGGCGGACACGCTCTGGCGGATCTACTCGATGACCAAGCCGGTCACCTCGGTCGCCGCGATGATGCTCTGGGAGGAGGGCCGCTTCGAGCTGACCGACGAGATCAGCCGCTGGCTGCCCGAGTTCGCCGACCTGCGGGTCTACAGCAAGGGCTCGGCCCTCAAGCCGTACACGGTGCCGGCGGTCGAGCCGATCCGGGTCTGGCACCTGCTCACCCACACCGCCGGCCTGACGTACGGCTTCATGCAGACCTCGGTGGTCGACGGCCTCTACCGGGCCGCCGGCTACGACATCTACCCGCCGGCGGACGTCGACCTGGCCACCGCCTGCCAGGCGTTCGGCGAGCTGCCGCTGCTGTTCCAACCCGGCACCGCCTGGGGCTACTCCGTCGCCACCGACGTGCTGGGCCGGCTGGTCGAGGTGGTCTCCGGGCAGAGCCTGGACGCCTTCTTCGCCGACCGGATCTTCCGCCCGTTGGGCATGACCGACACCCACTGGTGGGCCGACGGTGACGCCGCCGGCCGGCTCGCCGCGCTCTACGCGCCCGACCCGCGCACCGGCCGCGCGTTCCGCTACGACAAGCTGGGCGCCCTGGCGTACGAGAAGCCGCTGCTCCTCTCCGGCGGCGGCGGCCTGATCTCCTCCGCCGCCGACTACCACCGGTTCACCCAGATGCTGCTGCGCGGCGGCGAGCTGGACGGGGCGCGCCTGCTGGCGCCGCGCACGGTGCGCTTCATGGCCCGCAACCACCTGCCCGGCGGGCAGGACCTGGGGACCCTCTCCACCGGCGGCTTCGCCGAGACCACCTTCGACGGGATCGGCTTCGGGCTGGGTTTCGCGGTGGTGGAGGACCCGATCCCGAGCCGGGTGCCGAGCAGCGTGGGCGAGTACTACTGGGGCGGGGTGGCGAGCACGGCGTTCTGGATCGACCCCGCCGAGGAGGTCACCGCGCTGCTCTTCACCCAGCTCATGCCGTCGAGCACCTACCCGCTGCGACCGCAGCTACGCCAGCTCGTCTACTCCGCCCTGGTCGACTGAGCCGGCCGGGCACGGTCGGATCGCCGGTTACCGCACCGGCCGGGCCACCCGCTCCATAACCTGGGAGGCGGACGGCAACCCGGCGGGCGGGCAGGCAGACGGTCACCGCCCCGGCCGGACGGGGGGCGGGAGGCGGTCATGAGCAACATCGTCGTGTTCGGGGCGGGCGGCACCGCGGGCTCGCGGATCACCGCCGAGGCGGTCGGCCGGGGGCACCGGGTCACCGCCGCGGTGCGCCGCCCGGAGGCCACCTCGTACCTGCCGCCGTCGGTCAAGCTGGTCACCGGCGACGCCACCAGCGGACGGAGCGTGCGGGAGCTGGCGCCCGACACCGACGCGATGGTGGTGGCGATCGGCGGCGGGGAGCGCGGCCTCTGGCTCAACGCGGCGCGGACCCTGGTCGGCACGCTGCGGGACCTGCCGGCCGCGCCCCGGATCATCCACGTGGGCGGCGGGTCCACGCTGCTCACCCCGAAGGGCACCCGCTACCTCGACGAGCCGGACTTCCCCGACGAGTACCGCGACGCCGCGCTGGGCCAGGCCGACGCCCTGGAGTTCTACCGCTCGTCGGCCGACGGGGTGACCTGGACGTACGTCTCCCCGCCGCCGCTGGAGTTCCATCCGGGCGAGCGCACCGGGCACTACCGCACGGGCGGCGACCAGCCGGTCACCGACGACGAGGGCCGCTCGGTGCTCAGCTACGAGGACCTGGCGGTGGCGATCGTCGACGAGATCGAGGCCCCTCGCCACACGAACGAGCGGTTCACCGCCGCGTACTGACGGCGGTTCCGCCCGCCGGGGGTCGACCCGGGTTCGTCGCGATGCCTGCCACCACCCGTTTCTACCAGCCGGTCAGCGCGGGCGGGGCGCGGCGCGGCCGGCGGCGGGCTGGGCGGGGACCCGGGGGCGGACCGAGGGTCGCCAGGCGCGGCCGTTGGCGTAGATGATCCGGAAACCGAGGTACGACGCGAGGGGCGCCCAGTGCGCCGAGCCCATCCGCAGCTCGGCGGCGTTGTGCCGCTGCCCGTTGGCCAACACGTCGAGCAGTACGGTTTCGAAGGCAGCCGATTCCACCCAGTCCACTTCCCGGGTGAAACCGCAGATCAGCGCCGCTCCCGTGGCGGCCAGGAAGTCCCGCAGCGCGGCGTCGGAGGCGCGCAGCACGGAACAGCTGCCGAAATAGAGCCGCCGGCCCTCGCAACGACCGGCCATCAGCTCGGCGACGTCGGCGAGTTCGACGGATTCCCAGTCGGTGAGGCAGAGCCGGCTCGGTTCGCCGTGCATCGCGAAGAAGCCCACCCGATGGTCGGCGTACTGCTTGAGCAACCAACGGTCGACGAAATAGAAGAGTTCGTCGCGGGTCGCCGCGTCCTTGTGGATGAAGCGGATCTTCCCGAGCCGTTCGAGCAGTTCGAGGGTGGGCAGGACGGAGCCGCGCTCGTTGAGGTCCCGGTGCCACTGGCCCTCGACGCAGAAGACGCCACCGCGCGCCACGCCGCCACCTCCCCCGTTCCCGCCGGCGCTGACGTTACCGCGTCGAACCGCCCGCAGAACATCACCCTCGGTGTCGCCTGGTGCGACGCCACGTGCCGTTCGCGGTTCTCTGCGGCCGGTTCGCAGCGATTGGGCGTTTCGCAAATGGGCCTGATGCCCGGGCAGGACCCAGGAACAGCCAATCGTGAGGACAATTCTTGTTAATTGCCACCAAAGGGCCGCCCAGGTGCCAGGGTGGAAACGCGGGACGCCCCGGTCGAGTCCCGAAGGCCACCCCAATCGCACTCCTATCGGGAGGACTTCTGTGCGCGTTAACACCCTGAAGCGGGCGCTTGTCGCATTCGCCCTGGCGGTGCCGGGAGCCGCGATCGCCACGGTGGTCGCCGCGCCGGCGGCCCACGCCGACGCCTGCTACACGTGGAACCGCAACCTCTACCAGGGGCGCTCCGGCGAGGACGTCCGCCAGCTACAGATCCGGGTCGCCGGCTGGGCCGGCAACCGGGACATCGTCGAACTCGACGGCCGCTTCGGGCCGAAGACCGCCGCCGCGGTCCGGCGGTTCCAGTCCGCGTACGGGCTGCGGGTCGACGGCGTCGCCGGGCCGCAGACGTACGCGAAGATCTACGAGCTGCAGGACAACGACTGCACTCCGCGGCACTTCAGCTTCGCGGAGATGGACGACGGCTGCGGCCGCGGCGGGTGGACCGGCGGCCCGCTGTCAGCCGCCCAGACCCGGCAGAACGCCCTGCAGACGATGTGGAAGCTGGAGGCGCTGCGGCGCAGCCTCGGCGACAAGCCGCTCTACGTGAGCAGCGGCTTCCGCAGCCGCGCCTGCAACGACCAGGTCGGTGGGGCGTCGGACAGCCAGCACCTCTACGGCAACGCCGCCGACGTGGTCTCCCGCACGAGTTCGCTGTGCGAGGTGGCCCGGGACGCCCGCAACCGGGGCTTCAGCGGGATCTACGGGCCGGGCTACCCGGACCACGACGACCACGTGCACGTGGACTCGCGACGGGAGAACGACAGCGATCGCACGCCCAACACCACCAGCTGGTCCGCGCCGGACTGCGGGATCGGCGCCGCCAACACCCGAGCCGGCCAGGGGCCGACGGATCGGTAGGACGGTCACGGCGACGCCGGCCCGGAGCGCGGGTGGGCAATCCCCGCACCCCGGCCGGCGTCGTCCCGCCCCGGGTCGCCGCGGGCGGGCGTACCTCCGCTCAGCACGGCAGGCCTCCCGCGCTCCGGCAACGGGGCGGCTGACCCGCCTTGCCGCATCCTCGGCAACGGTTACGGAAGGTTCAATCCCGATAGGCGGCGAGCAGGTCTTCCGGCGACAACGACCGCACTCCCTCGACGGTCGTCCCGCTGCGGGACACCGCGACCAGCGGCACCTGCTCGTCGGCCCCGGGCAGCCGGGACCGGTGCAGCAGCAGGCGATTCAGGTCGTGCACGTCGAAGGGACGATTCTCCAGCCACTTCACCGATCCGACGACGGTGATCCGCTTTGCGATCGGCTCACGATCGGCGCCGACCAGGTCGATCTCCGGATCGTTCGTCCACGTCCATCCTTGATAGTTCCAAGGGTGAAACCCTCACGGATGAGTGTGTCCGCCGGGAGTGGGTCGCGGCTCAGACCAGGCCGGCGTCGTGGACCAGCAGGGCGACCTGGACCCGGTTGTTCAGGTCGAGCTTGACCAGCAGCCGCGACACGTACGCCTTGACGGTGGCGACGCTCATGAACAGCTCGCCGGCGATCTCGGCGTTGGTCCGGCCCTGCCCGAGCGCGACGGCGACCTCGCGCTCCCGCTCGCTGAGCCCGGCGAGCTGCCGCAGCGCCCGCTCCCGGCGGGGGTCGGGGCCACCGGGCGCGCGGGGGGTCGTCACGTGGTCGATCAGCCGGCGGGTCACCGCCGGGGAGAGGGTCGCCTCCCCGGCCGCCACCCGGCGCACCGCCCGCACGATCTCCGCGGGCGGGGTGTCCTTGAGCAGAAAGCCGCCGGCACCGACCCGCAGCGCCCGGAGCACCTGCTCGTCGGCGTCGAAGGTGGTCAGCACCAGCACCTCCGGCGGGTCGGGGGACGCCCGCAGCGCCTCGGTGGCGGCGAGCCCGTCGAGCCGGGGCATCCGGATGTCCATCAGCACCACGTCCGGCGCGCACGCGGCCACGGCGTCGGGCACTTCGCTGCCGTCGGCGGCCTCGCCGACCACGAGCACGTCCGGCACGCCGCCGAGGATCATCGACAGCCCGGCCCGGACCAGCGCGTCGTCGTCGACGATCAGCACCCGCACCGGCCCCTCGGTGGCGGCCGTCGCCGGCCCGGTCACGCCGGCCATGGCAGCCAGGCGGCCAGCCGGAAGTCGCCCGAGTCGTCCCGCCCGTGCTCCAGCCGGCCGCCGGCCAGGCTGACCCGTTCGGCGATGCCGACCAGGCCGGTGCCCGCGCCGGGGATCTCCGGGCCGGTGATGCCGCCGACCGGCCACCGGTTGCGGATCTCCACGGTCAACCCGTCGCCGGGGCCGCCGCCGACGTCGACGGTGACCGTGGCCCCGGCGGCGTGCTTGCGGGCGTTGGTCAGCCCCTCCTGCACGATCCGGTAGACGCTGCGCCCCGCCGCCGCGGGCACCCGTTCCGCCGCCGTGACCACCTCGCGGATGCTGACCCGCACCCCGGCCGACCGAGACTCCTCGATGAGCGCCGGCAGGTCGCCCAGGGTGGGCTGCGGGCGCTCCGGGTCCTCCTCGGCGGCGGTCTCCGCGCGGAGCACCCCGATCACCTCGCGCAGGTCCTGCAACGCGGCGTGCGCGCTGTCCCGGATCACGCCCGCTGCCCTTGCCACCTCCTCCGGCGCGGCGTCCGGCCGGAACTCCAGCGCCCCGGCGTGCAGGCTGAGCAGCGAGATCCGGTGCGCCAGCACGTCGTGCATCTCCCGGGCGATCCGGGTGCGCTCCAGGTGCCGGGCCTGGGTCACCCGCAACTGCTGCTCCGCCTCGGCCCGCTCGGCGCGCTCCCGCAGCGACACGACGAGCTGCCGCCGCGCCCGGACGAACATGCCCCACGCGAGCACGGAGAGGCTGAGCACCACGCCCCAGACGGTCGCCACCCAGTACGGCAGGTGGGGATCGGGACGCAGGTAGCTGAAGAAGAAGTTGGTGACCAGACCGGCTGCGGTGATCCCCAGCGCGACGGCCGTGCGGCGGTGCACCACGACGGTGAAGTAGATGATCAACAGCGGGACCGCCGACGCCAGCGAGAAGACGGTCAGCGGCAGGGTCACGACGGCCAGCCCCAACGGCCACCGGCGCCGCACCCAGAGCAGCACGCAGCAGACGAGCCCGAGCAGGGCGTCGACCGGGACCATCCAGCGCTGCGGCAGCGGGGTGGCGAATTCCGGGTCGGGCCCGGCGGCGTCCGCCGTGACGAGCAGGACCCAGCCGAGGCCGAGCAGGAAGCAGAGGCTGTCGACGAGCCAGTCCCGGGTGGTCCGCCGACTCCGCCCGGCCGCCCCGGCGAGGGCCCCCGGCAGCAGCCAGGGATGCTCGGGTACGGCCGCGCTGGTCATGCCGCCATGCTAGGCAGCCGCGCCGGACGCCTGCCAGCTACCAAAGTCGAGACCTCAGCGTCGACCAAGGTAGCCGCCGGGCGAGACCCTCGGCCGCTGCGGACAGCCGGCCGGCGCGGGCAGCCTGACCGACATGATCGACGTGGAACATCTCACCAAACGGTACGGGCGGCACACGGCCGTCGACGACGTGTCGTTCCGCTGCGAGCCGGGCACCGTGACCGGCTTCCTCGGGCCGAACGGCGCCGGCAAGTCCACCACCATGCGGATGATCTGCGGCCTGACCCCGCCGAGCGGGGGCGGCGCCACGGTCGCCGGCCGGCCGTACCGGGAGCTGCCCAACCCGGGACGGGAGATCGGCGTGCTGCTGGACGCCTCGGCCCAGCACGCCGGGCGCACCGGGCGGGAGGCGCTGGCCGTCGCCGCCGCGACCATGGGCGTGGACCGCCGGCAGGTGGCCGCCACGCTCGACCTGGTCGGGCTGAACGCGGTCGCGGCCAGGCGCCGCGTCCGGGCGTACTCGCTGGGGATGCGGCAGCGGCTCGGCCTGGCACACGCGCTGCTGGGCGACCCGCGGGTGCTGATCCTCGACGAGCCGGCCAACGGCCTGGACCCGGAGGGGATCTTCTGGATGCGCGGCCTGCTGCGCGACTTCGCCGACCGGGGCGGCACCGTGCTGCTCTCCTCCCACCTGCTGCGCGAGGTGGAGGCGGTCGCGGACCGGCTGGTGGTCATCGGGGGCGGCCGGATCGTGGCCCAGGGCGACAAGGACGAGCTGCTGGCCGGCGGCGGCACCCTGGTCCGGGCGCGGGACGCGGCGGCGCTGCGCCGCGCGCTGGACCGGGCCGGGCTCCCGGTCACCGAGGGCACCGACGGGCTGCTGGTCCGTGCCGACGCCGAGGCGGTCGGGCAGGCCGCCGCCGACGCCGGCGTCGCCCTCACCGAGCTGCGCGCCGCCGGCAGCGGCGGCCTGGAACAGCTCTTCCTCACCCTGACCGCCGGCACGTCGACCCGGGAGGCCGTCCGATGACCACCACCACCGCCACCTCACCCACCGTCGCACCCCACCGTCGTCCGGCGGTACGCCGACCGTCGCTGCTCCGGCTCACCGGGGTGGAGCTGCGCAAGCTCGTCGACACCCGGGCCGGGCTGTGGCTGCTGATCACCATCGGGCTGCTCGCCGCCGCCCTCGTCGTCGTCCAGCTCGTCTGGGCGCCCGACGCCGACCAGACCTTCGCCAACTTCTTCCTCCCGACGCTGCTGCCGGTCGGGTTGCTGCTGCCGGTGCTGGGCATCCTTTCGGTCACCGCGGAGTGGTCGCAGCGCACGGCCCTGACCACGTTCGCCCTGGTGCCCCGCCGCGGGCGGGTGATCACGGCCAAGCTGGCCGCGATGGTGCTGGCCGCCTTGGCATCGGTGCTGGTCAGCCTCGGCGTGGCCGCCGCGGGCACGCTGGTCGCCGGGGCCACCGGCGGCGCGGGCACCTGGCGCTTCGAGGGGTGGCTGCTGCTGCACGCGGTGGTGGTCCAGGTGGCCAACGTGCTGATGGGCGCCGGCTTCGGCCTGCTGCTGCTCAACACGCCGCTGGCCATCGTCGGCTACCTGCTGCTGCCGGCCCTCTGGTCGATCCTCGGCGGGCTGATCCGGCACCTGGAGGGTCCGGCGGGCTGGCTGGACACGGGCCGCACCATGGAACCGCTGTTCACCCCGGACGTGACCGCCGGGCAGTGGGCGCGGCTCGGCGTGTCGCTGCTGGTCTGGCTGGTCGTCCCGCTGGTCGCCGGGCTGGTCCGCACGCTACGCCGCGAGGTGTCGTGACGGTGGTCGGCCACGGCGCTCCCACCGCCGTCGACGGCGGTGTGGCGGAGCTGGCGCTGCTCTGGGGCGGCTTCCCGGCGCTCGGGGCGGGCGCCGGGTGGCTGCTCACCGCGGGCGCGGGGTGGCTCGCCGAGCTGCCCTGGGCCCCGGCACAGAAGCTGTTCGGGCTGGTCGCCGGGCTGCCCGACCCGCAGGCCAGCATCGGCGGGCTGGCGGTCGGCGCGCTGGGCGGCCTGCTGGTCGCCGCCATCGGCACCGCCGAGCGGCTCGCCGTCACCGTCACCGTCGAGCGGGTGGCGCTGCGCCGCGGCGGCACCCGCCGGGAGGTCGAGCGGCGGGGAGTGCGCGCGGTGTTCCTCGACGGCAGGGACCTGGTGCTGCTCGGCCCGGACGACGGGGAACTGGTCCGGGAGAAGTCCGACCTGGCCCCCGACCGGCTGCGCGCCGCCTTCCGCGCGCACGGCTGGCCGTGGGCGGAGGCCGACCCGCACCGGGACGCGTACCGGCGGTGGGTGCCGGGGCTGACCGGCCTGCCGGTCGGCGCGGACGCGTTGCTGCGGGCCCGGCAGAAGGCGCTCGACGACGACCGGGGCGGCGAGGCCCGGGAGCTGCGCGGCGAACTGGCCCGCTCCGGGGTGGTGGTCCGGGACGAGCGCAAACGGCAGTACTGGCGGCTGACCCGGTCGGCCGTGCGTCCCTGGCCGGAGGACGCGACTTCTCCTGAGCCGGAGGGCGACGGACGGTAGCGTTGCGATAGACGGGGCCCTGGGCACGGGGAGCGCGCGATGACCGAGCAGCAGCCGTACCGGGTGGTGACCCGGCACCCCGGCTTCGAGCTGCGCCGCTATCCGCCGTTCCTGGTCGCCGAGGTGCAGGTCGAGGGAACGTTCGAGCAGGCCGCCCGGGACGGCTTCCGGCCGCTGGCCGCGTACGTCGGGGGTGCCAACCGGCCCCGCGCCGCGGCCGGGAAGGCGGCGCGGGAGGCGGGCCCGGAGACGATCGCGATGACCGCGCCGTACCTCCAGGAGGAGGCCGACCGGCCGGGCTGCTGGCTGCTGCGGTTGGTGTTGCCGGCGGCCTGTGCCCCCGACACGCTGCCCGAGCCGACGGACCCCCGCGTCCGCACCCGGCAGGTCCCCGCGCAGCTCGCCGCCGCCGTCCGGTTCCGGGGCCGGTGGACGGCGCGGGCGTTCGACCGGCGGGCGACCGCGCTCGGCCGGGCGGTCACCGCGGCCGGGCTGCGCCCCACCGACGCGGTCCGGTACGCGCGCTTCGACCCGCCGTGGAAGCCCTGGTTCCTGCGCCGCAACGAGGTGGTGCTGCCGGTCGCCGAGTGAGCCCGTGCCGCACCCCGGCACGGGCGTCCTCGTTGGAGATTTACCCGCGTCGTTCGCGGGTACCGGCAGGGGCGCACGGGTGACCGCCCGGGCGGGTTCGGAAGGGGGACGAGGATGACCTCCGCGGGAAACGCTGCGGGCGGCGGCGGCACGGGCATCTTCCGCCGCAAGCCGGTCGAGGAGATCGCCGACGAGCGCGGCGGCGGGCTGGCCCGATCGCTCGGCCTCTGGCAGCTCACCGCCATCGGGGTGGGCGGCATCATCGGCGCCGGCATCTTCGCCCTGGCCGGAGCGGTGGCACGCGAGACCGCCGGCCCGGCCGTGCTGCTCTCGTTCCTGATCGCCGGGCTCGCCAGCGCGGCCGCCGCCCTGTCGTACGCGGAGTTCGCGGGCATGATCCCGAAGGCCGGCTCGGCCTACACCTACGGGTACGCGGTGCTCGGCGAGGCGGTGGGCTGGTTCATCGGCTGGGACCTGCTGCTGGAGTACACGGCGATCGTGGCCGTGGTGGCCATCGGCATCTCCGGCTACTTCTCGTTCCTCGTCACCGAACTGGGGGCGGAGCTGCCGGCCTGGATGCTGGGCGCCCCGGGCACCGGCGACGGGCACGTGGTGGACTTCTTCGCGGTGATCCTCTGCCTGTTCATCGCGTTCCTGCTGAACCTCGGCATCTCCTCCGCCGCCCGCTTCGAGACGTTCGTCGTCGGGTTGAAGGTCACCGTGGTGCTGCTGGTCATCGTGGTCGGCTTCTTCCACGTCCACACCGCGAACTACTCGCCGTTCTTCCCGTTCGGGGTGAGCGGGGCGTTCACCGGCGCCGCCACGGTCTTCTTCGCGGTCTTCGGCTACGACGCGATGAGCACCGCCGCCGAGGAGTCGAAGGACGCCCGCCGGCACATGCCCAAGGCGATCCTCTACTCGCTGGCCATCTCGATGGTCCTCTACGTGCTGGCCACCCTGGTGCTGACGGGCATGCAGAACTACCGCGACATCGACCCGGAGAGCGGCTTCTCCTCCGCGTTCGCCTCCGTCGGCCTGTCGGGCCTGGCCAGCGTGATCGCCGTCGGCGCGATCATCGGCATCCTGACCGTGATGTTCACCTTCATGCTCGGCGTCACCCGGGTGTGGTTCTCGATGAGCCGGGACGGCCTGCTGCCGGGCTGGTTCGCCAAGGTGCACCCGGTCCGCCGGGTGCCGAGCCGGGTCACCTGGATCGTCGGCGTCGGCTCGGCCCTGATCGCGGGCTTCCTGCCGATCCGGGAGGCCGCCGAGCTGACCAACATCGGCATCCTACTGGCCTTCGTGGTGGTCTGCGTCTCGGTGATCGTGCTGCGCTACCGCCGTCCCGACGCGCCGCGCACGTTCCGGCTGCCGGGCATGCCGGTGGTGCCGGCGGTCGGCGCGCTCTTCTCCCTCTGGCTGATCACCTTCCTCGCCCCGGTGACGTGGCTGCGCTTCGCGGTCTGGTTCGTGCTCGGCGCGCTGATCTACGCCTTCTACGGCTACCGCCGCTCGAAGCTCGCCCGGCGGGGCTGAGGACGGGCCACCGACGCCAGCAGTTCGTCGAGGGCGTCGGCTTCCGCCCAGCCGTTCACGGCGATCCCGCCGGCGGCGTCGACGGTGACCTCGACGCGGTCCGGGCTGCGCGACACCGCGTCGAGCAGGTCGGGGAAGCGGTCGCCGAGCAGCACGAACTCCTGGTTGGTGGAGCCCACCCAGGGTCGCCGGGTGTCGAGCCGGTCGGCCAGGAACGGCCCGGCGACGAGGAGGTCGGTCGTCGCGAGCAGCGCCGCGACGTCGTCCCGGCCGGCGTCGACGGCCCGGTCCAGCTGTGCTCTGGTGTAGCCGGTGAAGGTCATCACCGAGCGCCCGGCGGCGCGTACGCCGGCGGCGACGGTCGCCAGCGGGGCCGCCTGGTCGAAGGGCTCGCCGCCCAGCAGCGTCAGCCCCTCGGTGCCGGCGTCGAGCACCCGCCGCACCAGGTCGGCCGGGGCAACCCGCTCGCCGCCCCGGAAGCTCCACAGGTGCGGGTTGAAGCAGCCGGGGCAGCGGATGGCGCAGCCCTGCACCCAGACGGCGGTGCGCTCGCCCGGCCCCTCGGCCCGGGTGGCGTTGAGGAACCGGGCCACGGCGACGGTCTCCGCCCCGCCCGCCGCGCGGGGCGCCGGGCCGAGCGCCGCCCCGGATGCCGGACCGAGCGCCGCCCCGGATGCCGGACCGAGCGCCGCCCCGGATGCCGGACCGAGCGCCGCCCCGGATGCCGGGCCGAGCGCCGGCTCGGGTACCGCGCCGGGTGCCGGGGAACTCTCAGACATCGAGGACCCGGCCGAGCGGCGGTTGCTGCCCCGGCGCCGGGCCGGCGAGCGGGGCGCAGACCAGGACGTCCCGCAGGCGCGCGTACTCGTGGGGGGCCAGGTTGGCGGCGGCGGCGAACTCGGCCAGGCTGCCGAACCCGCCCCGCCGGTCCCGCTCGGCCAGCACCTGCCGCGCGCGGTGCGGGTCGAAGCCCGGCAGCGCGGCGAGGTCGTCGTGGCCGGCGGCGTTGACGTCCACCGGCCCGCCGGACGGCCGGCCCGCGACCGGTTGGCCGGGCCGGGAGACGGGAGCCGCGACCGGCGCGGTCCCGTAGTAGTCGACGGGCTGGTGCGGCACCATCGTCGGGTCGGCCGGCGGCGGCGACCCCGCTGGCACGGGCGGGTAGGTCGACGCGGAAGGCGGGTACGCCGGCGCCGGCGGGTACCCGGGCGATCCCGGCGGAAAGGCCGGCGACGCGGGCGGGTACGCCGACGACGCGGGCGCGTGGACCGGCGACCCGGGCGGGTACCCGGTGGCGGGCGTGAACGCACCGGCGGGGGTCGACCCGGGGGGCGGGGCCAGCGGGCCGGGCGGGTACGGGCCGCCGGGCCACGACGCCGCCGGCTGCGGGGCGTACCAGGGGCGGTAGCCGGCCCGCCAGCGCAGCCACGCCGAGTTGATCAGCAGGGCGTGCAGGATGCCGGCCGCCGTGACGGCCAGGAGCGTCCCAGCGGTGAAGTCGCTGAGGGCGCTCTCCTGGTCGGACTCGCCGAAGACGACGAAGACGGTCCAGCCCACCACGGTGTAGACGATGCCGGGGATCCACCACGCCGCGCGCCGGGCACGGAGCCCCACGTAGATGAACCCGAGGCCGCCGAGACAGCTGCACCCGAACAGCGGCAGCAGCAGCCACCAGCTGTGCAGCACCCGCCACCTCAGGCTCCCCACCGGGCCGGCCAGGCCCGGGGCGGTCGGGTGCGGGGCGGTCGGGTGCGGCCAGCCCGGGCTAGGCGCGCTCGACATCGCGTTGCTCCTGCCGTGCGGTCACGGCGGCGCGGGCGTGGTCCGCCGTGTACGCGCTGCTCACCGTCCGCGCCGCCAGCAGGTCCTCCAGCACGGCGACGTAGTCGAGACAGCGGTCGCCGAGCACGTCCCGGGTCTCGGCGCTCACCACGCCCTCACTGGAGACGGTGACCACGATCCGCGGCTGCCCACCCATCAGGACCTGCCCTCCACGGCGAACACCAGGCGGACGCTCGCGTCCTCGGTGACCTGCTCGGACTCCAGTCGCAGGCCGGCGACGGGGGCCTGCTCGCGCAGCCGGGCCAGCACGGCCCGCTGGACCTGCCGCCCGTAGGCGGCGTCGATGGCCCGCACCACCTCGACCGCCCGCTGCTCGTCGACCTCGCCGGTGAAGTGCGCCGCCCAGACGCCGTCCTCGCCGCGCCGGAAGCTCGCCCGCACGCCGGCCCACTCCGCGGTGATCGCGTCCCCGTCGGTGCCGACCACCGCATCCGTGTCGCGCAGCGCCGCGGCGAGCAGCGTCTCGTCCCGCATCCGGGTCTGCACCTGGCAGACGACGCGCCCCTCCCGGTCCCGGCCCGCGGTGGCGCCGTGGGTCGCGGCGACGGCGGCGACGGCCAGCGGCAGGAGTATCAGTGAGACGCTCATCGGGCACCTCTCCTTCCAGTCGGGGCACACACTAGAACTCGACCGCTCGTCCGCCCTGCCCCCGCTGCGGGGGTGGGCCGGGGCGGGAGCCGCGCGGGCCACCGGGACGGCCGCCGAGGTCCCAGTCCTCGGCCGCGGTGGCGGCGACGGCACGGGTGTCGGCCCAGGAGCGTACGGAGTCGATCCGTTCCGCCTGCGTGACGCTGAGCGGCACCATGCTGACCAGCGCCCGGACCAGGTCGTCGCGGCGCAGCGGACGCCGCTCGGCGAACGCGTCGAAGAGCCCGCCGACGACGGCCTGCTCGATCTCGGCCCCCGAGTAGCCCTCGCTGAGCCCGGCCAGCTCGCCGAGCAGGGCGTCGTCGAGGGCCAGGCCGCCGGCGACGGCCGGGTTGCGCAGCCGCCGGGCCAGGTGGACCCGCCAGATCGACGCCCGCTCCGCGCGGGTCGGCAGGTCGACGAAGAAGATCTCGTCGAAGCGGCCCTTGCGGAGCAGCTCCGGGGGCAGCCCCTCGAAGTCGTTGGCGGTCGCGATGACGAAGACGGGCCGCGTCTTCTCCTGCATCCAGGTCAGGAAGGAGCCGAAGACCCGGGCGGAGGTGCCGGAGTCGCCGGCGCCACCGGCGAAGCCCTTCTCGATCTCGTCCACCCACAGCACGCACGGCGCGGTCGCCTCGGCCGTCCGGATGGCGGTGCGCATGTTCTGTTCGCTCGACCCGACGAGCCCGGCGAAGACCCGGCCGACGTCCAACCGCAGCAGCGGCAGTCCCCAGGCCGCGGCGATCGCCTTCGCGGTCAGCGACTTGCCGCAGCCGGGCACTCCGGTGATCAGGACGCCCCGGGGCGCGGGCAGCCCGTACGCCGCCGCCTCGGCCAGCCAGGAACCGTCCCGCCGGGCCAGCCACCGCTTCAGGTTCTCCAGCCCGCCGACGTCGGCGAGGTCGACGGTGACGTCGACGAACTCCAGCAGCCCCGACTTGCGTACGGTCTGCCGCTTCTCCTCGTGCACCACGGCGAGGTCGCCGTCGTCGAGCACCCCGTCGTTGACCATGGCGCGGGCGAACGCGTTCTCCGCCTCGTGCAGGGTGAGCCCGAGCGCGGCCTTGGCGAACCGCTCCCGGCCGAGGTCGTCCAGGCCCATCCGGATCCGGCCGCTGACCGAGTTGGCGGCGATCATCCCGTCCAGCACCCGCCGGATCTCCGCCTCGGTGGGCAGTGGGAAGTCGACGATGGTCACGTCCTTCTCCAGCTCCACCGGGATGTGCAGCACCGGCGAGACGAGGACGAGGGTGCGCGGCACCGGCCCGGCCTTGAAGGCCGCCGCCAGGTCCCGCAGCCGGCGGACCACCCCGGGGCCGCCCCGTTGGTCGCCGCCGCCGTGCGCGGGGTGCAGGTCCTTGAAGATCAGCACGCTCGGGTGGTCGACCCGCAACGCCGCGTCGAGCGCGTCCTCGGGGTCGGTCGTGCCCTTGCGGGCGACGCCGTCGGGCTGCACGAGCCCCGTCGTCTGCGACCAGGTCCACACCGCGCGGGGCGTGCGGACCGCCATGGCGTCCTGGGCGACCGCGCAGACCTCGGCGACAACGCGCTGTTCCTCGAACGACTCGACGTAGAGGATCGGGAAGCGGGCCTTGAGCAGCTGCGACAGCGCGACGCGGAACGGCAGCACCGTCGACCCCTCCCCCACGCCGGCCCATCCGAGCAGCGCAGACTCTAACAGCCGGGCGATCGGCGAACGGCCGGCGAACGGGCAGCGACGCGCTCCTGCGTCCCGGCGTCACCGCCGGCCGCAGGACCCTCGACCGCGCCAGCGGTTCGCCCGGCCGGTTGCCGCGATCCGTACGATGCGGCCCATGCCAGATTGGTACCGGCCCTACGGAAGTGACCGGGACGATCTTCATACCCTGCGCTACGTCGTAGCCAGCGGGATGTCCGTGGCCGGCCTCTTCCCTCTCTGCGGCCTCACGGGCGGCGTGTCCGCGGCCGGAGCGACCGTCATCGTCCTCTTCGTGCTGATGTGGGAGATCACGCTGTGGCGGGTAACGCTGGTCGGCGTCCTCGTCAGCGACCACGGCATCAAGATTCGCAGGGTGCACCGTACGCACGTCATTCCCTGGTCACAGGTGACCCGCGCCTGGGCCGGCCAGGCCGCCGACTACGACGCCTGGCAGATCTGGGTCTCGACGCGCGAACCCGAGCGGGACATCGAGACCCCGATCTGGCGCCGAGGCTCGCGCGCACGACACCGCAACCGAATCGTTCTCCCACCCGAGGAGTTCGCCGCGGCCCTGGCCGCCCTCGATCCACACCGCTGATCGCCCCGTCCCACCGGCATGTTCCACCCAGTCGGTGGGACCCGCTCGGAGCAGATCCAGAACTGAGCCGACGCCGACCCGGCGCGCGGGCCGGCTGTCGGGCCGCCGGCCCCTAGGCTGGCCCGTACCGAGGTCGAGGAGGTCGGATGGACAGGTGGGTGGCGCTGTTGCGCGGGGTCAACGTCGGCGGTGCGAAGGTCGGCATGGCCGACCTGCGCCGGCTGGTCGCCGGCCTCGGGCACGACGACGTGAAGACCTACCTCCAGAGCGGGAACGTGGTCTTCGGCAGCACCGTGCGCGACGCCGACGCGCTCGCGCGGGGCATCGAGCGGGCGATCGCCGACGAGCTGGGGCTGACCGTGCCGGTGCTGGTGCGCGGCGGCCGGGAGCTGGCGGCGGTGGCCGGCGGCAACCCGTACGCCGACGGGGAGGACGATCCGACGCGGCTGCTGGTCGCCTTCCTCGCGACCGCGCCCGAGAAGTCCACCGTGGACGCGCTGACCGTGCCCGGCGGCGAGAACGTCGCGTTCACGGTCACCGGGCGCGAGGTCTACCTGCACTACCCCGACGGCGGCTACGGCCGGTCGAAGTTCACGAACAACTACCTGGAGAAGAAGCTCGGCGTGGTGGCGACCACCCGCAACTGGCGGTCGGTGCGCGCCCTCGCCGAGCTGGCGACGCCCTGAGCCGGACGAGCATGGTCGGGGCGCGCCGCCCCCTGTCAGCGGCGCGCCCCGAGCGTATGCCGGCGACCGGTCAGAAGTGGTACGCGGTGTGGTACTCGGGCACGACCACCCGGCTGCGCGGGGAGACCCGCCGCACCGCCGCGACGAGCCCGTCGAGCCGCTCCCGGTCCTTCGGCGACACGGGCACCGGGTTGCGCAGCTCCGTCTCGAAGTTGTCGAAGTGCACCGGCACCACGACCTTCGGCCGGTCCAGCGCGTCGAGCAGCCGCTCGGCGTAGTCGGCGGTGGCGGTGCTGCTCGGCAGCGCCACCATGGCCACGTCGGGGGCGAGGCCGGTCAGGTTCCGCGCGACGAAGTCGCTCGCACCCATGAAGAACACCGACGGTCCGTCGGCCACCCGCACCTGGTACGCCAGCGTGTCCCCCTCCGGCAGGTCCGCGATGGTGGCCGGCCGCGCCGGCTGGCTGACCCGTACGCCGGGGAACGCCATCGAGTACGACGCGTTGCGGCTGTGCAGGGAGCCGACCACCTCCACGGTGTACGCGCCGAAGTCCAGCACCTCCCCGCCCCGGACCGGGCTGAGCTTCCCCGACGGCAGCCCGTACGCCAGCCCGAGGTGGTAGGCGGTCAGCGTGCCGACGACCCGGGCGCCGGTGCGGCCGACGATGTGCGGCACGTCCATGTAGTGGTCCCAGTGGGTGTGCGTGACGAGCACCGTCTCGGCCCGGTCCACGAGGGAGTCCACCACGTCGGTGCGGACCTCCAGCGGCGCGGCCGCGTCGAAGGCGCCCTTGAACAGCCCGGTGTCGATACGGCTGAGGAAGGGGTCGACCAGGACGGTGCGGTCGCCGATGTCGATGCGCCAGGCCGTCGTACCCCACCAGCGGAAGCTGACCGGGCCACGGCGGCGGCCGGCCGGGGCGGCGGCGACCGGGGCGGTGGCCGGCGGCGCGGCCTGCGCCGGGCCGGCCAGGGCGGTGCCGGCGAGCCCGCCGGCGGAGACCAGCGCGGTGCTGGCGGCGGCGTCGCGGAGGAAGCGGCGGCGGTCGAGGTTGGGCATGCGGAGTTCTCCCCGTCGTGGTGCTGATCGGTCGGTGCCGAGCCAATCAGCACGCCCCCCGCCCGGTCCAAGATCCACGGCCGGAACGGTCGATACCCGCCGGCATATCGGGCCAGCTCAGCGGGGCCCGGCGCGGCTCACCCCGGCCGGAAATCAGGGGGCGCGCAGCGCCTCGACGGCGGTCCGGGCCGCCTCGCCCATCGCCAGGTCGACGTCGATGCGGCGGGTGGCGAGGTGGGCGGCGCGGGCGAAGACGGCGATCGCATACCGGCCGCCGTCGGGGTACTCGGCCACGCCGGCCTCCAGGTGCAGCCCCGGCAGGCTGCCGGTCTTGCCGGCCACCCGCACCCCGGACGGGAAGCCGGCGGCCAGCCGGGTCCAGAAGAGCTGCCGGGCCATCCAGCCCCGGACCATCGCGCAGGCCCCGGGTGCGCCGGCCTCGTCCCGCCAGACCAGGCCGAGCAGCCGGGTGATCTCGCGAGCCGTGCTCGACGTGGTGTGCGCCGGGTCGAACACCCGCATCGCGCGGACCCGCTCGGCGGGCAGGGTGGGGAAGATCCGGGCGAAGTCCGCCTCGGTGCGCGCGCCGACGTCGGCGAGCATCATCTCCACCAGATGCCGGGGGCCGCCGACGATCCGGGTGCGCGGCAGCCCCAGCTCGGCGGCGAGCATCGGCAGCACGTCCGCGCCGACCCGGCGCAGCAGCAGGTCGGCGGCGGTGTTGTCGCTGACCGACATGGCGAAGTAGGCCAGGTCCCGCAGCGACACCTCGGCGTCGTCGGCGCAGCCGGCGATCCCCCACCCGCCGAGCCGGTCGGCGGCGGTGACCAGCACCCGCTCCTGCGGGTCGAGCTGGCCGGCGACGACCTGCCGCGCGAACTCCAACGCCAGCAGGATCTTGAAGATCGAGGCGATCACCACCTGCTCGTCGGCCCGGACCGCCACCTCCCGCCGGCCGCCGGGCTGCCCCGCGCCGTCGTCGGCCGCGTCGAGGTCGACCGCGTGCAGGCAGCCGGTGACCCCGACCCGTTCGAAGATCTCCGCGATCCGCTCCGTCACCACGCTACGCACCGTAGCCGCCGCCCGCGTCGGGGCGCTGGCGTAGGGTCCGGCCGTGGACCTGCTCCGGCACCTGCGGCACTTCGTGGTGGTCGCCCGCGAGCTGCACTTCGGCCGGGCCGCCGAGTTGCTCGGCATGGCCCAGCCGCCGCTGAGCCAGTCGGTGCAGCGCCTGGAGCGGGAGCTGGCGGTGGAGCTGTTCGACCGGTCCCGCCGCCAGGTGCGCCTGACCACCGCCGGCCAGCTGCTGCTCGGCGAGGCCGAGGACCTGCTCGCCGGGGAGAGCCGGCTGCGCAACCTGATGCGCCAGGTGCGCGAGGGGGTGTCCGGGGTGCTCCGGGCGGGGGTGCCCCCGGAGACGCCCGCGGTGACCCTGCGCGAGCTGCTCGACCGGCTGGCCGACCGGGCGCCCGGGCTCGACGTGGACCTGCACGAGCTGACCAGCGGCGAGCAGGAGCGGATGCTGGCCGAGGGGCGGCTGGACGTCGGCCTGCTCCACCACCCCGTCACCGACGAGGGGCTGCGCCTCGGCGCCGCCGTCGACGTACCGCTGGGGGTGCTGCTGCCGCGCGCGTCGCCGCTGGCCCGGGGCCGGGAGGTGGAGCTGGCGGCGCTGGCCGGCCTGGACCTGGTCACCGCGCCCCGGGCCACCGCGCCCGGCTGGCACGACCACCTGCTCGACGTCTGCCGCCGGCACGGGTTCACGCCGGCGCGGGTCCGCCCGGCGCGCAACCCCGAGTTCCTGTTCGGGCTGGTGCTGGCCGGCGGCGGGGTCGCCGTCGAGCCCGCCGCGACGGCCCGCCGGGAACCACGGATCGCCTGGCGGCCGATCGCCGGGTCGCCGCTGGTCAAGCGCACCTCGGCGGCCTGGCCGCGCCGGTCCGCGCACCCGGCCGCGCCGATGTTCGGGCAGCTCGCGGCGGAGGTGCTGGCCGACGGGTCCGCGCCCCCGGCGCCGCCGCCCGGGCCGGCGCCCCGGCCCTGGCCGGTGCTCTTCGACGAGCCGACCTAAGGCCGGGATCACCGGTTGGAACACCTCGGATCAGGGGTACGCCAGGGGATGGCCCGCCGGGCGTGGAAGCGGTTCCGCGCACCCGGCTTCGTGACGACCGGCGAAGGAGCCCCGATGGCGAACGCGGTCCCCATCCTCTCCCTGAACGACGGCAACACCATCCCGCAGTTCGGCTTCGGGGTGTTCCAGATCGATCCGAAGGACACCGTCGCCGCGGTCCGCAGGGCCCTGGAGGTCGGCTACCGGCACATCGACACCGCCGAGATGTACGGCAACGAGGCGGAGGTGGGCCAGGCGGTCCGCGAGTCGGGGCTGGACCGCGACGAGGTCTTCGTGACCAGCAAGTTGAGCAACGCCTTCCACCGGCCCGACGACGCCCGCAAGGCGTTCGAGTCGACGCTGGCCGCGCTGAAGATGGACCACATCGACCTGTTCCTGATCCACTGGCCGCTGCCCAC
Organism: Micromonospora sp. NPDC049139; assembly: GCF_055586845.1. NCBI lineage: Bacteria > Bacillati > Actinomycetota > Actinomycetes > Micromonosporales > Micromonosporaceae > Micromonospora > Micromonospora sp. NPDC049139. Next base: position 26,660 of record NZ_JBVJHK010000020.1, on the reverse strand, counting down.
CCTCTACGACGGCGACTTCGTCTCGACGTGGAAGACGCTGAAGGAGTTCCAGCTCGACGGCCGGGCCCGCTCGATCGGGGTGTCGAACTTCCAGGTGCCGCACCTGGAGCGGCTGGCCGCCGAGGCGGACGTGGTGCCGGCGGTCAACCAGGTCGAGGTCCACCCGTACTTCGGCAACGAGGAGGTGCGGGAGTACGGCCACCGGCACAACATCCTCACCGAGGCGTGGTCGCCGATCGCGCAGGGCAAGGTGCTGGGCGACCCGACGATCGTCGACGTCGCCGAGCAGGTCGGCCGGACCCCGGCCCAGGTGGTGCTGCGCTGGCACGTGCAGCGCGGCGACATCGTCTTCCCCAAGTCCACCACCCCGGAGCGGATCGAGGAGAACATCCGGATCTTCGACTTCGAGCTGGACGACGCGGCGATGGAGCAGATCACCGGGCTGGACCGGGGCGAGGCCGGCCGGCAGGGCGGGCATCCGGACACCTTCGACTACCTACCCGCGTAACGCGACACGACGGAACGGCGCGGGTGGAAGGGGGCCGGACGGTGCACGCTGCTGCTGGTCCGGGGCAACTTCGTGGCGGGCGCGGCAGTGACCGCGCCCGCCCCTCCCCCCGATCGCCCCCCGGGTCAGATCCGGCCCACCGAGTCCTGGTTCTGCACCACCAGCCACCGGCCGTGCTCGTAGGCGAAGCTGACCCCGATCAGCAGCGACACCCGGGTGCCGGTCGCGGGCACCGCGTAGACGGAGTCGAACAGCACGAACCCGGTGCGACAGCCCACCACGGTCCGCTTCGCCACGCTGAACGACTGGGTCCAGGAGTCGTCGGCGAAGAAACCGCGCAGCCAGTCCACGGTGGCCTGCTTGCCGTCGAGGATTTCCCCGTCGGAGGCGAAGACCGAGGTGACATCGGGGTGCAGCAGGGCCGCGAAGCCGTCCAGGTCGCGCCGCGCGGTGGTGTCCACGTACGCCTGGACGGCGCGGTCGAAGGCGCGCTCGCAGCCGTGGGCGGTGGCGTCGCCGCTTCCGGCCGTCGCGGCGTCGGGGGCGGCCGACACGGCCGCGGGGGCCGCGGCGAGCAGGCCGGCGGCGAGCCCGACCAGGGCGAGCGTGCGGCCGAGCCGGCCGGCGGTACGGACGGGGGCGGGTGGGCGCATCGCATGCTCCTCGGCGAAGAGTGGGTCGGTCGGGTGGCAGCAAACCCCGCTCACGGCGCACCCGGCCACTGATTCGAGCCCGGTCGAATGCTCGACACCGCACCGACCACGCCGCCGGTAGGATCCCCCCGTGCTGGTCGCGCATCTGGACTGCCCGACTCTCGCCCAGCTCCGCCTGGCGACCTCGCCGGCGGCGGAGGTGACGTCCTGGCTGCAGGCCGCGCTGTCGCCGTTCGGGCACCCGGTGCACGGCGACCCCGGCCCCGCCGCGCGGGCCACGCTCCGGCACCCCGACGTGGCCCTGGTCGCACAGCTGGTCACGCCGCCCGGCCGGGGCGGCTACACACCGGACCTGCTCACCCCGAAGCCGCCGCTGAGCCCGCCCGACGCCGTGTTCGACGAGCAGTTGGCGGCGGCCGAGGCGACGTCAGCCGACGAGGTGGCCGTGCAGGTGCACGAACGGTTCCCGGCCGGCCGGCTGCCGGTGTGCGTCCGCGCGGCGGTCGAGGACGGCACCCTGGCCCGGCGGGTCGCCGACGGGCTCCGACACTTCTGGCGGGCCGCGCTGGCCGACCAGTGGCCGGCGCTGCGGGCCACGCTGGAGGCGGAGTTGGCCCTGCAGGCCACCACGATGGCGACCACCGGGGTGGGCAGCGTGCTGAACAGCCTGCACCCGAGGGTGGCCTGGACCGGCCGGGCACTGACCATCGACAGCTCGTACCGGATCACCACGGCGCTCGCCGAGGCGGAGCTGGTGCTCGCGCCGTCGGTGCTGGCCTGGCCGCACATCTCGACGCAGCTCTGCGACGCCGGCAACGCGGTGCTGGTCTACCCGCTCGGCGCCAGGCGGGCCGACCAGCGCCGGGGCGGGCTCGGTGAGCTGGTCGGCGCGAGCCGGGCCGCGATCCTGGCGGACCTGGACGTGCCCCGCTCCACCCGGCAGCTCAGCGAGCGGCACCGGCTGGCCCCGGCCACCGTCTCCTACCACCTGGGGGTGCTGCTGCGGTCCGGTCTGGTGCTCCGGAGCCGGGACCGGCACAGCGTGCTCTACCGGCGCTCGGCTGGCGGGGAGGAGCTGGTGGGCTGCCAGCCGGAACCGACACGCTCGGCGAGCCGGCGGAAGACCGCCTGCGTGGGCGAGCCGGGCTCGGGGACGTAGACGACGAGCCGCTGCCCGGTTGAGCTGCGGCGATGAACGACCGTCGAACGGTGGCGGACGCCCCTGAACGTCCCTGGATGAGACGACGAATGAGACGGCGCGAGCCGTCCAACTAGCTGTCGGACGCTTAGAGCCTCAGCGTCCGACTACGCAATCGCCGTGTCCGGCGCGCCAGCTGGGCGCGCCGGGCTTCCACGGCCGTCAACGGTGTGAAAACTTGACCTTGCGCGTGGGGATCTCGCCGTAGGTCCGGAACACGTTGTGCTCGCCCGTCTTGATCATCTTCCAGTCGATCCAGAACGTCGCGCCGTCGCTGGTCCGGTAGGCATACACGTGGACAGGCTCAGTGCTGCCGCTGCGAAGCGCCATGCTCCAACATTTGCCCGGCGCTACCAGGTAACTGGAAAACCCGCCACGAGAGGGGAACTGCAGGTACGACCAGTAGCTTGCCTTGTTGCAGAGTCCGGTCCGGTTGGTGCTCGCTGCCACTGCCGTAGTCGAGGTTGTGGCCAACCCTGCCAGGACCAGGGCGCCGACCAGGACCGGTCGCCACGCCTTGCGCATGCGTGTCAATGCTGTCATCTGGGCTCCTAGGATGTCGTAGTGGGAGCTTGTAGTGGGACGTTGCCGTGGATCGGTTGCGCCTGACACGCGCGAAACATGTGTGTCGATGGAGACACGGATGCATCCGGTGGTGGGGTTCACGGAGCTCTGTATCGCCGGTCTCCGCGCTGTCGTCCTGTCGGAGCGGGCCCGAGGAGGCCACCGGCGTGCTCTGGCTGGCCGCGAAGAACCACCTGGACGCCCTGCTCACCGGCCGGCACGGCGGCCACGCGCCCGGCAGCCGGGTCCCACCCTGACCGACGGCCGGCCGCGGCCGCGTGTCGTTCTGTGCTGCCAACGGTGCGAGCACCCTGTGCACGCCAAGGTGTCTGCGGGTGGTCTGCGGTTCTTCGCGCATGACCCGCAGCGCGGTCCGGACTGTCTGGTGACGCGGGAGACGGTGGAGCACCATCTGCTGAAGTTGGGGTTGGCCGCCGCGGTGCGGTCGGCGGGGTGGCGTGCCGAGTTGGAGGCGACCCAGCCGGGCGCGCAGTGGCGCGCCTTCACGGGTCGCCACCCTGCCCGCTCGATGCGCGCGTTCAGCAAACTGAACACGCCGGCGTTACTCATGGAGCGGTTCTTACCAACGCCCCGACTACGCGCTCAGGTCGAGGCGCCAGTCGTTGGAGCGCATCAGGTGCCCGGGCGGGAACTCGAACTCGGTCTCGCCGAGCAGCGTGAAACCCGCCTTGCGGCAGACCGCGTTGGACGGGGCGTTGTCGACAGACGGGTACGCGTGCGCGAAGCGGTGCGTCCTCCGGGCACGGGCCACCGCCGCCGCCGCGCGCACCGCCGCCGCCGCGAGCCCCCGGCCCTGGTGCCCCGGCAGGATCGCCCAGCCCAGCTCATAGACCCGCTGGTCGCGCCACTCCCGCTCCCAGTAGCCGACGCTGCCCACCCTGGCCCCGTCGGGCAGCACCACCGCATACATGCAGCCCTGACCGGTGTCGCCGAAGCGCACGTAGCGCCCGTGCCGGGCGAGCACCTGCTCGTCGGTCTCCGGGCCGCCGGTGTGCGCCCGTATCTCCGGCGCGTTGAGCTGCCGCAACAGGTCGAGGTCGCCCTCGCTCCACGGCTCGATGCGCACGTCGGTCATCGCGTCCCCCTCTTCTCCGCCGGTGCAGTCAAGCAGCCTTCACCGACGATCAGCGTCCCACCCGGCCCCGAGTGGGTCGGGCCGGCAGGCCCGCCGCCACCCGGGCACCGGACCTGGCGGCGTCGCGGGGCCGCTAGATCTGATCTCGCGGACCGCCGGCCACCGTCTCGCGCCTGACGGGTGGGACCGGAACGGCCGGGAGGAGGAACCGTGGAGCCGATGCGACTCGCCGTGATCATCGGCAGCACCCGGGAGGGGCGGGTGGGCGACCGGATCGCCCGCTGGTTCGTCGACCGGGCGGAGGCGCACGACGGACTGGCGGTCACCGTGGTCGACCTCGCCCACTACGACTTCCCCGCCGGCTACCCGGCGGAGCCGACCCCGGCGATGCGCGCGTTCGCCGAGCAGGTCGGCCGGGCGGAGGCGTTCGTCGTGGTCACCCCGGAGTACAACCACAGCTTCCCCGCCTCGTTGAAACAGGCGATCGACTACGCGTACGACGAGTGGCAGGCGAAGCCGGTCGGTTTCGTGTCGTACGGCTGCGGTTCCGTCGGCCTGCACGCCGTCGACCAGCTCCGGACGGTCTTCACCGCCCTGCACGCCGTCACGATGCGCGACGTCGTCGGCGTGGACCTGCTCTGCGGCGAACCGACCCCGCTGGCCACCGACCAGCTACGCCGGGCCGCCCGCGTACTGCTCGACCAGCTCTGCTGGTGGGGCCTGGCCCTGCGCGACGGCCGCGCCGCTCGCCCGTACGTCTCCTGACAGTTCGCGAAGGAAGGTAGGGATCATGAATAGACGCAGCACCGGGCTGGCCGTCGAGGCCGAGGGGCTGACCCGCTCGTTCGGGGACACCCGGGCGCTGGACGGCCTGGACCTCGCGGTGCCCGCCGGCACCGTCTACGGGGTGCTCGGCCCGAACGGCGCCGGCAAGACCACGGCGGTACGGGTGCTGGCCACGCTGCTGCGCCCAGACGGTGGGCGGGCGCGGGTGTTCGGCCACGACGTCGTCCACGAGGCCGACGCCGTCCGGGCCCGGGTCAGCCTCACCGGCCAGTACGCCTCGGTGGACGAGGACCTGACCGGGTTGGAGAACCTGATCCTGCTCGGTCGGCTGCTCGGGCACGGCAAGCCGGCCGCGCGGCAGCGGGCGGACGGGCTGCTCGCCGCGTTCGGGCTGACCGAGGCGGCCGACCGGCAGGTCAAGAAGTACTCCGGCGGCATGCGGCGGCGCATCGACATCGCCGCGAGCATCCTCAACACCCCGGACCTGCTGTTCCTCGACGAGCCGACGACGGGGCTGGACCCGCGCAGCCGCAACCAGGTGTGGGAGATCGTCCGGGCCGTGGTGGCGCACGGCACCACGGTCCTGCTGACCACGCAGTACCTGGACGAGGCCGACCAGTTGGCCGGCCGGATCGCGGTGGTGGACCACGGCCGGGTGATCGCGGAGGGCACCCCGGGCGAGCTGAAGTCCTCGGTCGGTTCCGGCACCGTCCACCTGCGACTGCGTGACGCGCACCAGCGGCCCGAGGCGGAGCGGCTGCTGCACGCGGTGCTCGGCGTGCCGGTGCAGCTCGAGCCCGACCCGGTGGCGCTGACCGCCCGGGTCGGCGGCGAGGGCGGCGACCTCGACGCCAGCGAGCAGGCCGCCCGGGTCCTCGGCGACTTGGCCCGCGCCGGCATCGTCGTCGACAACTTCTCCCTCGGCCAGCCGAGCCTGGACGAGGTCTTCCTGGCCCTGACCGACCACGCCGCGGTCGGCGCCGACGAGCGGGACGAGCAGCTGGAGGCAGCCCGATGAGCAGCAACGCCACCACCACCACGGCCGGGCCGGCCCCGTCGGTCTACGTACCGTCGGCGGAGGCGCTGGCGACCGTTCTCGCGCCCGGCGCCCGGCCGTCCCGCCCGAGCCCGCTGTCGGCGTCGCTGACGTTCGGCTGGCGGGCCATGTTGAAGATCAAGCACGTGCCGGAGCAGCTGTTCGACGTGACGGCGTTCCCGATCATCATGGTGCTGATGTTCACGTACCTGTTCGGCGGCGCCCTCGCCGACAGCCCACGGGACTACCTGCAGTTCTTCCTGCCCGGCATCATGGTGACCAGCGTCGTGATGATCACCATGTACACCGGGGTGGGCCTGAACACCGACATCGAGAAGGGCGTCTTCGACCGGTTCCGGACGCTGCCGGTGTGGCGACCCGCCGCGCTGGTCGGCATGATCTTCGGCGACGTGCTGCGGTACGTGCTGGCCGCCGTGGTCATCCTCGGCGTCGGCCTGGTGCTGGGCTTCCGCCCCGACGGCGGGCTGCTGGGCGTGCTGGGCGGCATCGGCCTGCTGGTGGTCTTCTCGTTCGCGTTCTCCTGGGTCTGGACGTTCTTCGGCCTGGTGCTGCGCAGCGAGAAGTCGGTGATGGGGGTCAGCATGATGGTGCTGTTCCCGCTGACCTTCCTGAGCAACGTCTTCGTCGAGCCGGTCACCATGCCGGGCTGGTTGCAGGCGTTCGTGAAGGTCAACCCGGTCACCCAGCTCGTGGCCTCGGTGCGGGCGACGATGTCGGGGGCGTCGGACGCGTCGAGCACGATGTGGACGCTGGTGTGGAGCGCCGGGTTCGTGGTGGTCTTCGGCACCCTCACCATGTACCGCTACAACCGCCGCTGACCCGGCCGGCGACGGGCACCGCCACGGAGGTGGGGGTGCCCGTCGTCGATCCGGTGGCCGCCTAGGAGTCGATCCGGACGGTGGCCGTGCCGCCGGCGGTGGCGACGCGTACCTGGGTGGCGTCGGCGGGTAGCAGCGCCGCACCACGCCCGGCGTCCTGCCACCGCCCGGCGCCGACCCGGTAGCTCAGCGCCGCGCCCTCGGCGACGACGAGGACGCCCTGCCCGTCCGGCAGCCGCAGCCGCACCGGCAGCGGCGCCTTCCAGTCGATGAACCCGCTGGCCGCCGGCTCGAACGGCGCGTCGCCGCGGGCGAGCAGGGCGATCGCGCGGGCAGGATCGTCGTCGAACTGGATGGTCTGGAGCAGCAACCGCCGACCGTCGGGGGTCGCACCGTGGACGACCAGCAGCGGAGCGTCACCAGAGCGGTGGGCGCCGCCGCGATCCTCATAGGCGGCGAGCGCCTCCCGCCGCTGGAAGGCCTTGGCGATCGCGGCGGGGTCGCCGCCCCACACCTGTTCCGCCCCGGGCAACGTGTGGGTGACCCACCTCGGCTGTGGGCTGTCCTTTTCCTTGTCGGGGAAGAGGATCTCGTCAATGTTAGTGACCTCGACGGCGGTCGCCGTGCTGAACGGCACCCCGACCAGGGCGAAGGTCACCCTGTCGCGCTGCGACGGCACCGACAGCACGGCGGCCCCGTCCCGGAACGCCACCCGCTGGAAGGTGCGCTCGACGCGGCCGTCCGGGGCGTACCGGAACGTCGGTGAGAACTCCACCGGGTACCCGGCGTCGAGCACGACCAGCACGTCACGCCGCGGCCCGAGCAGCACGGCCGCCGAATTGCCGGCCATGCTGTCGTTCATGCCGCCCAACGCCATGACCCGCGGGCCGCTGGCGGTGGGCTCGACGAACGCGGCATAGCCGATCAGGCGGTCGTTGCCCGGCTCGGACACCATCCGGGTGACGGTGGCCCGCTGCGCGACGTAGGCGGCGGGCCCGGCCGGGGTGTCACCCGCCCAGACCACGTGCGGCTCGCTCCCGGCGTCGAACTCCTTGTCGCTCGTACGCTGCCGCCACGCCTCCCGGACCTGCCGCAGGTACTCCTCGTCACCGGCCAGATCGCCGCGGGTGGGTCCGTCGAACAGCGGCGAGGCGACCTCGACCGCAACCTTGCCGGCCCTGTCGTCGGCGAGGTGGATCGCACCGCCGACGGGTACCGCCACCACGGCCGCGCACACCGCGGCCAGGACGGCCCGACGTCGCAGCAGTCGGCGACGCCCACCCCGTCGCACGTCGTCGAGCAGGGTCGGCGGGGCGACGAGGTCGTCGGTCACCCGGCGCAGGACGCCCTGCACCTCGCTCTCTTCGATGGTCATCGCGCACCCCTGGTGTCGGTCGGGACGGACAGGACGAGACTCGATCCGGCCAGCGCCTCCCGGAGGCGGGCCAGGCCGCGGGAGGCGTGGCTCTTCACCGCGCCCTCGGAGCAGCGCAGCGTCGCGGCGACGTCGGCGACCGACAGGTCCTCCAGGTAGCGGAGCACCACGGCGGCGCGCTGCCGGGGCGGCAGGGTACGCAGCGCCGCGACGACCGCCTGGCGGAGCGCGATGTCGTCGGCGTGGTCCCGGGCGACCCCGTCGTTGTCACCCAGTGCCTGCTCCGGCCGCCGGCCCCGCCGCCGCCACCGGTTGATCGACCGGTTGACCAGGGCCCGCCGGGCGTACGCCTCCGGGAAGGCGCGCAACCGGCGCCAACGCACGTACATCTGCTCCAGCACCTCCTGGAGCAGGTCCTCCGCCGCGTGCCGGTCGCCGGTCAGCAGGTATGCCACCCGCAGCAGCGCCACCGACCGGGTACGGACGAAGTCGTCGAACTCCGTGCCATGCGGATCTCGCATCTGGCCCTCCTGGTCTCTCAGTCACCAAGACACCGCGGAAGGCCGCGCGGTTTACCGGTTTCTGACGTCGACGATCGACGGGTGCCCGAGGGCTAGAGCCGCCAGGGGGGCGGCTCGGGCGGGAGGTAGCGGCAGGTGCCGCCGGTGGAGACGGTGTCGCGCAGGTGGGCGGCGAGCGCCGGGTGCCGGTCGTCGAGCTTGCGCAGCACGTCGCGGATGCGGGCGGTCACCGTCTTGCGGGCGCGTTCCGCCTCGTCGCCGAGGCGGCGGCTGCGGCCCGCCAGCCCGGCGGCGGCGCGCAGCTCGGCGAGCAGGGCCGCCCGCTCGGCGTCGAGGGCGGCCACCTTCGCCTCGTCGTCGCGCCCGGCGGCGCGGTCGATCTCGGCGTCCAGCCGCTCCAGATGGCGCCGGTAACGGGCCTTCGCCTCGTCGTCGAGGACCGGGTCGCCGCCCATCCGGCGGGCGGCGACGAGCTCCGGCCCGGCGGCCGGGTCGAGCAGCTCGACCGCCGGCACGTCGACACCGGGCCGGGCCAGCAGCAGGTGCAGGTCGTGCAGGCCCTTGGCGTCGGGCAGGTGCACGACCGTGCCGGCGTAGGCGAGCTGCCAGACCGGGCCGTCGCGGCGGAATTCGTACGCCTCGACCGGCGGCTGCCCGACGACGGGCCCGGCGGACGGAGCCCGCCCCTGCGGCCCGGGGACCGCCGGCACGGACGCGACAGCCGGCACGGGCGCGCCGACCCGGTGCTGCCGTCCATCCGCGACGGCCGGGTGCTGCCGTGCCGCCGGGAGGTCCACCGGCCCAAGCGCACTGGCCGACCGGGCGGCCACCTGGTGCATGCCGAGCGCGGCGGCGTCCCGGGCGGCGGCGGCGCGCAGCGCGGTGGCGGCGGCCGCGTCGCCGGGGCGGTCGCGCCCGGTCAGCGCGTCCGCCAGCGCGGCGCGGGCCAGCACCGACCAGGGCCGGGCCCCCATCCGGTCGGCGGCGTCGCGGGCCGCGGCGAGCCCGGCCACCGCGTCGTCCCAGCGTTGTTCCGCCGCGTTGACGGCGGCGAGCCAGTGGTCGACCGGGCCGCTGACGTCGCAGCCGAACAACGCCGTCATCCACTGCCCACGGTGCGGCCGCAGCGCCTCCCGGGCCTCGGCGCAGCGCCCGGGGTCGCGGGTGGCGGCGGCGACCTGGGCGCGCAGCCGCAGCCACAGCGGCGCCACCATCCGGCTGTACGTCGTGCCGTCGGCCTCGATCCCGGCGGTCAGCCGCAGCGCCGTCGCGCCGTCGCCGCGCTCGGCCGCGGTGATGGCCCGAACGACCTGTAGGTAGGGGTGGTCGCCGGGGTCCAGCCCGTCGAGCAGGGCGTCGGCCTCGTCGTGCCGGCCCTGGAGCAGCAGCCACGACCAGCGCACGTGGTGGCCCATGAAGGCGGACTCGGAGTGGTCCCACTCGGACAGCTCGTCCAGCTCGGCGAGCAGCTCGCCGGCGCGGGTGAAGTCGCCCCGGAACCCGGCGATGATGCCGTCGTCGATGGTCGCGCCGATCCGGTGCCGGGCGTCGCCCTCGCGGGCTCCGGTGACGAACGTGGTGAGTTCGTCGTGGTATCGCGGATCGCCGAGTTCCAGCAGCGCCACCCAGCGCAGCGAGGTCGCCCAGAGCTGGGTCTCCCGGTCGCCGCTCCGGCGTGCCACCTCGCGGATCTCGGCGGTGATCGCGGCCCGGTCGGCGGCCGTGCCGAGGCCCCAGGTGGTGTCGTGCCGGGCCCACAGGCTGAAGGTGAGTGCCTCGTCGTCCCGGCCGCGCCGGGCGAGCGACTCGGTGGCGGTGATCAGGTCGGTGACGAGTGTGCCGGCCGCGAGGGTGGCCGCCGGCTCGCCGATCAGCCGCCGGTACGCCTCCCGCAGCAGACCGTCCGCGTCGACGGTGGGCGCGGAACCGGACTGGTGGCGGTGACGGTGGACGGTGAGGGCGACGCGGGCCAGCACCACCGGGTCGTCGACCGTCAGCGCCAGCGTGGCGGCCTCGGCGACGAGGTGTCGGGCCTCGACGCTGTCGCCGCAGTGGTGCAGCAGCTGGCCCAGCTCGACCATGATCTTCACCCGCCGGGTCGGGTCGTCGGCGACCTCCAGCGCCCGGCGGAAGTGGACGATCGACTCGTCCACGGCCAGCCGGCCGCTCGCGTCCCGGGCGGCGGCCACCAGCAGCTCGGTCGCGCGGGCCGGTTCGAGCGCGTCGCCGGCGAGGTGGGCGTGGCGGGCCAGGTCGGCCGGGATCAGCCGCTCGGCGAGCGCCGCCGACCCGTCGACGGCCCGCACGACGGCGGCGTGCCGGGCCCGCCGGTCGTCCTCGGTGAGCCCGTCGTAGAGGGTCTCCCGGACCAGGTCGTGGGCGAAGGCGAAGCGACCGCCGTTGCGGGCCAGCACGAGCCGGGCGGTCACCGCGCGGTCGAGGAGGCGGTCGACCTGCGCCGCCGGGGCGCCGGCGGTGGCGGCGAGGACCTGGCGGTGGAACTCGCGGCCCAGCACGGCGGCGACGGTGAGCAGGTCGGCCACCGGCGCGGGCAGTTGGGCGAGCCGGCGCCGCACCGCCTCCCGTACGCCGGGCGCGATCGTGCTCACCTGGCCGTCGGCGCGCCACAGCCGGGCGGTCTGCTCCACGAAGAACGGGTTGCCGCCGGTGCGCTGGTACACCTCGTCGACGAGGTCGGCATCCGGCTCGCGGCCGGCCGTGCGGGCCATCAGCGCGCCCACCTCGTCGCGGGACAGGCCGGTGAGGGTGATGCTGGTCGCCTTCGCCACCAGCGGCATCAGCAGCGGGCGCAGCGGGTGGTCGGCGGCCTCCACCTCGGCGTCACGGTAGGTGCCGACCAGCAGCAGCCGTTCGAACCAGGTGTGCTGGGCGGCGAACTGGAGCAGCCGCATCGAGGCCGGGTCGGCCCAGTGCAGGTCGTCGAGGACGACCACGACCGGCCGGCGCTGGGAGACCGCGACCAGCGTGGTGGTCACCGCGTCGTAGAGGTCGAACTCCTCCCGGTCGCCCTGGTCGTCCCCGCTGCCGTCGGCCGGCCCGCCGATCGCCTCGCGGATCGTCTCGCGGATGGCCCGGTCGGCCGCCGCGCCGGTCGTCTCGCCGAGCAGGGCGGCCAGGCCCGGCTCGGCGGCCTCCCGCGCCACCGCCCAGTCGTCGGGCGAGCGGCGCAGCCCGCGCAGCACCTGCACCCACGGCCAGTAGCCGGGCGCGCTGTCGGAATCCCAGCAGGCGGCACCGACCACCAGGGCGCCGTGCTGGCGGGCCTCCCTCGCGGCGGCGGTGACCAGGGTCGTCTTGCCGATGCCGGGCTCGCCGGCGACCAGGACGAGGCCGCCGTGGCTGGCGGCCGCCCGGTCCACCTCGGCGCGCAGCAGGCCCGCGGGGTGCTCCCGCCCGATGACGACCTCGCCGAACCGCGGCTCCATGACGCCCCGACCGTAGCGGAACCGTCGGACATCCCGCCGCCACCGACCCGGCGAGCGGATCGTCTGGCGGCGGGCTTCGTCCGCCCGCGCCCGGTCAGCGGGCGTCGGTACCACGTGGGAGCAGCCGGCGCAGGCCACCCGACCCCGCTCGGCGTACCAGCGGCAGGCCCTCCGGCGGGTCCGGCGTGGCGTTTCCGTCGCGTGATGGTGGGAACTCGCCGTGCCGCCCGCTTTGTCGTGCGGTCGTGTCGACCTGCGTCGAGAGCGGCGAACGGAGGGAGACGCCATGTTCGAGACATTCGCCCAGGAGGACTTGAAGATCGACTGGGCGCAGATGCCCACCTACAACACGATCATGGCGCTCGCCGCGGGCGTCGGCCTGCTGCTGGTCGTGGCCCTCGGTTGGCAGATGATGAAGGACAGACCGCTCGCCACCGAAGGGTGGGCGATCGCCTTCGCGATCCTGGGTACGATCCTCACCGTCACGGGCCTGCACATGACGCTGACCTGGCCGCTGGCACCCGGGGGTTTCGCCTTCGACAACATCATCTTCGGCGAGCCGTCCCTGGGCTTCGGGGTGCTGATGCTCGGCGCGGCAATCATCCTGTGGCGGCGGGGTGAGATCTTCGCCGAGGCGTCGCTGGAGAACGGCGGCATCCGGACGGAGCAGGCGCGGCGACTGCTGTGGCCGATCTCGATCTTCGTGTTCGCGCTCGGCCTGGCCTGTTTCGGCATCGCGGCAGCCGGCTGGACGTACACGCTCTTCGCGGCGCCGCCGCAGGAGCCGATCTCCGGGGAGTTCGCGGAGTACCCGGAGGTCGAGGCCGCCTTCATCTCCGGCCTGTACGTCCTGGTGGGGATCGGCTCGGTTCTCGCCCCGTTCGCCCTGCTGAAGCTGAACCGCGTGCTGCTGGGCATCATCGGCGTGGTGTGGGCGATCGCCGGCGCCATCTTCACTCTCTTCGGGGCGTTGAACTACTTCACCCACATCGGGCTGATCGTCAACACGATGTGAGACCACACCGTCATCACGACGCGGCGGACGACGACCCCGGCGGCGACGTCGCCCACGGCGGCGGTCAGCGGGCGTCGGTGACCACGTGGGAGCAGGCTGCGCAGGCCGCGCGGCCCTGCTCGGCGTACCACCGGCAGGTCCGTCGGATCGCGCAGCGCGGCAGGTCGGCCTCGGCCGGGCCGGCGGTGTCGCTGTACGAGGCGGCGACCCGTTCGCCGAGACCGCAGTGCTCGCCGGTCCAGAAGCCGCACTTCGCGGTGACGCATGGGCCGGCGAGCCGGTAGCGGGACTCGACCGGCGTGTCCGCGTCGGCCTGGGCGAGGGCGACCTCGGCCGGGAGCGGCGGCGTGACGTAGGCGACCCGGCCCGCCGGAGTGATCATGCCGAGGAACACCGTGGCGTTGGCCGCGGGAGTGCTCGGGCACATCCGCTCCGGCGGGTCCGGCCGGTGGACGGGGTCCGTCACTTCTGCATCCAGAAGCCGAGGTCGTTGATCTTCTGGCCGAGCTCCTCGGCGAACGGGCCGTCGATCAGCCACAGGCCATACCACTCGGGCCGGAGCTTGATGTTGGCGTGCCCGACGGCGAGCGGGTTGGTCAGCTTGCTGCCGGCCACGGACAGCGCGTTGAGGCCCGCCTTCTGGATCTCGCCAGCGATGAGGCTCTGCTGTTCGGTGGTCAGCTCGACGCCGTCGACGACGAACCGGAATTCGCTTCGTGCCATGTCCTTACCTCCACAGATCAGTACGATTCGGTCCGCAGCCCGTGCCGCAGACTCGCCCTGGTGAATGCCGCCCAGCCGGAGCGGGAGGCGGGGTCGGCCGCGAGCCCGGCCCGGCTCGCGTGTGCCCGCCAGCTGGTCGCGTCGGCGGCGCGCAGCCCCCACAGCTCCCGGCAGGCGGTGACGGCGAACGCGACCTGCTCGGCCGAGCCGGTCCAGCCGGCGGGGCCGTCGGTCACCCGTAACGCGCCGCCGGCCTCGACGCGGACCGACGGGAAGTGGTGGTGCAGGCTGGCGAGGGTGGCCAGGTGGGCGGCGTCCACCCGCCGGGCGGCGAAGGCGTCCCGCGTCTCGTCGTCGCGGCTGATCCGGATCGTGCACAGCGTGAACGCGTCGCCGTCCGCGCTCACCGTGCCCTCGACCTCCACCGGCGTGCTCCAGCTCCGGGGCGAATTGGCCGACCAGAAGGCCAGCCAGGCGTCGAGGCGTTCGTGGAAGTCGGCCTGGAAGCGGGCCGGCCCGCCGGCCAGCCGTGCCGTGGCGACCCGGTCCCGGGCCACGAGGGGTTGGGTGGGTCGCGCCGGGGATGCGCCCCCGGCGGGTGGTGCGGCGTGCGCGGCGCTCGCCCCGATGACGGTGACCGCCGAGGCCGCGGCGGCGCCGAGCAGGATCCGCCGCCGGGACGGTGAGGTGATGGGATGTGTCATGGCCCGCCTTTCATGGACGGCCTTTGCCCGTCACGCTATCGACCGACATTGATCAGATGAATCGCCGCTCTATCGGTAGGCCGACATGAATTCCGGTGATCGACGGCGGCGTGGATACGGGTCTTGTGCTGCCGGTCGGCTTTGTGTCCGGACCGCGTCGGATGCCCGCTTCTCGCTCCCTGTCGAGCTGCCCCGTCGGTGGGACCACCGACCCCGCCGCCGAACGCCCCGCGCCCCCGCCGCGCCACCCCGACCGCCCGCCGCCCCGTCGCCAGCCGACAGCGTGGCAAGGACTAGCCACCGGTGGACCGGGTACGCGCGGCGCATGGGTAGTCACAAGGACAACAAGCATGATCCCGGCGGCGAGTCGGCGCGCGGCCGGCAACATCCTGGCAGCGGCGCGCGCGGCCACCAGGGCTCGTCCACCGAGCACTCGCCGAAGGCCCGCCACCTGCGCACCGCCAGCGGATCGGCCGGCACGGAACGCGATCAGGGCCGGGCCAAGGTCGAGGGCGCCGAGCGGATCCAGCGACAGGGCACGCGCTGAGGCCCGGCGATGGATGTGGGGAGGTGATGGCGCGTGGGCAAGTTCCTGTTGAAGTCGACCTACACGGTCGACGGGATCAAGGGGCTCACCGCCGACGGCGGCAGCAAACGCGTCGAGGTCGTCCGGAAGATGGTCGAGGGCGCGGGCGGGCGGATGGAGTCGATGTACTTCGGGTTCGGGGCGGACGACACCTACGTGGTGTGCGATCTGCCCGACCACAAGACCGCCGCCGCGCTGGCCATCGACATCCGCGCGGCCGGCGGGGTGGACACTCGTGTCACCCCGATCCTGACCGCCGAAGAGATCGACGAGGCGACGCGCGAGCGAATCGAATACCAGCCCCCGGGCCGCTGACCGAGGTGGACCCGCCGGCTCCTATGACGATGCGGGTGCGCCGGCGGCTCGCCGTTCGACGGCGTCCAGCGCCGGCGCCATGACGGCGAAGGCCCGGTCGGTCAGGTCGGCGGGGTCTTCGGTGCCGTCGTTGTCGCTCCAGCGTTGCAGCACGGTGTCGAACGCGCTCAGCGCCATGCCGGCGGCGAGCTGCGGGTACAGGTCGGTGCCCGGGTCGAGCCCCAGGCGGCTCTCCAGCACCGCCGTCAGGTCGTCGCGCCACTGCGCCTGGCGTTCCAGGAAGCGTGCGAGCAGCGCGGGAGTACGCAGGATCAGCTGGACCACGCGCAGCGCCCTGTCCGGGTGGTCGGCGCACGCGGCGATCGGCACCCAGACGGCGTGCCGCAGCGCGACGGACGGTCGCTCGTCGGCGGGACGGGCCGCCAGCTCCGCGCCGATGTCGGAGCCCATCCCGGTCAGGAACTGGACGACGACATCCTCCTTCGACGCGAAGTAGCGGAAGAAGGTGCGCCGGGACACGCCGGCGGTCGCCGCGATCTCGTCGATGGTGACCACGTCGAACCCCTTCAGCGCCAGTAGCTGAAGCGCCGCTTCGGTCAGCTCGTCCGCGACGAGCTGGCGCTTGCGCTGCGCCATGGTCACTTCCGGGTGTTTGCTCACCCGCCAATGATAGGCGATGACACTGGCGGCACCCTGACTCTCTATTGACACTGAGTGCCATATGCGGCGATGCTGTGCCGCATGATGCGGAATCGCTGGACCGCCGAGCGGATGCCGGACCAGACCGGCCGGATTTTCGTCGTCACCGGAGCCAACAGCGGCCTCGGCCTGGCCACCACCCGGGCGCTCGCCCGCCGGGGCGGACACGTCATCCTCGCGGTACGCGACGAGGAGAAGGGCCGCCGGGCGGTCACGCAGATCGCCGCCGAGCACCCCGACGCGAGCCTCGACGTACGCCGCCTCGACCTGGTCGACCTCGACTCGGTCCGCGCCTTCGCCGACCAGCTGCGCGCCGACCATCCGCGCCTGGACGTGCTCGTCAACAACGCCGGCGTGATGGCGCCACCCCGGTCGCTGAGCGCACAGGGCCACGAGCTGCAGTTCGCCTGCAACCACCTCGGCCACTTCGCGCTCACCGGGTTGCTGCTCGACCTGCTGACCGCGGGGCACGACCCGCGCGTGGTCACGGTGAGTTCGATCAACCACCGGCAGGGGCGGCTCCGGTTCGACGACCTCACCGGCGAGCACGGCTACTCGCCCATGGCCTTCTACAACCAGTCCAAGCTCGCCAACGCCGTCTTCGGGTGGGAACTGCACCACAGGCTGACCGCCGCGGGCAGCCCGGTCCGCAGCGTGCTCGCCCACCCGGGCTACACCGCCACCAACCTCCAGACGAGCGCGCCGGTCGGCCCGTGGCGGGTCGTGCTCGGCCGCCTCGGCAACCCGTTGTTGGCCCAGGCCCCGGCCGTGGGCGCGTTGCCACAGTTGTACGCGGCGACCGACCCGACCGTGCGGGGCGGCCAGTTCATCGGGCCGGACGGCCTTGCCGAACTGCGCGGCGGACCGACGCAGGTGCGGTTGTCCCCCGCGGCGACCGACGCCGAGACCGGCCGCCGCCTGTGGGACCTGTCCGAACAGGCGACCGGCGTCCGGTTCAACCTCCCCACCACCGCCTAGCGCCGGACCCACCGCCCCGCAGCCATCCCCGCCCAGCGTCCCGACCCGATCGCCGACACGGCCGGCGGGTGCGCCCCTCGTCGGGCGGGTCCGCCGGCCGGCGACCGGGTTGGCGCGGACGGGTCATTCCGGTCGCGGGACCGGGCCGCGGGCATTCAGCAGCTCGGCGAGGCCGGCCATGGCGGCCTGGAAGTCGGCGCGGTCGCTCGGGTGGTACCGCCGGAAGAACCAGTCGGGCACCCGGGCCTGCACCTGCCTGGTCTGGAAGATGAGGTCCTGGACCTGCCGGGCGAGGACCAGCGACTCGCGGCTCGCCGTGGCGGTGTCGCCGCGGGGGACGGCCGTGACGATGTGACGCTGCATGGTGGACAGCGCGCGGTCGCGCTCGGCCGCGATGTCCCGTTGCCCGCGGTAGATCTCCAGACCGAGGAACAGGGCGCCCAGCGACGGGACGAACCACCGCGCCAGCAGATCGGAGACCGTCAGCCCGGTCACCGCCGCGAACACGACGCCGGCAGCCGTCCACGCGCCGACGCCGGCAAGCACGGCGTACGCGTAGCGGCGGCGCAGCCGGGCGCCCCAGCCGAGGTTCTGCTGCTGACAGGCCAGCACGTCGTACGGGTGGGGCAGGGGCGGGATCTCGTAGTAGTCGCGGAGGTACTTCTCGTCGCCCCGGAAGGCCCGCTCCAACCGGCTCACCTCCTCCGCGCCGAGCTCGTCGCCCGCGGCCACGGCGTTCCAGGGCAGACCGAAGAGGCGTACGTCGAACATCTCCTGAAGGACGGCGGCGCGCCGGATCTGGCCGCGCGACCAGGAGGCGAGACCGACCGCGTTCACCAGCGCCCAGAGCGCGCCCACCGCGGTGACGGCGGCGCCCGACACGCCGGTGAAGGCCACCACCGCCCCCGCCACCCCGAGGGCGACCGAGAGCCCCATCCGCAGGTTGTCGAGCCGCTGGGCGCGGGCGTGGCAGACCGACATCGCCCGCAGGAGGGCCATCATCTCGGGCTGGATCTGGCGCTTGAGCAGGGAATCGTTGCTCTCCGTCATCGCGGCCTCCCAGTCGGGTGACCGATTCTATATCCAGCGGTCTAGATGTGACCGACCGTGCGGGATGCGAGGCTGAAGGCGATCTAGCGGTTACCTTTGGGTAAGTACATGGCGGAGCGCCGAGTGTCGCCCCGTTCGCCCGAAAGTTGAGGTAACTTTGCCTCCGCGCTCACCAGCGCATTGCCCTTCGGACGATCCACCCCGCTCGTCCCACCCCCTCTTTCACTCCTCGTGGAAGGTCCAACGACGGACATGGGCGATGGTCTCGACGACCTCGGAAGCTACGCGCCGGATACGACAGTCGCGGCTGGGCTGCGGGACTGGGCCAGCCACCTGGGCGGCACCGTGCACCGCCCCCGCCGGCCCCGCCACGCCCGCGGATACACGCCAGCGCTGCTGTTCACGATCATCCTGAAGCTGCCCGGCGGCCCGGGGCGCTTCACCGGACGGAAGCTACTGGTCAAGGTGCTGCCGGCCGCCGGCGCCGCCCGGCGGGAACCCGGGCGGCACGAACGCGCGGTGAGGTCCTCCCCCGGCTTCGCCCAGCGTCACCTCGTTCGCCAGCCCTATCCCCCGCACCCACTGGCCGACGGGCGCTACCTGATGTTCCAGGAGGTCGCCAACGGCGCGGACGACATGGTGACGCTGCACGACCTCGACGACGAGGAGATCGTCCCCGTCATCCGCACCGTGTGCGACCGCGTCCTCAACGACTGGAACAGCGGTGGGCAGCAGACCGCGGACGCCAGGGTCGCCGAGTACGTCCAGCGGGAACTCGCCGCCCTCGACGCGCTGGACGGCATCCACGACGCGATCCGTGACCTCGACCTCCCCGGCCCGGAGACGCGCTGGCTGAGGCTCAACGACGGCGAGCTGGTGCTGCCCCATCCATTCCAGACGCTCGAGACCGGCTCGCCGTTCGGCACCGCCGAGATGGACTACCTGTACGGCAACGCCCACGGGGACCTGCACGGCGGCAACATCCTCGTGCCGAGGGACGCGGAGGAACGGCTCGCGCCCGGCGCCTTCCGCCTCGTGGACCTCGACACGTTCGAGGACGCCGCGCCGCTGACCCGGGACCCGGTCACCCTGGTGCTGACCACGGTGCTGCGGCACGTCGCGGACCTGCCATCCGACCAGGCGGAGGCCCTGACCCGCCACCTCGTCTTCCCGACCACCCGGCGTCCGCTACGGCTGCCCCCGATGCTCGCCGAGTTGGTGCAGGCCGGGCACGAGGTGGGCGACGCGTTCGCCCGGACGGACAACTGGGTCTCCGAGTGGCGCGCCCAGTATCTGCTCTCCCTGTTGTGCCAGGCGCTGACGTGCTGCACCTACGACAACGTCCCGCGGGCGGCCCGGCGGTGGTGTTTCATGCTGGCGGCGTGGGCGTTGGAGGCGCACCGGCGCGAGTTCCGTCCGCTCATCGAGCCGCCCCTGGCACGTACCCCGTCGGCGACGGCCGACCGGAACGAGCCGGCGCCGATCCTGGCGCTGGACAACGGCCACCGGTCCCGCTACGAGCCGCCGGGACCACGCCCGGGCCAGCCCAACAGCCGCGGCCCAGTGGCCCGTACGCAGGTGGACGTGGCGTGGCCGCCGCCGCACGCGACGCTCTCCGGGGCGCCGCCGACCGGGGACGGGCCGGTCGGCTGGCACGGCGCCGGCCCCGCCCCGGTGCCCCGACTCGGTACGGACCCGGCCCTGCCGCTGCGGCCCGACGGCGGCGGCAACCGGCCGGCGTTCCACTCCCGACCGGTCGGCGACAACGCGTCCGCGCCGCGTACGCGCCCGCCCTCCACCGGACCCCGGCTGTTCCGCAGCAGGCCGGCGCCGCGCCACCTCGTCACGCCCGCCGGTCGGCGGGTGCCCCGTACCCGCCCCGCCCCGCGCGGGGAGCGCGTCCCGGCCGCCCCGGCGCGCCCGGCTGTCCGGGTGCCGGCGCGGGTCGGCGTCCTGCTCGGGGTGGCGGTCGCGCTCGGCGTGGTCCTCGTACCGACCCTCACCGCGAACCCACCGTCGGTCTTCGGCCGCCGGGAGTCGCCCCACCCACCGCCGCCGGAGGACCCCCCGACGTCGCCCGCCGGGACGGCGAACGCCAGCGCTCGGCGGCCGTTGAACGACCTCGCACAGTCGGTCGCGGGGCTGGTGGAGCCGCCCGGCGAAGGGTCGTACACCTTCGTCTGCCTGCGGGCCTGGTCGCCGAAGGACCTGGCGCCCGGCACCGACGACCCGCGCACCTACCGCGACGAGCAGTTGTGGTGGAACTCCCGCCTGGCCGGCCGCCGGATCGTCACCCCGGTCATCGACGGGCGGCGGTCGACGGACCCGTCGGTGGTGCGCTACGGCGAGGGCGACCTGACCGAGGTGCCCCCGCGACCGTCGGCCGACCCGGCCGACCTGCGCGAGCAGTTCGCGCAGCAGTTGGGCGCCCTGCCCCCGGAGCAGCGCGACGCCGCCGGCACGCTCCAGGTGGTCGCGAGGCTGAACCGCTACCACCAGCTCGGCGCGGCGGAGCGGTCGGCGCTGCTGCACCACCTCGCCGACACGCCGGGCATCGAGGCACGGGGCGCCTACCCGGACCGCGCCGGCCGGCCGGGCCTGGCGTTCAGCGCCGACGACCGGCACGGCCGCCGGGAGACGCTGCTGTTCGACCCCGGGAGCGGCGAGCTGCTCAGCCACGAGACGACCCGGGTGGCCGACGACGCCGTCCTGGGCCATCAGCTCTTCCTGAGGCGCGGTCGCACCGACACGGTCTCCGGCCCGAGCTGCCGCTGAGCCCGGCGGCACGTGGCGGGGGTACGTCAGCCGCAGCGGCGCTCGACGTAGTTGGCCCAGTTCCGGTAGGGGTACGCGTCGCTGCGGACGCGGTTCGCCGCGCCGATGTCGAACAGGCGGGTGCCGTAGTAGTAGAACGAGACGGACCCGCTGCCGAGGTTGTAGTGGGCCGACTCGACGCGGTACTGCCACTGCCAGGTGAAGAGACTCTGCCGGCCGCAGTCGGAGAGGCGGCCCCGGGGGTAGCCGTAGTTGGGCCATTCGTAGAAGCAGAACCAGCCCAGGGGGCAGTCGGCCATGCCATACGTTCCCACCGGGGCGCGGAGGGTGACGACGAGCGCGCCCCCGCCGTAGCTGATCTCGTTGTCGTTGATCGGGGTGCCGCCGGGATGGGCGGACAGGTATCGCCGCAGTTCCTCGCGGGCGGCGGCCCGGTCGCGTACGGCAGCCCACGCCGGTGCCGGCGTCGTCACCACCAACAGGACGCAGGCGAGCACCGCCGCGAGTGCGGCGCGGAAACAGAGTGCACTGACCATTCGACACCTCGCGATGTGGGGCGCGCAGGAGACGAGCGAAGGGCCGCCGGTCAGGTGGGCCGGCAGGCCGCAGGTCGGGCTGTGGCGGCGGGTGGCGCCATGGTCAGGATAGGAAGCGCTAGGCGCTGATCACCATCAATGTTTTGACAGAGATTGCGCACCATGTTGACAACGGCCATTTGGAAAGTTATCGCCCGTCGGCACCTTGCGGCCCGCACGTTCCCTCCCGTATCCGGGGCTCCGGGCCGGCCTCGGATCGTCTGGTCCTCGTCACCGGGCGGCGCGGCTCCCCGACCCGCTGCGGGCGCCCGCCGGGGTCGCCACGCCGGCCAGGAGCGTCAGGATCGTCTGGTTCGCCTCCCAGCCGTCCGGGAACTTCACCGGCACGTCGAGGTGCACGATCTCGGTGGACGGATGGGCGTCCAGCAGTTCGCCGATCCCGGCGCGCGCCACCACGATGCACGCGTGCCGGTGCCGGGACGTCAGCACGCAGAGCCGCCCCGACTCCAGGTGGAACGCCGTCGCGTCCCGCCGCCCCGACAGCGGGTGCAGCACGATCGTCACGTCGTACTCCCGGCCCTGGAGGCGGTTGGCGGTGTCGACGGTGATGCCGGCTCCGGCCTCGCCGAGGTGCGCGCGGATGGCCGCGACCTGGTCGCGGTGGGCGGCCCCAACGGCGATCCGGTCCGCCGTGACCGGCGCGCCGGTCGGCGCGTGCTCGGAGACGGCGACCGCGCCGCGCCGCAACACGCGCAGCGCCAGCGCCGCACAGGCCGAGGCGGCCTCCGCATCGGTACGCAGCGTGTGCCGGGCCGGCAACTCGTGCAGCGCCCAGCCGGTGGACGCCGCCAGGTCCACCACCCCGTCCAGCGCGTCCCCCGGCCCCGCCTCGGTGAAGGACAGGGCCCGGTCGGGCGCGGACGTGCCGGCGCGGAACCCGGTGAACGGGTAGAACGCCGCCGCCACCACCGGGGCCGCCGAGGCGGGCAGCCGCCACGACACCGGCAGCCGATGCACCGGCAGCTCCGGGTTGTGCCGCAGCAGCACCGCCACCGCCGACTGCATCGGATCCCAGGTCAGCCCCGTCCAGCGCGCCGTCTCCACCGTCGAGAACGGGTCGAGCTGACCGGGATCGCCGACGAACAGCGCCCGCTCGAACCTGCCGGCCACGCGCAGCAGGGCGTCCGAGCGCATCTGGTACGCCTCGTCCACGATCGCCCACGGCCAGGAGCCCTCCGCGACCGTGGCCCACTTGGCGGCCGTACCGATGATGACGGCCGGGCCGCCGAGGTCGGCGACCTTCGCGGCGACCCGGACCGTCTCGTGGCCCCGCACCCGCTCGGACGGCTTGTAGTCGGCGGCGGAGAGCCGGCCGATGCGCAGCTCGGGCGCCTTGCGGGCCAGACGGTCGATGAGGTCGTCGACCTGCTCGTTGGTCTGCGCGACGATGATCAGCGGCTCGCCGGCGGCGGCCAGCTCGACGGCCGCGCGCACCACCAGGGTCGACTTGCCGGCCCCGGGCGGGGAATCCACCACGACGCCCCGGTGCTCGCCGGAGCGCAGGTCGGCCAGCACGGCCGTGATGACCCGCTCCGCCTCGACCGCGGGCGGCATCTCCAACCCGGCACGCATCGTCTGCACCTCCCCCAACGAGGTCAACGGGACCTTACGCCAGACGACCGACGGCGGGCGAGGACCGGGGCCGAGGGGGCCGGCGCGGGAATGCCGGAACCGGGCACTGGCCTGCCGCGACGGCACTAGCGTTGGCGTGGAGTGGAGGGCCGGCACCGCCGTCCGTAGCCGACCATGTCGATCATGGGGGTGTCCATGCACGGGCCGAAACGTGGTCCGGTCTGGGCGGTCCAGCTGTGGTTGCGCCAGCGGCGGCGTCGGTGGCGCACCCGACGGGAACGCCAGGCGGAACGGCACCGCCGCCGGCGTACGGACGAACGCGGCGACCACCGGATGAGCTGGCGGCACCACCGCGGGCTGCGGTGGGCGATCATCGCCATCGCCGGGGTGTTCCTGGCGTGGACCGCCCTCTCCCTGGTCCTGATGATCCTCGACACCGAGCCCGGCTTCCTCCGGGTGTCGGCGTGGTGCGCGGGCGAACCGCCGAGGTCGTACTACTGCGGCCAGGTGGAGGGCTTCGTCAAGCCCCCCATGGTCGCGGCGCTGGGCCTGGCGCTCTTCCTCTTCTGGCGGTACGTGCCGGTCCGGCGCTGGTACCGGCGCAACGTCCTGCGCAACAGCCGCATGCTGCTGCCCACCGCCGAACGGGACCTCGACCCGAGCAACGTCGTCGGCCGCGACGAGCTGTGTGAACTGATGATGCAGCGGCTCCGCGACGAGACGACCCGGCGCCCGCTGCTGCTGGTGGGCGGCATCGGCACCGGCAAGACGGCCACGCTGGCACGCCTCGCGGAGATGCTGATGGCCACCGACGTCGTGCCGATCGGGATCGACCTGCGGACGGTCACCGATCCGGAGAAGCTGAACTTCCACCAGCTCGCCCTCGAACAGTTCCAGCGCACCATCGACACCCGCCTCCACGCCGCCGGCGAGGCGGACCGGATGTGGCGGCGGCTCTGGCTGGACAACCGGATCGTGGTGCTCGCCGACGGCCTGGAGGAGGTCCTCGCCGACGCCGCCCAGCCCGCCGACCGGGACAGCGTGCTCCGGGAGGCCGTCCGGGGCGCCGTCCGCGAACGCCTCCCCCTGGTGGTCGCGTCGCGGCCCGACGACCCGCTGCGCGGTCTGGACGCGCTGCTGCTGCAACTGGAACCGCTCTCCCAGGGGGCCGCCCTCGAGTACGTGCGGGCCCACAGCCGCCGTTCGGACGCCGGGCACCGGTGGGACCGCATCACCGCGCTGGTCAAGGCCGCCGACGTCGCCGACTCACCGTTCTACCTGCGGGTCATCGGGCAGCTCCACGAGGTCGACCGCCTCGACCGGGTCGAGCCGGCGGGCCCCGGCAGGTCGGCACTGCGCTGGAGCCTGCTGGAGGAGTGGTGTGACGCCACCGTCGCCGGCGACCTGTACGAGGACTACGGCATGCCGCAGACGGAACGCTCCGACGCGATCGAGGTGCTCTCCGCCCTCGCCTGCATCGGGTTGCGCAACAACCGGCTGTCGGTGCGTACGACGGAACTCACCGGCGGCGACGCCGCGACCGACGCCGGCCGGCGGTGGATCCTGACCGAGCTGAGAGCCCGGCTGCACAAGCTCAGCGCCGACAACCCGCAGGACATCGGGCTCGCCGAGACCACCGGGGACGCGCTGAACATCGTGGTGAAGCGGCAGGACGGGGTGCGTTTCCAGCACGGGGTGATCCAGGCGTACCTCGGCTCGCGCTTCCTCACCGCCGCCATGCGCGACGACGACTTCCTCGCGCATGCCTTCACCCGCAACCACGGCCCGGGGCGGGAACTGCTCTCCGCCCTCACCCTGCACACCCGCAGCGCGGGCGCGTTCGAACGACTGGACGGGCGGCGCAGCCACCACCTCCGGCGAGCCGACCTGACCCGTCTCGCCGACACCGCCCGGCGGACCGTCGGCCTGCCCACCAGCGGCCGGGACGAAAAGGCCACCCGGCACCGGTCGATCGCGCTCGTGCACCGGCTCCGCGACGAGGCCGCCGCGACGCGCAACCGCACCCGGGCGCTGGAGATGTTCGCGGTCGCCCTGGAGATGGACGCCGCCACCGGGCACCCCGCGCACCGGCAACTGGCCGACGCCATCCGCCACGCCTGGCCCCGCTACCAGGGGGACGGGTCCGTCACCGACCGCCCCCTCGAAGACGCCAAGATCGCCCTCGTGCACCGGTACGGCGACGCCGCCCGGCAACTCGCGGACCGGCCACCCGAGCCCACCGGACTCCGGTCGCGGCAGCCCACGCCGCAGTACCGGCAGCTGTTCCAGATGATGGCCGACGAAACGTCCTACCTCCCCCGGCTCGCCGCGGCCCGCGAGATCGCCAGCGGCGGCAACGCGGCCGTCCGCGCGCTGCGCGACCTGCTCCACGAGCCGCCGCAGGCGGCCGACCCCACGGGCCGGGAGCGCCTGGAGGAGCTGCGGACCTGGATCGCGCCGTCGCTGTTCCTCTACGCCGACGGCGCGCACGCCCCCGGCGAACCCCACTGGCAGCACGTCGCCCGGGAGGCCCTGCGCCGCTGGGTGCACCGCCTGGCCACCGACGCCTCCGACGGGGCCCGCGTCTACGAGCTCACCCTCGCCCAGGGGTTCCGGCTCGCCGCCAACTGCCGCACGTACCCGGCGCACCGCAGCCTGCTCATCGAGGAGGCCGAGAAGGCGCTGCGGCACTCCCGGTTCTGGTACTCCCACCTGGTGCTCATCCAGGCGCTCACCCTGCTGGCCCTGCCCCGCGACCCCGGCGAGACACTGCACGAACGGGGCCACGGCTCGGACCCGCGCGGGCTGGTCGCCTTCTGGACCTCGATCGCGGGCGGCGGGCACCGCGCCCCGCAGCCCGGCAGCGGCACGGCCCACCCGCTCGTCCTCGAGGTCGCGGACCTCTGCGTCGAGGCGCTCATCGACCGCCACCCCGAGCGCCACTGCTGGGTGGACGAGCGGGAGATCGTCGGCCGGGTGGGGGCGGTCAGCCCACAGCCGGGCATCCGCCGACTCCAGGACTCCTGGCTGCCGCCGTCGCACGGCTGGGCCGTCCTGGAACCGCGGGCCCAACGGCTGCTGGCCGACGTGATGCTGCTGCTCAACCTCGCCGACCGGGGCCGGGACAACGACGAGCGGGCGCGCCGGCTCAGCCGGGCCAGCCGCGCCGACCTGCCCCCGTGCCTCACCATCGACCGCACCGCCATGCGGGTCACCCTCAGCCGCCGCCAGGCCCACGACGTCCAGCCGGGCTCCACCTGCATCGACGACTGTCCGTTCCGGCTGTGCCCGCTGCCGCCGAAGGGCGACGAGCTGCCGTACCAGATGGACGAGGCGTTCTGCGCCCACCAGATCGACCTCGTCGGGCGCTGGTTCCGCTCGCCGGGGCGGGCGGACTGGCAGGCGGTCAACCGGGACGACCTGCGGACCTTCTGGCACGAGATGTCCGAACGGATGGCCCCCGCCTGGCGGAAGTGACCAGAGGCGCGGCAGGCGCAGGTGGCAATGAACGCCGAGGCGTGATGAGCCGCTTAGAGCGTGTCTCAGGTGGTGAGTTTGAGGTAGCGCTTGTGGCAGGTGAGGGCTGCGGCGAGGGTCACGAATGCGCAGTACAGGCTTGCCGAGC
>NZ_JBVJHK010000019.1:0-158462 GCF_055586845.1 Micromonospora sp. NPDC049139 | reverse complement strand
GATGGTACTGCACTCGGGAGGGTGTGGGAGAGTAGGACACCGCCGGACAATCTTTCGTTCAGGGCCACCCCTTTCGGGGTGGCCCTGAACGCATTGGGGGTTCATCCGCTGACGCGGAACAGCGCTCCGGTGGGATGCGGTGAAGGCACCCGCGGACCGGGCAAGTTCATCCCGCCGACATGGGGAAAGGGCGCTGCCGCAGGCCCGCAACATGGGCATGAACGCGACCACCGTGGCTGCCATGGTTGTCGAGCATCGCCCTGCCGAGCTGGGCTGGGTCGAGCCGGACGACAACTCCCCGCAGACAGGGAGAAGGCCTATCGCGGGCCCGCAACGTGGGCGTGGACGCGGGCCGGGAGGCGCGGGCGGTGGGTGACCTCGACGGGGGTGGGGGGGGGGGGGGCGGGGGGGGGGGGGGGGGGGGCCCCCCCCCGGGCCGGGGGGGGGGGGGGGGGGGGCCCCCCCCCCCCCCCCCGACACCAAAAAAACACACCCCCCCCCCCCCCCCCCCCCCCCCCCCCCCCACCCCCACCCACCCGACACCGCAACAAACGCCTCAGACAGCGCCCACCCCCACCCACCCCGACACCGCAACAAACGCCTTAGGCAGCGCCCACCCCCACCCCACCCGGGCCGCCACACAGAACGGGACGCGGACCGAGGCAGGCCCACGCCCGATCAGGGCGAAGGAGTCACGCACCCGTCCGAGATCCGCCGCCTGGTGAGGAACAGAGCCCGCGCGGGTGTGCGTACGCCGGAAAGGAGCTGCCCCGCCGGCGGGGCAGGCGGGGCAGCGACGTGCGGGAGTGGGACGGACGTCAGGACGGTTCGCGGGCGCAGATGAAGCGCGGCTCGGCGTCGTAGCGCCAGGTGAACTTCTCCCGCTTGACGACCTTGCCGTCCTTCTTGATGATCCGGAAGGCGTCCTGGGTGAAGCCCTGGCTGCCGCTGGCGGGGATGCAGGTGGGGCCCGGCTCCAGATAGACGGTCTTCGGCTGGGTGATGTTGCGCCGCGGGCTGTACTCCGTCTTCACGCTGTCCCAGATCTTGGTGCTCCAGACGGACACCGTGATGGAACTGGACGTGTACGAGGTGTCGATCAGGACGCCGTACTCGGTGTTGTTGCGGAACTTGAAGTCCAGGTCCGGCCAGAAGATGGTCGACTCGATGACCGCCGGGTACCGGCTGAACCAGTACGAGTGCGGCTTGTGCTCGACGTCCTCCAGGCCCGCGTAGTAGGTCGCGTTGAACAGCGTGGTGGTGAACTGCGAGGTGCCGCCGCCCACGCCCGGCACCAGCTTGCCGTTCAGGATGACCGGGGCGTCCCGGTAGCCCTGGGCGTAGCCGCGCTCACCGGTGTGCCCGTTGAGCGAGAACGTCTCGCCGGGCAGCACGACCGTGCCGTCCACGTCCTTGGCGATCGTGATGATGTTCTGGCTGCGCGGCGAGGAGAGCCCACCGGTGAACCGGGTGGTGAACGTGGACACCCGCTCCTTGATGCCGAGCCCGGCCAGCTTCTCCGTGGTCAGCTCCGGCTCGGCCGGCTTCAGCTCGCCGGTGACCTTCCGGTCCTCCGCCTTCGACAGGACGGCCAGCAGGTCGCGGCCGAGGGCGGCGCTGTCGAGCTGCTGCCCCGGCTTGCCGTCGACGACCTTCGGCTTGCCTCCGGAGATGGTCATCCGGGCGTCCTTCGGCGGCACCTCGATCGTCGCCAGGTCGTCGCCGAGCGCGGCGCGCAGCCGCTTCACGTCGACCTGTGGGGTCAGCTTGCCGGCCTCGTCGGCGGTGAACCGCAGGCTCCTCGCGATCGCCTTCGGCGGGATCTGCACGGAGCCCTTGTCGGTGGTGAGCGTGACCGGCGCGGCGACGGCCGGCTCCGCCAGCTCGGCGACCAGCCGGTCCACCTCCTCGGCGGTGGTCGCCGGGTGCGTCTCGACCAGCGGCACGGTCACCGGCTGGCGGCTCAGCCAGCCCTCCCGCACCACCTGCGCGGAGCGCTCCGGATCCAGCGCGAGGCTCGGCTTCGGGTGCACCGCCTTCGGCGTGGTGCCCTTCCAGGTGATCGCCGGCATCGTCATCTTCCGGCCCTGGCCGCCGGCCACCTTCTTCAGGGCGGCGTCGAGCCGGGCGACGTCCACGGTCACCACCGGCTGGACCGCGCGGGACCCGACGAGCCGGTCGACCGCGTGCGCGTCCGCCTCGGCCGCCGCCGCCACGGTGGCGTCGACGTCGACCGCCAGGCCGACCTCGGCCGGGACGATCTCGGCGGTTCGCTCGCCGACGCGTACCGACAGGGGGGTCGCGAGCTCGGCGGCGCGGCGGTCCAGCGCCGCCCGCAGTTCCCGGGCGGCGTCCGCGCGGCTCTTTCCGCCGAGCTCCGCCCCGAGCACCGTCGTCCCGCGGGGCACGTCACCGGCGTACGCGTAGGCACCCACCCCCGCTACGGAGGCCAGCACCGCCGTGGCGACACCGGCGGCGAGCAGCAGGCGGACCCGGCGCGACCGGGGCCCTCCGCCCGGTCGGCCGGCGGGCACGACGGGCTCCGGCTCGTCACCCGGCCAGGTCACCGCGGCGACCTGCACGGTGGGCCGGTCGTCGGCAGGTGGGTTCTTCTCGCCGTACAGCGTCACGGTCACCTCGATCGGGGCATACCACAAGGGGGGAGCGCGCGCCCCGCCCGGAAGACACCTACGGTAACCGGCGGCCCGGCACGGCGGCAGTCTGCGCCCCTCCCGTTGCGGCAGCGCGTGTCGCGCGGCGTGTTGGCGGGGGGCCGCCCGGGCGCGGGGCGCGGCGGCGGCCATGGCACGGTAGGGGCATGCGAGCGGACGAGGCGGTCCTGGCGTACGGCGGCGGCTGGCTGGACCGGGCGGGGGAGTTGCGCGCCGACCCGGAGCGGATCGCGGCGCTGATGGCCGACCCGGGCAGCGTCGTCCTGCCGTTCTGGCGGGACCGCTGCCTGGTCGCGGAGGACGTGCCGGTGCGGTTGACCGGCGACCTGGCGGCCGGGGTGCTCGCCCTCGCCGACGAGACCGCCTTCCTGGGCCTGGGCGACGACACGTCGGCCGTCTTCGCGGTGGACCTTTCCGGCCTGTCCGAGGCCGCCGCCGTCGAGGCGGCCGGGGCGGACGCCGCCGTGGACGTCCGGGCGTTGGTCGGCCGGCTCGGTCCGGCCGAGGCGGCCGTCCAGGCGTACGCGCGGGGGCTGCTGCACTGGCACCGGCAGCAGCGCTTCTGCGGCGCCTGCGGGGCGTCGACCGTGGCCCGGGGCGGGGGACACGTCCGGTCCTGCACCGGGGCGGACTGCGGCCGGCTCCTCTTTCCCCGGATCGAACCGGCGGTCATCGTGCTGGTCGAGGCGCCCGGAGCCCCGGACCGCTGCCTGCTGGCCCGGCACGCGGGCGCGCGCGAGGGGGCGTACTCGACGCTCGCCGGTTTCGTGGAGGTGGGCGAGAGCCTGGAGGACGCCGTCCGGCGGGAGATGGCCGAGGAGGCCGGGGTGACGGTGACCGACCTGACGTACGTGGGGTCGCAGGCGTGGCCGTTCCCGGCGGGACTGATGGTCGGCTTCCGGGCCACCGCCGCGTCCGAGGAGGTGCGGGTGGACGGCGAGGAACTGCTGGAGGCGCGCTGGTTCACCCGGGACGAGCTGCGCGAGCGGGTGGCCGCCGGGTGGCCGCTCGGCCGGGTCGACTCGATCGACCACCACCTGCTCCGATCCTGGCTCGCCGCCGGAGCCTGACTCACTCCACGAGCACGGCGACGGGCGCGGACGGCGGGCCCGTGTCGACGCCGTCGGTGGCCGCGACCCGGAACTCGTAGCGGTGGCCCCGGGTCAGCAGTACGGCGGTGAAGTCGGTTCCGGCCACGGGGTAGGGATCCGTCCGCCAGCTCGTACCGGACGTGACATCCCGGAGCTGGACGCGGTAGGCGAGGCCAGGGCCGGCCTGACGCCAGCTCAGCCGCGCCTCACCGTTGCCGCTCGCCGTCACCGCCAGCCCGCCCGGCGTGGGCAGCCGCGGCGTGGCCCGGACCGGCCTGCTCAGCCGACCCGGACCGGCCTGGTTGGCGGCGGCGACCGCGAACTCGTACTCGTGGCCGTTGCGCAGCTGGTGGATGGTGGCCTCGGTGCCCTGCACGGCCACCTTCTCCTCGGTGAATTCCCGCTCCCCGGCGGTGAGGTCCCGCCGGTAGACGCGGTGCCATCCGCCGGGGTTGGTCGAGCGCCAGGCCAGCTCCACCTGACCCGGCCCGACCTTCGTCACCCGCAGGCCGGCCGGCACCACCTTCGGCGCGGTGAACCGCGCCCGGGCCCGGACCGGCGGGGAGAGGGGCCCCTCGCCGCCGCTGTTGACGGCGCTGACGGCGAACTCGTACTCGTGGTCGTGTCGGAGGTACCGGGCGAGGTGGTTCGCCCTGGTGTCCAGCGACGGCGAGCCGAGGCGGGTCTCGCCCGCCGTCACGTCCCGTCGGTAGACGCGGTAGGAGACGCCGGGTCCGAGGCCGGCCCAGTTGAGCCGGATGTCGCCGTCCGGCTGGGGGCTGGCGGTCGGCCGGGCCGGCGCGGCCGGCGGGGTGACGAACGCGGTGGCCCGGACCGGCGCGGAGGGTCGGCTGTCCCCGCCGCCGCCGACCGCGACGACGGTGAACTCGTACGTCCGCGCGTGCCACAGCGAGTCGACGGTCGCGCTGGTGCCGGTGAACGTGCCGACCAGGGCCGGTGCCCGCTGGCCCGATGTGACGTCGCGCTGGTACAGCCGGAACAGTTGGACGAACGGCAGCGGGTCCCAGCGCACCGCGACGTCCCCGGTCCGCCCGGCCGCCGCCCGCAGCCCGCCGGGCGGCGCAGGTGGCGGCACGGTGGCGGTCATCCGCGCCACCGGCGACGGCGGGCCTTCGCCCCGGCGCCCGAGCGTGGTCACCCGGAACTCGTACTCGTGCCCGTTGACGAGGAAGTCGGCGGAGAAGCGGGGCTCGGCGGTCGGCTCGCCGATGCGGACGAAGTGGGTCTGGCCGGCGGTCACGTCCCGGCGGTGGACCAGGTAACGCGGGTCGTCATCGGCCCTGACGGGGCGCCAGCGCAGCTCGGCGTTGCCCGCGCCCCGCGCGTCGGCGGTGAGCGCGGCCGGAGCTGGCGGCACGTCGGCCCGGTCCGGCCGGGGGCGGGGCCAGTCGACCTCGACGAAACGCGGCCGGTAGACGCCGGCGTCGGCGTACGTCACCGCGTCGTCGACGTTGTTGACGTTGTACGAGATCAGCAGCTTTCCCGGACGGGCCAGGTCGGGGTGCAGGTCGGCGTCGTAGACGAGGTGCCCGGCGTCGGTCTCCGCGGCGCTGTGCAGGTAGTCCGGCCCCTCGAACGGCCCCGTCGGCCCGGCGGCGGAGTAGGCCACGAGGTCGCCGCTGAACACGAGGTTGTTCTCGTGGGTCACGAGCACGTACCGGTCCCCGACCCGCTGCACGCCGTACGACGTGCCGACGCCGCTGAGGACGCGGGCGGACCGGTCCACCTCGGACGCCCAGCCGCTGCCCGTCCAGAACTCCCACGGGCCCGTGAGATCGTCCCCGGCGACCCGGGCCACGTGCGCGAACTTGGTGTCGCCGCTCGCCTCGGTCCCGTAGATCCAGGTGTGCCCGCCGTCGCGGAGCAGCGCGGAGCCCCAGGAGATCCGCTGCCCCAGCGGCAGCGGCCGGACGGCGGTGGGAGCCAGGCCGGGTAACGCGAAGGTGGCCAGCGACGTGCCCAGCAGGACGTGGTCCAGCGGGCCGGCGCCGGTCCGGCGGTAGCGGTTGACCAGCATCTGGAGGCTCTGGCCGACGACCTGGGCGTCGCCGACCCAGTGGAACTGGTCGGCGGCCGGTGGTGGCACCAGCGAAGCGGGCTCCTCGGCGGTGCCGCCGTGCACGGTCTCGCGCAGTTCCTCGCCCTGCTGCACGACCATCGAGTTGTTGATGAACGACGCGGTGTCGGGCCGGGAACCGTCCGGATCGACCGGGCCGAGGAAGGTGTCGGAGAAGAGCCAGAGCAGCCGGCCGTCGGGGAGTCGGACGGAGGCTGTCCGGTCGGCGCCGTTCCACCGGCCCGAGGTGTCGCCGTAGCGGTCGAAGAGGGCGGTGAGCCGCTCGGCCGACATGCCGCCCTCGGCCCGCGCCCGGCCGGGGACGCCGGCGGTCAGGCTGACCACCAGCGCGGCGGCGTACAGCACGAGCAGCCAGCGGGTGTGCGGACGGGCCTCCCGTCGGCGGGATCCGGTCGTGGCCATGCTGACGCTCACCAGAAACCCCCGTCTCCTGGTTATCCGTCCCGCACTGTGACATGTGCTCCCGGTGGATGGGTAGTGGCCGTCCGGGCGGGTTTCGCCCTGCCGCCGCGTTCGTGGGCCATCGTCAGCAGCCCGGTCGCCACGGCGGTGACGGCCGCCGTCACCAGGGCCGCCCCGGCGATCCCGGCGATGCTCCGTGGCACGACGGTCGCGACCGCGGCCACGTACACCACCGTCGACAGCCACAGTGGAGCGGCAGGCCACCGGGCCGATGCCGCGACCCGGGCGTTCACCAGGATGAAGACCACCGCGTACAGTGCGCCGGTGGCGGCGAAGAGTGGGGCGTAGCGGCCGGACCCGGCGTACGCCGGGCCGCCGGCCAGGCGGAAGGCGAGCCCGCCGGCCAGCGCCGAGCCCAGCACCAGCACCGCCCCGGCGCCGGCGACCAGGGCCAGCGCGGTGACCAGGGCGCGGCGGTCACCCTTCGCCAGGCGGGGCAGCGCGATCACGGTCACCACCTGCGGCGCCCAGAGGGCGCCCTTGGTCAGCACGGTGCCGACGGCGTAGGGGCCGGAGACGTCCGGCGGTAGGAAGCGGCGGGCGAGCAGCAGGTCCACGTACGAGACGACCAGCATCGCCAGCGTGGCGCCGCTGGCGGTGAGCACGGTCCGGGTGGCGAGCGAGGGTGCCGTCGGGTCGATGCCGGAGCCCCGGTTGAGGCGTACCAGCAGGGCGAGCACCAGGACCGAGGTGACCGCCCCGGCCAGCAGCGACCCGGTGAGCCCGCCGCCGAGCGAGAGCCCCGCCACCATGCCCCCGTAGCGTCCGGCGCCGAGCAGCGCCATGCCGCCGGCGAGCCGCAGGAAGCGCTGGTCGCCCTGCAACTCGCCGAGCCAGCGGCCGGCCGCGACGACCGCCACGGTGAGCACGCCGAGCAGCAGCACCGCCGGGGCGGCCAGCCGGAGCTGCACGGCGGCCACCGGCAGCGTCACGGCGAGCAGCACGGCGGTGACGACGAGCGTGAGCAGGGTCGGTCGCGTGGTGGCGGCGTGGCCGTGGCGGGCCCGGTGCACGGCGACCGCGATCTGCAGCCCGGTGCCGGCCACACCGCCTATCGCGCCCAACGCGAGGAGGGTGGCCAGCGCGCTCAGCTCCGCCGGGTCGAGGTGTCGGGCGCCGAGGACGGGCACCACGTAGGCCAGCCCGTTGACGAAGACGCCGGCCAGCGTCACCGCCACCCCTGCGGCGCCGAGACCGGTCGCCCGGCCGCGCCTGTCCGAATCCGTTCCCATCACCGCCCCGGGTCGCCGGCACTCCCGGCTGTGCGGCGGGCGCGCGTACAGTGGCGCCACGCCGGTGCCACGCCCGGTCAGCGTAGTGAGGAGGTCAACCCTGCGGGAGAGGTCGATGCTCGCCGGGCTCGGGCTGGCCGTCACCCTGCTGGTGCTGGCTCCGCTGGCGGCTCCCGGATACGTGCTCAGTTACGACATGGTCTTCGTGCCGCACCAGCCGTGGCGCGCGGAACTCGTCGTCCCGTCCGACTCGCTGCCCCGGGCGGTGCCGTTGGACGCCCTGGTGTCGCTGGCCAGTCAGGTGGTGCCCGGTTGGCTGGTGCAGCGGCTGGTGCTGGTCGCGGTGCTGCTGCTCGCCACCGTCGGCGCCGGGTTGCTGGTGCCGGCGCGGCACCCGGTCACCCGGCTGGTGGCCGCCGTCGGGTACGCGTGGACGCCATACCTGGCGGAACGGCTGCTGATCGGGCACTGGGGCCTGCTGCTGGCGTACGCGTCGCTGCCCTGGCTGGTGTCGGCGGTGCTCCGGTTGCGCGCCGGTGGGCGGCGGGCGCTGCCGCTGCTGGTGCTGGCCGCCGTGCCTGCGGCGGTGACCCCGACCGGCGGCCTCATCGCCCTGGCCAGCACCGTCGTGCTGGCGTCGCGGCGGGCCGGGGGCCGGGTCGGGGCGGCTGCGGTGGGGCTCGTGCTGCTGCTGAACGCGCCCTGGTTGGTGGCGGCGGCCCTGACCCGGGCGGATGCCCGGACCGACCCCGACGGGGTGGCGGCGTTCGCGGCGCGGGCGGAGAACTGGAGTGGCGCGCTCGGCGCGCTGGCCGGCACCGGCGGGATCTGGAACGCGCAGACGACGCCGGAGAGCCGCTCGTCCCCGCTGGCGCCGGTGGCCACCGCCGTCGTGCTGGCCGTGGCGGTCCTCGGCTACCGGACGTTGAGCCGCCGGTGGTCGGGTGGGCTCGCGCACCGGCTCGCCGGGCTGGCGGCCGGCGGTTTCCTGCTCGCCGCTCTGGGCGTGCTGCCCGGCCTGGGCGGGCTGCTGGAGTGGTCGGTGGCCACGGTGCCGGGGGCCGGGGTGCTGCGCGACGGGCAGAAGTTCCTCGTCCCGTACGCCCTGCTGGTCGCCGTCGGGTTCGCGCTCGGCGTGGAGCGGCTGGCCGAGGCGGCGGGTCGGGTCGGTCGGGTGGGCGCGGGTGCGGTGCTCGCCGGGGCGCTGGTCCTGCCCGTGGTGGTGCTGCCGGACCTGGCGTTCGGCGCGGCCGGCCGGCTGCGACCGGTGGCCTATCCGGCGGACTGGAACGCCGTCGCCGCCCGCCTCGACGGCCGGCCGGGCGAGGTGCTCTCGCTGCCGTTCGGGGCTTACCGGGCGTACCCGTGGAACGGCGGTCGGACGGCGCTCGACCCGCTGCCCCGCTATGTCGACGCCGACGTCCTCGTCGACGACACGCTCTGGGTCGGCCCGAGCGAGGTGAGCGGGGAGAATCCGCGGGCGGCGCAGGTGCGGCGGGTGCTCGCCACCGGTGCTCCGGTGACGGCCACCGGTGTGCGCTGGGTGGTGGTGCAACGGGTGGCCGGCGGCCACCGGGTGGACCCGGCGATGCTGGTCGGGCTCCGCGAGGTGCACGCCGGCACGGACCTGACCCTGTACGAGAACCCGATGGCGGGCGGCTGACCGGCCGCGAGCGCGCCCACCGGCTGGTATCGATCGTCCTCGTGGCCCTCCCCACCGTCGCTACTTGGTGGTAACGTCCCGCGCACGCAGCTCACGAGGAGGAAGTCAGCACCATGCGCAGTGCTCTCTCGTTGGTTCTCGCCGGAGTGATCGCGGTCGCTCTCGGCGTCTTCGGGTCGGTGGCGCTGGCCACCACCCTCACCGGCACCTCGTCGTCCGAGGCCGCCAAGGCCGAGCAGTCCGCGCGGACCAGCTCGGACGGTGGCAGCGGTGGCGCCAACAAGCCGCTGGTCTACGGCGCGAGGTAGGACGGCTCCACCGGCTCCATCTGCTCCGCCGGCACCACCACCCGAACGTTCGCGGCCCTCGCCACGAGGGCCGCGAATTTTTCGCCCGAGACCGGCCAGGTGAAGCGGGCCGCGTGCGCCCGCGCCGCCGCGCCCATCGCGGTACGCAGGGCATGGTCGGTGAGCAGCACGCGCACCTTGGCGACGAAGTCGTCGATGTCGTCCGCGAGCAGGCCGGTCTCGCCGTCGACGAGCGCCTCCTCGACCCCGCCGGCGCCGCGGAACGCGATCGTCGGCGTGCCCACCGCCCCGGCCTCCACGATGGTCAGCCCCCAGCCCTCCTTCAGCGAGGGAGTGAGCGCGACCCACGCGCTGGCCAGCAGTTCCCCCTTCTCCGCGTCGCTGACGAAGCCGGTGAACCGGACCCGGTCGGTGATGCCCAGCTCGCTGGCGAGCCGGCGCAGGTGCGGCTCCCACCAGCCCTGACCGGCGACCACGAGGGTGAGGCCGGGCAGCTCGCCGGCGAGCCCGGCGACCGCGTGCAGGGCCAGTTCGACCTGCTTGTGCGGCACCAGCCGGCCGAGCACCACCAGGGACGGGTGCGGGGTGCGCGGCACCGGCCCGACTGGCATGTCCGGCGTGCCGTTGTGCACGACGGCGATGCGGGCGAGATCGATGCCGAGGGTGGCCAGCTCCCGGCGGGTGGCCTCGGAGACCGTCACGTACCGGCACCGGCGGTAGACGCGCGGGGCCAGCCAGGACTCCACCCACCAGCCGAAGCGCGCCAGCCAGCGGCCCAGCACCACGGGCCACTGCTCCCGGTGCACGTGGTGTACCAGCGCGATCACCGGACAGAGGGCGTACAGGGCGGAGAGGAAGGGCAGGCCGTTGCCCACGTCCACGATCACGTCCGGTCGGCCACCCCGGCGCCGGGCCAGCGGCCCGAGGCCCAGCGCTCCGGCCAGGTAGATCAACGCGGCACGCAGGTAGACGGTGTGCCGCCCGCCGCGACGCAGCACCCGCACCCCGTCGGCGGTGACCTCCTCGGCGGGACCGGCGGAGTGCGTGGCGCAGAGCAGCGTGGCGCGGTGGCCCCGGCGTACGAGTTCCCCGGCGATCCGCTCGACGTACACCTCCGAGCCGCCGCCCTCGGGGTTCCGGATGTCACGCCAGTTGAGGAAAAGTACGTGCCGGTTGGCGGCAGGCGGTGCTTCCACACTTACTCCTACTGCCGAGTAGTCTTCGCGTCGCGTCACACTATGGGCTTCGTCACGCCCCCCGCAATGCCCCATCGGAGGCGACATGCAGCAGGCGCCGGCCCGTCCGGAGCTGACCGACCGGCCGGACGACACATCGACAAGGGTGTGGCGTCTTCGCTTGGTCGCGGTCTGTCTCGGTTTGTCGGCCCTGGCGTTCCTCCAGGATCCAGGCCTGATCGCCATCGACACCAAGGTGGACCTGGCGGTCGATCCGGCCGGATGGTTGAGTCGCGCCCTGCACGTCTGGGACCCGGACGGGACCTTCGGCCAGCTCCAGAATCAGGCGTACGGCTACCTCTGGCCGATGGGCCCGTTCTTCCTCCTCGGCAAGCTGCTCGCCATCCCGGCCTGGGTGGTGCAGCGGCTCTGGTGGGCGCTGCTCATGACGGTGGCCTGCACCGGCGTGGTCCGGCTGGCCGAGCGGCTGCACGTCGGCACGCCGGGGGCCCGGCTGGTCGCCGGGGTCGCCTTCGCGCTCTCCCCCCGGCTGGTCACCGAGCTCGGCCCGATCTCGGTGGAGGCGTGGCCGAGCGCCCTCGCCCCCTGGGTGCTGGTGCCCCTGGTGGGGCTGGCCCGAGGCGGGTCGGTGCGCCGCGCGGTCACCCGGTCCGCGCTGGTGGTGGCGTGTGCCGGGGGCGTCAACGCGACGGCGGTACTGGCCGTCGTGCCGCTGGCCGGCCTCCTGCTGGTCGGCCTGCACCCGTTCCGGCTGCGGATCACGGCGTTGGCCGCCTGGGGCCTGGCGGTGGGCGCGGCGACCGCCTGGTGGCTGGTGCCCCTGCTCCTGCTGGGCCGGTACAGTCCGCCGTTCCTCGACTACATCGAGACGGCGCCGGTCACCACCGCACCCACCGACACGACCACCGTGCTGCGCGGCGCCTCGCACTGGCACGCGTACCTCAACGGCGCGTACGGGCCGCCCTGGTCTGCCGGCTGGCGGCTGGCCACCGAGCGACCGCTGGTCGTCGCGACCCTGGTGGTCGCCGGCCTCGGCCTGGTCGGCCTGGCCCGGCGGGGCATGCCGCACCGGCGTCTCCTGATCACCGGCCTGCTGGTCGGGCTGGCCCTGGTCGGGCTCGGTCACGTCGGCGCGGTCGACGGGCTGGGCGCGCAGACGCAGCGGGACTTCCTCGACGCGGCCGGCGCACCGCTGCGCAACGTGCACAAGTTCGACGTGGTGCTCCGGCTGCCGCTCATCCTCGGCCTGGCCCACCTGCTCGGGCTGGTGGCGCGGGCGGCCCGGGCGGCCGACCGGCCCGACCTGAACCCCGGCCTGCCCCGCCTGCTCCAGCCGGTGCGGCTGCGTGCCACCCTGGTCACCGGCACCGCCCTCGTCGCGGTCGCCGGGGTGGCCGCGCCCGCCCTGGCCGCCGGGCTGCCCGCCCAGGGCAGCTTCCGCGAGGTGCCCGGCTACTGGCACCAGGCGACGTCCTGGCTGGACCGCAACCTCGGCATGGACCGGGTGCTGGTGGTGCCCGCCGCCCGTTTCCCCCGCTACCTCTGGGGCAGCCCGAGCGACGAGGTCACCCAGCCCCTGTTGGAGAGCGGCTGGGCGGTGCGCAGCTCCGTGCCGCTCACCCCGCCGGGCACGATCCGCCTGCTCGACACCGTCGAGGCCGCGCTGGCCAACGGCGAGGGCTCCGCCGGGCTGGCCGACCTGCTCGCCCGCTCGGGCGTGCGGTACCTGCTGCTCCGCTCCGATCTCGACTACGGGCGCTCCGGGGCCACCCAGCCGGTGGTGGTCCGGCAGGCGCTGCAACGCTCACCCGGCATCCGTGCGGTGCGCGCCTTCGGGCCGGAGGTCGGCGGCGGCCAACTGCCCGGCAACTTCGTCGACCACGGGCTGGACGTGAAGGTCCGGGCCCTGGAGGTGTACGAGGTCGAGAAGCCGGTCAGCCCGGTCGTCGCGTACGACACGGAGGGACTGACCACGGTGGTGGGCGGGCCGGAGTCGCTGCTCCAGGTCGCCGCGGCCGGCCGGCTCTCGGACGCCCCGACGGTGCTGGCGGGGGACCGGCCGGCGGGGCTGGCCGGCAGCCCGGTGGTGCTCACCGACGGGTTGCGTCGGCGTGAGGTCGCGTTCGGCCAACCACACGACAACGCCTCGGCGACCATGACACCCGCCGACGAGTCGCGGCTCGGCGCGCCCGCCCGGGACTACCTGCCGCCGTGGGGCGAGGACCAGGCGACCACCGTGCGCTACCTCGGCATCGAGTCGGTCACCGCGTCGAGCTCCTGGTCGGACGCCCAGCCGTTGGTCGGCGGCCGGCCGGCGCACCAGCCGTACGCGGCGCTCGACGGCAGCCTCGCCACCTCCTGGCGCTCGGCGCCGGGCACCCTGGCCACCGAGCAGTGGCTGGAGGTGGAGTTGACCGAGCCGCAGGTGGTCCGCGACGTGGGGCTCGTTTTCGACACCGGCGCCGACTCCCTGCCCACCCGGATCACCGTCGCCGCCGGCAACCAGCAGGCGGTGGTGGAGAACCCGGGCCAGAGCGTGCAGGTCACGGTGCCCGCCGGCCACCCGACCCGCCGGATCCGGGTCTCCGTCGACCAGGTCTTCGACATCCGGGCCGGCTTCGGCGGCGTCGGCATCGCCGAGTTGTCCATCCCCGGCCTGCGGGTCGAGCGGACCCTGGCCGTGCCGGCGCCGCCGGCCAGCGCCGCCCCGGCGGCCGTGGTGCTCACGGCCGCCGCCGGCGCCTCGCCCTGCGTCTTCGACGAGGGCCGGCCGATCTGCGACGGCGGGCTGGCCAGGGAGTCCGAGGACGGCGACCGGATCGACCGGACGCTGAGCCTGCCGATCGCCGCCGGCTACGACGTGGCGCTGCGGGTACGCCCCCGGGCGGGGAGCGCCCTGAACGCGTTGCTCGACGGCGGTGGCGAGGCGGCCGTCGCGCGCGGCGTCAGCCCGGCGGTCGCCGCCTCCAGCATCGGCGTTCCCCACCCCGCGGCCCGGCCGGGCGCGGTCGTCGACGGCGACCCGGCGACGACGTGGTACGCCGCCGCGTCCGACCGGCAGCCGTGGCTGCGCCTGACCTGGCCCAAGGCGCGCCAGATCGCCGGGCTGAAGGTGACCCTGCCACCCACGGCAGCGGCCGCCCGCCCGTGGCAGGCGACCGTGATCGGGGACGGCGGCATGCGCGGCGGCGTCTTCGACGAGGGCGGCAGCCTGGTCTTCGACCGGCCGCTGAAGACCGACCAGATCACCGTGCTGATCTCCGACGTCGTGCCGGCCAACACCTTTGACCCGTACCGGCGGTTGTCGCGGAGCCTGCCCGTCGGCGTGGGCGAGCTGATCGTGCTGCCCGAGGGCCCGGTGCTGCGCAACGACCCGGAGGAGCACGTCACGCTTCCCTGCGGCACCGGGCCCACCGTCGAGGTCGGGACCCACCGGCGCCGGACGGCGCTCGTGGCCAGCCGGCGGGAGTTGGTGGAGCTGCGCGAGGTGGACGCGGTGCTCTGCGGCGCCCGTGCGGAGGATCCGCTGCCGCTGGCCGGCGGGGAGGTGCGGGTGGTGGCGACGGCGAGCCGCCTGGCAACGCCGGCCCGGCTCGTCCTCACCCCCGACGCCGTCGTTCCGGGGCGCACCGACGGCGGCGCGGCCGGCACGGCGGGCGTGCCGGAGGCCACCCAGACCCCGGTCCGGGTGGACGGCTGGGCGGCCACCCGGCGGTCGCTGCACCTGGACGCGTATCCGGGCCAGCGGGTGCTGGCCCTGCGGGAGAACGCCAACGCGGGGTGGGAGGCCACCGCGGGCGGCAGGCGGCTCACCCCGTTCGTGGTGGACGGCTGGCAGCAGGGCTGGCTGGTGCCGGCCGGTTTCTCCGGCGAGGTGCTGCTCCGGTTCGCCCCGGACGACGGCTACGTCGTGGCGCTGGGCGTCGGCGCGATCCTGCTGGGCGGGGTCGGGGTGGCCGCCGCGCTGCCGAGCCGGCGTGTCCCGCCACCGCTGGCGGCTCCGGCGCGTCGCCGCCGGCACCGACTGCTCGCCCTGCTCTTCGGTGGGGTGGCGCTGCTGCTGTTCGGTGGCCTGGCGGCGGTCGCGGTCGCGCTGCTGGCGGCGGCCGGTGTGCTGGCCGGTCACGTGCTGGAGCCGCAGCTGCACCCGCCGGACCGGCACCGGCTGCACCGGCTGTACCGGGTGGCCGGACGCTGGCTGCCGGTGGGCTGCTTCGCGCTGGCCGGCTGGTACGCGGTGACCCGCGGCGGGCACACCGCGGCGGCGCCTCAGCTGGCGGCGGTCGCGGCTGTGACGGTGCTCTGGTTCTCGGTCGTGCTCCCGCCGCGGCGCGGCCACGGCCCGTTCCAGCGTTGGAAGGGGCGCTCGACGGCGTAGTAGCTGAGCGCGGCGAGGACCAGCCCGCCGGCGACGGTGAGCAGGAAGATCTGGCCCGTGTCGCCGGTGAAGTTCGGCCGGTCCGTGAGGAGGTAGACCCCCTCCAGCACGAAGGGGTGCCAGAGGAACAGCCCGTAGGAGACCCGACCGAGCCACCGGCCGACGACGCCGCCGAGGACGGCCTTGGTCCGGGTGTCCGGCCCGAACGCCACCGGCAGCACCAGCATCACCGCCACCACGGCGTACAGCGCCATCTTCAGCCCGAACTGGGCGGCGGTGGGTTCGGCCAGGTCCCGGGGCCCGACGATCGGCGTGGTGGCGACGGCCAGCGCGGCCAGCGCGACCGACCAGCACGCCAGCGGCGCCGTGCCGAGGTCGTCCAGCCACCGCCACCGGTGCCCGGTGCCGGTGCGCAGCGACACGTGGACGGTGGCCAGCGCCATGCCGGCGCCGAACCAGCCGGCGTAGGACGGCAGCCACATGGTGTGCAGGCCCAGGTCGAGCAGGTCGAGCCCCATCAGGGCCACCCAGCCGGCGGTGACCGCCAGCCCCGCCACGACGATGACGACGGTCGTCCGGCCGGGACGCCAGCGCCGGCCGAGCAGGAGCGCGGCCAGCAGCGGGAGCAGCAGGTAGAAGGCCGCCTCGGTGGCGAGGCTCCACGTCTGGCTGAGGCCGTGCCGCAACTGCCGGGGCTCGTAGATCTGGGCCAGCGCCAGGTGCCGCCACCAGTCGCCGGCGGACGCCGGCCGGTTCTGCGGCAGCACCAGCAGGCAGACCACCACGGTCACCCAGTACGCGGGCAGGATCCGGGTCGCGCGTCGCCACAGGTAGCGCCGGGCGGACGGGGGCCGCTGCCGGGTCGCCAGCGTGTGCGCGTACGGGCGGAAGAGCAGGAACCCGGAGAGCACGAAGAAGACGGCGACGCCCACGTCGAGCCGGGACAGCCAGCTGCCCAGCCCCGAGTCGCCGGTGTTCGCGCCCGTGGCGAACCCGACGTGGTGCCCGACGACGGCCAGCGCGCCGATCACCCGTACGGCGTCGAGCGCGGGCAGCCGGCGGAGGCCCTGATCGGTGGTGGGGGCAGACATCAACCGTCCAGAGGGTCGCGTGAATATGTAACCCGGGAGTAACCTGCGGCCAAGTTTAGGGACAGGACCCCCTCGCCGGACACCGGCTGACTGTCTTTGTTGGGAGGATCAGTGAAGGCTCGCCTGGGCGCCCTGCTGTTCGGGATAGGCGTCTTGTGTCTCGTGCTCGCCGCGGGAGCGGCGTTCTTCGTGGCACCGACGGTGACGAAACTGCCGTACGACCTCGCACTCTGCAACGCGGAGGGCAAGCCCGAGGGGTGCCTGAAGCCAAGCGTCGCGGTGGCGGAGAACGCGAAGTTCCTGCAGCTGAAGAAGGACGCCCCGCCGACGGTCCAGACCGGCACGCTGGAGGCCACCACCGAGGTGGCGCCGCAGGCCGGCGTTACCGAGGCGGAGATGACCGGCGACCTGGAGGGCGAGGCGGTCGTCTGGGGCGCGTACGGCACGGTCAAGTGGACCCAGACCGGTGAGGTGATCAGCCAGTACTCCGCGGAGTTGGCGCTGGACCGGCGGACCGCTGCCGCGGTCGGGTGGGACAAGCAGTTCCTCCAGGCCGACGGGCCGGAGGGGCCGAGCGAGGTCACCTTCGGCGGGCAGGTCTACAAGTTCCCGTTCCACACCGAGCGCAAGGACTACGAGTACTTCGACCGTGACGTGCGCAAGGCGCTGCCGATCCGGTTCGACGGCACCGAGAAGGTCGACGGCATCGAGGCGTACCGGTTCCAGCAGGTCATCGAGGAGACCGACCTGGGCCTGCCGGCCGACCGGGTCA
Source organism: Micromonospora sp. NPDC049139 (assembly GCF_055586845.1). NCBI lineage: Bacteria > Bacillati > Actinomycetota > Actinomycetes > Micromonosporales > Micromonosporaceae > Micromonospora > Micromonospora sp. NPDC049139. The sequence goes on along the minus strand of NZ_JBVJHK010000019.1, from coordinate 141,499 downwards.
GCGGCCTGCTCGGGGCGTTCGCGCCGGGCGCGACCAGCGGCAAGGTGATGTACAGCAACACCCGCACCATCTGGGTCGAGCCGGTCAGCGGCAACTTCGTCAAGGTGCGGGAGCAGCAGAAGAAGACGCTGGTGCCGGACCAGGGCACGGCCACCGCGCTGCTGGACGCCGACTTCGTCTACACCGACCAGACCATCGCCAACAGCGTGGAGTCCGCCGGGAACAACCGGGACAAGTTGCAGTTGATCGGTCGGACCATCCCGCTCGGGCTGGCGGTCATCGGTGCGCTGGCGCTGCTCGTCGGCCTCTGGCTGGTGCTCTCGGGTCGGCGGGCCACCGCCGCCGCGCGGCACCGCGCCGACGACAGCGACGCCGCCGCGTCGGCAGAGCAGCAGGAGGTCACGTCCGGGGCGCCCGTGCGGGGCGGCGACGGCGAGGCCGGGGACCGGTAGCAGGTCGCCGGGCGTCGCCCACCGTGGCAGGTGGGTGACGGTCCTCCGACATCGAGGTGCGGGGCCGGTGTCCCTCCGGCCCCGCACCGCACCTCAGAGGCGGGCGAGCGCCCTGCGCAGCGGGTCGAGCCCGAGCGAGCCCAGGTCGAGCGCCTGGCGGTGGAACTCCTTCAGGTCGAAGTCGGCGCCCTTGCGGGCCTTCGCCTCGTCGCGGGCCTGGAGCCAGATCCGCTCGCCCACCTTGTACGAGGGGGCCTGCCCCGGCCAGCCGAGGTAGCGGTTCAGCTCGAAGCGCAGGTTCTCGTCCGGCACCCGGCAGTGCGCCCGCATGAACTCCCAGCCCAGCTCCGGTGTCCAGCGCTCGCCCGGGTGGAAGCCGAACGGGTTGTCCTTCGGGATCTCCAGCTCCAGGTGCATGCCGATGTCGACGATCACCCGGGCAGCCCGGAACGCCTGCCCGTCGAGCATGCCGAGCTTGTCGCCCGGGTCGTCCAGGTAGCCCAGATCGTCCATCAGCCGCTCCGAGTAGAGCGCCCAGCCCTCGCCGTGCCCGGAGACCCAGCAGAGCAGCCGCTGCCAGCGGTTGAGCAGCTCGGCGCGGACCGCGGTCTGGGCGACCTGGAGGTGGTGACCCGGCACGCCCTCGTGGTAGACGGTGGTCACCTCGCGCCAGGTGGAGAAGTCCGTGACGCCCTGCGGCACCGCCCACCACATGCGACCGGGGCGGGAGAAGTCCTCGCTCGGGCCGGTGTAGTAGATCGCGCCGTCGCTGGTCGGGGCGAGGCAGCACTCGATCCGGCGGACCTGCTCCGGGATGTCGAAGTGGGTGCCGTTCAGGTCGCTGATCGCCTTGTCGGCGAGCGCCTGCATCCAGTCCCGGAACGCCTCCTTGCCCTGGATGGTCCGGGCCGGGTCGGCGTCCAGCGCCGCGACCGCCTCGTCGATGGTCGCGCCGGGGCCGACGATCCGGGCGGCCACCGCCCGCATCTCGGCCTCCAGCCGGGCCAGCTCCTCGAACCCCCAGGCGTACGTCTCGTCGAGGTCGACCCTGGCGCCCAGGAAGTACTGCGAGGCCAGCTCGTAGCGCTCGCGGCCGGCGGCCTGCTTCTCCCGGCCCAGCGGAGCCAGCTCGGTGCGGAGGAACTGCCCGAACTCGGCGGTCGCCGCGGTCGCCGCCGCCGCGCCTCGGCGCAGCTCGGCACCGAGGCTGCCGTCGGCGTCCAGCCGCTCGACCAGCCCGTGGAAGAAGTTGTCGCCGTCCGGGTCCGTCCAGATGTCGCACTGCTTGGCGACCTCGACCAACTGCACCCGGGAGCTGACGTGGCCGGCGGCGGCCGCCTCACGCAGCGTCGCCTTGTAGCCCTCCAGCGCGCCCGCGAAGCCGTTCAGCCGGGCGGCGATGTTGGCCCTGGCGTCGTCGCCCTCGGTGGGCATCAGGTCGAACACCATGCGGACCTCGTGCAGGCCGCTGGCGATCACGTTCACCTCGCTGGTCGTCTCGCCCGCCTCGTAGCGGGCGAGGTCGAGGCCCAGCCGCTCCTGCATGGCCTCCTTGGCGGTCCGTTCCGACTCTGATTCCGGCTCGGTCACGTCCAGGTCCGCCAGGGTCTGTCGGATCAGCCCGGCCCGGGCCGCGTATCCGTCCGGTGACAGATCGTCGAGCTGGCCGTCGTAGCCGGCAATGCCGACGTAGGTGGCGCCGGTCGGGCTCAGCGGCGCCCAGTCGGCCACGTACCGGTTCGCGAGGTCATCGATTCGTCCCACGCTGCGACCCTACGCGACGCGACCGCCGAGTTGTCGAGCGTGTTTGCGGTGTTCAGGGCAGCAGGTCGGCAGGGTCGAAGTCGATCGGGAACGGTGCGTCGGCGTGGAGCCGCTGCCCGCCGAGCGCCTCCGCCAGGATGACGTACGCACCTTCCTCGTCGAGCGAGTACAGCTCGACCGACACGTGCCGCAGCCGTCGGGTGATCTCGATCCGCATGAAGTAGGGCACCCCGCCCTCGGCGCAGCGGCGCGGCTTGTCCACGAAGTCCTGCCGCCGGCTCCCGGGGGAGACGAACTCCACGGCCATCGTGCACAGCTTCACCGGGATCCAGCGGTCCTCCTCGTCGTCCGCCGGGAGGGTGTGCAGGACGGTCACGTCCGGCTGGATCCACCGCTGCGGAGTGAAGGTGAGGTTCACCTGGCCGTACACGTAGAGGCCGGCTGTCTCCGCGGCCGGCCCGAGGAGACGGATCAGCTTGGCTTCCCCGTAGCTGTTGGTGCCCACCTCGGCGGGTGTCATGACCAGCCTTCCGTCGATGCACTCGTAACGCGCGGCCGGCACTTCCGGCAGCGGGAGGTAACGGTCGGCGAGTCGCGTCGTCCACATCCCGTCGAAATCGGTGAGCGGGTCGAACCGCATCGGCATCGCCATCGGGTGGCCACCTCCTCGGCTGGTCAACGTCTCCAATGTAAGTCGGTTGCTGTGGCGGTCGACACGGCGTCCGAAAGTCGCGGGACATTGTCGTGGGGCTGCGGCAGAGTGTCAGGAGTGACAGCGGATATCACCCCTGACCGGGCGGCGCTGCGGAGCTGGCTGCCCGGGTTCGTCGCGCTGGCGGCGATCTGGGGCTCCAGCTTCCTGTTCATCAAGGTCGGCGTCGAGGAGCTGCATCCGCTGCATCTCACCCTCTACCGGGTCGTCGCCGGCGCGGTGACGCTGCTGGTGGTGCTCGCCGTGCTCCGTGACCGGCTGCCCACCGAGCCCCGGGTCTGGGCGCACCTGGCCGTCGTCGCCGCGTTCGGCGTCGCCGTGCCGTTCACCCTCTTCGGCTACGGCGAGCAGCGGGTCGAGTCGATGCTCGCGGGCATCTGGAACGCGACCACCCCGCTGATCGTGCTGCCGCTGGCGGTGCTGGTGTTCCGCACCGAGCGGCTGACCGTCCGCCGCGCGGTCGGGTTGGCGCTGGGCTTCGTCGGCGTGCTGGTGGTGCTCGGTGTCTGGCAGGGCGTGGGCGGGGCGCACTTCGTCGGGCAGCTGATGTGCTTCGGCGCGGCCGCCTGCTACGGCGTCGCCATCCCGTACCAGAAGAAGTTCGTCGCCGGCAGTGCGCACTCCGGGCTCTCGCTCTCGGCGGCGCAGTTGCTGATGGCGGCGGCCCAGCTCGCGGTCGTCGCGCCGTTCGTCGCGGGGGCGCCGCCGGCGCCGACCGGCCTCTCGGTCGAGGTGGTCGCCAGCGTGCTGGCGCTCGGCGCGCTCGGCACCGGCCTCGCCTTCGTCATCAACATGCGCAACATCCGGGTCGCCGGGGCGAGCACCGCCTCCACCGTGACCTACCTGATCCCGGTCTTCGCGGTGCTGATCGGCGCCCTCGCCCTCGACGAGCGGCTCACCTGGCACCAGCCGGTCGGCGCACTGATCGTGCTGCTCGGCGTCGCCGTCTCGCAGGGCCTGATCGGCCGGCGTCGGCCGGCGGCCGACGCCGCCGCGCCGCCCGCGCCGGCCATCGTGCCGGCCACCCCTCGCTGAGCGGCCCCGGCCGACGTCGCCGGGCGGGCTGCGCGGGCCACCTACCGCTGGGCGGCGCCGCGCGGTGTCGACGGGGCGCCCCGGCCCGGGGCGGCCGGCGAGGCGAGGGTTCAGCGCGCGGCGTGCTCGCGCGCCCAGTCGACCAGCCGGTCGGCGTCCCACGTGTTGACCACCCGGTCGGCGGGCACCCCGCAGAGGGCGGCGCGCTCGCAGCCGAACCGCTGCCAGTCGAGCTGCCCCGGGGCGTGCGCGTCGGTGTTGATGGCGAAGTCGCAGCCGGCCTCCAGGGCCCGACGGATCAGCCGCTTCGGGGGATCCTGCCGCTCCGGCCGAGAGTTGATCTCCACGGCCACCCCGCGCTCGGCGCACGCGGCGAAGACGGCGTCCGCGTCGAAGTCGCTCTCCGACCGGGTACGCGGCCGGTGCGCCCGGTCGCCCGGCCCCTTCACGCCGGCCGGCCGGGACGACACCATCCGCCCGGTGCAGTGGCCGAGGATGTCCAGGTGCGGGTTCGCGATCGCGGCCAGCATCCGCCGGGTCATCTTCGTCCGCTCGTCGTTCAGGCCGCTGTGCACCGAGCCGACCACCACGTCGAGGCGGGCCAGCAGCTTCTCGTCCTGATCCAGCGAACCGTCGGCGAGGATATCGACCTCGATGCCGGTCAGGATCCGGAAGCCCTCCGGCAGCGCCTCGTTGACCTTCGCGACGTGGTCGAGCTGGCGGCGCAGCCGGTCCGCGGTCAGGCCCCGGGCCACCTTCAGCCGGGGCGAGTGGTCGGTCAGCACCAGGTACTCGTGGCCCAGCTCGACCGCGGCGAGCGCCATCTCCTCGATGGGGGAGCCGCCGTCGGACCAGTCGGAGTGGGTGTGGCAGTCGCCGCGCAGCGCGGTGCGCAGCGCGGTCGCCGCCGCGTCGAGGTCGGTGCCCTCGGTGGCGACCAGCCGGCGCAGGTAGACCGGCTCCTCGCCGGCGAGCGACTCGGCGACGCAGCGGGCGGTGACGTCGCCGACCCCGGACAGCTCGGTGAGCTTGCCGGTGCGGGCCCGCTCGGCCACCTCCCTCGCCGGCAGCGCGGCGAGGGCCGTGGCCGCCGACCGGAACGCCCGGACCCGGTAGGTCGCCTCGTTCGCCCGCTCCAGGAGGAAGGCGATCCGGCGGAGATCGGCGATCGGGTCCCGGGCGCTCATTCCAAGGAAAATACGCCTCCGCGCCGCCGGTCGCAGGGACGACCTGCGGCGCGGTCAGCCGGTCGTCGCCGGGGCCTTCGGGCAGCCGTGCCGGCGGTGCCACGCGGCCACCTCGGCGGCCGGCTCGCGGTTGCCCTTGCGCCGCCACGAGTTCAGGTAGGGCGCCGGCCAGACCACGCCCCGCCGGATCCACCAGCCGTCCCGGCCCGTACACGGCGGGGAGATGCCGAAGTGCAGGTGGCAGACGTTGTTCGCGTTGCCCGTCCGGCCGACCTCGCCGAGCAGCCGCCCCGCCCGCACCCGCACGCCGGCGTCGATCCCGTCGGCGATCCGGCGCAGGTGCGAGCCGTAGTAGCGCACCCCGTCGTCGCCGAGCAGCGAGACCGACAGCCCGCCGTTGTAGGGCCCTCGCGGCCCCCGCTTGTCGAACCGGTCCACCCGGCTGACCTCCAGGACGAGGCCGTCGGTCACCGCCACCACGGGCTCGCCGCAGTCGGCGAAGATGTCCGTCCCCGGGTAGGCCGAGTGGGTCGGGTGGTAGGCGACGTTCGCCGCGCGTACCGGAAAGACGTGCGGCAGCCCGGCGCGGGTCGGCACCGCCGACGGGCCGGTCGGGGCGGCGTCGGTCGGGACGGCGGACGACGGCGCCGGTTGCGCGGCCGTGGCCGGCAGGCTCGGGCGGGGGGTGCCGGGTGCCGTCCCGGGCCGGCTCGTCGCGCAGCCGGCGGCCAGCACCGGCACGAGCAGCAGCAGGACCGGGTACGCCGGACGCGCGCGGCGGCGTCGGATCGTCGGCGAGGGCATCCGGACATCCTGACAGAGTCGGTACGGTGGGACGAGCCGCACGGCAGAGGGGAGGCGCAGGTGACGACCGGACCGTACGCCTTCCCGCCCGACCCGGACCTGCGCCCGGCGCCGCGTGCCCCCTCGGGGCTCTTCCCCGCCGGGCCGCCGTCGCGGCCCACCTACCGCGAGCCGCACCCGGTCACCGGCGTGGGCGTCGCCGTGGGCGGCGGCGCGGCGACCGTCTGGCTGCTCCTGTTCGGCCTGCTCGGCCGCAGCGTGTCCGAGTACGCCTGGTGGACGGTGGCGGCTGGCGGCCTGGCCTGGCTGGCCGCGCTGCTGCTGGTCCGCGCCGGCGACCGGGGGGTGGCCACCGGGGTCGCGATCGTCACCGCCGGCGGGTGGAGCATCGCCGCCGCCGTCGTGGCGGTGCGCTGGGCGTCGAGCGGGGACTGGCCGCTCTGGTAGTCCCCGGTCCCGGGGAGGTCCGGGCGGCGGGCGCGGCTGCGCTGCGTCGCGGGTCGGCTGCGCAGCGAATCCCGTCTTGACGTGGCCGCACGGACTCGGCACTCTCGGCGGTATGGCCTGGACCACTCCGCGGCTCGATCCCGAGCGCAGCCGTCGTCGCCAGCAGCTCCTCGCCGAGTTGGCGGGTGCCCGGGCGGTCCGCCAGCGCGAGCGGCCGCAGCGGGTGCGGAGCGAGCGGCTGCGGGAACTCATCGCCACCCGCCGTCGCGTCGCCGGCTGAGAGAGTTTCCTCAGGATTGACCGGCCCTTCGGGGCGTTGACCGGTCGTCTGCCGACCCGACCGGCTAACGTGCACGCGTAACGGGTCGGCGTGCCGAGGCTTTTGGGGGGACCGTGTCGTACTTCGCTGCGGCGGTCGTGCGTGACGGCGGCGGCTGGACCGCGGCCGAGGTCAACCTGCGGGGCGTCACCGACGTCGACGACGTCGCCGACCGGCTGCGCGACGTCGACCAGGATGCCGACCTGTCGCTGCTCTTCGTCGAGGCGGACGACGCGTACCTGGTGATCCTGCGCCTGGACGAGGGGGAGGACCTGCGGGTCTTCGGCTCCGACTCGGCGTACGCGGAGGAGTCCCGGCTGGGCGCGCTGCTGGTGGGAGACCTCAAGACCTCGGTGACGGGGGTGGACGACACCGACGAGCCGCGCCCGGCCCCTTCCGGCGACGAGGAGAGCCAGCAGCCCGCCGTCGACCCCGAGGCCGACCCGGTCGGCGACGCCGACATCCTGGCCGACCTGGGCATCCCCGCGCAGAAGCTGCTCAACCTCTGCGTACAGGAGGGCATGATGCCCGCCGACGTGACCGCCGAGGTGTGCCTGATGCTCGGCTGCGCCGACGAGGTCGAGGAGCTGCGTGAGGTCTGACCCGTCCGGTGCCGCCGGGCCGGGTCGGTCGGGGGCCGGCGGCGGGGAGCCGGCCGACGCCACCGATCCGGCGCTGGAGACCGTACGGCCGGGGCAGCCGACCCCCGGCTCGGTCGGCCGGGTCGGGCCCGGCGCGCACGAGGGGCTGGCCGACCCGGACGGCGCCGGCCGGCGGCAGCGGCACGAGCTGTGGATGCGCCGGGCGCTGGAGGTCGCGGTCACCGGGCCGGCGGAGCCCCCCGGCGGCACGGGCGAGGACGCCTCCGACGACATCCCCGTCGGTGCCGTGCTCTACGGGCCGGACGGCGCCGAGCTGGCGACGGGGCGCAACGAGCGGGAGCTGACCGGCGACCCGACGGCGCACGCCGAGGTGCTGGCGCTGCGCCGGGCGGCGGAGCGGCTGGGCCGCTGGCGGCTCGACGGCTGCACACTGGTGGTCACCCTGGAACCCTGCACGATGTGCGCGGGCGCGCTCGTGCTGGCCCGGGTGTCCACTGTGGTGTTCGGCGCGTGGGAGCCGAAGACCGGGGCCGCCGGCTCGCTCTGGGACGTGCTGCGCGACCGCCGGCTCAACCACCGGCCGGAGGTCTACGGCGGCGTCCTGGAGTCGGAGAGCGCCGCACTGCTGCGCGCCTTCTTCCGCTGAGGCCGGGGCCGGTCCGCCCCGGGTGGGAGTCAGGCGGGCGGCAGCTCGACCGTGACGTCCAGCCCGCCGCCGTCGCGGGGCCGGGCCGTCACCGTGCCGCCGTGCGCCCGGGTCGCCGCCCGGACGATGGACAACCCGAGGCCGAACCCGCGGCCGCCGCCGACCCGCTCACCGGCGAGCCGGCGGAACGGCTCGAAGATGGCCGCCATCTCGTAGCCGGGCACCACCGGGCCGGTGTTGCTCACGGTCAGCGTCGACCGCCCCGCCACCACGCCGGTGCGGATCCCGACCCACCCGTCGGTCGGCAGGTTGTGCCGCAGCGCGTTCTCCACCAGGTTGGTGGTGATCCGTTCCAGCAGCACCGGGTCGCCGGTGACCGGCGCCGCCGCCAACTCCCGGTCCACCACCGGCCCGGTGCCCGCCCGGACCGCCTGGTCGACGACGTGCGCGGCCACCTCGGCCAGGTCCACCCGGGACCGGGCGGTGAGTTCGTTCTCCGAGTCGGCCAGGGTGAGCAGACCGTCGATCAGCCGCTCGTGCCGCTCGTTCACCGAGAGCAGCAACTCGCCCAGCCGACGGACGTCCTCGGACGCGCCCGGCCGGGTGACGGCCAGCTCGATCAGCGAACGGTTGAGCGCCAGCGGGGTACGCAGTTCGTGCGAGGCGTTCGCGACGAACCGGCGCTGCCCGTCGAACGAGCGGTCGAGCCGCTCCACCATCTCGTCGAAGGTGTCCGCCAGCTCCCGGACCTCGTCCCGTGGCCCGGAGAGGGAGATGCGTTCGTGCAGCCCGCGTCCGGCCACGTCGGCGCCGGCGATCCGCCGGGCGGTCCCGGTGATCTGGTGCAGCGGTTGCAGCGCCCGGCCGGCGACCAGCCAGCCGAACGCGATGGCCACCACGGAGACCAGGATCAGCGCGATACCGCCCTGGGTGAGCAGCGAGTACAGGGTCTGGTCCCGGGCGTCGTCCTGGGCCCTGCTGACCAGCACCCGCAGCTGTTCGGCCTGGACACCGTTGATCTTCGGCTCCACCCCCTGGACGACCGGCTTGGCGTCGCGCAGCGCCATCCCGAACGGCTGCGTCGTGCGCTGTTCGACCAGTACGTAGGTGACCGCGAGCAGGACCAACCCGGCGACCAGGAAAAGGCCGCCGTAGATCAGGGTCAGCCGGGCCCGGAGGGAGAGGCGCTTCACGAGATCCGGTATCCCACACCGGGCACGGTCTCGACCACCGGCGGGTCGCCCAGCTTGCGGCGCAGCTTCATCACGGTGACCCGGACGACGTTGGTGAACGGGTCGATGTGCTCGTCCCAGGCCCGCTCCAGCAGCTCCTCGGCGGAGACCACCGAGCCGTCGCCGCGCAGCAGCTCGACCAGCACCGCGAACTCCTTGCGGGACAGCGGCACGTACCGGCCGTCCCGGTGCACCTCGCGGCGGCCGGGGTCGACCACGATGCCGGCCCGGGCCAGCGTGGGCGGTGCGGCGGGGCGGGCCCGCCGGCTCAGCGCGTGCACCCGGGCGGAGAGTTCGACCAGGGCGAACGGCTTGGTCAGGTAGTCGTCGGCGCCGAGCGCCAGGCCGGCCACCCGCTCCCGGACGGCCGCCGCCGCGGTGAGCATCAGCACCCGCGTCTCCCCGCCGCCGTCCACGATCGCCCGGCACACCTCGTCGCCGTGCACCAGCGGCAGGTCCCGGTCGAGGACGACCACGTCGTAGTCGTTGACGCCGAGCCGCTCCAGCGCCGCGTCGCCGTCGTACGCGACGTCGACCGCGAACGCCTCCCGGCGCAGCCACTCGGCGATGCTCTCCGCGAGCAGGCTCTCGTCCTCCACCACCAGCACTCTCACCCGCCAATGGTGCCGCGCCCCGGATAACGCCGCCGTTAACGCCGCCGGTTACGCCCCGGATACGCCCCCTGTCGTCGACTGGTCGGGACGCCCGGTGGAGCGCCGGGCCGAACGGGGGGTGCCCGGCGACGTCCGCCGGGCCCGGAGAGGAAGCGTGTCATGCGACGAGGACTACTCGCGGTGCCGCTGCTGGTCGCCCTGGCCGTCGCCGGCTGCGGCGGGTCGGGCGACGGGCCGGCGGTGGCGACGGCGGGCGGAGGCGGCGGTGCCGAACCGGTGCCCGCCTCCGCCGCCGCCCAGCTCAGCGACGAGGAACGGCAGTTGAAATTCGCCGAGTGCATGCGGGAGAACGGGGTGGAGGTGCCGGACCCGGAGCCGGGCGGCGCGCGGCTGTTCCGGTTCGACGGGAAGACCGACCCGGGGAAGGTGCAGGCGGCCATGGAGAAGTGCCGGCAGCACCTGCCGAACGGCGGGGAGAAGCGGAAGCTCGACCCGGAGCAGGTGGAGCGGCTGCGCAAGTTCGCCGCCTGCATGCGCGAGAACGGCGTGCCCGAGTTCCCGGACCCCTCCGCGGACGGTGGCATCCAACTGCGGCCCGACGCCATCAAAGTCGACGACCAGCAGGTGAAGGCCGCGATGGAGAAGTGCCGGCAGTACTCGCCGAAGATCGCCGGAGCCGCCCGGTGAGCGCTCGTCGGTTCCGGCTCCGGACGGTCGCGCTGGCCGCCGCCGTCGTGGTCGCGGCCGGCGTCGGGGTCGCCGCCGCCGTGGGCTTCGACGGGACCGACCGCAGCACCGCCGCCGCCGACACCGCCCCGCCGGCCACCGCCACGGTCACCCGGCAGACGCTGACGGACGCCCAGACCGTCGACGGCGAGTTGGGGTACGGCACCACCCGCACCGCCTCCGCCCGGCTGAGCGGGACGATCACCGCGGTGCCGGACACCGGTGCGACGGTGAAGCGGGGTGGGCGGCTCTACGCCGTGGACAACGACCCGGTGGTGCTGCTCTACGGGTCGCTGCCCGCGTACCGGGTGCTCCAGCCCGGGGCGGAGGGGGCGGACGTCGAGCAGTTCGAGCGGAACCTGCGGGCGCTCGGCCACGACGGCTTCACGGTCGACGACGAGTACACCGGCAGCACCGCCGACGCGGTCCGGCAGTGGCAGGAGGAGCTGGGGCTGCCCGAGACCGGCCGGGTCGAGCCGGGCCGGATCGTCTACGCCGCCGGCGCGGTCCGGGTGGAGAGCCAGCAGGCGGCGCCCGGGGACGCGGCCCAGCCGGGCCAGGCGGTGTTGACGTACACCGGCACCAGCCGGTTGGTCACGGTGGAGCTGGACGTCGACGACCAGCGGCTGGCGAAGAAGGGCGGCGCGGTCTCCGTCAGCCTGCCCGACGGTGGGCCGGTCGACGGAAAGGTCGAGACCGTGCAGACGGTGATCGACGCCGGCACCGGCGGCGCGCCGGGCCAGGACAGCGAGGCCGAGACGAAGATCGAGGTCACCGTGTCGGTTGCCGACCCGGCGAAGCTCGCCGGCTACGACCAGGCGTCCGTGGAGGTCACCTTCACCGCGGCCGAGCGGCCAGACGTGCTGACCGTGCCGGTGGCGGCCCTGCTGGCCCTCGCCGAGGGCGGCTACGGGGTGGAGGTGGTCGACGCGGGGCGGAGCCGGATCGTCGCGGTCACCACCGGGCTATTCGCCGCCGGCCGGGTCGAGATCAGCGGCCCGGACGTGGCCGAGGGCATGACCGTGGGGATGCCGGCATGACCGCCGACGCCGTCGTGCTGGACGGGGTGAGTCGGACGTACCCGGGCGGGGTCGTGGCGCTGCGTGAGGTGTCGCTGCGGATCCGGCACGGCGAGCTGCTGGCGATCGTCGGCCCGTCCGGGTCGGGCAAGTCCACCATGCTGCACCTGATCGGCACGCTGGACCGCCCGTCCGACGGCCGGGTCCGGATCGACGGGTACGACGTGGCGACCCTGCCGGACCGCCAGCTGGCCGCGCTGCGGGCCCGCCGGATCGGCTTCGTCTTCCAGCAGTTCCACCTCGCCGTCGGCACGCCCGTGCTGGACAACGTCGCGGACGGGCTGCTCTACGCCGGCGTACCCCGGCGGGAGCGGCGGCGGCGCGCGGAGGCCGCGCTCGACCGGGTGGGGCTCGGGCACCGGCTGACGCACCGGCCGCACGAGCTCTCCGGCGGTGAGCGGCAGCGGGTCGCGGTGGCCCGGGCGGTGGTCGGGGAGCCGGCGGTGCTGCTCGCCGACGAGCCGACCGGCAACCTCGACTCGGTGGCCGGTGCCGGGGTGCTGACGCTGCTGCGCGAGTTGCACGTGGCGGGCACCACGGTCGTGGTGATCACGCACGACCGGGAGATCGCCGACGGGCTGCCGCGGCAGGTGCGGATGCGGGACGGCCGGGTGGTGGCCGACTCGGCGGCGCTGGTCTCCGAGGGGGTGTGCTGATGGCGGTGGACACCCGGCGCGACCGGCGTGGGCTGACGGTGGTGGACGACCGGCCGCGGCTGGTGCCGGCCCGGCTGGGGCCGGCCGACGTGCTCCGGGTCGGCGGGGTCGGGCTGCGCACCCGGCCGCTGCGCGCGTTTCTCTCCGCCCTGGGCATCGCGATCGGCATCGCGGCGATGGTGGCGGTGGTCGGCATCTCGTCGTCGTCCCGCGCCGACCTGGACCGCACCCTGGACCGGCTCGGCACCAACCTGCTCACCGTGGCCCCGGGCAGCACGCTCTTCGGCGACCAGGCGCGGCTCCCGGTGGAGTCGGTCGCCATGATCGGCCGGATCGGGCCGGTGACCGCGGTGGCCGCCACCGGGCAGGTGCCGGAGACCCCGGTCTACCGCTCCGACCGCATCCCGCCGGGCGAGACGGGCGGTATCGCCACCCGGGCCGCCCAGCTCGGGCTGGTCGACACCGTCGGCGCGACGGTACGCAGCGGCACCTGGCTGAACGCGGCCACCGAGCGGTACCCGGCCGTGGTGCTCGGCGACGCCGCCGCCCGGCGGCTCGGGCTCGGCGCGGCCGGCCCGGACGTGCAGGTGCACCTCGGCGGGCGCTGGTTCACCGTGGTCGGCATCCTGGCGCCGGCCCCGCTCGCCCCGGAGCTGGACGGCTCGGCGTTGGTCGGCTGGCCGGCCGCGGAGACGTACCTGAGCTTCGACGGGCACCCGACGACCGTCTACACCCGGTCGCGGGAGGCGTCGGTGGAGGCGGTCCGGTCGGTGCTCGGCGCGACCGCGAACCCGGAGGCGCCGAACGAGGTGGAGGTGTCCCGGCCGTCGGACGCGCTGGCGGCCGCGGAGGCCACCGACGAGGCGTTCACCGGCCTGCTGCTGGGCCTCGGCGCGGTGGCGTTGCTGGTCGGCGGTGTCGGGGTGGCGAACACCATGGTCATCTCGGTGCTGGAGCGGCGTGCCGAGATCGGGCTGCGGCGCTCGCTGGGCGCCACCCGGGGGCAGGTTCGCACCCAGTTCCTGGCCGAGTCGCTGCTGCTCTCCGCGTTGGGCGGGGCGGGCGGGGTGCTGCTCGGCATCCTGGTCACCGCCGGCTACGCGCTCTCCCGGGGGTGGCCGACCGTGGTGCCGGCCTGGGCGGTGGTCGGCGGCGTGGCGGCGACTCTGGCGATCGGTGGTGGCGCCGGCCTGTATCCGGCCGTCCGCGCCGCCCGGCTCGCCCCCACGGAGGCGCTGGCCTGACGGTTCGGGTGCGTCCGTGGTCGCCTGCGCGACCGGCGGACGCACCCGAACCGCGTCAGGCGGGGCTCGGGGCGGGGCGGAGCAGGGTGGCGGCCACCGCCTGCGCGGTCTCGGTCCACGGCGCCGGGCGCAGAGTGGCCGGGTCGAGCCGGACGATGGCGCGCCGGCCCTCGGCGTGCACCACCCGGCCGTCGACGGAGCGGAACTGGTAGGCGTACTCGGCGCTGCTGGTGCCGAAGTGTTCGAGCCAGAAGTGCACCGCCACGGGCCCGGTGCCGGTGATCGGGGCGCGGTAGGTGATGGTGAACTCGCGTACCGCGTGGAACACGTCGGGGGCGCTGCGCTGCCCGCCCTGGAACGAGACGCCCCGGGCGGCCCAGTACGGCGTCAGGGCCCGTTCCAGCAGCACCGCGTACCGGGCGTTGTGCAGGAGGCCGAGGGCGTCGAGGTCGTCGAAGTGCACCGTGACGTGCTCGACGTGACCGAACTCGACGGCGGGCTGGTCGGCGATGGCGTGGCTCATGAGCGGCCTTCCGGTAGCAGGGTGGGGTCGGGGCACAACGCCCGTAGGCGGTTCAGCAGGCCCTGGCGGGCGTGCCGGTAGGCGGTGTCGGGGTCCAGCAGCCGGGAGCGCAGCGCGGCGGTGATCCCGAGCGCGTCGATCTCGTACGCCAACTGCGGGACGTCGGTGTCGGCGGGCAGCTCGCCGGCGTCGACGGCCTCCCGGACGAGCCGCTCGAGGAACGCGGCCCAGCGGCCGAACACCTCGGCGAGCCGGTCCCGGACCGGGCCGGGGCGGGCGTTGTACTCGAAGTCGGTGCTGGCGAAGAAGCAGCCGCCGGGGAGCACCCGGGCGGCGTAGAAGTCGATCCGGGCCTGGTGCAACGCCCAGAGCCGCCGTACGCCGCCGGGGGCGCGCAGGGACGGGGCGACGATCCGCTCCTGCCACTGCTCCACGGCCCGGTCGATGGTGGCGAGCTGGAGCGCCTCCTTGGAGCGCCAGTGCGCGAACAGCCCGGACTTGCTGACCCCGAGCGTGTCGGCGAGCTGGGCGAGGGAGAGCCCGTGCAGGCCGACCTCGGTGGCCAGCACCACGGCGGCGTCCAGCGCGGCCGTGCGGGTCCGGTCGCCCCGCGCGACTCGTCCGTCGAGTGTCATGGGCAGAGGCTAATAAATAAGCACGACCGGTCGTATAGTTTTGTCGGGTGACGGTCGTCACGACACCGCCCCGCCGTCCAACGGACGACGGGGCGGCGGAGCCGAAGGGGAGGGGGATCAGGCGATGATCGTGTCCAGGGCGATCTCGACCATCTGGCTGAAGGTCTGCTCGCGCTCCTCGGAGGTGGTCTTCTCGCCCGTCTTGATGTGGTCGCTGACCGTCAGCAGGGTCAGCGCGCGGGCCTTGAACCGGGCGGCGATCGTGTAGAGCGCCGCCGACTCCATCTCCACCGCCAGCACGCCGTAGTCGGCGAGCGTGTCGTAGAGGTCCGGGCGGTCGGTGTAGAAGGCGTCCGCCGCCAGGATCGGGCCCACCCGCATGGCGATGCCGCGCCGCTCGGCCACCTCGACCGACGTGCGCAGCAGCCCGAAGTCCGCGACCGGGGCGTAGTCGATCAGCCCGTCGAAACGCATCCGGTTCATGTTCGAGTCGGTGGACGAGCCGATCGCCGCGATCACGTCGCGCAGCCGCAGGTCCTCGGTCAGGGCACCGCAGGAGCCGACCCGGATCAGCGACTTCACGCCGTACTCGTTGACCAGCTCGTGGGCGTAGATCGAGGCGGAGGGCATGCCCATGCCGGAGCCCTGGACGGAGACCTCGACGCCGTTCCAGCGCCCGGTGAAGCCCAGCATGCCCCGGACCGTCGAGTAGCACTTGGCGTCCTCGAGGTAGGTCTCCGCGATCCACTTGGCCCGCAGCGGGTCGCCCGGCATCAGGACCCGCTCGGCGATCTCTCCCGGCTTCGCGCCGATGTGCGTACTCATGGCAAAGATCCTGCCAGGCCGGAGGCGGGGACACCGGTTCGGCATCCAGACCCGCTGTCCTGTACCCTCGTCGGCGGTGGCGTGTCCGAGTGGCCTAAGGAGCACGCCTCGAAAGCGTGTGAGGGTTTACGCCCTCCGCGGGTTCAAATCCCGCCGCCACCGCTCGTGAACAGCGAGAACGCCCGGTCGATCCGCGAGGATCGGCCGGGCGTTCCGCTTGGTGGTCTCAGTTCTGGTCTCAGTTGGGTGCTAGTGCCGCGCGGCGGTGAGTGGTCATGACAGCTGGACCGATCTCGTTACGGTGTGCTCGTGGCGAATGGGACAGCTGGCTGGGGGATGAAGTTCCTGCTCTGGGTTGGGCTTCCTTTCCTCACCTTCCTCGGGCTGGCCCTCGCCGTACCCGACGTCGCTCCGGCCTTGCAGGCGAAGTCCGGTGACGGCACGGCGGGCACATTCACCGCGCGCTACGAGACGTGCGGCCGCAACTGCACCTGGCACGGCGACTTCGTCCCGGACGGGGGCGGGACGCCGCGTAACGACGTCATCGTTTACGACGGGCCGGATGGGCTGACCTCGGGGGCCACCGTGGCGGCCCGTGACACCGGCGCCCGCAGGGGTGTCTTCGCCGCCCAGGGCGGCAGTACTTGGCTGCTCTTCACCGGGCTCGCCGTGGCCGGCGCGCTTGCCGCGATCGGCTGGGTGGTCCTCCTGGTCCACGCGATAGCCAACCGGCGCCGGACGTAGCGGGAACCGACCGGGCCGGGCGACCGAGGAGTCCCCGGCTGGGGACGATCACACAGGTGACCGGGGTCGAGGCGACGGCGTGGCAGGGGCGTCTCATTTGTGGTCTCGTTCGCCACGGTCCGCAGGTGCACGCCTCCATTCGTCGGAGACCGTCATACCTGCTCGCGGCCACTACCGAACCACCACGGATGCATGGTCGCAGACCTCGAAAGCGTGTGCGGGGTTACGCCCTCCGCGGGTTCAAATCCCGCCGCCACCGCTCGTGAACAGCGAGAACGCCCGGTCGATCCGCGAGGATCGCACCGGGCGTTCCGCGTGTGGTCCCGGTTTCGGCGGTACGCGAGCGGGCGCGGCAACCCGGACGCCCGTCAGCGCCGGTCGAGTTCCGACTCCAGCCGCTGGATGAGCGTCTTGCGACCCTTGTTGTCGCGTTCGTTCCGCAGTGCCGCCTTGAGTTGGCCCGTGTCGAGGCCCCGGACGAGCTTGGCCGCCTCGGCAACCGGCAGCTCCGACAGCCGCCCGACCGACGTGGCGTTCCGGCGTGCGCGGCTGGCCCGCTCGGTGTTGGCGACGTACTGCTTGCCGGACCTCGACTCCTTCCGCTTCTTGGCGTCGGTCTTGCGCTGCTCCTCGTCGGAGAGCTGCTCCCAGGCCTGTTTGGGCAGGTATCGACTCGTCTCGTCGCCGTGCCGCGCCCGGGTGTCGCCTTCCCTGGTCTGCCAGTGCTCGCCGCCCCAACGCTGCAGGGACTTCTGCCGCTCGTCCTTCGGGCCCTCGTAGCCTCCGCCGCGCTTCTGGTACTCCTTGGTGAGCCGTTGCGACTTGCGCGCCGACCACTGCCCCTGCCTGCCGCCCTTGTCGGAAGCCATGATCTCTTCCTTGAGCTGTTCTCTCAGCTCGGGCTTCGTGTACCGCGCCATGTCCGGCGGATACCCGGCACTCCGCTGCACATGCCTGCCGCGCCCCCGACCCCGTCGACGCCCGGTCCATCCGCAAGGCGTAGCCGTCGGGCCGCGGTACCGCACGCCGCTGGTGTCGAAGACCGACCGGCGGAGTTCAGCAGGGGCTGTGGCCCTCCTCGAAGAGGCGCTCAGCCCACTCGGCGTACCCGACGATGATCTTGCGGACCGTACGCCCGTCGTGCAGGAACAGGTACGCGCGGTCGCCCCGCCGGGCGAGCAGCCCGGCGAACCGGTGCGTCCCCTGTGGAGCCTCCAGCTCCCGCGCCGACGGGTAGCGGCCCCAGACCTCGTCGACGGGGCTGCCAGCGGTGACGCCCTCCGGGGTGCGCGTCGCGTCGCCGAGCCAGAGCAGCACGAGCCGGTCGTCGACGAAGATCGGGCTGGTCGTGTCGTGTCCGGCGAGGGACGGGCCGCAGGCGTCGACGTCGGTACGCAGGATGCCCCGCCGGGTCAGCTCGTCCTCGGTGTCGCCGAACTCGACGTTGTGGAGCCCGTTCAGGCCGACCACGTCGAGGGCCCCGGCGGGCCGGCCGTCCATTTCGGGCAGTTGCGGGCGCGCGCCACTGCCCGCGATCGAGGCAGCCGTCAGCAGCGTCGCGATGAAGACGAATTGTCGCAATTTCATAGAATCCCCCAGTCCCCAACGGGGCCGGGGCGCTCAGGTTGCTGGTCGTTTCCAGATTGCCGGCTTTCCCACTCCTCGGCCAGCTCGTCCCAGTAGTCGGCGCTCAGCCGCCGGCGGCCGTGCGCGAGCCACCCGGCGGTGCTCCGCTCGACGTGCAGGCCCAGCTCGGCGAACGGGTCGATCCACGCGCCGGGCTCCGCGCCGAGCCGGGCGAGCGCGGCGTTGAGCGGCCACTCCGACCGCGGCCCGTCGAAGAGGTGGTCGACGCGCGGCCCCCAGCTCACCCCGCCGCCGAGCCACACCATCGCCGACTGGTAGCCGGCGCCGCCGGCGAACTCCGCCTCCAGGTACGCCACCGGACCCGACCGCGACCAGCCCGCGAGGACCCCGGCGAGGGCGGCCGACAGCACCAGGTGGAACGGCTCCGTCGGCGACCGTTCCGCCACGGAGAAGTCGGGCAGCGCCCCGGTCAGCTCCTCGACCAGTTGCGGGGTGACCGGCAGCAGCGCGAAGTCCTGGCGCAGCTCGCCGAGGACCGCGTGGTCGAGGTCGGCGGTCTGCTCGCGGAGCAGCTCGGCGTCCGCGACGACCGCGCTGAGCTGGTAACCCATCGGAGCCCTCCGCCGTCCACAGCCTGTGGATGGAACATGTGTACGACGGAACCGGCTCCGCCACCAACCACCGCACGCTACCCGCCCATCCCCGCCGCCGTGGGGACCGTCGACCCCCGCGATCTTGCACTTTCGGCCCCCGTTTCAGGCGGAATGCGCGCCTTCGCCCGGGCGCGAAGTGCGAGATCGCCGGGGTGGGTGGGGGAGGGCGGCGAGGTAGCGGGTGGCGAGGGTGTGGAGGAGGTCGTGGAGTTCGGGGGGAGCCAGGACCGTGAACGGGACGTCGAACTTGCTCAGGTACGTGGCCAGGTCGTGCAGCGAGTCGGTGCCGGTGACCAGCTCGCACGTCGCGTCGTCGATCGGGATGATCTCGCCGGAGGTGGGGGTGCTCCGCTCGGCCACCACGGCGGCCGGCGCCTGGAACCGGATGCGCGCCTGATACGCCCAGACCAGCGACCGGACCCCGCGCAGCACGTGCGCCGCCGCGTCGCCGCCCGGCGGCTCGCGCGGCACGAACCGTGGCCCGGCCGGCGGCAGCGGACGCAGCCGGTCGGCGCGGAACGTGCGCCAGTCCCGCCGGTCCGTGTCCCAGGCCAGCAGGTACCAGCGGCGGCCCGTGTAGACGAGGGTGTGCGGCTCGACGTCGCGCACGCTGGTGCTCCCGTCGTGGCCGGCGTACTCGAACCGCAGCCGTTCGTGCCGGTGGGCCGCCGCCGCGACGGTGGTCAGCGTGTCGGCGTCGACGGTCGGCCCGCCACCGGCCGCCGAGACCGTGGTGGTGCGCAGGGCGTCGACGCGCGGGCGCAGCCGCGCCGGCAGGGTCCGTTCGAGCTTGGTCAGCGCCCGCAGCGACACGTCCTCGATGCCGGTGACCGAGCCCGCCGCGGCCGCCCGCAGACCGACCGCGACCGCCACCGCCTCGTCGTCGTCGAGCAGCAGCGGCGGCAGCGCGGTGCCGGCGCCGAGGCGGTAGCCGCCGGCCGGGCCGGTGGTCGAGTCCACCTGGTAGCCGAGCTGCCGGAGTCGGTCGACGTCGTTGCGGACGGTCCGGGTGGTGACCGCCAACCGGGCCGCCAGGTCGGCGCCGGACCAGTCGCGCCGCTGCTGGAGGAGCGAGAGGAGCCGCAGGAGCCGTACCGAGGTTTCCAGCATTTTCCCGATTCTGCCCGAGATTGAGGAAGCTGGTGTTCCTCAACCCGTCCTAGCGTGAGGCCATGACGGAGACACTGAGACTGCGCGGCATGGCCAACGTCAGCTACTGGGCGGCGGACTGGCAGGCGGCCAAGGGCTGGTACACGGAACTGATCGGCTTCGAGCCGTACTTCCTGCGCGACGGCTACGCGGAATGGCGGCTCGGCGACCACCAGGACGAGCTGGGCCTCATCGACAGCCGCTACCGGCCGCCGGGCGCGACGTCCGGGCCGGGCGGCGTCGTCCTGTACTGGCACGTCGACGACGTGCACGACATGTTCGCGCGGCTGCTCGCCATGGGGGCCACCCCGCACGAGCCGCCGCAGGACCGCGGCAGCGGCTTCGTGACCGCCACCGTGGTCGACCCGTTCGGCAACCTGCTGGGCGTCATGTACAACCCGCACCACGTCGAGATCCTCGCCGGGCAGGGCTGACGATCGTGGACGAGGTCGAGATAATCCGGTGCGCGGACGCCGACGAGTGGGACGGGTGGCTCGCCGCGCACGCCGGCACCCGGTCCGAAGCCTGGCTGGCGATTCCCCGCAAGGGCTCGGGTGCGGTCGCCATGAGCGCGGCGCAGGCCGGCGACGTCGCCATCTGCCACGGCTGGATCGACAGCCACCGCCGCCGCCTGGACGCGACGCACTTCCTCCAGCGCTACTCGCCGCGCCGGCCGGGCAGCCCCTGGTCGCGGATCAACGTCGACCGCGTGGCCGCCCTGGAGGCGGCCGGCCGGATGCGCCCCGCCGGCCGCGCGCAGGTCGACGCCGCGAAGGCCGACGGCCGATGGGCGAGGGCGTACGCCCCGCAGCGCAGCGCCGCCGTACCCGAGGATCTCGTCGCGGCGCTCGCGGGCAGCGACCGTGCCCGCGTGGCGTTCGAGGCCCTGAGCCGCAGCGACCGGTACGGGATCTTCCTGCCGCTGCTCAAGGCGCGCACGCCGGCCGGACGGGCCCGCGCGCTGCGGCGGGCGCTGGCGACCCTGGAGGCCGCCACGATGCCGGCGGAGTGACCCCAGGTCGTCCGGGGCGGCGGAGTCTCCCGCCGCCCCGGACGCCGACCCGGTCACCGCCGCTCGGTCAGGGGCGCTCGGCGATCCGGCTGACGAACGCGCGCCACGCCGCCGGCGGGAAGGCGAGCGCCGGGCCGGCCGGGTCCTTCGAGTCGCGCACGGCGACGACGCCGGGCAGGTTGTCGGCGACCTCGACGCAGTTGCCGCCGTTGCCGCTGCTGCGGCTGCTCTTGCGCCACCGCGCGCCATTCAGCTCCATGTCTCCGCCACTTCCGAGATGAGATCGACAGACTGCCAGTGGGTCAGCGCCTCGCCGCGCACGTTCTCCCACGCAGCCATCATGGCGGCGATGTCCGTCGGGTCGCTAACCACTTGGCCCTGGAGTTGGTTGTCGAGATAGCCGGCGATCCGGTGGTCGTGGCTGTTGGCGATGACGAACGGCCCGTTCAGCCCCGCGTAGGCACCGACCGACGACGGCACGACGTGCACCCGGACGTGCGGCTCGGCGCACACCGTGACCAGGGCGTGGAGCTGCTCGCGCATGGTGGCCCGGCCGCCGACCGGGCGGCGCAGCACCGCCTCGTCGACGACGGCCGTGAACTGCGGCGGCTCGTCCTGCCGGAGGATGCCCTGCCGGGCGAGCCGGGCCGCCAGGTGCCGCTCGACGTCGCCCCGGGGGAACAGGCCTCCGCCGGTCAGCACGGCCCGGGCGTACGCCTCGGTCTGGAGCAGCCCGGGCAGCACCACCGACTCGTACGACCGCAGCGACACCGCCTCGCGCTCGATCTCCTGCCACGGACGGAACCAGATCGGGTCACGACGTCTCGAAGTGTCCGGCCAGATGTCCGACACGTCCCGGTGGAGGGCCTCCGCCGCCGCCAACCGATGTCGGGGATGCGGGATGCGGTCCTCCGTCAGCCAGCGGCCGACCGTCTTCGGATCGACCCCGACCTTCTCGGCGAGGGATTCGGTCGTGTGCCCGGTGTCGCTGAGCGCGACCCGCAGCGCGTCGTTCACGGGCTCCTCCCATCGGATGTCCCAAATATCTGGCGACCATACATTTACGCGGTGTATCTGTCTGCTCACTATCGGCAAGTTGGGGTGACGAAGGCGGCGCGGCCGGTGGAGGCGAGGGAGCCCGGCGGTCGTGCCAGTCGCGGGGCCGCCCCGGCGGGGAGGGCGGGGCGGCCCCCTCCAGCCAGCCCGCTCGTCGCGTTCCTCGTCGCGCTCCCGGAGGAGGCCCCGCCCGTGCCCACCCGCCAGCCGCCCGTGTCCACCCGCCAGCCGCCCGGCCCGGCACCGTTGCCCGTCCGGCCCGATGCCGTCGCCGGTCAATGCCAGCCGACCCCGCCCGCGCCTCGCCGGGAGCCTGCGCTTGACCGGGGGCCTGCGCCTCGCCGGGAGCCTGCGCCTCGCCGGGAGCCGCGGATGCCCCTGGCCGTCGGCGCGACGATCCGCGTGCCGGACGACGCGTACCGCTTCGGCGAGGGCCCGCTGACCCTGCGGATCACCGAGGTGCTGAGCATCGGCCCGTTCGAGGGACGGGTGTGGGCCGAGGTACGCGGCCACGAGGTCACCCCGGACGGCACCCTCCGAGCCCGCGCGCGCTTCGCCTTCGTCCGCGTCGACCGGGCCATGCTGATCTCCGCCGGCCCCGAGCCGGCCGGATCGACGACGCGACCCGCGCCCCCGTCGAACCACCCGGTCACGGTCGTCGCCGATCCGTCCGGGTCGGGCACCGGCGGCCCAGGGTCCGCAGAGGCAGCGGGGGCGGCCCGGCGGTGAGTCGACGCCGCGAGCACGTCCCGACCCGGCCCACCTGGCGCTGCCGGGTGTGCGGCATCGCCTGGCCCTGCTCGGCGGCGAAGCTGCGGCTGCTCGGCGAGTACCGCCACGACCGCGTCGCGCTCACCGTCTACCTGGCGACCCTCCAGGCCGAGGCCGCCGAGCAACTCGCCGGGCTGGACCACGACGTCAACCCCGCCGACCTGGCCGACCGCTTCGTCTCGTGGACCCGTGCGCGCGGATGACCGGCCAGGCTCACGTCGGGCGGCGCCGGCTCAGGCCAGCAGGTTGACCAGGGCGGCGAGCCCGACGACCACGATCGCGGCGCGCAGCGCCGCCGGCGGCAGCCGGCGCCCCCACCGGCCGCCGACCAGGCCACCCACCACGGAACCCACGGCGATCAGCAGCGCCGGCTGCCAGGCCACCGTGCCCAGGGCGATGAACAGGACCGCCGCGACCCCGTTCACCAGGCCGGCGAGCAGGTTCTTGACCCCGTTGACCCAGCGCAGGTCGGTGGAGAGCAGCACCCCGAGCAGCCCCAGCAGCAGCACACCCTGGGCGGCGCCGAAATAGCCGCCGTGCACCCCCGTGGCGAACACACCGAGGAGCAGGAGCGGCCCGATGTGCCGGACCTCCCCGTCGGCGGGCGGCGGCGCGTCCGCCCGGCCCTGCCGCCGGCGGGCCAGCGCCCGGGCCAGTTGCGGCTGCACCACCACCAGCACCAGCGCCAGCCCGATCAGCGCCGGCACGATGGCCCGGAACGCCCCCGGCGGCAGCCGCAGCAGCAGTACGCCCCCGGTGATCCCCCCGAGCACGCTCGCGACGCCCAGCCGCGCCAGCAGCCGGCCGTGCCCGGCAAGGTCACGGCGATAGGCGTACGCCCCGGAGAACGACCCCGGCACCAGCCCGACCGTGTTCGACACGTTCGCCACCACCGGTGGATAGCCCAGGGACAGCAGGACCGGGAAGGTCACCAGCGTGCCCGAGCCCACCACCGCGTTGATGGCACCGGCCGCGACCCCGGCGGCCAGCACCGCCAGCATCTCGGCGGCGTTCAACATCGTGTTCATCTGTGTCCGCGCCTTCCCCGGGCCGGTCGTCGCCCTCAGGTCGCCGCCGCCCGGATATCTCGCTGTCGAATGCGGCTGCCAGCGTATGGTTCCGGCCCTGCCGGTTGATCGACCTGCGTCGGAGATCACCTCTCGACCGGACGCCCGGGGCCGACGCGGAACAGCTGGACCCGCCGCTCGACGGCCGACCGACTCGGCAGGGGTCTGTCCCGAGCTGGGACCAAGTAGCTGGGAGACGACGAAGGGCCGGTCCCCGATGGGGCCGGCCCTC
Source organism: Micromonospora sp. NPDC049139 (assembly GCF_055586845.1). Lineage (NCBI taxonomy): Bacteria > Bacillati > Actinomycetota > Actinomycetes > Micromonosporales > Micromonosporaceae > Micromonospora > Micromonospora sp. NPDC049139. The sequence continues at coordinate 117,726 of NZ_JBVJHK010000019.1, read as the reverse complement.
GCGTTGATGCTGCTCAGGTGAGCGGAGGATACGAGATTCGAACTCGTGAGGGTGTGAACCCAACACGCTTTCCAAGCGTGCGCCCTAGGCCTCTAGGCGAATCCTCCGCAGAAGAGGATACAGGTCCCCGGCGGGTCGGCCACCCCACCACCCCCTGAAGATCGACCCGGAGTCGGGTAGGCTTGGTGGCACCCCCCGTGCGGCGTGCATCTCGTGAACCTCCCCAGGGCCGGAAGGCAGCAAGGATAAGCGGGCTCTGACGGGTGCACGGGGGGCCTTTCTGTCTCCGGGTGCCGGTAACGTCCCTGCGGGTCAGGTCACCGGCGGGGTGGGTGGTCACCCGCGGCTGACCGGCGCAGAATGGCTCGGTCGAGAGGAGGCGGGACGGGTGGCACTGGCGCTCTACCGCAAGTACCGGCCACGCACCTTCGCCGAGGTCATCGGGCAGGAGCACGTCACCGAGCCGCTGTCGCAGGCGCTGCGCAGCGGGCGGCTCAACCATGCGTACCTCTTCTCCGGTCCCCGGGGCTGCGGCAAGACCTCCAGCGCCCGCATCCTGGCCCGCTCCCTCAACTGTGAGCAGGGTCCCACCCCGGAGCCGTGCGGGCAGTGCGAGTCGTGCCGCTCGCTGGCCACCGACGGCGCCGGCTCGATCGACGTCATCGAGATCGACGCGGCCAGCCACGGTGGCGTCGACGACGCCCGCGAGCTGCGCGAGAAGGCGTTCTTCGCGCCGGCCCGCAGCCGCTTCAAGATCTATGTCATCGACGAGGCGCACATGGTCTCGTCGGCCGGCTTCAACGCCCTGCTCAAGCTGGTCGAGGAGCCGCCGGAGTACGTCAAGTTCATCTTCGCGACCACCGAGCCGGAGAAGGTCCTCGGCACGATCAAGTCGCGGACCCACCACTACCCGTTCCGGCTGATCCCGCCGAAGGTGCTCCGGCCCTACCTGGAGCAGCTGACCGAGGCGGAGGGCGTGGCGGTCGAGCCGGCGGTCTTCCCGCTGGTGGTGCGCGCGGGCGGCGGCAGCGCCCGGGACAGCCTCTCCGTGCTCGACCAGCTCATCGCCGGGGCCGGGCCGGAGGGGGTCACCTACCCCCGCGCCGCCGCGCTGCTCGGTGTCACCGACGCCGCCCTGATCGACGAGATGTGCGACGCGCTGGCCGCTGGCGACGGGGCGGCCGCGTACGCGACCGTCGACCGGGTGGCCGAGGCCGGGCACGACCCGCGCCGGTTCGCCTCGGACCTGCTGGAGCGGCTGCGCGACCTGATCGTGCTCCAGCAGGTGCCGGACGCCGCCGCCAAGGGCCTGATCGACGGCCCGACCGACCAGATCGAGCGGATGACCGCCCAGGCCCAGCGGCTCGGCCCGGGCACCCTGTCCCGCTGCGCCGACATCGTGCACAACGGTCTCGTGGAGATGCGCGGCACCACCGCGCCTCGGCTGCTGCTGGAGCTGATCTGCGCCCGGATGCTGCTGCCCGGCGCCGACGACACCACCGGCGGCCTGCTCCAGCGCCTGGAGCGCATGGAGCGCCGGCTCACCCTCGCCGGCACCGACGCGCCGCTGGCCGTCGCCGGCCCCGCGCCGGCCGCCCCGGCTCCGGTACGCCCCGACGCTCCCGCCGCGACCGCGGCTGTCGCCGCGCCCGACCCGGGGCCCGCCGGCCCGCCGGCGGCTGCCGCCGCTCCGTCCGGTGTCGCCGCCGCCCGCGCCGCAGCCGGGGCTGCCACCGGTTCCCGGTCGGCGGAGGCGGTCCCGGGTGCCGCGGACCCGGTGGGTGCCGGTGGCCCGCCCGCCGATGCTCCCGCCCGCCGTCCGGTGCCGCCCTCGGCGGTGATGCCCGACCCGGCCACCCCGGAGCCGCCCCGCCCCGGCGCGGCTCCGGCGGGCGCGCTGGACGCCGTCGCGGTGCGCCGGGTCTGGCCGGACATCGTCGCCAAGGTCAACCGGATCAAGAAGCCGGCCGCCGCGCTGATGCGCGACGCAGTGGTCCGCGACGTGGACGGCGACACCCTGGTGCTGACCGTCAAGTCGCCGGTGCTCGCGCAGATGATGGGCAACCACACCTCGGTGCTGGCCGAGGTGCTGTACGAGGAGTTCGGCAGCCGCTGGCAGATCCGCTGCGAGGTGGCCGGCGAGCGGGGTGGCGCGTCGCTCGGTGGCCCGTCCCGGCCCGCCGCTCCGGCCCGCCCGGCCTCCCCGCCCCCGGCCGCCCCCGTCCACCAAGCCCCGGGCGGCGCCGGCCCGTCCGGCAACGGCGCGGGCGGCGGCATGTCCGGCGGTCCGAGCGGCCCGAGCGGTGCAACCGGCGGGCCCGATGGCGTGGCCGGTGGGCCTCGTGGCGGCGCGGGCGGCCAGGGCGGGCCGGCCCGTCCGGCGTCCGGCGCGGGTGCGGCGCGGGGCGGCAACACGTCCGCCGACGACGCCGGGGACTGGCCCGAGGCGGCCCGGCCCGGCGGGGGCGAGGACTGGCCCGAGCCGGCCCGCCCGGGTGGCGCGGCCGGGGGCGCCGACGACTGGCCGGAACCGGCCCGGCCGGGTGGCACGTCGGGAACCACGTCGACGGCCACCTCGACGGCGGGCGCGGCGACGACCACCGCACCGGCGGGCAGCGCGTCGGTGACCGCCGCGCCGGCCGTACCGCAGCCGGCCGGTCCCTCGGCGGCGCCGCAGCAGGCCGCGCCCGCCGGTCCCCCGGTGAGCAGCGCGATCGCGGCGGCGCGGGCGGCTGCGGCGGGACGCGGTCCGCGGCCCGCCCAGGCGGCCCGGAAGACCGCGGACGCCGACTGGGCCGGCGAGCCGCCGTACGACCCGGACTTCGACGGGCCGGTGCGCGGCGGCGGGGGACGCCCCGGCGGCGCCCAGCCGGCGAGCCCGACCTACGAGGGCTTCGACCCGGGCGACGAGCCGCTGGACGAGGTGCTCGACGAGAAGACCGCGCGGGAGTCCAGCGAGGAGCAGGCGGTACGGCTGCTGCGCGAGGCGTTCGGCGCGGAGAAGATCGACGAGGTGGACGCCCGGTAGGGCAAGGCCGGGCGGGGAAGCACCGGGCGGGGCGAGGCCGCTTCCAGCGGATAGGCTGAGCGGCGGCCGAGCAGACGAGTGCGAGAAGGAGCCATCCGTGCGCCCAGGTGGACAGCCGAACATGCAGCAGATGCTGAAGCAGGCGCAGAAGATGCAGCAGCAGATCGCCAAGGCCCAGGCCGAGCTGGCCGAGGCCGAGCTGACCGGCACCGCCGGGGGCGGCCTGGTGACCGCGACCGTCGCCGGCACCGGGGAGCTCAAGGCGATCAAGATCGACCCCAAGGCGGTCGACCCGGAGGACGTGGAGACCCTGGAGGACCTGGTCGTCGCGGCGATGCACAACGCCGCCGAGGCGGCCCGGGAGCTGACCGAGAAGAAGATGGGCCCGGTCACCGGCGGCATGGGCGGCCTCGGCCTGCCCGGTTTCTGAGCGGCAGATGTACGAGGGTGCCATCCAGGACCTGATCGACGAGCTGGGGCGGCTGCCGGGCGTCGGCCCGAAGAGCGCGCAGCGGATCGCCTTCCACGTCCTGTCGGCCGACCCGGCCGACGTCAACCGGCTGGCCGGCGCGCTGCGCAAGGTCAAGGAGCTGGTGCGGTTCTGCACCAGTTGCTACAACGTGGCCGAGTCCGACCAGTGCCGGATCTGCCGCGACCCGCGCCGCACCGACGAGGTGCTCTGCGTGGTCGAGGAGCCGAAGGACGTGGTCGCGATCGAGCGGACCGGTGAGTTCCGGGGCCGCTACCACGTGCTCGGCGGGGCGATCAACCCGCTGGAGGGGATCGGGCCCGACAACCTGCGCATCCGCGAGCTGATGACCCGCCTGGGCGGGGGCACGGTGCGGGAGCTGATCCTGGCCACGGACCCGAACACCGAGGGCGAGGCCACCGCCACCTACCTGGCGTTGATGGTCAAGCCGATGGGCATCGCGGTGACCCGGCTGGCGAGCGGCCTGCCGGTCGGCGGCGACCTGGAGTACGCCGACGAGATCACCCTCGGCCGGGCCTTCGAGGGGCGCCGCGCCGTCTGATCCGCCGATCGTGGCCGGCACCGGATCCCGGTGCCGGCCACTGTCGTACGCGCTCGGACATCCACTGTGGGCTCTGACATGTGGACGAAGCGCGCGTCGATAGATGTAACAAATTTGCATCGGTCAACCTGGACATTTCGCCCCTTTGATGGCGGTCCGGCGCTGCCTCCGGGGCGGGACGCCTCGGTTAAGACACGATCCGGTACCAACCGCTTCGACGAAGGTTTCCCGGCGGTCCGAACGAAGGCTAAGGTCACGCCCATCGGTGACCCCTGTCACCACGTTGTCCGTACCCCCAAGGAGAAGCACCATGCGTGCATCCAGGCCGAAGGTCGCTATCGCGGCCGTCGCGGTCGCGGCCCTCGCGGTAGCAGGCTGCGCCGAGAGCGACCGCGGTGACAGTTCCGGCGGTAGCAAGAAGGACACCCTCGTCTTCGGCGTCGCCGGAGACCCGAAGGTGCTCGACCCGAGCTTCGCCAGCGACGGTGAGTCGCTGCGCGTCGCACGCAGCATCTTCGAGACGCTGGTCACGCCGGAGGAGGGGGGCACGAAGATCACCCCCGGTCTGGCCGAGTCCTGGACTCCGGACGCCGCCGGCACGACGTGGACCTTCAAGCTGCGTTCCGGCGTGAAGTTCCACGACGGCACCGACTTCAACGCCGAGGCGGTCTGCAAGAACTTCGACCGCTGGTACAACGCCAAGGGCCTCATGCAGAGCCCGGACGTGACGGCGTACTGGCAGGACGTCATGGGCGGCTTCGCCAAGAACGAGGACGCGGAGCTGCCGCCGAGCCTCTTCAAGTCCTGCACCGTCAAGGACGCCACCACTGTGGACCTGGCCTTCACCCGGGTCTCCAGCAAGATCCCGGCCGCGCTGATGCTGCCGTCGTTCTCCATCCACAGCCCGACGGCGCTGGAGAAGTACGACGCGAGCAACGTGGGCGGCACCGCCGATGACATCAAGTACCCGTCCTACGCGATGGAGCACCCGACCGGCACCGGCCCGTTCAAGTTCAAGTCCTGGGACGTCGCCAACAAGACGCTGACCATCGAGCGCAACGACGACTACGCCGGCGCCAAGGCCAAGCTGAAGACCATCATCTTCAAGACCATCTCGGACGAGAACGCGCGCAAGCAGGCGCTGCGCTCCGGCGACATCCAGGGCTACGACCTGGTCGGCCCGGCCGACGTCGAGCCGCTCAAGGGCGAGGGCTTCAACGTCCTGACCCGCCCGGCGTTCAACATCCTCTACCTGGCCATCAACCAGAAGGGGAACCCGAAGCTCGCCGACATCAAGGTCCGGCAGGCCATCGCGCACGCCCTGAACCGGCAGGCGCTGGTCGACTCGAAGCTGCCCCCGGGCGCCAAGGTCGCCGAGAACTTCATGCCGGACACCGTCGAGGGCTGGAACGGCGACGTCGCCAAGTACGACTACAACCCGGAGAAGGCCAAGCAGTTGCTGGCCGAGGCGGGCGCGACGAACCTGACCCTGCGGTTCCATTACCCGACCGAGGTCACCCGCCCGTACATGCCGAACCCGAAGGACATCTTCGAGCTGCTCTCGGCGGACCTCAAGGCGGTCGGCATCAACGTCCAGGGCATCCCGCTCAAGTGGAGCCCGGACTACCTCAACGCCACCACCTCCGGCAGCAAGCACGACATCCACTTCCTCGGCTGGACCGGTGACTACGGCGACGGCTACAACTTCATCGGCACCATGTTCGACCGGCCGAAGGACGAGTGGGGCTTCACCAACAAGGCCCTGTTCGACCAGTTCCAGGACGCCGACACCACCGCCGACCAGGCGGCTCGGGTGGAGAAGTACAAGGCCCTCAACAAGGCCATCATGGAGTTCCTGCCCGGCGTCCCGGTGTCGCACTCGCCGCCGGCGATCGTCTTCGGCAAGGACGTGACCGGGGTCAAGGCCAGCCCGCTCACCGACGAGCGGCTTGAAACGGCCGAGTTCAAGTCCTGACCTGACGCTCCGACCGCGGGCGGGCGCTGCTTCGACAGCGTCCGCCCGCGGCCCTCCGTACCCCCTTCGAGGCCGCCGTGTTCCGGTTCATCGTCAGACGCCTGCTACAGCTGATACCCACGCTGTTCGGGCTCTCCCTCCTGCTCTTCATCTGGCTCCGTCGACTGCCCGGCGGCCCCGAGACCGCCATCCTCGGCGAGCGCGGAACGCCCGAGATGCGTGCCGCGATCCGGCGCAACATGGGCCTCGACGAGCCGATCCTGGTGCAGTACGGCCGTTTCGTGCGGCGGCTGCTCCGCCTCGACCTCGGCACCTCGACCTCCACCAAGCGCGCGGTCACCACGGAGTTCCTGGAGCGTTTCCCGGGCACCGTCGAGCTGACCGTCATGGCGCTGGTGATCGCGATCGGGCTCGGCATTCCGCTCGGCTACCTGGCTGCCCGCCGTCGCGGCCGGATGCTCGACCACCTCTCGGTCGGCGGCTCGCTGATCGGCATCTGCATCCCCGTCTTCTTCCTGGCCTACGTGCTGAAGGCGATCTTCTCGGAGAACCTCGGCTGGTTCCCGTCCAGCGGCCGGCAGGACCCGACGCTCGGCGCCACCCGGATCACCAACTTCTTCGTCCTCGACGGCCTGATGACGCGGGAGTGGGACGCCGCCGCCGACGCGATCTGGCACCTCGTGCTGCCGGGCGTCGCGCTGGCCAGCATCCCGCTCGCGATCATCGTCCGGATCACCCGGGCCAGCGTGCTGGAGGTGCTCAACGAGGACTTCGTCCGCACCGCCGAGGCGAAGGGCCTCACCGAGTCGACCGTCCGCCGCCGGCACGTGCTGCGCAACGCGATGCTGCCGGTGGTCACCTCGATCGGCCTGCTCACCGGCGGCCTGCTCTCCGGCGCGGTGCTGACCGAGACCGTCTTCGCCTTCAGCGGCATCGGGGCGTTCATCTACGAGGCCATCGGCCAGCGGGACTACCCGGTGCTGATGGGCTTCATCATGATCATCGCGGTGGTGTACGTGCTGGTGAACCTCCTGGTCGACCTCTCCTACAGCCTGATCGACCCGAGGGTGAGGGTCCGATGACGATCACCACCGGCAAGAAGAAGGAAAAGATCGACCGGCTCTCCGAGCTGGCCGCCCGGGACGACGAGCGCGGCGTCAGCCTCTGGCAGGAGGCGTTCCGTCGGCTGCGGCGCAACCCCGCGGCGATCATCGGCGCGGTCATCCTGGTGCTCTTCGTCCTGGTTGCGGTCGTCGGGCCGTTCTTCGTCCCGTACGGGCCGACCGACGCGATCGGCATCCGCGAGGGCGTGGTCAAGTCGGGCCAGGGCCTCATCCCCGGCTCCTCCGGCGACCACTGGCTCGGCTACGACCACCAGGGCCGCGACGTGTTCAGCCGGATGATCGTCGGCGCCCGGCAGACCCTGCTCGTCGGCGTGGTCTCCACGCTGATCGGTCTGGCGGTCGGTGCCCTGATCGGTGGGGTCGCCGGCGCGGCGGCCGGGCTGGGCGGCCGGTGGGGCCGGGCCGTCGACACCGCGCTCATGCGGGTCATCGACATGATGCTGGCGCTGCCCAGCCTCCTGCTGGCGGTGAGCATCGCCGCCCTGCTCGGGGCGAGCCTGATCACCGTGATGATCGCGGTCGGCGTGGTCTCCGTGCCGGTCTTCGCCCGGCTGCTGCGCGGCTCGATGATCTCCCAGGCCAACAGCGACTACGTGCTGGCGGCCACCTCGCTGGGCGTGAAGAAGTCGAAGATCGCGATCACCCACGTGGTGCCGAACTCGCTCGCCCCGGTGATCGTGCAGGCCACGCTGACCCTGGCCACCGCGATCATCGAGGCCGCCGCGCTCTCCTTCCTCGGCCTCGGCAACCCCGACACGGCCGTGCCGGAGTGGGGCGTGATGCTCGCCGACGCGCAGCCGTACCTGGGCATCCGGCCGGGGCTGGCGATCTACCCGGCGGTCGCGATCATCATCACCGCGCTCGGCTTCACCCTGCTCGGTGAGGCGATGCGCGAGGCCCTCGACCCGAAGCTGCGGAAGTAGGTGCTCATGTGTGAAGCGCGAGGAGTGAGCTTGCGAGCCCCGCAGTCGCGAACGGAAGGTCGGCTGTGTGAAGCGCGAGGAGTGAGCTTGCGAGCCCCGCAGTCGCGAACGGTACGTCGGCTGTGTGAAGAGTTGCGAGCCCCGCAGTCGCGGACGGAGGGTCGGTAATGTCCCTGCTCGAAGTGGACGACCTCGCCGTCACCTTCGCCCGGCGCGGTCAGCGCACCGTGCACGCCGTGGACGGTGTCTCGTTCTCCGTCGACGCCGGCGAGGTGGTCGGCCTGGTCGGTGAGTCCGGCTGTGGCAAGAGCGTGACCTCGCTGGCGATCATGGGCCTGCTGCCCAAGCAGCCGGGCCTGCGCGTCGGCGGCAAGGCGGTCTTCGACGGCACCGACCTGCTCCAGCTCGACGACCGGTCCCGGCGGGACATCCGCGGCCGGGACGTCGCGATGATCTTCCAGGACCCGCTGTCCTCCCTGAACCCGGTCATCCCGATCGGGTTGCAGGTGACCGAGGTGCTCGCGCGGCACCGGGGAATGAAGGGCGCGGCGGCCGAGAAGGAGGCGGCGACGCTGCTGGACCGGGTCGGCATCCCCGACCCGAAGCGGCGGTTGAAGGAATACCCGCACCAGCTCTCCGGCGGCATGCGGCAGCGCGCCCTCATCGCGATGGCGGTGGCCTGCAAGCCCCGGCTGCTGATCGCCGACGAGCCGACCACGGCGCTGGACGTCACCATCCAGGCGCAGATCCTGGAGCTGCTCAAGGAGTTGGTCCGCGACTCCGGCACCGCGCTCGTCATGATCACGCACGACCTGGGCGTGGTGGCCGGCATGTGCGACACCATCAACGTGCTCTACGCCGGCAGGGTGGTGGAGACGGCCCGCCGTCGTCCGCTGTTCCGCGAGCCCCGGCACCCGTACACCGTGGGGTTGCTCGGCTCGGTGCCCCGCCTGGACGCCGGGCGCGGGGAGCGACTGAACCCGATCCCCGGCTCGGTCCGCGACGTGCTGCCCTGGCCGGACGGCTGCGCCTTCGCGCCGCGTTGCGCCCGGCGGGTCGACGAGTGCGTGGGGGAGCCGCCCGCGCTGGTGCACGCCCACGACGGGCGCAGCTACCGTTGCGTCAACCCGGCGCCGCTGCCCGGCACCGTGCCCCCGCGGGCCGCCACCACCCGGGCGGCGGAAGCACCGGCGGTGGACGCTCCGGCGGCGGAGGCGACCGCGGGCCCGGTGCCCGCCCCGCGCGAGGAGGAGAAGCCGTGACCGAGAGCGACATCCTCGTCGAGGTCCGCGACCTGAAGGTGCACTTCCCGATCCGGCGGGGAGTGATCCTCGACCGGACGGTCGGGCACGTGAAGGCGGTCGACGGGGTCGACCTGCGCATCGCGCGCGGCCGGACGTACGGCCTGGTGGGCGAGTCCGGGTGCGGCAAGTCGACGCTCGGCCGGGCGCTGCTCCAGCTCACCCCGCCCACCGGCGGCGAGGTCGCCTTCGACGGCGTCGAACTGACGAAGCTGCCGGCGGGCAAGCTGCGGGCGATGCGCCGCCGGATGCAGATGATCTTCCAGGATCCGATGTCGAGCCTGGACCCCCGGCAGAACGTCGAGTCGATCCTCACCGAGGGGTTGCAGACCCACGGCATCGGCGGCAACCGCGACGAGCGGCGGCGGATCATCAGCGAGACGCTGGACAAGGTCGGCCTGCCCCGCTGGGCGCTCTCCCGCTACCCGCACGAGTTCTCGGGCGGCCAGCGGCAGCGCATCGGCATCGCCCGGGCGCTGGTGCTCGGGCCCGACCTGATCGTCGCCGACGAGCCGGTCTCCGCGCTCGACGTGTCGATCCAGGCCCAGGTGGTGAACCTGCTCGACGAGCTCCAGGACAGCCTCGGCCTGACCTACCTGGTGATCGCGCACGACCTCGCCGTGGTGCGGCACATCTCCGACACGGTCGGCGTGATGTACCTCGGCGCGCTGGTCGAGGAGGCGCCGAGCGACCGGCTCTACACGGAGCCGCTGCACCCCTACACGCGGGCGCTGATGTCGGCGGTGCCGGTGCCGGACCCGGACGTGGAGGACCGGCGGGAGCGCATCCTGCTCGCCGGCGACCTGCCCTCGCCGGCCAACCCGCCGGCGGGCTGCCGGTTCCACACCCGCTGCCCGTGGGCGCAGCCGACCCGCTGCGCCGACGAGCGGCCGGTGCTGCGGGAGATCGGCGGGAGCCGGGTCGCCTGCCACTTCGCGGAGCGGATCGCCAGCGGCGAGCTGCGCCCGCACAAGGTCAGCGTGCAGATCACCCGCCCGATGGGCGAGGGCGAGGAGCCGCACGCCGTCTCCGCCCCCAGCGAGCCCGGCTCGTACGTCTGACCTGCGGCGGACGCGGTCCCGCCGAGGGGCCGCGTCCGGCCGGTGGTCAGCCCTCGGGGCGGTGCAGCAGGGCGACGGCGATGCCGTGCACCGCGTCCAACCCGGCCGGATCAGCCAGCGCGACCCTGCCACCGGTGACCGTGTACCACTCGTCGGCGTCCTTGTACTGCACCGACAGCGTGACCTGGCCGTCGGCGTAGCCGGTGCGCAGGGTCAGCTCGCCGGTGACCACGCCGACCTCGTCGGTCATCACCCCGCCCGGGCCGGGCACGAGGTCGGCGGTGCGTTCCTGGGCGGCGGCCGACGCGCCGCCGGCGTCGGCGGCCATGCCCGCCCCCGGCACCGCGGTCTGCGTGGCGGCCGTCCCGTCCGCCGTCATGCCGGCCGTGGTCGGCCCCGCGGGCGCGCTGCCGGCGGCCGCGGCCGCGTCCTCCCCGCCGGAGTCCGGCATCCGCTCGGGAGCGGGGGTCGCCCCGGCCCCGGTCACGGCTTGTTCGCCCATGTGCAGCCCTCCAGCATGTCGGTCAGGGCGGCCTTCTCGGCGGTGGTCACCGTGAGCCGCCAGTGGTGCTTGACCGTCACCCAGTTCTCGGCGTACTGGCACCAGAACGACCGGTTCGCCGGTTTCCACTGGGACGGGTCCTGATCACCCTTTGCCCGGTTGGAGTTCTTGGAAACCGCGATGAGCTGCGGTCGGTCCATGTCGTTGGCGAAGTCGCCGCGCTTGGCGTCGTCCCACTCGTCGGCGCCGGAGCGCCACGCGTTCGCCAGCGGCACCATGTGGTCGATGTCCACGTCGGACGGATTGGTCAGGGCGCGGTCGTCGTACACGCTCTCCCACCGGCCGCCGACCACGTTGCAGCCGGAGAGCTCGATGTCCTCCCCGTCGCGCTTCAGCACGCTGTCCCGCACGTCGCAGTTCTTGCCGGTGTCCCGCCAGTGCGGGAAACGCTCCCGGCTGTAGCCCTTCATCGACCCCGCGCCGGCGACGCTGAGCTGGGCCAGCTTCTGCGCGGCGTTGCCGCCGCTGCTGCTGCTCGGCGGGGTGTCCGGCTCGTCGACGGGGACGCAGCCGGCCGCGCCGAGCGCCAGCGCCGCGGCCAGCGCGGCCGTCACCGCGACGCGCGGTCCTGATCTGGTACGCACAGACGACACCTCTCCAGCTTGCGGGCTCCCGGCGATCCCGCACAGTACCCGGGCATGGTTTCGGCGTTTCGTGGCGTCTCTCATATGGTGCGGGGAAGATTGGAGGCGATGACCGACTCTCCGCCCGCGCTCCGGCTGGGCACCGCCCACGGTCGGGGCACCCTGCTCGCCGCCGTCCTCGCCTCCGGCATGGTCTTTCTGGACGCCACGGTGGTCAATGTGGCGCTGCCCCGGCTCGGCGCGGAACTCGAGGCCACCGTCGCCGGTCTCCAGTGGACGGTCAATGGATACCTGTTGATGCTCGCCGCCTTCGTCCTGCTCGGCGGCGCGCTCGGCGACCGCTTCGGCCGGCGGCGGGTATTCCTGCTCGGGGTGGTCTGGTTCACCGCCGCCTCGCTGCTCTGCGGCCTGGCCCAGGGCACGGAGTGGCTGATCGCGGCCCGCTTCCTCCAGGGCGCCGGCGGCGCGCTGCTGACCCCGGGTTCGCTGTCGGTGCTCCAGGCCAGCTTCCACCCCGACGACCGGGGGCGGGCGATCGGCGCCTGGTCGGGGCTGTCCGGCGTCTCCACCGCGCTCGGCCCGTTCATCGGCGGCTGGCTGATCGACGCGCTCTCCTGGCGGTGGATCTTCTTCCTCAACCTGCCGTTGGCCGTGCTGGTGGTGCTCGCCGCGCTGCGCTGGGTGCCGGAGAGCCGGGACGAGGCCACCTCCCGTACCCGGGCGGCCGGCCGGCGCCGCCGCTTCGACGTGGCCGGCGCGCTGCTCGGCGCGCTCGCCCTGGCCGGCATCACGTACGCGCTGATCGACGCCCCGGCGCGCGGCTTCGACTCGGCGCCGGTGCTGGTCGCGGCGCTGCTCGGGGTGGCCGGCGCGGTGGCCTTCGTGCTCGTCGAGCGGCGCCGGGGCGACACCGCGATGCTGCCCACCGGGCTGTTCAGCAGCCAACTCTTCTCCGTGCTGAACGTCTTCACCGTGCTGGTCTACGCGGCGCTCGGCGGCTTCACCTTCTTCCTCGCCGTCTACCTGCAGAACGTGGTCGGCTGGTCGGCGCTGCTCACCGGGGTCGCGTTGCTGCCGATGACGGTGCTGCTGCTGGTCGGCTCGGCGCGGGCAGGCGCGCTGTCGGCGCGGATCGGTCCCCGGCTGCCGCTGACCGTCGGGCCGGTGGTCGCCGCCGCCGGGCTGGTGCTGCTGCGGGGCGTCGGCCCGGACGCGTCGTACTGGCGGGACGTGCTGCCCGGGGTGGGGCTCTTCGGGGTCGGGCTGACGCTGGTGGTGGCGCCGCTGACCGCGTCGGTGCTGGCGGCGGTCGACGACCGGTTCGCCGGCGTGGCGAGCGGCTTCAACAACGCCGCGTCCCGGGCCGGCGGCCTGCTGGCGGTGGCCGCGCTCCCGCTGCTGGTCGGGCTCTCCGGCACCGGCTACGAGCAGGCGGGCGAGCTGACCGGCGCCTACCGGGACGCGATGCTCTGGTGCGCCGGCCTGCTGCTGGCCGGCGCGGCGTTGGCCGCCCTGCTCATCCACCGCCCGCGGCGTTAGGAAGGGCCCCCTGCTATGCACCAGGCGTTAACAGGGTGCCCTTCCTTACACCTCAGGCGCGGGCGCGGTTGACGGCGCTCGTCACGGCCTTGATCGAGGCGGTGACGATGTTGGCGTCGGTGCCTACGCCCCAGACCGTACGACCGTCGACCTCGCACTCCACGTACGCGGCGGCCTGCGCGTCCCCGCCGGAGGAGAGCGCGTGCTCGTGGTAGTCGAGCACTCGCACCGCCACGCCCACCGACTGGAGCGCGTTGACGTACGCGTCGATCGGGCCGTTGCCGACCGCGGTCAGCGAGTGGGCCTCGCCGCCCAGGCCGACGCGGGCCTCGATCTCGACCTTGCCCTCGGGGGTGCCGATGGCGTAGCCGTCCAGGGTGAGCGCCGGGTCGGCCTGGTGGTCGAGCAGGTAGTGCCCCGCGAAGATCTCCCACATCGTGCCCGGGTCGACCTCGCCGCCGTCGTGGTCGGTGACCTGCTGGACCACGCCGGAGAACTCGATCTGGAGCCGGCGCGGCAGGTCGAGCTGGTGCTCGCTCTTCATGATGTACGCGACGCCGCCCTTGCCGGACTGCGAGTTGACCCGGATGACCGCCTCGTAGGTGCGGCCCAGGTCCTTCGGGTCGACCGGCAGGTAGGGCACCGCCCAGGTGAAGTTGTCGACGGGCACCCCGGCCGCCGCCGCGTCCGCGGTCAGGGCGTCGAAGCCCTTCTTGATCGCGTCCTGGTGGGAGCCGGAGAAGGCGGTGTAGACCAGGTCGCCCGCGTACGGGTGGCGCTCGTGCACCGGGAGCTGGTTGCAGTACTCGACGGCCCGCTTCACCTCGTCGATGTGCGAGAAGTCGATCATCGGGTCGATGCCCTGGGAGAACAGGTTCAGGCCCAGCGTCACCAGGTCGACGTTGCCGGTGCGCTCGCCGTTGCCGAACAGGCAGCCCTCGACCCGGTCCGCGCCGGCCAGCAGGCCCAGCTCGGCGGCGGCCACGCCGGTGCCCCGGTCGTTGTGCGGGTGCAGGCTCAGCACCAGGCTGTCCCGCCGGGGCAGGTGCCGGTGCATCCACTCGATCGAGTCGGCGTAGACGTTCGGCATCGCCATCTCGACGGTGGCGGGCAGGTTGACGATCAGCTTCCGGTCCGGCGTCGGGTCGACCACCTCGATGACCTTGGCGCAGACCTCCAGCGCGTACTCCAGCTCCGTGCCGGTGTACGACTCCGGCGAGTACTCGTAGTGGATGTCGGTGTCCGGGGTGTGGATCTCCGCGTACTTCTGGCAGAGCCGCGCGCCCTGGGTGGCGATGTCCGCGATGCCGTCGCGGTCCAGCCCGAAGACCACCCGGCGCTGGAGCGTGGAGGTCGAGTTGTAGAAGTGCACGATCGCGCGCCGCGCGCCGCGCAGCGACTCGAAGGTGCGGTCGATCAGGTGCTCCCGGCACTGGGTGAGCACCTGGATGGTGACGTCGGACGGGATCAGGTCCTGCTCGATCAACTGCCGGACGAAGTCGTAGTCGGTCTGGCTGGCCGAGGGGAAGCCGACCTCGATCTCCTTGTAGCCCATCTGCACCAGGAGCTGGAACATCCGCCGCTTGCGCTCCGGCGACATCGGGTCGATGAGCGCCTGGTTGCCGTCGCGCAGGTCCACCGCGCACCAGCGCGGCGCGGTCTCGACGTGTCGGGTCGGCCAGGTGCGGTCCGGCAGGTCGATGCGGAACTGCTGCTGGTAGGGCTGGTAGCGGTGGTACGGCATCCCGCTGGGGCGCTGCCGGGCGAACGGATCGGTCTCCGCGTCGGTGACGGGTTGAGCCATGACGAAGTGCTCCCCTTGAACATGTGGCGTCAGCAATCGGAAGGTGTCGGCCAGGTGCCGGGGCGACGGTGCCCGGGCGGTGCCGATGGGAAGTTCGGATGTGCTGGACGGCGCGGTTCGACTCCGCGACGAGGTGCCGGCCTTCAGGCCTCGTCGCGGCGACCAAGGAGGAGGTACGCCCGCCACATGACCAGGTAACCCTACGTGGTGGGACGAGTCGCGGGAAGGACGGTCCGGACTATGAGACGTACTTCGCATTCCCGCTGGTCAGCACGATCTCGGCCAGGGGGAGGCGGCGACGCAGGCCGGTCTCCGATCCGAGCAGGTCGGCGGGCAGGCTGAGCGGGTCGCCGAGCTGCCCGACGGCCACCACCACGTGCGGCCGTACGCCGTCCGGCAGGTCGAGGTCGGCGGCCAGGCCGGCGCGGTCCAGGCCGCGCAGCTGGCGCACGTGCAGGCCGAGCGCCGTGGCCTGCACGGTGAGGTGGGCGATGGCCTGACCCAGGTCGTAGAGGTGCCCGGCGGCCCCGGTCAGGTGGGTGCCCAGCAGCAGGGCGGAGGCGCGCTGGGCCCACCGCTGGTCCGGCTCCGGCAGGTTCACCAGGATCCGCTTGAACGTCTCGTCGTCGCGGTGCCCGAGGACGAACCGCCACGGCTGGACGTTGCCGGCCGAGGGCGCCCAGCGGGCCGCCTCGATCAGCGCCGACGCGTGGTCGGCGGCCAGCTCCGCCGTCGGGTCGAAGGACCGGGGGCTCCAGCGGAACGCGAGCAGCGGGGTGAGGTCGACCATGCGACGAGTGTCCCGTACGGGCGGTTCGGAAGCTAAGGGTGGTATGTCCGAATGTGGCGAAAAGCACCCGTAACGTGCGGCTGGGTCAGAGCGTTCCCGCGCTCGGGCTGTTGGTCGGCTCCGGCGCCGCCGTGCCGAGCGGCTCGCCGTCCACCACGGGACCGGCGAGCTGCACGGTCGCCGGGGCCGGCCCGGGCGGCCCGGCCAGGGTGAGCGTGCCGAACGCCGTGCGCACCGCGGTGGGCGTGCCGTCGGGGCCGTAGCAGTAGATGCCCACGTCCAGCGGGGCGTTGATCGAGGCCGAGGTGGTCTCCACCGAGTAGCACGTACCCGACGCCCCGGGCAGGGGCTGGGCGGGTGACACGGCGAGCGGGGCCCGCCGGTCGGTCAGCACGTCCAGCCAGTCGGTGAACGGGTGCTGCACCCGGGGGTCCAGCCGGCGGGGCACCGCGTCGTCCCGGTCGCCGAGGCGTACGCAGTTCGCCGGCTCGGGCCGCGCGGCGGACGGCAGGGCGCACTGGAACAGCCCGTCGGCGGTGGCGGCGAGCGAGACGTCCGCGGTGCCGCCGAGCGCCCCGCCCGGGACGTCGACCCGCCAGGTGCCGTCGTTCGCGCTGGTCACCATGATCGTGCGGTCCGGGGCGTCCGGGCTGCGCAGCGTGTAGCCGGCGACCAGGTGCCGGTCCTGCGCCGCCGCGGCCAGCGCGGCCAGCGCGTCGCGCGCCGCGTCCATTCCCGCCGGGACGGGCGCCGATGTGGCGGGCGGTGGCGTGACCGGCTCGTCGGCGGTGCAGGCGACGAGGAGCGCCGGCAGGGCGAGCGCGAGCGGGCCGGCGAGGCGTCGGGCCGGCCGCGCCGGCGTGCGGAGGCCGGCGACGGGGGCCCGGGCCTCCTCGGCGGCGGCCTTCCCGGCCCGGGCGGACTGGCGATCGCGCCCGTGGGGGCCGGCCGGACTCAGGTGGGCGTGCACCGGGTCATTCTGCGGCCCGGGAACGCCGCGCGGGGACCCCTGCCGCCCCGTCCGCCCGGCGTGTCGCGCGCCACGCCCCCGCGTCGGCCGGGCCGGATCGTGGGATCACCTGACCCGACCGAGCCGGTCGACCGATACCCTGAAGGCGTCTGACACGCGCCGCCGGCCCCGACCGGCGGCGTCGGCACGCTCAGGGTCGTCGCTGGGAGGGAGTGCACCGTCGTGGCACTCGTGGTGCAGAAGTACGGCGGGTCCTCCGTCGCCAACGCCGAGCGGATCAAGCGCGTGGCCGAGCGCATCGTCGCCGCGCGCAAGGCCGGCGACGACGTGGTGGTGGTGGTCTCCGCCATGGGGGACACCACCGACGAGCTGCTCGACCTGGCCAACCAGGTCAGCCCGCTGCCGCCGGGCCGCGAGCTGGACATGCTGCTCACGGCCGGGGAGCGGATCTCCATGGCGCTGCTCGCCATGGCCATCCACAACCTGGGGTACGAGGCCCGCTCGTTCACCGGTTCGCAGGCCGGCGTGATCACCACGTCGGTGCACGGGCGGGCGCGGATCATCGACGTCACGCCGGGCCGGCTCAAGGGCGCGCTCGACGAGGGCGCGGTGGTGATCGTGGCCGGCTTCCAGGGCGTCTCCCAGGACACCAAGGACGTCACGACGCTGGGCCGGGGCGGTTCCGACACCACCGCCGTGGCGCTGGCCGCCGCCCTGCACGCGGACGTCTGCGAGATCTACACCGACGTCGACGGCATCTTCAGCGCCGACCCGCGGATCGTCCCCGACGCGCGGCACATCAAGCAGATCACCTACGAGGAGATGCTGGAGCTGGCCGCCTGCGGCGCCAAGGTCCTGCACCTGCGCAGCGTGGAGTACGCCCGCCGGGCGGGCTTGCCGATCCACGTCCGTTCGTCATACTCGACCAACACCGGCACGATGGTCACCGGATCGATGGAGGACCTTCCTGTGGAGCAAGCACTGATCACCGGGGTCGCCCACGACCGCAGCGAAGCCAAGATCACGATCGTGGGGGTGCCCGACGAGCCGGGCGCCGCCGCGCGGATCTTCGACACCGTGGCCGGTGCCGAGATCAACATCGACATGATCGTGCAGAACGTCTCCACCGAGGGCACCGGGCGCACGGACATCTCCTTCACCCTGCCCAAGACCGACGGCCCGACGGCCATGGCCGCGCTCAGCAAGATCCAGGAGTCGGTCAAGTTCAAGGGCCTGCTCTACGACGACCACGTCGGCAAGGTGTCGCTGATCGGGGCGGGCATGCGCTCGCACCCCGGCGTCGCGGCCGGCTTCTTCGCCGCCCTCGGCGCGGCCGGCGTGAACATCGAGATGATCTCCACCTCGGAGATCCGGGTCTCCGTGGTCTGCCGCGACACCGACCTGGACGCCGCCGTACGCGCCATCCACGAGGCGTTCGACCTCGGCGGCGACACCGAGGCCGTCGTCTACGCGGGGACGGGACGGTAGCCCCCGTGCCGTCGCTGCCCACCCTGGCCGTGGTCGGAGCGACCGGTGCCGTCGGCACCGTGATGTGCGAGCTGCTCACCGGGCGGAAGAACGTCTGGGGAGAGATCCGGCTGCTCGCCTCCGAGCGCTCGGCCGGGCGGCGGGTGCGCTGCCGGGGCGAGGAGCTGACCGTCCGGGCACTGACCCCGGAGGCGTTCGACGGCGTCGACGTGGCGATGTTCGACGTGCCGGACGACGTCTCCGCGCGGTGGGCCCCGGTCGCGGTGAGCCGGGGCGCCGTCGCGGTGGACAACTCCGGCGCCTTCCGGATGGACCGCGACGTCCCGCTGGTGGTGCCGGAGATCAACCCCGAGCAGGTACGCAACCGGCCGAAGGGGATCATCGCCAACGCCAACTGCACCACCCTCGCGATGATCGTCGCGGTCGCCCCGCTGCACCGCGAGTACGGGCTGCGCGAGCTGGTGCTCGCCTCCTACCAGGCGGTCTCCGGCGCCGGTCAGGCCGGCGTGGACACCCTGCACACCCAGCTCACCAAGATCGCCGGTGACCGGGCCCTCGGCTCGCGCCCCGGCGACGTACGCCAGGCGGTCGGCGACGAGTTGGGCCCGTTCCCGGCGCCGCTGGCGCTCAACGTGGTGCCCTGGGCGGGCTCGCTGGCCGAGGCGGGCTGGTCGTCCGAGGAGATGAAGCTGCGCAACGAGTCGCGCAAGATCCTCGGGCTGCCCGACCTCAAGGTCTCGGCCACCTGCGTACGGGTGCCGGTGGTGACCGGCCACTCCGTCGCGGTGCACGCGGTCTTCGCCACCGAGGTGGACGCCGAGGGCGCCCGCGAGGTGCTGCGCAACGCCCCCGGGGTGATCCTGGTCGACGACCCGGGCGACGGCGAGTTCCCGATGCCGATCGACGCGGTCGGCACCGACCCGTCCTGGGTGGGCCGGATCCGCCGCGCCGTCGACGACCCGCGCGCCCTCGACTTCTTCGTCACCGGCGACAACCTGCGCAAGGGCGCGGCCCTCAACACCGCCCAGATCGCCGAACTCCTCGCCAAGGAACTAACCCCCCGCTAACCCCCTGCCCCCCTGACCCTCACCGCCCCCTCCCACCGCCGCTGACCCTCCGCGATCTTGCACTTTTGGCCCCGACAAAAGGGGTTAGAGGTGCATAACGACGGCACAAAGTGCAAGATCGCGGGTGCGGGTGCGGGTGCGGGTGCGGGTGCGGGGTGGGTTAGGCGGCGGCCAGGCGGACGCCGTCGCGGCCGTGTCGCTTCACCGCGTAGAGCGCCTGGTCGGCGCGGCGCAGGGTAAGTTCGGGGGGCTCGCCGGGGCGGGGCAGGGCCACCCCCACGCTGATCGTGCGGCCGATCTGCCGCGCCGCCTCGGTGAGACGCTCGGCGATCCGGACGGCCTCGTCGGGGCGGTTCACCTCGATCACCGCCACGAACTCGTCGCCGCCGATCCGGTACAGCTCGTCGCCGTGCCGCAGCGCCCCCTCCAGGGCCCGGGCCAGCCGGACCAGCACCCGGTCACCGGCCTGGTGGCCGTACGTGTCGTTGACGCTCTTGAAGCCGTCCACGTCGATCGCCAGCAGGGCCGTACGACCGGGGGTGGCCACGGCGATGCGTCGGCCGAACGGGCCGGTGTGGCGCAGCCCGGTCAGCGGGTCGGAGTTGGCCTGCTCGCGCAGCCGGGCGACGGTACGCAGCCGGTCCAGGCAGCTCCATGCCTGGCCGGCGAGCAGCTCCAGCAGGTTGACGGTGGTCGGGTCGGGGCGCACCAGCCGCTCGTCGGCGACCAGCAGCACCCCGCCGTCGCCGGGTGGGCCGACCGGCACCGCGACCAGGGTGCGCACCCCGGCCCGGGACAGCGGCCGGTGGTCGGGGACCGGCGGGTGCCCCGCCTCGCCGAGCGTGTACCCCACTCCGTGGTGGTGGGCGCGGCTGATCATCCGGCCCAGCGCGGCGGGGCCCGCCTCGGTCAGCTCCGCCCGGATCCGGGACTCGAACTCGCCGGGGGTGGCCGTGGGCGCGCCCAGCCGGGGCCCCTCCGGCCCGGCGAGCACCAGCACGGCGGCGGAGAGGGTGGAGACGTCCCGGGCCGCGGCGATCGCGGCGGCGAACAGGTCCCACTCCGTCGACGCGGAAGTCAGCGCGGTGGCGTGCCGGAGCAGCTTCTCGCTGCGGCTCTCGGCGGGCGGCCCGCCGAGAGCCACGATCCGGGCGCCGAGCCGGGCGGCCAGCCGCTCGGCGGTCTCCCCCCACCGGGCCAGGTCGGCCGGCCCGCGCCACTGGAGGTCCAGCACGCCGATCGGCCGCCCCGCCGGGTCCAGCACCGGTACGCAGACCTCGGCGGTGACGTCGGGGTGTACCGGGATGTAGTCGGGGTCGTCGGCGACGTCGGGCACCACGGCGGTCTCGCCGGAGGCGTACACCCGTCCGACGATCCCGGTCTTCGGCGGCACGGTCGAGAAGACCTGCCAGGAGCCGGTCGCCGCGACGCAGCGGAGCCGGTCGTGCACCTGGAGCAGGACGGAGATGGTGGCCGGCGCGTACCGGGCGAGCGCGGTGACGGTCCACTGGCACGCCTCCAGGGCGGTCGACGCCATGGGGAGGCGGACCGTCACGTCACGGATGACTCGCTCGTGATCCACTGGGCACGTCGTTCCAGGTTGGGAGGGGTGCCAGCCGGCGGGCGGGCCCGCACCAAGGGTACTCAGCGAGGCGTCGTACCGCCCGGGAGCAAGATCGTCAACGGCCTTCGTACACATGTGCTATCCACAGCCTGTGGACACGGCCTGTGGGTTCGGGCGGGCCGCGCGGCGGGGCTCGCGGCGATAGCGTGAGGGTCCCGGTCGAGTGGAGGCACGGATGCTCATCGCCCAGCTCAGTGATCCGCACGTGACCACCGGAGTGCTCGCCGCCGAACCGGCCGTCGGCCTGCACCGTGCCCTCGGCCGGGTGTTGGCGCTGAACCCCCGGCCGGAGTGCGTGGTCATCACCGGCGACCTCGTCGACCACGGCCGCCCCGACGAGTACGCCGCGCTGCGCGAGATCATCGGCCGGTTCCCGCTGCCGGTGCACCTGGTCGCCGGCAACCACGACGACCGGGAGTCGCTCCTCGACACCTTCGGTGGCACGCCGTGGCTCGGCGGCGGTTTCTCGGCCTACTACCACGTCGACCACCCCGAGGCGACGATCGTGGTGCTGGATTCGCTGATGCCGGCCGGCGACGGCGCCGGCTGCCTCGGCGAGGACCAGCTCGGCTGGCTGGACGGGGTGCTGGCCGGCCGGCCGGAGGTGCCGGCCGTGGTCTGCCTGCACCACCCGCCGGCGCCGGTCGGCATCCCCGCCGCCGACGACACCCGGCTGACCGACGGGGACGCGCTGGCCGAGGTGATCGCCCGGCACCCGCACGTCGCCCGGGTGGTCGCCGGGCACGTCCACCGCCCGGTCACGGTGACCTTCGCCGGCACGGTGCTCACCACCGCGCCCAGCACCTGGCGGCAGAGCACGCTCACCATGAGCGCCGACGAGCAGATCGGCTGGGTCACCGAGCCGACCGGCTTCCTGCTGCACCGGGTCGCCCGGGGCGGCTGCGTCACCCACCTGGTGCAGGTCAGCCACGCCGCCGGCAAGACCTGCGGATTCTGACCCCGGGCGCTGACCGCCGGGCCGGACCGGGTGCCGGGCTGGCCGGCGCACCGTCTCTCCCTCGGGCCGGACAACTCGGCGGACCAGGGCCCTCGGGGCTGGTCAGGCCGCCGTCGGCGTGCGGGTGCCGTCGTCGCCGGACAGGGCCGCTTCGTCGGACGCCCGGCGGGGAGAGGCGCGGCGGAACCGGGCCCAACGGGCGCGGACCATCTCGTGGAGCCGGTTGGACCACGCGCCGAGCAGCAGCAGGAGCATGGCCGCTCCGACGGCCCAGGCCAGCTTGTCGGCGGTCGTGCGGATGCCGGGGAGCATGACCGCCAGGGCGAGGGCGGACACCCCCGGGAAGATCACCCCCATGGCGAGCGCCTGCGCCACGTGCCCGTCGTGCTTGCGTCGCCAGTAGAAGGCCTCCCAGCCGAAGAGGCTGGGCTCGCCGGTGTAGCGCGCGATGGCGGGGCGCAACACCTGCTCAAGGTAGTGACCGGCGATGCGGATGTCCCGGTACTGGGAGACGACGCTCAGCCCCAGGGCGGTGCTGAGCACCGGCAGGAGCAGGAACATCCGGAGGTCTGCCTTCTCCGAGAGGACGAAGCCGGCGACCGCCGCGACCGCGGTCAGGTTCGCCCCGACGAGCGCCTGGTTGTGGTTGGCCTTGCGCTCGATCGTCGTCCGGATTGCCGCCGCGTCCGCCAGGGCCGCCTCGAGGGCCCGGTTCTTCTGCTCCTCCGACACCCTGCCTCCTCCGGCGCTCACGCACTCCGGTGTATCAGCGGCCGTCAATAGCGGCCGGCATCCCGCTGCCGTCGGTGAGGCGGACGGGCGTCAGCGGAGAAGGACGTCGCGCAGCACCGGGGCGAGCGCCTCGGCCGGCACCTCGTGGTAGCCGCCGTCGAGGCTGACGTGGCGGGCACCCGGAATCGCCTCGGCCGCCGCGCGGGCACCGTCGCGCAACCACTGCGGGCTGCCCGTGCTGTCCACCACCACGGTGGGGACGGTGATCGTGGCCAGGCGGTCGACCGGCGGCACGCCGCCGGCGCTGATCAGCGTGTCGTACGGGAGGGTGTGCGCCAGCGACTCCAGGTGGGGCCACACCGGCTCGCCGCGCATCCCGGCCACCGCCTCGGCGGGCAGCCCCACCGCGTGGAGCATGAACGCCTCGACCGCACCGGCCCGGTCGCCGGCGGCGATCAGCTCGGCCGTCCGGGCCGAGACGTCCGGCCGGGGGCCGGTCTGCGGGCCGACCTGGAACGGCGGCTCGAACAGGGCGAGCCCGCCGACCGGCAGCCCGTGCGCCGCGGCGAGCGCGGCGAGGATCGCGCCGGACGAGACGCCGTAGAGGTGCGCCGTGCCGCCGACCGCGGCGACCAGCGCCGCGATGTCCTCGATCTCCCGGTCGACCGCGTAGGGCGCGGTGTCGCCGCTGTCGCCCCGGCCGCGCCGGTCGTAGCCGACGACGGTGAAGTCCGGCGCGAGCGCCCCGGCCAGCGCCCGGGTGGTCGACCGGTCGTTGAAGGCGCCGCCGACCAGGATGATCGCTGGCCCGTCGCCCGCGCGCTCGTACGCGATCCGGGTGCCGTCGGCCGACCGCACCGTCTCCACCGCCGGGCTCCCGCTCATCCGATCATCCTTCCCGTCGTACGCCGTCCGTCCGGTCCTTTCTAGACCAGCCCACCGACAACCGCGACGACCGGCCATCACCGGCCGGTCATGTCGGAAACGCCCGTCCAGACGTCCCCCGGTCGGAGACGTATCCCCAGGTCTGCGGGGCCCGCCCCGGTCGACCGGCGGCGACCGGCGATGAGAGGCTGTCCCCGACGCGGCGGCGGTCCCCCACCGCCGCCACCGCGACCGAACGCCGCCGACGGCGCGGGCCCGACCGGCGTCACCATCGCCCGGGCGCCCGCGCCGGCTTCTCACGAGGAGTTCCATGTCCATCCCCGGGATGCGTCGGGCCGCCATCGGCCTGACCGCGCTCGCCGTGACCGCGTTCGGCGCGGTCACGACCACCCCCGACCAGGCGGACGCCGGCCCGAAGCCGGTCGCCGTCAAGCTGCTCGCCCTCAACGACTTCCACGGCAACCTCGAACCGCCGACCGGCACCACCAACGGCACCATCGCCGGGCAGCCCGCCGGCGGGGCCGAATACCTCGCCACCCAGCTCGCCGAGCTGCGCAAGCGCGCCGTCGAGGAGGAGAACACCATCACCGTGGCGGCCGGCGACCTGATCGGCGCCTCCCCGCTGCTCTCCGCCGCGTTCCACGACGAGCCGACCATCGAGGCGCTGTCGCTGGCCGGGCTCGACTACGCCAGCGTCGGCAACCACGAGTTCGACGAGGGCGCCGACGAGCTGCTGCGCATCCAGAACGGCGGCTGCCACCCCGTCGACGGCTGCGCCGACGGCACCCCGTACGAGGGCGCCGGGTTCCAGTACCTGTCGGCCAACGCGTTCAGGACCGCCACCGGCCAGCCGCTGCTCGCCCCGTACGCCATCCACAAGGTGCAGGGCGTCAAGGTCGGCTTCATCGGCATGACGCTGGAGGGCACCCCGCAGATCGTCAGCCCGCAGGGCGTCGCCGGCCTGACCTTCGCCGACGAGGCGCAGACCGCCAACCGGTACGCCCGCGAGTTGCGTGCCAAGGGCGTCGAGACCATCGTCGTGCTGCTGCACGAGGGCGGCACCCAGGACGCCACCGGCGGCATCAACGACTGCAAGGGCATCTCCGGCCCCATCGTGGACATCGCCAACCGGATGGACCCGTCGATCGACGTCGTCGTCAGCGGCCACACCCACCAGGCGTACAACTGCGACATCAACGGCAAGCTGGTCACCAGCGCCAGCTCGTTCGGCCGCCTGGTCACCGACATCGACCTCGCCATCGACCGGCGCACCGGTGACGTCATCACCGCCAAGGCCGAGAACGTGGTGGTCAACCGGGACGTCGACAGGGACCCGGCGCAGACCGACCTGATCAACCGCTACAAGACCGTGCTCGGCCCGGTGGCCGGCCGCGAGGTCGGCCAGACCACCACGGCGATCAAGAAGACCCAGGAGACCCTCTTCGGTACGACCCTGGGCGAGTCCCCGATGGGCAACCTGATCGCCGACGCGCAACTCGCCGCCACCGACGACGAGCAGGGCGCGGTCGCCGCCTTCATGAACCCCGGTGGTGTACGCGCCGACCTCGACGCCGGCCCGGTCACCTACGAGGAGGCCTTCACGGTGCAGCCGTTCGGCAACAACCTCGTGACGCTCGACCTCACCGGCGCGCAGCTCTACTGCATGCTGGAGCAGCAGTTCGTCACCGGCCGGACGCTCTACCCGTCGTCGACCGTCCGGTACGTCGTCGACCCGGCCGGCACCACCGGCACCGTGGCGGACCCGTGCGCGGGCACCCGGGTGGTCCGGGGCAGCCTCAGCTTCGGCGGCGTGGCGGTCGACGCCGGTGCCACCTACCGGGTCACGGTGAACAACTTCCTCTCCGGCGGCGGCGACGGCTTCAGCGTCCTCACCGGCGGCAAGAACGCGGCCACCGGGATGATCGACCTGGACGCGTTCGTGGCGTACCTGACCGCCGAGTCCCCGGTCTCGGCGCCGGCGCTGGACCGCATCCGCACCACCGCGGAGGTCCCCGCCGCCTGAGGCGACGTGCGCACCCGACGGGCCCCGGAGCACCTGCTCCGGGGCCCGTCTCCGCTGCGCCCCGGGTCGGTCAGACGTGGGCGGGGGCCGGCTCGGCGGCCGGCACGCGGCCGTCCTGGACCGCCGTGAGCAGCGGGCGCAGGGAGAGCGCGAGCAGCGAGGCCACCAGGCAGCCGCCGACCACCACCGCGACCCAGATCCGGCCGTCGGCCGC
Organism: Micromonospora sp. NPDC049139; assembly: GCF_055586845.1. Classification (NCBI taxonomy): domain Bacteria; kingdom Bacillati; phylum Actinomycetota; class Actinomycetes; order Micromonosporales; family Micromonosporaceae; genus Micromonospora; species Micromonospora sp. NPDC049139. The sequence goes on along the minus strand of NZ_JBVJHK010000019.1, from coordinate 92,043 downwards.
CCCGATCAGGGGACCCGCCGTCACCGGGCCGATCACCCCGCTGATGCCGAAGATCATCGAACTCATGGCGTTGTAACGCCCGCGCAGCTCGTCCGTGGCGAGCGCGTTGGTCAGCGCGGGCATCACCGGCGACAACAGCGTCTCGCCGAAGCCGAAGATGGCCGAACAGGCCACCACGCCGAGGGCGGCGAGCAGCGCGTTGCCCGGGCCGACCTGGCCGGCGGCGCCGAGGACCAGCCAGGCGGTCGCGAAGACGGCGCCCACCACGGCCAGCCCGCCCGTCCGGCTGCGCCCCTCCATCCGGCGGATGACCAACAGCTGGGCGAGCACGATCATCACCGTGTTGCCGGCCAACGCCCAGGCCACCACGCGCGGCGTCACCTCCACCACCCGCACGGCGTACGCGGCGAAGCCCACCTCGATCTGCGCGTACCCGCAGGTGGTCAGGACCAGGCCGAAGACGACCAGCCGGCGGAACGGCCGGTCCCGCAGCACGGTGAGGTAGCCGCCGGCCGACGGACGGTCCCCGGTCGGCCCGGCGGCGAGCCGGTGGCCCACCCGGGGCAGGCTCAGCAGGATCAGCGCGGGCATCAGGTAGCTGATCGCGTCGAGCACGTAGATCGCCTGGAAGGTGACCGGGCGGGCGGTGTCGACGATCGCGCCGGAGATCAGGCCGCCGATGCCGATGCCGAGGTTGAGCAGGGCGAAGTTCAGCCCGTAGACCCGCTGCCGCTCGTCGTCGTCCGTGAGCGAGGCGAGGATGGTGTTCTGCCCGGACCAGATGGCCGAGCTGCCGATCGCGATCAGCGTGATCACCACGAAGGCCGAGGCGGTCGAGTCGACCAGCGCCAGCGAGCCGGTGCCGACCGCCTCGACGAGCAGGCACGGTATGACGACCCGACGCGCGCCGAAGCGGTCGATGAGCGTGCCGCCGAGCGGTGACAGGGCCAGGGTGACGGCGCCGTACCAGCCGATCACCAGGCCGGCGCGGGCGTCGGTGAGGCCGCGGACGTCGGTCAGGTAGATGAACAGGAACGGCAGGGTGAGGCCGCGCCCGACCGCCGACAGCAGGGTGCCGACGAGGATCCGCCGGGCTTCCGGACGGCGGGGCAGGGCGCGACTGAGCATGCCGCGATTCTGTGCGCCGGGTACGACGACGGGCGAGCCGTTTACGACCCGCCCCGCGCGGCCCGCCGCCGTCCGGTGACCAAGGACACGTCCGCGCCGACCGGCCCGCGCCGTGGTGCCGGGGCCGGTTCGCTGTCGGGCCCGTCTGCGATGCTGGCCGGGATGACCACGACCACCTGGCGACACCTGCCCGCACCGGCCCGCGAGATCGCCACCGCCGCCGCCGACGCGGTCGCCGCCGCGCGCGAACGCGACCCCGAGGCGTACGACGTCTCGGTGGCCCGGCTCGCCGCGGCCGAACGGTCCGGCCTGGTCCTCGGCGCGGTGGTTCGGCTGCTGCTGGAGGAGGGCCACCCGGACGGCCTGGACGGCGACGACGTGCGGCAGGTGCTCGAACGCTGCGTCCGGGACGCGGCGCGGTGGCGGCCCGACGTCGACCCGCACGTGGTGCTCGTCCTGCTGGCAGGTGCCCTGGGCGTCTACGACCCGGACGGCGACGAGTCCCCGCCCGACCCGCCGGCCGTGGCGCGGCACGCCCCGCTGCTCGTGGCCGACCTGCTCGCCGCGACCGGCCGGCCGCTCGACGGCTACCTGACCGCCGCGTTCGCCGAGATCGCGCGCACCGAACGCCACGACTGAGCGCGTCCGAGTGCCGCCGAGGCGCGGATCGCCCGAGCCGGATCGGGGTGCTGTCGCCGAATGCACCAGAGGGCATGTCCGCTGAGCGGACATGCCCTCTGACCTCTGGTCGGGGTGGCCGGATTCGAACCGACGACCTCTTCGTCCCGAACGAAGCGCGCTACCAAGCTGCGCCACACCCCGAGGCGTGCCGACAAATAGTAGCCCACCCGCTCCGGTGGTCAAACTCGGTACCCCCGGTGGTCCGGGCGGCCCGCCCGGTCCCATGGACGGGGCAGCTCGACAGGGCGATCGGCAGCACTGTCCCGGCAGGCCGGGGGAACCGGCCCGGCCTGCCGGCGTACGGGTCAGCGGGGGATCAGGGTGAGCACGCTCACCTCCGGCGGGCAGGCGAACCGGACCGGCGCGGTCGGGTGGGTGCCGAGGCCGGCGGAGACGTGCAGCCAGGAGTCGGACCCGGGCCAGCGGTGCAGGCCGCGCGCCATGGAGCGGGGCAGGCCGCAGTTGGTGACCAGCGCCCCGACGCCCGGCACGCAGACCTGGCCGCCGTGGGTGTGCCCGGCGAGCAGCAGCCCGAAGCCGTCGGCGGCCATCCGGTCGAGCACGGCCGGCTCGGGGGAGTGGGTCAGCGCGATCGACAGGTCGGCCGCGGGCGACACCGGCCCGGCGACGGAGTCGTAGTCGTCCCGCTCGATGTGCGGGTCGTCGACCCCGAGCAGCTCGACCGCCCGGCCGCCGGCCTTGACGACGGTGCGGGCGTTGTTCAGGTCCGCCCAGCCGGCCCCGGTGAGGACGTCGCGCAGCTCCTCGTGCGGCAGCTCCGCGCCCTCGGTGTACTCGCGGTCGGGCAGGAAGTAGGTGAACGGGTTCTTCCAGACCGGCCCGGTGTAGTCGTTGGAGCCGAAGACGAAGGCCCCCGGGTAGTCGAGGAGCGGCTGGAGGGCGCGCAGCACGCCGGGCACGGCGCCGGGGTGCGCCATGTTGTCCCCGGTCACCAGGACCAGGTCGGGGTCGAGCGCGGCCAGCGACGCCACCCAGCGCTGCTTGCGCCCCTGATTGGGCATCATGTGCAGGTCGGACAGGTGCAGGACGCGCAGCGGCTCGGCGTCGGCCGGCAGCACCGGCACGTCGTACCGCCGCAGGGTGAACATGTTGCGCTCGACGAGCGACGCGTACGCCAGGGTCGCCGCGCCCAACGCGGCGGTCCCGGTCGCAAGCCGGAATAGTGTGCGCTTTCGCATGGCATTCAGGGTAGTTTCACCGTCCATGAGCACGCTGAAGGACCGTCTTACCGCCGACATGCGCGCCGCTCTCAAGGCGCGCGACGAGCTGACCACCTCCACCCTGCGGATGGCGCTCGCCGCCGTCGGCACCGCCGAGGTCGCCGGCAAGGCCAAGCGCGAGCTCACCGACGACGAGGTGCTCGCGGTGCTGACCAAGGAGGCGAAGAAGCGCCGGGAGGCCGCGACCGCCTTCGCCGACGCCGGCCGCACCGAGCAGGCCACGAAGGAGACCGCCGAGGGCGAGGTGCTGGAGCGCTACCTGCCGAAGCAGCTCTCCGAGGCCGAGCTGACCGAGCTGGTCGCGGGGGCGCTCGCCGAGGGTGGCTTCACCGGCAAGGCGCAGATGGGCCCGGCCATGAAGGCGGCCCAGGCCGCGGTGGCCGGCCGGGCCGAGGGCGGTCGGGTGGCCGCGGAGGTACGCCGGCAGCTCGGCCTCTGAGCCGCCGCGCGACCCGATCCGCGTACGCGAAACGGGCGGGCACCCCCGCGAGGGGTGCCCGCCCGTTTCCGTCGGTCCGGGCGGCTCAGCCGCCGTTGCGGCCCGGCGGACGGCCCGGGTTGGTCGGCTTGGTGCCGCTGCCCGGGGCGGTGCCCCCGCCGGCGCTGATCTGGATGGTCACCACGCCGCCCTTGATGGTCCGGCCGTCGGGGCTGGTGCCGGCCGCCTTGCCCGGGGCGCAGCTCGACGGGACCTTGATGTCGGAGACGACCGCGTCGAAGCCCTCCGCCTCGATCCGGGACTTCGCCTGCTCCACGTCCAGGCACTTCACGTCCGGGATGCGGCGCTGGTCGCCCTCGGAGATCTTCTGGCCCGGGGGCTCGAAGTTCATCCGCTTCTTGCCCTTCATGGCGTCGCGCAGCGTCTCGTAGACCGGCGGGTTGATGCCGTCGCGCTGGTTGTGCTTCATCTTGACGTTGGTCTGCGGCCAGTCCGGGTCGGCCATGATGCCGGCCACCGCGTACTGCCTGGTCATCGCGACCAGCGAGGCGGTCTTCTCCGAGTCGGTGGTGCCGGACTTGCCGGCCACCGGCGCGTCGACGATGCCCCTGACGTTCGCGGCCGTACGGCTGCCGCCGCACCTGCTGGTGGAGGAGTTGTCGCCGACCGGGCAGCGGGCCGCGTCCACGGCGGCGCGGGCCACCTCGGTGCTGACCCGCTTCTCGCAGCGCGGGTTGGCGATGTCGAGCTTCTTGCCGTCCGGGTCCTTGATCTCCTGCACCGGGATCGGCTCGCAGTACTTGCCGTCCGCGGCGAGGGTGGCGTAGGCGTTGGCCAGCTCCAACGGGGTGGTCTGCGAGACGCCGAGGGTGAAGGCGCCCCACTGGTGCGCGTAGTCCTTCGTGCCGGCGAACTTCGCGTCCTCGCTCTGCCGGAACTGGATGCCGAGCCGCTTGGCCACGTCGACCACGTTCTCCGCGCCGACCTGCTGCTGCAAGGGCACGAAGTACGTGTTGATCGACTGCGCGAAGGCGCTCCACATGTTCTGCACGCCGCCGGCCTTCTTGCCCGAGTTGGTCGGGCAGTAGAAGTGGGTGCCGGGGCACGCCGCCGGGCTGCCGCTGTCGATGATGTATTCCGACTTGAACTGCTGCGGGGCGTTGATCGTGTAGCCGAGCGGGATGCCCTTCTCCAGCGCGGCCACGATGGTGAAGATCTTGAAGGTCGAGCCGGCCTGGTAGCCCGTGATGCCGTCACCGCCGGTGAGCAGCGGGTTCACCGTGTTCGGGTAGTTGCCGAGCTTGCCCTTCTTGCGCTGCTTCGGGTCGCTGTGCGGCTTGTTCGCCGGCTTCTTCGGGTCGTCGAGCTTGAAGGTGCGGTTGACCGCCAGCGCCCGGACCCGGCCGGTGCCGGGCTCGACCACCGCGACCATGGCGGCTTCCTTGCTCTTCTCCGACTTGGCCTTGCGGACGGCCCTGTCGGCGCCGCGCTGGGCCTGCGGGTCGAGCGTGGTGACCACGGTGTAGCCGCCGCTCTTGAGCCGCCGCTCCCGGTCGTACGAGGTCGAGCCGAACGTCTCCTGCTGCATCCACCAGCGGTAGAAGTAGTCGCAGAAGAAGCCCCAGCCCTTCTCGTTGGTCGAGACGCAGCCGTTGGGCGCCCGCTTGCCGGTGACCTTGAGCTGGACGGCCTTCGCCGCGTCCGCCTCCTGCTGGGTGATGGCGCCGATCTCGACCATGTTGTCGATGACGTAGTTGCGCCGCTCGACCGCCGCCTTGTAGCCGCTCTTGGTGGTCGGGTCGTTGGTGCTCGGAGCCTTCACCATGCCGGCGAGCATGGCGGCTTCCTCGATCTTCAGCTTGCTCGGCGGCTTGTTGAAGTAGACCTGGCTGGCGGCGTAGACGCCGTACGCGCCGTTGCCGAAGGCGGCGATGTTCAGGTAGCGCTCCAGGATCTCGTCCTTGGAGAGCTCCTTGTCGATCTGGATGGCGTAGCGCATCTCGCGCAGCTTGCGGGCGCTGGTGTCCTCGGTGGCCGCGACCACGTCGGCCGGGTGGGTCGCCGAGTAGGCGATGGCCAGGCGGACGTACTGCATGGTCAGCGTCGAGGCGCCCTGCTGGCTGGACGCGCCGGACTGGTTGTTGACGAACGCCCGGGCGATGCCGTTGAGGTCCACGCCGTTGTGCTTGTAGAAGTCGTGGTCCTCGGCGGCGATGATCGCCTTCTGCATGATGGGCGCGATGTCGGCCAGCTTCACGTCGCGACGGTTCTCGTCGTACATGGTCGCCAGCGGGGTCTTGCCGTCGGCGGCGTACAGGTAGCTGATCTGCGGCGCGCGGGCCACGGTCAGCTCCTTGGGCAACGCGCCGAAGGTCTCGGCGCCGGCCTTGGCGGCCAGGCCGGACATCGCCACCGCGGGGAAGGCCGCCGCCGCGACCACCACGCCGGCCAGTAGGCCACATATGAGTAGCGATGCGGCGTTGGTCAGCACATTGTGGTCACGTTTCCGCATCCAGGTCACCTCGACAGGGTACGCGAGTAGGGAACGAGGGGCGCCGGGGCTTCTTTCCCCATTTCCTGCGCGCGCCGACCTCGTTGTGCTAAACGCACGACCCCCGGTGCGTGGTTGCGTGAATCCGGCGTCGAGTCTCCCTCCTTCCCGAGGGGGCCCGCAGCGTTTTCACGGACTCCGGCGGGGTAACCGGCGGTCGCGAAGCCCGGGAAGCCGGGAGTGTCCGGAATGATGGATTTAGCCGACAACGTTGCGTAATCAGGCGACTACAGAGCATGATGGGGGCGGCGACCGAGCCACATGTCGTCCGTGCGGCCTTGGGGAAGGCGCGCCGGGCGATCGGGGGGAATTGCCGGCTGGTCCGCGACGGGGTCGGTAGGTACTGCAAGGGGGGACGAGTACACATGGGCATGATCACTGACTGGCCGTCGCTGGCGGCGTGTCAGAACGGGGACCCGGACGCGTTGTTCGTACAGGGCGCCGAACAGAACGTGGCCAAGCGGATCTGCCGGAGCTGCCCAGTCCGGTACGAGTGCCTGGCCGACGCGCTGGACAACCGGATCGAGTTCGGCGTGTGGGGTGGCATGACCGAGCGCGAACGCCGCGCGCTGCTGCGCCGTCACCCCCAGGTGACGAGCTGGCGCAAGATGTTCGAGGCCGCGATGAAGAAGAACGCCAAGGACAAGGCCGGCAAGGACAAGATCCTCGTCACCGCCGCCGGCTGATCGCCGTCACGGCCGGCTGATCGCCGCGCCGATCGTCCGCAGCCCGTCGACGTCGTGCACGTCGGCGGGCTGCGCCGTCACGGACACCGCCGGCACCGCCGGGAACGCCTCCGTGAACCGGGCCGCCACCTGCCGCTCGCGTACCGCCTGCTGGGACAGGGCCGCGTGGGCCCGCAGCACGTCGACGGTGCCCTCGTGCCCACCCAGGTCGGCCAGGCGCTCCGCGGCGGCCAGGCTCTCCGCCGCGCCGAGGCCGGGCACCGCCGGCCGGTGCACCCGGTTGAGCACCAGGCCCGCCAGCGGCATCCGCTCCTCGCGCAGCCGGCCCGCGAAGTAGGCGGCCTCCCGGACCGCGTCCGGCTCCGGCGCCGCGACCAGCAGGAACGCCGTCTCCCGGGCCTGGAGGATGCGGTACGTCTGCTCGGCGCGCTGCCGGAACCCGCCGAACATCGAGTCGAGCGCGGCGACGAAGCCGGAGAGGTCGGTCAGCAACTGGGCGCCGAGCACCTTCTGCACGACCTTGGAGAACATCCCGAACGAGGCGGTCACCAGGCTGAACATGCTCCGCCCGCCGGTGCGCGCCGGGGCGAGCAGCAGCCGCAGCATCCGCCCGTCGAGGAAGCGGGACAGCCGGGCCGGGGCGTCCAGGAAGTCCAGCGCCGAGCGGGACGGCGGGGTGTCCACCACGATCAGGTCCCACTCGCCCCGGGCGTGCAACTGGCCCAGCTTCTCCATCGCCATGTATTCCTGGGTGCCGGCGAAGGTCGAGCTCATCGCCTGGTAGAAGGGGTTGGCGAAGATCTCCGCCGCCTTCGCCTGATCGGTGTGCTGGAGCACCACGTCGTCGAAGGTGCGCTTCATGTCCAGCATCATGGCGTGCAGCTCGCCGCCGCTGGCCTCGACGTCGATCCCCTTGACCTGGCGGGGCGTGTTGTCCAGCTCGGTCAGCCCGAGCGACTGGGCCAGCCGGCGGGCCGGGTCGATGGTGAGCACCACCGTCCGCCGGCCGTGCTGCTCCGCGGCCCGCAGCGCGAGCGCGGCGGCCGTGGTCGTCTTCCCCACCCCGCCCGCCCCGCAGCAGACCACGATCCGCACGCCGGGATCGGCGAGGATCTGGTCGACGTCCAGCTGCGGCGCCGCGTCTTCGGAAGGCACCAATCGAGCGTATCGGGCCGGGTCGGTCGCCGCGCCCGTGCCGGTGGCAGTGTGAGTCAATCCGCCCGGAGGAGGGCGTCGGCCAGCCGGTCCAGCCCGGCGCGGTCCACCCCGTCGGGCAGCAGCGGCAGCTCGGTCAGCGGCAGCCCCAGCTCCACCAGGTCGGCCCGCAGCGAATCCTCCAGCTCGCGGCGGATCGCCTGGTCGCGTGCCTCCACGGCGAGCCCGGCGACGGTGTCCCGGTCCGCCGGCAGCCCGGCGGCGCGCAGCCCCCGCTCCAACTCGGCCGGGCCCACCGCGCGACCCGCGGGCAGCGGCGGCCGGACGCCGTTGACGATCACCCGGCCCACCGGGAAGCCGAACGAGGTCAGCTCGGCGATCGCGTCGACCGTCTCCTGGACCGGCATCTCCTCCAGCAGGGTCACCACGTGCACGGCGGTGATCGGGGACCGCAGCAGCGCCGCGACCCCCTCGCTCTGGGTCTTGATCGGGCCGACCTTGGCCAGCCGGGCCGTCTCGGCGGTGACGTTCAGGAAGCGGCCGATCCGCCCGGTCGGCGGGGCGTCCAGCACCACCGCGTCGTACGCGCGCCGCTGGTCGACGGTGCGGGTGGTCGCCTCCTTCACCTTGCCGGTGAGCAGGACGTCCCGCAGGCCCGGGGCGATGGTGGTGGCGAAGTCGATCGCCCCGAGCTTGCGCAGCGCCCGGCCCGCCGCGCCGAGCTTGTAGAACATGTCCAGGTACTCGAGGAGGGCCTCCTCGGCGTCCACCGCCAGGGCCCGCACCTCGCCGCCGCCCGGCGCGTCGGTCAGGTGCCGCTCCTCGTAGGGCAGCGGGTCGGTGCCGAAGAGCTGGGCGATGCCCTGCCGCCCCTCGACCTCCACCAGCAGCGTGCGCCGGCCACCGGCGGCCAGGGCCAGGGCCAGGGCGGCCGCGACGCTGGTCTTGCCGGTGCCGCCCTTGCCGGTCACGACGTGGAGTCGGGCCGGCCACTGGGTGCCGGCCGGATCGGCCGGCCGCTCTGCTGCTCGCACCCGTCGAGCCTATCCAGCGGCCGGGCTCAGGCGACCTCGCAGACCCACCAACCCGTCTTCTTCACCACGGTGAACCGCAGGTCCTGGTCGGCCACCTTCTCGTCGGCGGTGGTCATGGTGACCTTGGTGGTGACCGTGGCGCGGTCGCCGGTCTGGTCGTCCACCTTCGGGCTGCTCCACCGGAACCGCGGGTTCTGGTGGGCCGAGACGTACTTCTCGACCTCGGCGACCTTGGCGGCGATCTTCTCCTCGTCCCGGGACGAGGAGCAGACCAGGGCGGCCGCCCTGCCCGCGTCGCGGTCCTTGTAGACGGCGGTGAGGAACTGCTCCACGGCGACCGCCGGCTCCTTGGCGCCCTCGCCGCTCTCGGCGTTGCGCAGCGTCAGGAAGGTGACGACGCCGCCGCCGGCGCAGAGCAGCAGGATCACGGCCAGGGCGATGGCGGCGATCAGCACGCCGCGCTTCTTCTTCGTCGGTGCGGCGGGCGGCTGGTACGGCGGGTACCCGGCCGGGGGCGGCGGGACCGACGGGTCCGGGGCTGCTGCCGGCGAGGGCGGCTGGTTCGGCGGGTACCCGGCCGGGGGCGGCGGGACCGACGGGTACCCGGCCGGGGGCGGCGGGACCGACGGGTTCGGGGCTGCTGCCGGCGTGGGCGGCACGGCGGCGCCGGGAGCGGCCGGGACGTCCGGCTGGCCGGACGGCGATCCGGTGGGGCCGCCGCTGAGTGGTTGGGTCATCTCTTCCCCCGGGGTGCGACGTCGTCGCCTGCCCCGGCGACGAGTGTGATCGAGCTGGCGGCGAGCCGGCGAGCGCCCGTCCGACGGGAAGGGTAGCGGTCGGTCGGCCGGTTTCGTGGGGCGGCAGGTGGGGGCTCGTTCCTGACCAGGGATGTGTCGCATATGTGACTCGGCGTGACCGGGCGTGCGCGTCCTGTTGGCGGGACTCTTCCTCCGGTCCTACGTTCTCACCGGCGCGGGGGGAAGGTCGGGCACCGGGGCCCGGCCCGCAAGGCGATGACGTGACCAGGTACGACGTCCGGAGGCAAGGCATGCGCGACGTGGACAAGATCCCCCGAGCACAGTTCCCGGCGGGTGACCGGGCCTGGCGGACCGGGGCCGGTTCCTCCGGCGAGACCGAGGGCGTGGCCGGCGGCCTGCCGATCAACGAGCGGTCGTACCGGCGGTTCGCCCCGCCCGTCGAGGCGGTGCGCACGGCCGGCCGGCCCGGCGGGCGCGGCCGGGACGAGGAGGAGCCCGGGTACGTCATCCACCTGCCGATCCGGGTCGCCGACCTGGCGGCGGCCACCGCGCTGGCCGGCACCGTCGCCACGTCACTGAGCTTCCTGCCCGAACTGGACGCGGGCGAGACGACCGTGTCCACCGCGGACGACCAGAACAACCGGCACCGGGTCTTCTGCGACCTGCTGCTGCCGGACCGGTCCCGCTGCCCGCAGCCGTACGAGCACAGTGGCCCCTGCGGGGAAGTGCCCACCGCCCCGGAGCAGCGTCCCGCGCCCCGACCGTCCGCCGGACCGTAGGCTGTGCGTCGAAGAGTCGTACTCCATCAGAGGGAGCCCTCCACCGATGCAGAAGTGGGAATACGCCACGGTCCCGCTGCTGGTCCACGCGACCAAGCAGATCCTCGACAACTGGGGTGAGGACGGGTGGGAACTCGTCTCCGTGGTTCCCGGCCCGAACCCGGAGCAGCTCGTCGCCTACCTGAAGCGGCCGAAGGCATGAGCGAGCGGAGCGAGCGAATCATCGGGATCAGCGTGTCGGTGCCTCGGGGCGCCGCCGAGCGGAGCGAGGTGGCGGCATGAGCAACGGTCCGCACGGGAAGCTCGCCGAGCTCGGGCACACGCTGCCCGAGGTGGTCCCGCCCGTGGCCAGCTACGTGCCGGCCGTGCAGTCCGGGCAGCACGTCTACGTCTCCGGGCAGCTGCCGATGGCGGAGGGGAAGCTGCTCGCCACCGGCAAGGTCGGCGCCGGCGTCTCCGCCGAGCAGGCGAAGGACCTGGCCGAGCGGTGCGCGCTCAACGCGCTGGCCGCGATCGACTCGCTGGTCGGCCTGGAGAACGTCGTCAAGGTCGTCAAGGTGACCGGCTTCGTCGCCGCCGCCCCCGGCTTCACCGCCGTTCCCGGCGTGATCAATGGCGCCTCCGACCTGTTCGGCGCGGTATTCGGTGAGGCCGGCCGCCACGCCCGCGCCGCCGTCGGCGTCGCCGAACTCCCCCTCGACGCCCCGGTCGAGGTCGAGGTCATCGTCGAGGTCGCCTGACCCGCGCCCACCCCGCGATCTTGCACTGACCGCCCCGGCAAAAGCCGTGAAGTGGGACGTATCCCGGGCGGAAACTGCAAGATCGCGGGGAGTGGCGGCGGGGGCCGTACGATCGCAGCCATGACCGGGCACTTCACCGCGCCGGCAGCGGCGCTCGCCGACCAGCTGCCGGGTTGGGTGACGCTGCTGCGTGCCCCGAACCCGGGGCCGATGACGCTCGACGGCACCAACACCTGGCTGCTGCGCGCCCCCGGCCAGGAGCACGCCGTCGTCGTCGACCCGGGCCCGGCCGACGAGGAGCACCTGGCCGCGATCGCCGCGCGGGGGCCGATCGGGTTGGTGCTGATCACCCACGGCCACCCGGACCACACCGAGGGCTCGCCCCGCCTGCGCGACCTGCTCGACGGGGTGCCCGTGCGCGCGGCCGACCCGGCGCACACCCTCGGCGGGGAGCCGCTGGCCACGCCCGGCGACGGCCTCGGCGGCCCCGGCCTGGACATCCGGCTCGTGCCGACCCCCGGCCACACCGGCGACTCGGTCTGCTTCGTCGTCGCGCACGGCGACGAGCGGGTCGTGCTCACCGGTGACACCATCCTGGGCCGGGGCACCACCGTGGTCGCCCACCCCGACGGGCACCTCGGGGACTACCTGGCCAGCCTGGAGCTGCTCTCGACGTACCGGGGGATCCCGGCGCTGCCGGGGCACGGCCCGGCGCTGGCCGACTGCGCCGCCGCCGCGGAGTTCTACCTCGCCCACCGCCGGGCCCGGCTCGACCAGGTCCGGGCGGCGGTCGCCGAGGGGGCCACCACCGCCGCGGAGGTGGTCGCGAAGGTCTACGCGGACGTCGACCGGTCGCTGTGGTGGGCGGCCGAGTGGTCGGTGCGGGCCCAACTGGAACACCTCGGGCGGGAATCCGGCGCGGGCGCCGCGGGGTTGGAGCAAGCGTGACCTGCCCGGTGTGCGGAACCGTAGCCGTCCCCGGCGCCCGGTTCTGCCACAACTGCGGGGCCGCCCTGCCGGCCGCCGCGACGCTGCCGGCCGCCGAGCGCCGCGTCGTCACCGTGCTCTTCGGCGACCTGTCGGACTTCACCTCCTGGTCCGAGGACCTCGACCCGGAACGGGTCGGCGCGGTCACCGACCGGGTGCTCGCCGCCCTGGCCGGCGCGGTCAAGACCTTCGGCGGGCACGTCGACAAGCTCACCGGCGACGGGATCATGGCGGTCTTCGGCGCGCCGGTGGCGCACGAGGACGACGCCGAGCGGGCGGTCCGCGCCGCGCTGTCCATGCAGCGGGCGGTCCGCCGGGTGCTCGACGACGAGCGGGGCGGCGGCGCGCCGCTCGGCCTGCGGGTCGGGCTGAACACCGGCGACGTGATCGCCGGCATCCAGGCCGCGATCGAGTACACGGTCATCGGCGACACCGTGAACACCGCCGCCCGGCTGGCCGACGCCGCCGCCGTCGGCGCGGTCTACGCCGGGGCCCGCACCTCCGCCGCCACCCGGCACGTCGCCTCCTGGCGCGCGCTGCGACCGCTGCGGCTCAAGGGCAAGCGCGAGCCGGTCGAGGCGTACGAGCTGCTGGGCCTCCTGGACGCGCCGGGCACCCGGTCCGGCCTCGGTGACGAGGCCCCGTTCGTCGGCCGGGAGACCGAGATCGGCCGGGTCGCCGGCCGGCTGGCCGAGGTGATCGACCGCGGCGAGCCCCGGGTGCTCCTGATGACCGCCGAGGCGGGGCTCGGCAAGTCCCGGTTCGCCGCCGAGGTGGAACGCCTCGCCGCCGGCTACGACGTGGGCGCCGGCCGGTACGCCGCGCACACCGGCGCCCGGGTGCTGTCGGTGCGCTGCGCCGCGTTCGGCGAGCGGCGCCGGCTCGCGCCCCTGGCCGACCTGGTCCGGGCGGCGGTCGGCCTGCCCAACGACGCCGCCACCGCGCTGACCCGCCCGGCCGTCGAGGAGCGGCTGCGCCGGCTCAACCAGCGGCTCGGCCGTGCGGGTGGCGACCCGGCCCCGGTCGCCACCGACCAGTTGATGGCCCTGCTCGGCTACGCCGAACTGCCCGGCGGCGGCCCGGCCGACCAGGGCGAGTGGACCAACCCCCAGCAGCCCGCCGACGCCGACGCCGTGCCGAACGCCGTCGCGGACCTGCTCAGCGCCCTCGCCGCGGAGGCGCCCCTGGTGGTCGTCGTCGACGACCTGCACGACGCGACCGCGGAGACCATCCGGGCGCTCGGGCTCGCCCTCTCCCGGCTCGCCGGCCCGGCGCTGGTGCTGCTGCTCGGCCGGCCCGAGCTGGTACGCACCGCCGGCGCGCTGACCCGGGTGTCGGAGGCCGAGGTGCACGCGCTGCCGCCGCTGCGCGGCGCCGACGCGGCCCGGCTGCTCACCAGCTATCTCGGCGGGGGCAGGCTGCCGCAGGCCGACACCGACCGGCTGCTCGCCACCGCCCAGGGCAACCCGTTCTACCTGGCCGAGCTGGTCACCCTGCTGATGGAGCGGGGCGCCCTGACCGCCGTCGCCGACCGGAACGCCCCGAGCCCGGGGGCCTGGCGGCTGGTGCCCGGCTCGCTCGGCAGCCGCCTGCTCTCCCGCGACCTGGCCGCGGTGCTCGCCGCGCGTATCGACGCGCTGCCCGTCGACGCCCGCTCGGTGCTGCGGGACGCGGCCGTGGTCGGCGACACCGTGCCGGCCGGGGCGCTGGAGGCGCTGCGCGAGCAGCGGGCCGGCCGGGACGGCCGCCCGGCGGCGGTGGTCGCCGTCGAGCTGGAGCGGGCCGTCGAGGAGCTGCTGCAACGCCGGATGCTGCACCGCACCCGCACCGGGTACGCCTTCGCCACCCCGCTGATGCGGGAGGCCGCGTACGCCGGGGTGAGCAAGGCCGAGCTGGCCGAGCGGCACGCGGCGCTGGCCCGCTGGGCCGCGACCGACCCGCCCGCAGGGGCGGGCGCGCCGGGCGGCTTCACCGGGGCGGCCCGGGACGTCTTCGTGGCCCAGCACGTGGAGCGGGCCGCCGCGCTGGCCGACGCGGTCGGGCTGCGGCCGGACGCCCCGGCGCGGACCGTCGTCCCGCTGGGCGTCGCCGCGCTCGGCGGGGCCGCCCGCCGGTCGCTGCAGGCGGGCGAGCCCGCGCTCGCCGTGGAGTACGCCGAACGCGCCGCCGAGCTGGCCCGCGACGGGGTGCCGGCGGCCGACCGGGTGGTGCACGCCCGGGCGCTGCTCCAGATCGGCCGGCCCGCCGACGCGCTCGCCTCCGCCGAGAAGATCGCGGCCAACGCCGGCGACGAGTCGGCCGTCCGGGCCAGCGCGCTGCTGCTCGCCGGGCAGGCCCACCAGACCATGGGCGACCAGGCGCGGTCGGCGGCCTGCTGGCAGGAGGCGTTGCAGGTGGCCACCGACGGCGGCCTGCCGACCCTGCGTGCCTCGGCGATGCGCCGCCTCGGCATGGCCGACTTCATCGCCGGGCGGCTGGGGCAGGCGAGCAGCCGGCTCGCCGCCTCGTACCAGGTGAGCCGCCAGGCGCAGGACCGCCGGGGGCAGGCGTGGTCGTTGCAGAACCTGGCCTGGGTCACCACCACCCGGGGCGACTTCGCCGGGACCGACGCGGTGCTCGGCCGGGCCGCCCGCCTCTTCGCCGAGCTGAAGGACCCGTACGGGCGGGCGTGGCTGCGGGGCACCACCGCGTTCGCCCGGCTGCTGGCGGGCCGGCTGCGGGAGGCGTGCCGGATGGCGCGGGTCTTCCTGCCGTTCGGCGAGCGGGTCGGCGAGGCGTGGGCGGTGGGCACGCTGCGGGCGGTGGAGGCGTACGCGACCGCCGAGCTGGGCGAGCTGGGCGAGGCGGACCGGGGGGCCCGCCGCGCGTACCGGGAGTTCGCCGCCGCCTCCGACGACTGGGGGCAGGGCTTCGCGCTGGTCGTCCGGGGGGTGGTGGCGCGCGGGCTGGGCGAGCCGGAACACGCCGCCGACCTGCTCACCGACGCGCTGCGGTACGCCCACCGGACGTCGCACCCGCTGCTCACCGGCATGGCCGGCACGCTGCGGGGGTTCGTGGCGCTGGACATGGGCGACTACGACACGGCTGAACGCGCCGCCCGCTCGGTGCTGACCGCCGTCGAGCCGCACAACCCGCAGGCGCCCGCCCAGGTGGCGCCCCGGGTGCTGCTGGCCACCGCCCGGCTGGCCGCGGGCGACTCCGCCACCGCGGTCGGGCTGCTCGCCCCGGTCGCCACCGTCGCCGCGACCGTGCCCTCGCTGCTCTTCTCCCGCCGCCAGACGATGGCCCGGTACGCCGCCGCGCTGCTCGCCCACGGCCAGCGCGAGCAGGCGCTGGACTGGGCCCGGCGGGCGGTCGCCGCCCCGGCGGAGGACGTGCGCAGCCAGGTGGTCGGCGCGATGGTGCTCGCCGAGGCGCTGGCCGCGTGCGGCCGGCCGGCGGAGGCGCTGGCCGCCGCCGAGGAGGCGGTGCGCCTGGCGTACGGGACCGAGCAGCGCAGCGAGCGCGCCGCCGCCGACGCCCTCCGCGCCCGCCTCGCCACCGGCTGACCCCTGGCCGGCTCGGCGGGGCCCCGGCCCGGGCAGGTCTGGCGGTTCCGGTGATGTGGCATGTCGGGGGTGGCCGCTAGCGTGTCAGGCCGGAGGGGCGGTCCGATGTCGACCGCGCCGGGTCTGGGAGGGGCCGGGATGAGGTTGCCGCGTTCGGCCGCGGGATGGACGATCGCGGTCTTCGGCGTGCTGGCCCTGCTCATGGGCGTGGTCGGGCTGCTCTGGCCCGAGGCGCTGCTGCGCCTGCTCGGCTTCGAGGTGCCGGCGACCCGCGCGGCCGGCGACCACACCGGCACCTTTCTCCTGGCCTCCTCGATGGCCTCGTTCAACATGGGGGTCTACTACCTGCTCGCCACCGCGACCGAGTGGCGGCCGTTCTACCGCTTCACGGTGGTGTTCCGGCTGGTCACGTTCACCGTGTTCACCATCGCGGTGCTGGCGGACATCGCGCCCGGCCGGTTCTTCGGGGTGGCCGCCTGGGAGGGCCTGGGCGCGGTGGCGACCGCCGCCGGGCTCTGGTGGGACGCACGGCGCGCGGGCCCGGTGGCCGGCGGGGGCGGGAGCGGTCTTTCCGCTGGTGCCGCCCCGGCCCCCGACGCGGTGCACTGAGCAGCCCGTCCGGTTGGGTATTTTCTAGAACTGTGACCGCGACCCCGCCCGGTGCCCTGCCGTTGCCCATTGTGCCCGGTCTGACCGATTTGAGGGTCTTCGCCCGGGGAGGCTACGCGACCATCTACAAGGCGACCCAGATCTCGGTGGGGCGCGAGGTCGCGGTCAAGGTGGAGAATCGCACCCTGGACAGCGAACGGGACCAGGCCCGGTTCCTGCGCGAGGCGCGGGCCGCCGGGCGGATGTCGTCCCACCCGCACGTGGTGGACCTCTTCGACGTCGGGGTCACGGTCGACCAGCACCCCTACCTGATCATGGAGCTCTGCGACGGCTCGTACGCGGAGCGGATGCGGACGTCGCCGCTCGGGCCGGCCGAGGCCCGCGACCTCGGCGTCAAGATCGCCGACGCGGTCGCCCACTCGCACGCGGCCGGCGTGCTGCACCGCGACGTCAAGCCGGCGAACATCCTCTACTCGCACTTCAACTCGGCCGTGCTGGCCGACTTCGGGCTGGCCGTGGTGGCCGAGATGCGTGACGCCTCGGTCGCCCTGGAGGTGCTCACCCCGGCGTACGCGCCGCCGGAGATGTTCAACCACGCGCCGCCATCTCCCGCCGTCGACGTCTACGCCCTCTGCGCGACCCTCTACGCGGTCATGCACGGGCGCCCACCGCGCTGGCAGTCCGAGCGCAATCCCAGCCTGGTGACGGTGCTGGAGATGTTCCACCAGCCGGTCCCCGGCCTGCCCGGCGTGCCCGACGAGCTGATCGACGTGCTCCGGGTCGGCATGTCCAACGACCCGGGGGAGCGCCCGTCGGCCGTCGAGCTGCGCGACCTGCTGGTCGGCCTGCCGCTCGACCCGGCCGGCCCGCCGGTCGGCGGCGCACCGGCGCCGGGCTCCCCGGTCAGCGGCGGTCCCGCCGCCTCCGGCCCGTACACCGCCGGCCGCACGACCCGGCCCGCGCCCCGGCCACCGGTGGAGGACATGCACCCGACGGTGCCCACCTCCGACCGGCGGCGTCGGCGGCGCTGGTTCCTCGGCGGCGCCGGGATGGTCGCGCTGGCCGCCTCGGCCAGCGCCGGCGCCTGGCTCGCCGGCCCGGCGGCCACCCCGGCCCCGTCCCCGACGGCCGACGTGGCCGCGACGAGCGGGGTGCTGCCCGCCTGCGCCGCGGCCACCGGGTTGCCCGACGGGGCGGGCTGCGCCGACGAGCTGGAGTGCTTCGGGCCGATGGAGGTGCGCGGCGCGCGGGCCAGGGCGGCCCGGGTGTCCTGCGACGGCGACCACACCTGGGAGAGCTACGCCGAGGGCAGGCTCCCCGACACCCTGGTCGGCGCGGACCACACCCGGGTCAGCGAGGCCCCGGCGGTGCGCCGGGTCTGCAACGAGACCACCTTCCGGCTCACCAGCGGGATGGGCCACGCCGACGGCTGGAACCTGGAGGTGCTGCCCCCGACGGTCGACGCCGACCGGACGTACCGCTGCCTGGCCGGGCGCGGGCTGGACGCGCTCGCGTCACCCACCCTCACCGGTCGCTGAGCCGCGCCCCCGGTGGCGCTCCCGCATCGCGCGGACCGCCTCCCGGCCGTCCAGCGTCTCCAGCGTGTCGGCGTCGATGCCGTACAGGCCGCCCGCCGGCTGCCCAGGGACGGTCGGCGTGACCGCCGGTCGCCGCCCGCCCTCCTGGCGGGCCGCCGCCACCGACACCGCCGCGATCATCACCATCAGGACGCAGAGCAGCGCCAGGGCCACTCCGAGGAGATCCTGACGACCACGCACGACCAGCGCCGCCAGCAGCGAGACCGCAGCCAGCGCCGCGACGACCGCCTTCGTCCGCGCGTCGGGTCTGGGAAACCTCACCCGTCCAGCATGTCCACCCGGGGGCCGCTGTCAACCGGAGACGCCACCGCCGGTGCGATGATCTCCGGTGCAGGTCGTTTCCCGGAGAGAGGAGCGCCGGTGTCCCGGTTCTGCCGAATCGTCGCCGCCGTGCTGGTGTCGGGCGCGCTGGCCGCCTGCGGGCCCGACCGTCCACCCGAGACGGTGACCGGGCCGACGCCGACCGCCGGGGGCACCACCACGCCCGAGGCGTCGTCCCCGGGCGGCGGTGGGTTCGCCAGCGTGGACCAGGCGGTGGCCCGCCACCTCTCGGCCGCCTCCGGGGCCCGCTACGTGGGGCAGTGCGCGCAGGCGAAACCCGACCCGGACGCGGTCTGTGCGATCAAGGTGGCCACTGTGGACGGTGGCGACGTCTACGGCGTGGGAGCCCCGTCCAGCGAGGTCGTCGGCTTCCTGCTGCTCCGTGAGGGGCCCGACGGCTGGCGGGTGGTGGACGACCACGTGCCGGGCGAGCCGGACGCGTCCACGCCCGCCTGGATGGCCGGCATCGACTAGCCGGACCTGCCGGGCGGCTGGGCCAGGTGCGGTCGGGCCGGCCGCTGCGGTTGGGCCCGCCGGTGCGGTCGGGCCCGGTCCGTGGGAGTTGTGGCCGTCCGCCGGGTCGGGCGAGAACAGCGTCGGTCGCCGGGAACTCGTTACACCGGTTCGACGGATTGTCGGATATGCGGCCCCTCTTCGGGCGGTATTCATCGCCCGCGATCCCTAGAGTGCGAAGGGTCGGGCCTCGCCCCGACCCGTCCTGTCGTCCACCGGAAGGGTCCACATGCCACGACGAACCCGGTCCCTCGCCGCCGCCGGTATCGCCGGCGTCATCCTCGCCGGATCGGCGGTCGCGCCCGCCGCCGCCGCACCGTCCCCGACCGGCTGGGGTCGCCCGGCCACGTCCGACCGGACCAGCCCCGAGGAGGCACGCCGGGTCGACCGGGTGCCCACGCCCGACCTGGACTGGTACGCCTGCTACGACTACGCCGAGTGCGCCACCGTCCGGCTCCCGTTGGACTACGACCGGCCGAACGGCCCGACGACCGAGATCGCCGTGCTGCGGGTGAAGGCCCGCGACCAGCAGCGCAGGATCGGCAGCCTCTTCCTGAACCCGGGCGGCCCCGGCGGCTCCGGCACCGACGTCGCGCTCGCCGCGCCGTACTTCCTCGGTGACGAGGTGCTCGACCGGTTCGACATCGTCGGCGTGGATCCGCGCGGCGTCGGCGCGAGCGAGCAGGTCAGGTGCTTCCCGTCGGTCAAGGAGCAGACCCGGGCCTACGCCGGGCTCAACGTGGCGTTCCCGTGGACGCGGGCCGAGGAGAAGGCGTACGTCGCGTCGTCGAAGGCCGTCGGGAAGGGCTGCTCCAGCACGGGCCGGCCGCTCACCGGCGCGATGTCGACCGCCGAGGTCGCCCGGGACATGGACGTGCTGCGCCGCGCCGTCGGCGACCCGAAGCTGACCTACCTCGGCTTCAGCTACGGCAGCGCGCTCGGCCAGTACTACGCCAACATGTTCCCGGACCGGGTCCGTGCCCTGGCCATCGACGGGGTGCTCGACGCGGACGCCTGGGTCGGCCGGGGCAGGGCGCGCACGCTGTCGCAGGAGGACCGGCTGCGCAGCGCGCAGGGCGCGTACAAGGCGCTGCGGGAGATCCTGGTGCGCTGCGACAGGGCCGGCGCGGAGGTCTGCCCGCTGGCCCAGGGCGACCCCCTCGCGTCGTTCGAGCTGGTGGCGCAGCGGCTGCGGGCCAAGCCGCTGGTGATCGAGGATCCCGACCTGGGCCTCGTCCGCGTCAGCTACGCCGACTTCGTCTCCGCCACCCTGGGCGCGCTCTACAGCCCCGCCGGCTACGACCAGGTCGTCGGCCTCACCGCCGAGCTGCTGGTGCTCACCGACCCGGCGTCGGGCGCGACCGCCCGCCAGCAGGCGCGCGCCGACGTGGTCCGGCGCGCCGCCACGGCCCGCGAGCAGGCCCGCCGGTACGACTTCCCGTACGACAACGGGCTGGAGACGTTCCTCGGGGTGGACTGCACCGACGCCTACCACCCGGCGGACGCCGCCTCGTTCCCGGCGCTGGCGGCGAAGGCCGACAGGCGGGACCCGTACTTCGGGCGGCTGTGGACCTGGGGCAGCTCGCCCTGCGCCCGGCAGACGTGGACGGTGCGGGACGAGGACGCCTACCTGGGCCCGTTCAACCGGCGCACCGCCGCGCCGGTGCTGGTGGTCGGCAACTACTGGGACCCGTCGACCAACTACCGGGGCGCGGTCGGCGCGGCCAGGCTGTTGCCGAACAGCCGCCTGCTGAGCAGCGACAGCTGGGGGCACACCGCGTACGGGACCTCGGCCTGCGTGACCGGCGCGGTGGACGCCTACCTGGTCCGGGGCACGCTGCCGGCGAAGGGCACGGTCTGCACGGGCGACGTCCAGCCGTTCGCCGAGCCGCCCCAGAACCCGGGGGCGACGCGGCGGGCGGAGTCGTCGAAGAGTGCCCTCGCGGCCGAGGGCGCGCCGGGCCGGGGCGAGCCGAAGCGGCTCCCGCCGGTGGTCGCGCCGCTGCCGGCGGTCGGTTCGCTGACCATCCGCTGAGGACCCGGGGTACGGCGGGCGATCGGGCGCCCGCCGTACCCCGGCCCCACCGTCAGTACGACTTGTCCTGGCCGAGGACGTGCTGGGCGACGAAGTTGAGGATCATCTCCCGGCTGACCGGGGCGATTCGGCCGGCCCGCACCGCGCCGAGCAGCGTCGCCACCCCGTACTCGGTGGTCATGCCGGCCCCGCCGTGCACCTGGACGGCGGTGTCGACGGCCAGCGCCGCCGCCTCCCCGGCCGCGTACTTGGCCATGTTGCCGGCCACCCCGGCCTCCAGGTCCCGGCCGGCGTCGTAGAGGGTGGCCGCCTTGTAGATCATCAGCCGGGCCAGCTCGACCTGCACGGCCGCGTGCGCCAACGGGTGCGCGACGCCCTGGTGCGAGCCGATGCTCCGGCCGCCCCAGACCTTGCGGGCGGCGGTGTACTCCGAGGCCCGCTCGATGGCGTACCGGCCGGTGCCGGCGCCCATCGCGGCGACCGTGATCCGCTCCGGGTTGAGCCCGGCGAACAACGCCGGCAGGCCGGCGTCCAGGGACTCGCCGACCAGCGCGTCGGCGGGCACCCGCACGTCGTCGAGGTAGAGCAGGAACTGGTTCTCCGGGGACACGATCTCCATGTCCAGCTTGGACCGGGTCAGCCCCGGCGCGTCGGTCGGCACCATGAACAGCGCCGGTTTCAGTTTCTGCGGAGCCGCGTCCCCTGCGCCGGCTTGGCCGTCTTCGACAGCGACCCGCGCCACCACCAGCACGTACGACGCCTCGTCGACGCCGGAGACGTAGCACTTGCGGCCGGAGACCAACCAGTCGTCGCCGTCGCGGCGGGCCACCGTGCCCAGCCGGTGGAAGTTCGACCCGGCCTCCGGCTCGGTGATCGCGAAGACCACCTTCAGCGAGCCGTCGGCGAAGCCGGGCAGGTAGCGCCTGCGCTGCTCCTCGGTGCCGTGCCTGGCGATCACCGTGGCGGCGATGGCGGGGGAGACCACGAGCAGCAGCAGCGGGCAGCCGGCCGCCGCCAGCTCCTCGCAGACGATGGCCAGCTCGGTGATCCCGCCCCCGCCGCCGCCGTACCCGGTGGGCACGTTGACCCCCAGGTAGCCCAGCCGGCCGGCCTCGTCCCACAGCTCGGTGGTGTGCTGGCCGGCCTTGGCCCGGGTGACGAAGTAGTCGTGGCCGTACCGCCGGCCCAGCGCGCGGACCGCGTCGCGGAGTTGCTCCTGCTCGGGGGTGAGGTCGAAGTTCATCGCGGGGCCCTCCAGGATCACTCGGGGTCGACCACGGCCAGCACGGTGCCCGTGTCGACCTGCCCGCCGGCGGGCACCGGCAGCTCGGCGACCACACCGTCGGTCGGGGCGAGCACGGGATGTTCGAGCTTCATCGCTTCCAGGGTCAGCAGCAGGTCGCCGGCCGCCACCCGCTGGCCGACCTCGGCGTGCACCCGGGTCACCGCGCCGGGCAGCGGCGCGACCAGCGACCCGGCCGCCAGCTCCGTGGTGGGCTCCGGGAAGCGCGGCAGCTCGGCCAGGCCCGCCGCCCCGTCCGGGCCGTCCACGAAGACCGCCGACCCGGCCCGGCGTACGCGGTAGGCCCGCCGCACGCCGTCGACGTCGAGCACCACCCGGTCGGGGGCGGCCTCGACCAGGCTCACCACCGGCGTCGGCCCGTCTGCCGGGGCCGACCCGTTCGACGCCGGCCCGCCTGACGGGGCCGCTCCGTCCGGGGTCGGCCCACCGGCGCGGGCGGTGGAGCCGGTGCCCGGCGACACCGACCACTCGGCGAGGCCGCCCGAGCGGTCCAGGCGGTAGCGGACCTCGATCTCGCCGTCCGGGCCGGTGAAGCGGGTGAACTGCGGGAACGCCGGCACGTTGCGCCAGCCCGAGGGGAGCCCGGCCAGCACCGGAGCCGAGGCGCAGCGGGCGGCGGCCGAGGCGAGGGCCGCCGCCAGCGCGACCAGGGGGAGCTGATCGGCGGGCAACAGCGGCGCGAAGACCTCGGGGTGCCGGTCCAGGAAACCGGTGTCGACGTCGACGGCGGCGAACTCCCGGCTGCGCAGGACACGGACCAGCAGGTCCCGGTTGGTGACCACCCCGTGCAACTCGGCGCGGGCCAGCGCGCCGGCCAGCGCCCGGGCCGCCTCGGCGCGGGTGGGCGCCCAGGCGATCACCTTGGCGAGCATCGAGTCGTAGTGGACGCCCACCACGGAGCCGTCGACCACGCCCGAGTCCAGCCGCAGGCCCGGCCCGGCCAGCGGCCCGAACTCGGCCGCCACGCCGGGCAGGGCGAGCCGGTGCAGGGTGCCGGTCGCCGGCCGGTACCCCTGTGCGGGGTCCTCGGCGCAGAGGCGTACCTCGATCGCGTGGCCCTGTGCCGGCGGGGTCGCCGCCACCGGCAGCGGCTCGCCCTCGGCGACGAGCAGTTGCAGCCGGACCAGGTCCAGGCCGGTGGTCAGCTCGGTGACCGGGTGCTCGACCTGGAGGCGGGTGTTCATCTCCAGGAAGTAGATCTCCCCGTCGGGCGCGAGCAGGAACTCGACCGTGCCGGCGCCGACGTAGTCGACCGCCCGGCCGGCGGCCGTCGCCGCCTCGTGCAGCCGCTGCCGCACCTCGGCGGGAACGACTCCGGGGGCCTCCTCGACGATCTTCTGGTGGCGGCGCTGGATCGAGCAGTCCCGCACGCCGAGGGCGACCACCGTTCCGTGCGTGTCGCCGAAGATCTGCACCTCGACGTGCCGGCCCCGCTCGACGTACCGCTCGATGAAGACCGTGCCGTCGCCGAACGCCGCCGCCGCCTCGCGGCGCGCGGAGGCGACGGCCTCGGCCAGCGCGGCGGGGTCGCGGACGACGCGCATGCCGCGCCCGCCGCCGCCGGCCGACGCCTTGACCAGCACCGGGAAGTCCGCGATCTCGTCGGCGTCGGTCCAGGTCGGCAGCATCGGCACGCCCGCCTCGGCGAGCAGGGCCTTGGCCGCCACCTTGTCGCCCATGGCGGCGATCGCCTTGGCCGGCGGACCGACCCAGGTCAGCCCCGCGTCGGTCACCGCCGTGGCGAACCCGGCACTCTCGGCGAGGAAGCCGTAGCCGGGGTGGACCGCGTCCGCACCGGCCTTCCGGGCCGCGTCGAGGATCAGGTCCGTCCGCAGGTACGTCTCGGCGGGCGTGTTCCCGGGCAGCCGGACGGCGTGGTCGGCCTCGGCGACGAACGGCGCGTCGGCGTCGGCGTCGGAGTGCACGGCCACCGTCCCGATGCCGAGCGCCCGGCAGGTGGCGAAGACCCGGCGGGCGATCTCGCCCCGGTTGGCCACGAGGAGTCGGGTGATCATGAGCGCGCTCCCTACATCCGGAAGACGCCGAAGCCGTCGGCGCCCCGCACCGGTGCGTTGTGGATCGCCGACAGGCAGAGCCCGAGGACGGTACGGGTGTCCCGGGGGTCGATCACCCCGTCGTCGTAGAGCCGGCCGGAGAGGAAGAGCGCGCCGGACTGGGACTCGATCTGCTGCTCGACCATCATCCGCATCGCGGCGTCGGACTCCTCGTCGTAGTCCCGGCCCCGGGCGGCGGCGGCCTGCCGGGCCACGATGGACAGCACGCCGGCGAGCTGCGCCGGACCCATCACGGCCGACCTGGCGTTCGGCCAGGTGAACAGGAACCGTGGCTCGTACGCCCGGCCGCACATGCCGTAGTTGCCGGCGCCGTAGGAGGCGCCGAGGTTCACCGTCAGGTGCGGCACGGTCGAGTTCGACACCGCGTTGATCATCAGGGCGCCATGCTTGATGATGCCGCGCTGCTCGTACTCGGTGCCCACCATGTAGCCGGTGGTGTTCTGGAGGAAGACCAGCGGGGTGTCGGCGGCGTTGGCGAGCTGGATGAACTGCGCCGCCTTCTGCGCCTCCTCGCTGAACAGCACGCCCCGCGCGTTGGCCAGCACCCCGACCGGCCACCCGTGCAGCTCGCCCCAGCCTGTGACCAGGGCGGTGCCGTAGTTGGGTTTGAACTCGTCGAAGGCGCTGTCGTCGAGCACCCGGGCCAGCACCTCGCGCGGGTCGAACGGCACCTTCAGGTCGGCGCTGGCGATGCCGAGCAGCTCCTCCGGGTCGTACCTCGGGGGCGGCGGGAACGGGTTGCGCGGCGGTGGCCCCTGCTTGCGCCAGTTGAGCCGGCGTACGCACTGCCGGGCCAGCCGGATGCCGTCCCGCTCGTCGGCGGCGAGGAAGTCGGCCAGGCCGGACGTGCTGGCGTGCATGGCCGCCCCGCCGAGGGACTCGTCGTCGGTGACCTCGCCGGTGGCCATCTTCACCAGCGGCGGCCCGGCCAGGTAGACCTGCGACCGGTCCCGGATCATGATCACGTGGTCGGACATCCCCGGGACGTACGCGCCCCCGGCGGTGGCGTTGCCGAAGACCACGCTGACCGTGGGGATCTTCGCCGCCGAGAGCCGGGTCAGGTCGCGGAACACCCGGCCGCCCGGGATGAAGATCTCCGCCTGGGTGGGCAGGTCGGCGCCGGCCGACTCGACCAGGTTCACCATCGGCAGCCGGTTGGCCAGGGCGATCTCGCCGGCCCGGCGGGTCTTGGCCAGCGACCACGGGTTCACCGCGCCGCCGCGTACCGTCGGGTCGTTCGCGACGACGAGGCACTCGACGCCCTCGACCACCCCGATGCCGGTCACCACGCTCGCCCCGACGGGGAAGTCGGTGCCGTACGCCGCCACCGGGGACAGCTCCAGGAACGGGCTGTCCCGGTCGAGCAGCAGCTCGATCCGCTCCCGGGGCAGCAGCTTGCCCCGCCGGTGGT
This sequence comes from Micromonospora sp. NPDC049139, assembly GCF_055586845.1. NCBI lineage: Bacteria > Bacillati > Actinomycetota > Actinomycetes > Micromonosporales > Micromonosporaceae > Micromonospora > Micromonospora sp. NPDC049139. The sequence continues at coordinate 66,451 of NZ_JBVJHK010000019.1, read as the reverse complement.
GGCGGGTCACGTACTTCTCCCCGCCGCCGGCCCGGGCCTGGTCGAGAGCGGCCTCCAGCTCGGCGAGGCGCTCCAGCAGGGCCGCCCGGTTGGCCCGGTAGTCGGGCGAGGACGGGTCGACCGCGCTCCGCAGCGTCGTCACAGAGCCTCCCTCACAGGCCCATGCCCTTCGCGATGATCTCGTTCATGATCTCGGTGGTGCCGCCGCCGATGCCGAGGATCCGCGAGTCCCGGTAGTGCCGCTCCACCTCGGCGTCGCGCAGGTAGCCGTAGCCGCCGTGCAGCTGGAGCGCCTGGTCGACCACCTCGGCGCAGGCCGCCACGGCGACGTTCTTCGCCATCGCCACCTCGGTCACCACCGGCTCGCCGGCCGCCACCCGCGCCGCCACCTGGTGCACGTACGCCCGCGCCGCCTCGCTGCGGGTGTGCATCTCGGCCAGCCGGTGCCGGACGAGCTGCCGGCTCGCCAGGGGACGGCCGAACGTGGACCGGTCCCGGCACCAGCGGGCGGCCAGCTCGACGCAGCGCTGCGCGGTCGCGTACGCCTGGGTCGCCAGCGACAGCCGCTCGCTGGCGAAGTTCTGCATGATCGCCAGGAAGGCGGTGTCCTCGGGGCCGATCCGGTTGGCGACCGGCACCCGCACGTCCACGAAGGACAACTCGGCCGTGTCCGAGCAGTGCCAGCCCAGCTTCTCCAGCCGCCGGCCCACGGTGAAGCCCGGGGTGCCCTTCTCGATCACCAGCAGGCTGAGCGACCCGGATCCGGGGAAGTCGGTGCAGACGGCGGTGGTCACGAAGTCGGAGCGGACCCCGCTGGTGATGTAGGTCTTCGACCCGCTGACCACGTAGTGGTCGCCGTCCCGCCGTGCGCAGGTGCGGACGGCCGCCACGTCCGAGCCGCCGTCCGGCTCGGTGATCGCCAGCGCGCCGATCATCGTCCCGGCCAGCGTCGGCCGGACGTACCGGTCGATCAGCTCGCCGTCACCGGAGGCCACCATGTGCGGCAGCGCGATGCCGTGGGTGAACAGCGCGGCGATCAGCCCGGACGAGCCGCCGGAGCGGATCACCTCCTCGGTGACGATGATCGAGTCGAGCAGGTCGCCGCCGCTGCCGCCGACCGCCTCCGGGAAACCGACGCCGAGCAGGCCGATCTTCGCGGCCGTCTCGTGCAGCGAGCGGGGCACCTCGCCGGCCCGCTCCCAGTCGTCGAGGTGCGGCAGCACCTCCCGCGTGACGAAGGCCCTGGTCAGCTCCCGGAGCTGCCGCCGTTCCGGGGTGTCGACGATGGTCACGGCTCCTCCTGGGTGGTGGTCGTGCCGGCCGCCCCGGGCGCGAGGTCCGCCGGCAGGTCGACGACCCGGGAGCGGATCAGCTCGCCGAGCGCCTTGGCCTGCGGGTCGAACCGGGTGGAGGCGGCCACCCCCTGCCCGAGCAGCCCCCGGACGACGAAGTTGACCGCCCGCAGGTTCGGCAGCTCGTACCGCTCCACGGCCAGCGGGGCGGTCTCCGGCAGCAGCTCGCGCAGGCGGGCCTCGGTGAGCCAGCCGCGCAGCCACGACCACGTCGCGTCGGTGCGGGCCCAGACGCCGAGGTTGGCGTCGCCGCCCTTGTCGCCGGAGCGGGCCCCGACCAACTCGCCGAGCGGCGCGCGCCGGGCCGGTCGGTCGGCGGGCGCGACGGGCCGCCCCGGGCCGGCCCCGCGTCGGTCACCGGCCGCTGCCGGGTCGGCCGACAGGGGCGGGGGTGAGGTGCGGCTGGGTCGTTCCGGGTCGACGGCGGGCGGGCCGGCGTTCATGTGGTCGGCGACGGGCGCCGGCCCGTCGGGCGCGCCGACGGTGCGGGGCGGCGGCGGGACGGGCAGCCGCTCCCCGGAGGGCAGCACCGCGACGTGCGGCACCGCGTCCTGCGGCACGGTGTCGGCGGTGAACACCCCGTAGGGCGTCGCTTCGCCGGGCAGCGTCGTCAGCGTGCAGCCCGGGTAGGAGGCCAGGGCCAGTTCCACCGCGGCCGCCGAGAAGGCCCGCCCGGCCCGCGCCCTGTCGCCGTCCCGCAGGTGTACGTGCAGCAGCGCGCTGGCCGCCTCGGTGTCGGTGGCGTCGGGGTGGTCGGTGCGGGCCAGGGTGAACTCCAGCCCCTCCGTGCCGACCGCCTCCTTGATCTGGCCCCGGACCAGGGCCGCCTTGGCGGGGATGTCGAGCCCGCAGAGGACGAAGGTCATCGAGTTGCGGAAGCCGCCGAGGTTGTTGACGCCCACCTTCAGGGTGTCCGGCGGTGGGGCGCCCCGGACGCCGCTCACCCGCACCCGGTCCGGCCCGGCGGCGCTCAGCTCGACCGTGTCGAGCCGGGCCACGACGTCCGGCCCGAGGTAGGCCGGCCCGCCGACCTCGTACAGCAGTTGGGCGGTGACGGTCTCCACGGTGACGGCGCCGCCGGTGCCGGGGTGCTTGGTGATCACGCAGGAGCCGTCCGGGTGCAGCTCCGCGATCGGGAAGCCGGGGCGGTGCCCGCCGTCGGGCAGCTCGGTGAAGAAGCTGTAGTTCCCCCCGGTCACCTGCGCCCCGCACTCGACGAGGTGGCCGGCGACGGTCGCCCCGGCCAGCGCGTCCAGGTCGTCGCGCCCCCAGCCGAACCGGGCGATGGCCGGCCCGACCACCAGGGACGCGTCGGTGACCCGGCCCGTGACCACCACGTCGGCCCCGCCGTCCAGGCAGGTGGCGATGCCGTACGCCCCGAGGTAGGCGTTGGCCGTCAGCGCTTCCGGGCGCGGGAGGGCGTCGCCCTCGACGTGGCCGACGCGCACGGTCAGGCCGAGCCGGTCGGCGAGCGACCCGATCGCGGCGGCCAGGCCGGCCGGGTTCAGCCCGCCGGCGTTGGTGACGATCCGCACGCCCCGGTCCAGGGCGGTGCCGAGGCACCCCTCGAGTTGGCGGAGGAAGGTCTTCGCGTAGCCGAGGGACGGGTCACGCAGCCGGTCGCGGCCGAGGATCAGCATGGTCAGTTCGGCCAGGTAGTCGCCGGTCAGCACGTCGAGTTCGCCGCCGTCGAGCATCTCCCGCCACGCGCTGAACCGGTCCCCGTAGAAGCCGGAGGCGTTGCCGACGCGTAGCACTCCGCTCATGCCGGCACCACCGCCGTGCCCGTGCCCGTGCCGGCCGGCGCGCCGGTGCCGGTGCCGGCCGGCGCGCCCGTGCCGGCCGCCGCGCCCGCGTCGGTGCCCGTCGCGCCGGCTCCCTCGGCCCTTGACGGGCGGCCGGGGCCGGGCGGGCCGGCGAAGGCCTGCGCGACGTCCAGCCACTCGTCGGCGACCGGGCCGGTCGCCGCCAGGGCCAGGTCGGCGCGGTGCCGGCGCTGGGTGACCAGCAGGCAGAAGTCGAGCGCCGGGCCGGTCACCCGGTCGGCGGCCCCGGCCGGCCCGTACGTCCAGGTGCCGCCGTCGGGCGCGGTCAGCTCGATCCGCACCGGCGCTGCCGGCACCGGCCGGCCGTGGGCGGCGAAGCTGTGGCCGAGGGTGCGGAAGCCGAGGTGCGCGACGTGCCGCAGCCGGGCCGTGGCGGGACGGACGACGCCGAGCGCGTCCGCCACGTCAGCACCGTGCGCCCACGTCTCCATGATCCGGGCGGTGGCCATCGAGGCGGGCGACATCCGGGTGCCGAACCAGGGCAGCCTCCCGCCCGCCGGCACCCCGGCCAGTGCGGCGGCGAGCGCGGCCCGGCCGGCACGCCAGCGGGGCAGCAGCTCGGTCGGTGGGGCGAGGAACTCCTCCGCGCCGGCATCGACGAGCCGCGCCGGGTCGGGAGCGGCGGCCACGGACGCGAAGAACGCCTCGGGGTCGGTGGCGGCGAGCAGCGCCACCTGGTCGGTCCAGGCGAGGTGGGCGATCTGATGGCCGATGCTCCAGCCGGGTGCCGGGGTGGGCCGCGCCCAGTCGCCTGGTGACAGGCCGTCCACCAGGCCGTCCAGCTGCTCGGCCTCGTCGGCCAGCTCCGCGAGCAGGTCCTTCAGGTCGACCATGGTGCCTCCGGTGCGGGACGGGCCGGTCAGGGCGTGAGCAGGGCGGCGAGCTGGCGCTTCCAGGTGTGCAACAGGGCGGTGCGGCGGGACGAGTCGTCGCTGAGCAGGTTGGCCACGCCCAGCCCGCGGAGCAGGTCCAGGGTCGCCTGCACCGCCTCCCGTACGCCCGGGCGGCGCTCGTCCACGTCGAGCAGCGCGACGGTGAGTCGGTGCATCTCGCGGCCGACCCGGGCCTCCAGCGGCAGCAGGGCCTCGCGCAGCTCCCGGTCGGTGCGCGCGGCGACCCACAGTTCGAGGGCGGCGACGAAGAGCGGGCCGGTGAAGGCCGCCCCGAGCAGGTCGATCACCCGGTCGAGGCGCTGCGGGCCGGGCGGCAGCGCCTCGGCTTCGCTGCGCAGCTCCTCGGCCCGGCGTTCGGTGAGGTGCGCGACGGCGGCGGTGACCAGCGCGGCCTTGGTGGGGTAGTGGTGGAGCTGGGCGCCGCGCGAGACGCCGGCGCGGGCCGCCACGACGGTGGTGGTGGTGCCGGCCCAGCCGTGCTCAACCAGGCACTCGACGGTCGCCTCCAGCAGCCGGGCCTGGGTGGCGCGGCTGCGCTCCTGTTGAGGGACGCGGGTCGATGCGGCGGGCACGGGGACAGCGTGCCGCCACCGAAACAAACAGTCAAGACTGACTTTTTCTGTGCGGCTGGCGGCTGGCGGCTGGCGGCTGGCGGCTGGCGGCCGGTGGCTGGCGGCCGGTGGCGGGCCGGTACTCGCCGGCCGGCCGGCTGGGACCGCCGCCAGGGTCTGGCCTGTCCGGCAGCTCTCGGAGCCGGGCCGACCCTGACGAGGACCAGTCCTCCGGACGCTGTCGAGCTGCCCCCACGGATGGGGCACGGCCCGCTGCCGCTGCTGTCAGCCCGCTGGCCCGCTGGCCCGCTGGCCCGCTGGCCCGCTGGCCCGCTGGCCCGCTGGCCCGCTGGCCGCTGCCCTGCTGCCCTGCTGGCCTGCTGGCCTGCTGGCCTGCTGGCCCGCTGGCCGCTGCCCTGCTGGCCTGCTGGCCGCTGGCCCGCTGTGCCGTTGGTCGCATGGATGGGGCAACTCGACAGGGAGCGACGAGGAATCCCGCAGGTCTGCGCCCGAACGTCGCGGCGCCGGGTAACTGGTACAAGGGCAAACCTGACCGACGGCGTGCCCCTGCCGGCCCGTCGGCCATGCGGCGGGTCGACGGGCCGGACTGCTCAGCGGCCGTCGCGGGGGGCGAACACCGCGAGCGCGTCGGCGTCGCTGTGGCGGGAGCGCAGGTACTCGTCCGCCCACTCGGCGGCGTCGGGGAAGGCCGACTCGGCGGCCACCCGGGCGCAGGCGGCGTCCACGTCGAAACGGGTGCGGCGCAGGTGCACCCCGGGCCCGAGCAGCGCCCAGAAGGCGCCGGGGCCGCCGTAGGGCATCCCGATGCTGCCCGGGTTGACGATCAGCCGCCGGTCGGCCAGCCGGGTGAACGGCATGTGGGTGTGTCCGCAGACCACCGTCCCCACCTCGGTCGGCACCCCGGCGAGCACCTCCGCCCAGCGCTCCATCCGGGAGTCGACGAGCACGACCTCCTCGTCGTCGCGGGGCGTGGCGTGGCAGAAGAGCACCGGACCCAGGCCGGCGACCTCCAGGGTCACCGTCAGCGGCAACGCCGCCAGCCGGGCGAGGTGGTCGGCACGGAGCTGCTCGGCGGCCCAGTTCGAGACGTCGACCGGCGACTTGCGGCCCGCGCGCGCCTCGACCAGCTCGCGGTCGGCGTTGCCGCGCACCCAGCAGACCCGGTCGCCGAGGCCGGCGAGCAGGTCGAGCACCTCGACCGGCTGTGGTCCGGCGGCGATGTCGCCGGTGAGCACGATCAGGTCGGCGGCGGCGACGTCCGGCTCGGCCAGCACGGCCTCCAGCGCGGGCAGCACCCCGTGGATGTCGGAGAGGACGGCGACCCGGTCCAGCATCGCTCCACCATGCCCACCGACCCGGCCGGAGTCCAGCGATTCTGCCACCGGCAGACCGGCAGTTGGGCAGACCGGCAGTCGGGAGCTCCGGTGGCTGCGGGCCCGAACGCGAACCGGCCCGGCCGCGGGCGTGCGGTCCGGACCGGTGTTGCCGAGGCGGCCGGGGTGGACCCGGCCCCGGCGGCGTCAGACGCGGGCGCGGCGGGCCAGGCGCTCCGGGTCGAGGATGATGATGCTCTTGCCGTCCAGGCGCAGCCACCCGCGCGAGGCGAAGTCGGCCAGCGCCTTGTTGACGGTCTCCCGGGAGGCGCCGACGAGCTGGGCGATCTCCTCCTGGGTGAGGTCGTGGGTCACCCGGAGCACGCCGCCGTCGCGGGTGCCGAAGCGGCCGGCCATCTGGAGCAGGTTCTTGGCGACGCGACCGGGCACGTCGGTGAAGATCAGGTCGGCCAGCGAGTCGTTCGTCCGCCGCAGCCGGCGGGCGAGCACCCGGAGCAGCTGCTCGGCGATCTCCGGCCGGTTGTTCAGCCACGGGCGCAGGGCCTGCTTGCGCAGCCGCACCAGCCGGGTGTCGGTGACCGCGGTGGCCGTCGCCGTACGCGGGCCGGGGTCGAAGAGCGACAGCTCGCCCACCATGTCCGACGGGCCCATCACGGCGATCAGGTTCTGCCGGCCGTCGGCCGCCCGGCGACCCACCTTGATCTTGCCGGACAGCAGGATGTAGAGACTGTCGCCGGGCTCGCCCTCGTTGAAGACGATCTCGCCCTTGCGGACCTCGAGCGTCTCCATCTCCTTGGCGAGCGCCTCGGCAGCCTCCGGGTCGACGCCCTGGAAGATCCCGCTGCGGGCCAGTACCTCGTCCATCGCGCACCTCCACCTGCGCGTGCCGTCCGTCGGCCGGGTCCGCCGTCCGCTGATCCCTCGCGCGTGGCCAGTCTAGGCGCACGTGAGCTGGAATCAGAGGTGCACCCCTGGAATCTTGATCGTTGGGCGTAACCCGCCCGACGTGATCAAGCAGTAAGATCGCGCGCCGTCCGGGCGCCGGCGGGCCGGCGGGTGCCGGGTCGTAGGGTCACCGCGTGCTGAGCGAACCCGTGCTGACCGCCCGTCGGGAGGACGGTCGGGACGTCCCGCTGCTGGTCTGGCGCGCCGACCGCCCGCTGCGCGCGGTGAGTTCCGCGCCGCTGGGCGGCGGGATCGGCGTCCGGCGCTGGGTCGTCAACGCGACCGTACCCATGTCGTACGACCGGGACGACCCGGCCGACCACCTGGCCGGACTGGCCGGCGGGCTCGACCTCGACGGGCCCGGGGTGGGCCTGCTGACCGGGGTGGACGTCGCCGAGGTGGTCGCCCGGACGGACACCGGGGTGCGGGTCTGGGCCACCGTCGGCCTGGGCACCCCGGTCTGGGCGGCCGAGCCCGCCCCGGCGGCGCCCGGCCAGCGGGTCGGCACGGTCAACATCGTGGTGTACGTCCCGGCCCGGCTCGGCGATGCCGCCCTGGTCAACGCGGTGGCGACCGCCACCGAGGCGAAGGCGCAGGCGATCGCGGAGCTGGGCGTGCCCGGCACCGGCACCCCCACCGACGCCGTCACCGTGCTCTGCCCGCTCGACGGCCCGGAGTCGGCGTACGGCGGACCGCGCTCCACCTGGGGCGCCCCGCTGGCCCGGGCCGTGCACGCCGCCGTGACGGCCGGCGGGGCGGGCACCGTGGTCCCGTGGTCCGATCGGCCGACTGGCTGAACATCCGTCCGATCGGGTCTCGTCCCGGCGTTGCATACCCGATAGGGTCGCGCTCGATGTACTCTGCCGCCTCCCCTCCGCCCCGCCGGGTCGCGCTCGCCCTGGGCGCGCTGCTCACCGTCCTGCTCGCCGCCGGCTGCGGCCAGCCCGGGTCCGGGGGCGACCCCGTCTGGCAGCCCGGCGCGGGTGCCGGCGGCACCGGCGCCCCGGTCCGCTCCAGCCAGCCCGCACAGCCCGCAGAGCAGGCGATCTCGCTCTCCGCGACCGGCGACATCATCATGGGCAACGCGCCGAACCGGCTGCCCGCCAACGGTGGCAAGGGCTTCTTCGACTCCGTCGAGAAGGCGCTCGCCGCCGACCTGGTGATGGGCAACCTGGAGGAGCCGCTCACCGTCGACACCGGCACCGGCAAGTGCGGCCCGAATTCGACCCGCTGCTTCCAGTTCCGGGCCCCGCCGGACTACGCGGCCCACCTGCGCGACGCCGGCTTCGACCTGCTCAACCAGGCCAACAACCACGGCTACGACTTCGGCCCGAAGGGCTACGAGAACACCCAGAAGGCGCTGGAGAAGCACGACCTCGCGCACACCGGGGCGCCCGACCAGATCACCGTGGTCGACGTCAAGGGGGTCAAGGTCGCGGTCGCCGGCTTCTCGTCGTACGTCTGGTCCAACAGCCTCACCGACATCGCCGAGGCGAAGCAGGTGATCACCAAGGCGGCCGGTCAGGCCGACGTGGTCGTGGTGCAGGTGCACATGGGCGGCGAGGGGGCCGACAAGACCCGGGTGCGGCCGGGCACCGAGATGTTCCTCGGCGAGAACCGGGGCGACCCCGTCAAGTTCTCCAAGGCGATGATCGACGCCGGGGCGGACCTGATCGTCGGGCACGGCCCGCACGTGCTGCGCGGCATGGAGTTCTACAAGGGCCGGCTGATCGCGTACAGCCTGGGCAACTTCGCCGGCGGGGGCAACTCGCTGAGCAACGCCGGCCGGCTCGGCTGGGGCGGGGTGCTCAAGGTGTCGCTGAAGCCGGACGGCAGCTGGGCCGGGGGCTCGTTCGTCTCGACGTACATGAACTCCGCCGGCAAGCCGACGATGGACGGCGACGACCGCGGCCTGGGCCTCGTGAAGCAGCTCACCCGCAGCGACTTCCCGGAGACCGGCGCCCGGTTCGACGACTCCGGGGCGATCAGCCCGCCGCAGGGCGGCTGACCGGGCGGCGCGGCGCGTGGCCCCGGCGTCCGGTCACACCGGCGACGTAGGCTGGCCGGCGTGACCACCAGCTCCTCCGGCTCCACCGAGACCGACCTCGGGCGTACGCGCCGCGCCCGGCGGATCGGCCGGGCGCTGACCGAGACCCACCCCGACGCGCACTGTGAACTCGACCACTCCAGCCCCCTGGAGTTGGCCGTCGCGACGATCCTCTCCGCGCAGTGCACGGACAAGAAGGTCAACGAGGTCACCCCGAAGCTCTTCGCCCGTTACCCGACCGCCGCCGACTACGCCGGGGCGGACCGGACGGAGATGGAGGAGCTGATCCGGCCCACCGGCTTCTACCGCAACAAGACGGACTCCCTGATCAAGCTCGGTCAGGCCCTCGTCGAGCGGTACGACGGCCGGGTCCCCGGCAAGCTCGTCGACCTGGTGACGCTGCCCGGCATCGGCCGCAAGACCGCCAACGTCATCCTCGGCAACGCCTTCGGTGTGCCCGGGATCACCGTCGACACCCACTTCGGGCGGCTGGTGCAGCGCTGGCGGCTGACCGCCGAGACCGACCCGGTGAAGATCGAGCACGCGATCGGGGCGCTCTTCCCCCGGCGGGACTGGACGATGCTGTCGCACCGGGTGATCTTCCACGGCCGGCGGGTCTGCCACGCCCGCAAGCCGGCCTGCGGCGCGTGCACGCTGGCGAAGCTCTGCCCGTCGTACGGCACCGGGCCGACCGAGCCGGCGGCGGCCGCGCGGCTGCTCAAGGGCCCCCGCGCCCGGGACCTGGCGGTGGCCGCCGGGGTCGACCCGGAGCTGGTGCCCGTCCAGGCCGTCGTGGCGGAGGCACCGTGAGTGCGAGGAGTGAGCCGGTGTTGCGAGCCCCGCAGTCGCGAACCAGGGTGAACCGATGAGTGCGAGGAGTGAGCCGGTGTTGCGAGCCCCGCAGTCGCGAACCAGGGTGAACCGATGAACCGCCGACTCGCCGCCCTGCTCGTACCCGTGCTGCTGGCCGTGGGCGGGTGCACCGCCGGCAACGGCACCGAGGAGGAGAGCGGCCCGACCGGCCGGCAGGAGGCCGCCGCGAACCGGCCGTCGCCGTTCCAGGACTGCTCGGCGCTCGGCAGCCCGCCCGCGTCCGGCGCCCCGGCGTCGGCGTCGGGGGGCGCGGGGCAGGCACTGCCCGACCTGACCCTGGACTGCTTCACCGGCGGCGCGCCGGTCGCCCTCCGGGAGCTGCGCGGCCCGGCCGTGGTCAACGTCTGGGCCTCCTGGTGCCCGCCCTGCCGCGACGAGCTGCCCGCCTTCCAGCGGCTCAGCGACCGGGCCGCCGGCCAGCTCCGGGTGATCGGGGTGAACAGCGGGGACAGCCGCGAGGGCGCCCAGGCCATCGGCGAGGACTTCGGGGTCCGTTTCCCGGTGCTGGTCGACCGGGGCGAGCGGCTGAAGCAGGAGCTGCGGCGCAAGGCCATCCCCCTGACCGTCTTCGTCGACGGGCAGGGCAACGTCCGGCACGTCGACTCCTCCGGCACGCTCGACGACGCCCGCCTGGCGGAACTGGTCCGGCAGCACCTCGGCCTGGCGGTGTCGGCGTGAGCCGCGGGCGGGCAGGTGTCGGCGTGAGCCGCCGGTGGGCAGGTGCGGGCGTGCGTCGCCGGTGGGCGCGGTGGGGCGCGGAGGTGTCGGCGTGAGCCGACAGCCGCCGGGCTGGCTCGACCCGCTGCTCGCCCGGCTGGGCAGCGCGCGCAGCGAGGACTTCACCAGGCTGGCCACCCCGGAGACCGGCGGGCGGGAGAGCGCCGTGCTGGTGCTGCTCGGCGAGGAGCCCGGCGCCGGCCCGGACGTGCTGATCCTCCAGCGGGCGGCCACCCTGCGCAACCACGCCGGCCAGCCGGCCTTCCCCGGCGGCGCGGCCGACCCGGAGGACGCGGACGCCCCGGCGACCGCGCTGCGCGAGGCCAACGAGGAGGTCGGCCTCGACCCGGCCAGCGTCACCGTCCTGGCCGAGCTGCCGAAGCTCTGGATCCCGGTCAGCGACTTCGTGGTCACCCCCGTGCTCGCCTGGTGGCACGCCCCGCACCCGGTGCACCCCCGGGAGCCGGCCGAGGTGGCGCACGTGGCCCGGCTGCCGGTCAGCGAGCTGGTCGACCCGGAGAACCGGATGCGCGTACGCCACCCGAGCGGCTGGATCGGCCCGGCGTTCTCGGCGCGCGGGATGCTCGTCTGGGGCTTCACCGCCGGGGTCCTGGCCGCCCTGCTGGAGATGGGCGGCTGGGCCCGCCCGTGGCCGCGCGACCGGGTCGTCGACCTGCCGCCGACCGGGGCCACCCCGGCGCCCTCGGCCGGCACGGACGCGGTGGACGAGACTCCGGTGCGCTGAACGGACGGTCACCTTCCGCACGCGATGGTCATTCCGCGGGCCGGGTGCCCGTACGCTTGACGCGTGTCCGCCGTGGATCTCGTACTGCTGCTGCTCATGCTCGTGTTCGCGATCAGCGGATACCGCCAGGGCTTCGTCATCGGGGTGCTGTCGTTCAGCGGCTTCTTCCTGGGCGCGCTGGTGGGTCTCCAGGTCGGGCCGCTGCTGGCGCAGCAGTTCGTCGACAGCGGCACCCGCGTGCTGATCTCCCTGGTGGCGGTCTTCGGGCTCGCGGTGGTCGGCCAGGCGCTCGCCGGCTGGGTTGGTTCCCACCTGCGCAAGGTGATCACCAGCGACGTGGGCAGGCGGGCCGACGACGTCGGCGGGGCGTTCGTCTCGCTCTTCGCCGTGCTGCTGGTCGCCTGGCTCGTCGCGGTGCCGCTGGGCTCGTCGTCGCTGCCCTGGCTGGCCTCCTCGGTCCGCAACAGCGCGCTGCTCACCGTCGTGGACCGGGTCCTGCCGGACCAGGCGCAGCAGCTCTCCACGGCGCTGCGGGACACCGTCGACACCAACGGCTTCCCCGACGTCTTCGGCGACCTGGCGCCCACCCGCGCCCGGCAGGTGTCCCCGCCCGACCCGGCGCTCGCCGGCTCGCAGGTGGTGGTCAACAGCCAGCGGTCGGTCGTCAAGGTGCTCGGCTCCGCCCCGAGCTGCTCGCGCCGCATCGAGGGCTCCGGCTTCGTCTACGCGGACGACCGGGTCATGACCAACGCGCACGTCGTCGCCGGCACCCGCTCCACCGTCGTCGAGCTGAACGGCGACCGGTACGACAGCAAGGTGGTCGTCTACGACCCCGACCGGGACCTGGCCGTGCTGCACGTGCCCGGGCTGCCCGGCCCCTCGATGCGCTTCGCCGCCGGCAACGCGGGTAGCGGCGCGGACGCCATCGTCCTGGGCTTCCCGCTCGACGGGCCGTACAACGCCCAGTCGGCGCGGGTCCGGGACGTCGACCGGATCACCGGGCCGGACATCTACTCCGCCGGCAACGTGACCCGGGAGATCTACACGATCCGGGCCCTCGTGCAGAGCGGCAACTCCGGCGGCCCGCTGGTCTCGTCGAACGGGCTGGTCCTCGGGGTGATCTTCGCGGCGGCGGCCGACGACCCGAACACCGGGTTCGCGGTGACCGCGGCCGAGGCCCGCCCGGTCGCCCTGGCCGGCGCCGAGCGCACCCGCGCCGTCGGCACCGGCGAGTGCACCTGACCCTGCCCGCCGGGTCGCGGGGGCGACGGGAGGCAGTCGCGTGCTCTCCCGGTCGGCGTCGGCGCGGAGACCCGTCAGCGCGGTGCCACACCGCCCATACCGCCCGCCGGCCCGGGTTCCGACGACGGTCCCGGGCGCCCGGCGCGCGCCGGCCCAGGTCCTGACGGCCGTTCCCGGCGGTCGGCGCCCGATGGGCCGGGCTCTGCCGGCCGCCCCGGGCCGTCCGTGCCCGGCGGGCGCTGCCCGCGTCAGGACGGGCGGCTGGGCGGGGTGGCCCGCCAGACGGTGAGGGCGGCGGCGGTCGCGGCGACCACGGCCACGCCGAGGAGCCAGCCGGCCAGCACGTCGCTGGTCCAGTGCACGCCGAGAGCGACCCGGCTGAAGCCGGTCACCAGGGCGAGCAGCAGCGCGGCCGCGACCACCACCCGGCGGGCGACCGGCCCGGCGTGCGGGAGGAACACCACCAGCAGCACCCCGGCGGCCAGGGCGGCGTTGAGCGCGTGCCCCGACGGGAAGGCCAGGCCGGGCGCCTGGGCCACCGGGTCGGGCAGGTCGGGCCGCGACCGGCCGAAGAGCAGCTTGAGCAGCGGGCTGAGCAGGCCGCCCACCGTCATCGTGACGGCGACCCAGACCGCCAGTTGCCGGGCCCCCCGCCGCACCAGCCAGAGGACCAGGACCAGTGCGCCGACACGCAGCGGCATCGGGGCGAACACGTCGGTCCAGAGGGACATCAGGCGTACCCAGGCCGGGTGGTCGGCGGCGTAGCCGGCCAGCGCGTCGGTCGCCGCCGTGTCCAGCCGGCGCAGCGGGGGCCAGTCTCCCCGGACCAGGAGCGCCAGCAGCGTGAACGGCACCACCACCAGGAACGCGGCCCCGACGGCGAGGGTGAGCCGCAGGCCGCGGGAGTGGTCCGGGTGCAGGCGGCGGCTGCGCCACGAGGGTCGCGGCGGCGCGGCGAGGGTACGCGGGCCCGGCGTGCTCATGACATCCGTTCTACCCGGTACCCGGGCCGGCCAGACGCGGACCGGGCAGTCGGATCGCCCTCGCCGTGCGGGTGCTGGTCGGGTCGGCCCGGCCGCCGCCCCAACCCGCCGGCTCGGGCTGCCAACTCGCCCGCCGGCTCGGATCGCCGGCTCAGCTCGCGGGCGGGCGGCGCTCCACCCGGGCCGGGCGAGGCGGGGCGGCCGGTGGAGTCCACTGGCGGAACCGGCGCGCCATCAACGCCGCCCCGGTGAGCAGGGCGACGAAGAGGGCGGCCCCGGTCCAGAGCCGCTCCGGCGTGGCCTCCTCGTGCGTGCCCGCCGGCTGCGCCGCCCAGCGGGTCTGCCCACGCGGCACGGTGAGGCCGAGCCGGTCGCTGCCGGCCCCGGAGACGTCGGCCTGCGCCGAGCCGGGCGCGGGACCGAACCCGACCACGCCCGGCGAGGACTGGTCGTCGAGCGGGTTGCGGCCCACCGGGGTCACCTCGGCGTCCAGCGCGGCGACCGGGTCGACCAGGCCGTACCCGAAGCGGTCGTCCCGACCGGTCGGGCCGATGTCGCGGGCGGTGGTCAGCAGCCGGTTCACCACGTCGCCGGCGGAGAGCTGCGGGTAGCGGGCCCGCACCAGCGCGGCGGTGGCGGCGACCAGCGGCGCCGCGAAGCTCGTGCCCTGCACGCGCCAGTAGCCGCCGGGGCGGGCCCCGACCAGGCTGGTGGCCGGGGCGGCGAGCGCCGTGGCCCGCCCCGTGATCGACCCGGACCAGAGGTTGTCGCTGTCGCGATCCAGCCCGGCGACCGCGATCACGCCGGGCTCCCGGGCCGGGTACCAGACCTCTGAGCTGGACGAGGTGGCCACGTTGCCGGTGCAGGCGATCACCACCACGTCCCGGGCGAAGGCGTAGTCGATCGCGGCGGCCAGGGCGGCGCTGTCGCCGCTGCCGCCGAGGGACAGGTTGATCACCTGGGCGCCGTTGTCCACGGCCCAGCGCACACCCTTGGCGACGATCATCGCGTCGTCGTAGCGGTTCTCGGCGTCGAGGACGCGGACCGGAAGGATCCGGGCGTCGGGCGCGAGGCCCACCGCGCCGCGCTTGTCGTCGTTCCGCCCGGCGATCAGCCCGGCCACGGTCGTGCCGTGGCCGACCGGGTCGGGCTCGTCGGCGGAGCCCCCGGGGTCGACCAGGTCGAGGCCGGGCAGCACCTGGCCGGCCAGGTCGGGGTGGGAGGCGTCCACCCCGGAGTCGATCACCGCGACGGTGACCCCGCGCCCGGTCGAGCTGCGCCAGGCCGCCTTCGCCTGCAACGCGTCGAGCTGCCACTGCTCGTCGCGGATCTGGTCGGGGCGGCTCTGGCTGTCGGTGGGCGCGAGCGGCACCGGGACGGCGGCGACCGGCTGGGCGGCGGCGACCGGTCGGGGGGCGGCGTCGGCCGGGGTGACCGGACCGGCAACCGAGGCGACGGCAGCCGCCACCCCGAGCAACGCGCGTCCGGCGATCCGCCGGCCCGCCGGCGGACAGCTGTGCCGCACCGTGGTCACATCCTCAAGCCGTTCATCCCAGACGCAAACATGACGATCGGAGATTACCGGTTCCCCGCGGCCTTGCGGGGCGATCCGGGGACACCCGTCATGGCGACGGCAGATACGCCAGTTGGACCAGCCGTACGCCCTCGCGCCGGGTGACGAGCCGGCCGCGCCCCGGGGGCAGCGGCCCGGGCCGGACCGGACCGACCAGCGCCCCCTCGTCCGGGCTGCCCGCCATCACCAGCCCGGCCGTGGACAGCTCGCGGAGACGCTGCACGATCGGCTCGTACTGGGCCCGGCCGGCGCCGCCGGAGCGTCGGACGAGCACCAGGTGCAGCCCGACGTCCCGGGCGTGCGGCAGGTGCTCCTCCAGCGCGCGCAGCGGGTTGGCCGGCCCGCCGGCCACGAGGTCGTAGTCGTCCACGAGCACGAACAGCTCCGGCCCGGACCACCACGACCGCTCCCGCAGTTGCGCGGGAGTGACCTCCGGCCCGGGAGCCCGGCCGTGCATGTAGCCGGCGGCCGAATCGATCAGCTCGGTGGTGTGCGCCGCGGCGGAGCCGTACCCGATCAGGTGCGGGGCCTCGGTGAGGTCCGACAGGCTGCGCCGGTAGTCGACCAGGATCACCCGGGCCTGCTCGGGGGTGAACCGGGTGATGATCGAGGTGGCCAGCGCGCGCAGGAACGACGACTTGCCGCACTCGGCGTCGCCGAAGACCACGAAGTGCGGCTCGGTGGCGAAGTCCAGCACCACCGGGCGCAGGTCCGCCTCGGCGATCCCGACCGGGATGCGCAGGCCGGTGGTCGAGGTCAGGTCCAGCTCGGCGTACGGGAGCACCGGCGGCAGCAGCCGCACCGGGGGCGCGGCCGGCCCCGTCCAGCTCCCGGCGACCCGCTTGACGAGATCGGTGGTGTCCCCGCCGGAGGCGGCCAGCAGTGGCAGCGCGGTGAGGAAGTGCAGGCTCTCCGCGGTGACGCCCCGGCCGGGGGTCTTCTCCGGCACGTTCGCCGCCGCCCGGCGGGCCACCAGCGAGTCGGACGGGTCGCCGAGGCGCAGCTCCAGCCGGGAACCGAAGAGGTCCCGGATCGCCGGCCGGAAGTCCAGCCAGCGCACCGCCGTCGCCACCACGTGCACCCCGTACGACAGGCCCCGGGTGGCCAGGTCGGTGACGAGCGGCTCCAGGTCGTCGTACTCGCCGCGCAGGGTGGTCCAGCCGTCCACCACCAGGAACACGTCGCCGAACGGGTCGGCGCCGGCCGCCGCGGCCCGCCGCTGCCGCCAGGCGGCCATCGACTCCACGCCCAGCTCGGCGAAGCGGCGTTCCCGGTCGACCAGCAGGGTGGCGATCTCGCCGACCGTACGCCGGACGGCCGTCGGGTCGGCGCGGCCGGTGACGCCCCCGACGTGCGGCAGGTCGCGCAGCGCGGCCAGCCCGCCGCCGCCGAAGTCGAGGCAGTAGACCTGCACCTCGGCCGGGGTGTGGGTGAGCGCCAGCGCGCAGATCAGCGTGCGCAGCGCCGTCGACTTGCCGCTCTGCGGCCCGCCGACGACCGCGACGTGCCCGGCGGCGCCCTCCAGCGACAACCAGAGCAGGTCGCGGCGCTGCTCGAAGGGCTTGTCGACCACCGCCACCGGCACCTGCAACGCGCCGTGCAGCTCCGGGTTGCCGAAGGCGAGCCCGCGCGCCGGGTCGGCGGCGACCGGCCCGAGCAGCTCGTCCAGCGCCGGCGCCCGCCCGAGCGGGGGCAGCCAGACCTGGTGCGCGGGCGGGCCCTGGCCGGCCAACCGGTCGACCATCAGCTCCAGCAGGCTCCCGGTCTCGCCCTCGTCGGCCGAGGCGGGCAGGGCGGGCGGCCCGACCGGCTCCGGTTTCGGCACGAGGTGCGTGGAGAAGGCGAGCAGGCGCGGGGCTCCCGCGCCGCCCGCGCCCGGTGCCGCGCCGCGCCGGCGGAGCGCCCCGGAGACGTACGCGGCCTTGAACCGCACCAGCGGCTCGGTGCCGAAGCGCAGGTAGCCGTGCCCGGGGGAGCGGGGCAGCTCGTGCGCGTCCGGCACGCCGAGCACCGTCCGGGACTCCAGCGCGGAGAAGGTCCGCAACCCGATCCGGTACGACAGGTGGGTGTCCAGCCCGCGCAGCCGCCCCTCCTCCAGCCGCTGCGAGGCCAGCAGCAGGTGCACGCCGAGTGACCGGCCCAGCCGGCCGATCTGCACGAAGAGGTCGATGAAGTCGGGCTTGGCCGAGAGCAGCTCGGAGAACTCGTCGCAGATCAGCAGCAGCGACGGCAGCGGGGCGAGCGGGGTGCCGGCGGCGCGGGCGCGTTCGTAGTCGCGCAGGCTGGCGAAGTTGCCGGCCCGGCGCAGCAGCTCCTGGCGCCGCACCAGCTCGCCGTTGATCGCGTCGACCATCCGGTCGACCAGCGGGAGCGCGTCGGCCAGGTTGGTGATCACCGCGGCGGTGTGCGGGAGCCGGTCGAAGGAGGCGAACGTGGCGCCGCCCTTGAAGTCGATCAGCACGAAGTTGAGCTGCTCCGAGCTGTGCGTGGCGGCCAGCCCGAGCACCAGCGTGCGCAGCAGCTCCGACTTGCCGGAGCCGGTCGCCCCGATCAGCAGGCCGTGCGGCCCCATCCCGTCCTGCGCCGACTCCTTGAGGTCCAGCTCGATGGCGCCGCCGTCGGCGCCCACCCCGATCGGCACCCGCAGCCGCTCCCGGGCGGAGCGGGGCGCCCAGCCCTGCTCGGCGGTGAAGCCCTCCGGGTCGCCCAGACCGAGCAGCTCGGGCAGGCCCGGCTCGGCGCCCGGCGGGGCGTCCGGGCCGCGTACGGCGGTGGCCAGCCGCAGCGGGGCCAGCCGCCGGGCGATCGCCTCGGCGTCGACCGGGTCGAGCCGGTCGGCCGTGCCCACCTCGGCGTGCCCCTCGGCCGAGTGGGAGTGCAGCCGGCCGTGGCGCAGCTCCAGCAGCAGCGCGAACCGGTCGAGCAGGCGCGGCGGCGGGGTGTCCAGGTCGATCACCGTAACCGCGTCGATGCCGCCGTCCCCGGTCAGGTCGGTGGCGCCGGTCAGGTCGCCCCCGTCGAGCACCACCACCACGTGCGGGCCGTCGGTGGCGGGCCCGGCCGGGCTGAACCGGGACCGGCTGGCCAGCACCTCGTCGAGCAGCCGTTCCAACTCGGCTGCGGCGCTGGTGACCAGCCGCACCGGGCCGAGGGCGTCGGTGCGGGTGGGGTGGTGGGCGTGCGGCAGCCACTTGACCCACTCCCAGGCGGCCCGCCGCTCCGGCCCGGCGCAGACCGCGACGAGCAGCTCGTCCGGGGCGTGGAAGACCGCGAGCTGGGCGAGCATCGCCCGGGCCAACGCCTGGCCGGCCGACCCGTCGCCCGGACCGCCGGTGGCGTCCCGGACGAAGACCCGGGCGAAGCTGCGCAGCGAGAGTGCCACCGGCAGGTCGGGCACCACGGAGTACGCGTCCAGGAACCGGCGCAGCGCGCCCGCCGTCATCGGCTCCAGTTCCTCGAGCGGGCGGGTGACCGGCGGGACCAGCGGGGTCGCGAGGGTCTGCGGGCCGACGGCGACCCGGACCACCGCGAAGTCCGGGTCGGCGGGGCGCCGTTCCCAGACCCGGTGGCTGTCGACGGTCGACCAGAGCCGGCCGGGATCCGGGTGCCGGTAGTAGAGCCCGGCG
The DNA here is from genome assembly GCF_055586845.1 of Micromonospora sp. NPDC049139. Classification (NCBI taxonomy): domain Bacteria; kingdom Bacillati; phylum Actinomycetota; class Actinomycetes; order Micromonosporales; family Micromonosporaceae; genus Micromonospora; species Micromonospora sp. NPDC049139. The sequence goes on along the minus strand of NZ_JBVJHK010000019.1, from coordinate 47,723 downwards.
CGCTGCTGCCCGGCGGTGTGCCGGACCCGACGCCGCAGCGCCGTCAGGTGCCGCAGGTACTCCCGCCGGGCGGCCATCATCTCGGACTTCTTCGGCATGCCGGAGGCGCTGCCCCACGAGGTCACCAGCATGGCCAGCGAGGAGAGCCCGAACATGCCCCCGACCACGTACGAGTACGCCCCGCCGCCGCGACCGAACATCATCGCCATCGCCACCGTGCCGCCGAGCATCGGCAGCACCATCAGCAGCTGCTGCCAGCGCCCGCCGGTGACGGCGGGGATCTCCGGCGGCGCGTCCACCGGCAGCTCGCCGACCGGGATCTCCGGTGCCGGACGTCGGGGTGGCCGCTTGATGACGACAGTGGACACTCGACCTCCTGACAGCGCTCGGTGACCCGAGCCCGACACATGGTAGGTAAAGTCCTGTCGTCCGCGCAGCCAACAATCCCGTTCGATATGGAGACCGGTCGATGACAATCGGGTTGGCCCGGGTCACCATCAGCGCCCCCCAGCGGCGGGTCGACGTCGCCCTGCCCGAGCAGGTGCCCCTGGCCGAGCTGCTGCCCGAGGTGCTGCGGCACGCCGGCGAGGGCCTCGCCGACGACGGCGAGCGGCACGGCGGCTGGGTGCTGCGGCGCACCGACGGCGTGGTGCTCGCCACCGCGCAGGCGCTGCTGCCGCAGGGCGTCCGCGACGGGGAGGTGCTACACCTCGTGCCGGCCCGCGCGCAGTGGCCCGAGCTGGAGTACGACGACGTGGTCGAGGCGATCGCCGACGGGGCCCGGCGGCGCGGCGGCGCGTGGTCGCCCGCCGCCACCCGGGCCGCCGCCCTGGCCGGGGCGGCCGTGCCGCTGGCCGTCGGGCTGCTCGCCCTGGCGGCCGGCGGGCCCGGGCACCGGGCCGGCTGGCCGGCCGCCGCCGTGGTGGCGCTGCTGCTCACCCTCGCCGGGGTGGTGGCGTCCCGCGCCCACGGGGACGCCTCGACCGGCGCGACGCTCGGCGGCTACGCCCTGCCGTACGCGGCCCTTGCGGGCGCCCTGGCGGTCAGCTCCGGCGACCCGGTCGGGCCGGTCGCCGGCCTGCGCTGGCTCGGGGCACCCGAGCTGCTGGCCGGCTCGGTGGCGCTGCTGCTGGTGTCGGTGCTCGGGCTGGTCGGCATCGCCACCCGGCTCCGGGTCTTCGTGGCCGGCGCCACCGCGGGGTCCGCCGGCGCGCTGGCGGCGCTCGGCGGCCTGCTGCTCAGCCCGGCCGGGACGGCGGCGGTCCTGCTCTGCGTGCTGGTCTTCGCCGTGGGCGCGGTCCCGCTGCTGGCCATCCGGCTCGGCAAGGTGCCGCTGCCCCCGATCACCCTGCCGACCGGCGAGCCGGGCGACGCCGACCGGGCCCGGGACCTGCCCGACCGGGACCGCGTCTACGCGGCGGTCGCCCGCACCGAGGAGATGCTCACCGGGATGCTGCTCGGGCACGCCGTGCTGGCGGTGTCCGCCGCGCTGGTCCTCGGCCTCTCCGGCGGGCTGGCCGGCCGGCTGCTGGTGGCGGTCGCCGCGACCGTGCTGCTGCTCCGCTCCCGGCTGTTCGTGGCGCTGCGCCACCGGGTGCCGACCGTGGTCGCCGGCCTCGCCGGGTACGCCGTGCTGGGCGCCGTCCTCGCCGAGCGCTCCGGTCCGGCCGGTCGGCTCGCGCTGGTCGTCGCCGGGCTGGCGCTGGCCCTGCTGGCGGTGGCCGCCGGCACCACGTACGCCCGCCGTCCGGTCTCCCCGTACGTCGGTCGGGTCGCCGACCTGACCGACACCGCCCTGGTGGTCTCCGTGGTGCCGGTCGCCTGCGCGGTGCTCGACCTGTACGAACGGGCCCGGGGGCTGCTCGGCTGAGCGGCCCCCGGGCCCGTCGACGTCCGGTTCCGGGTCAGTGCGTGGACTCGCCGCGCTCCTCGGCCTCCCTGGCGCGCCGGTACGACGCCGCGATCTCCGCCTCGGCCTCCTGCCGGCCGACCCAGGTGGCGCCCTCGACCGACTTGCCCGGCTCGAGGTCCTTGTAGACCTCGAAGAAGTGCTGGATCTCCAGCCGGTCGAACTCGCCGAGGTGGTGGATGTCGCGCAGGTGCTCCTGGCGCGGGTCCTCGTAGGGAACGCAGAGGACCTTGTCGTCGCCGCCCTTCTCGTCCGTCATCCGGAACATGCCGATGGTGCGGCACCGGATCAGGCAGCCCGGGAAGGTGGGCTCGGGCACCAGCACGAGCGCGTCCAGCGGGTCGCCGTCCTCGCCCAGGGTGCCCTCGATGAAGCCGTAGTCCGCCGGGTACTGCGTGGAGGTGAAGAGCGTGCGGTCCAGCCGGATCCGGCCGGTCGCGTGGTCGACCTCGTACTTGTTGCGGTGACCCTTCGGGATCTCAACCGTCACGTCGAAATCCATCTGCACGCTCCCTCGTTTGCCCACGCTGGCTAACGGAAACCAGCGGCACGCCGCTCCCGTCGGGTTAATGCCCACCCGCCGGCTCCGGCCGCCGCATAGTGTTCGGACCGAAGTAGTGTCACCCAAGCAGATTTCGCGGGGGGAGGAGGGGGTCGTGGGGAGGGAAGATTCACACTACCGCCCGGAGGCCGGTGCTGGACGGGGGACCGGGCGATCTGCTTCCGGCGGGGCCACCGGGCGGTTCCCGGTGCCCGACGCCCACCTTCCCCGCACGCCCGGGTCCCCCGGCGACGCCGGCCCGGCCGCGTTCGGCCCGCCGCCCCGGGCTCCCGGTGACGCCGGCCCGGCCGCGTACGGCCCGCCGCCCGGGCCGACCGACCTCTGGGCCGCCGCCGCGACCCGCCCCGTCGGCGGACCGCCCGGCCCGGGCGTCCCGCCCCCGGCCGCGCCCCCGGCGTCCGGCCCGGCGCGCCGCCGGGTCCTGCCCGTCGCGCTGGCCGCGGTGCTCGTGCTCGTGCTCGCCGCCGTCGGGATCGCCGTGGTCCGGCCGGGCCCCGTCGCCGAGTGGCTGGGCGACGAGCCGGCCGACCGGAGGGCGGCGCAGGCGGCGGAGCCGGCGCCCGTGGCGGTGCTGTCCGGCGCGGACGCGAACGCCCCGCTGCCCACCCCCGAGAAGGTACGCGCCGCGCTCGCCCCGCTGGTGGACGTGCCCGCGCTCGGCGACCGGGTCAACGTCTCGGTGGCCGACGTGGTCACCGGCCAGCCGCTCTTCGGCCAGGGCGAGGACGACGGCACCGTGCCCGCCTCGGTGACCAAGCTGGTGACCGGCGTGACGGTGCTCGCCGCGCGCGGCCCCGCGTACCGCATCCCGACCAGGGCGGTGGCCGGCCCGAACCCCGGCGAGGTGGTGCTCGTCGGCGGCGGCGACCCGACGCTGGCGGTCGACAAGAAGGGCTTCTACGCCGGGGCGGCGCGCCTGGACGACCTCGCCGCCCAGGTGCGCACGGCGCTCGGCGGCACGGAGCCGACGAAGGTGACGGTCGACTCGTCGCTCTACTCCGGCCCCGTCCACGAGCCGGGGTGGGACGAGGACATCCCCACCGGCGGTTACGGCGGCGCGATCACCGCGCTGATGACCGACGGCGCCCGCAGCGACGTGCCGCGCGCCAAGAAGGACGACGCTGCCGGCAACCACTGGGCCGAGCGGGCGACGCAGCCCGACCTCGCGGCCGGCCGGGCCTTCGCCCGGCTGCTCGGCGTGCCGGCCGACACGGTGAAGCGCGGCACCGCTCCCGCCGCGGACGGCGGCGCCGCCACCGGCACGCCCGGGCCCGGCGCCGAGCTGGGCAAGGTGGAGTCGCTGCCGATGGTCCGGCTGGTCGACATCATGATCAGCGACAGCGACAACATCATCGCCGAGGCGCTGGCCCGTCAGGTCGCGCTGGCTCGCAACGAGCCCGCCTCCTTCGAGGGCGCCGGTGCGGCGATGGACGCGGTGGCGGGGGAGCTGGGCCTGCCGGCCGACGAGCTGTCCCTCGCCGACGGCAGCGGGCTGTCGCGCAGCAACCGGATCAGCCCCTCACTGCTCACCGACCTGATCACGCTCGCCGGCGACGGCAGCCGCCCCGAACTGGCCGCGATCTTCGGCGGCCTGCCCGTGGCCGACTGGTCGGGCACCCTCGCCGACCGGTACGGCACGGCGGCGACGAAGGCCGGCGCCGGGGTGGTCCGGGCCAAGACCGGCACCCTGACCAAGGTGCACGCGATCGCCGGCGTGGTCAGCACCGCCGACGGGCGGCTGCTCACCTTCGCGGTGCTCACCGACGCGGTGCCGCCGGACGGCCTGGAGGCCGCCCGGGTGGCGCTGGACCGGATCGGCGCCGCCCTGGCCGGCTGCGGCTGCCGCTGACCGGACAGGGCAGGGCGCGACCGGCGTCGATCACGCCGCCGCGAGCCCGGGCCGGGGTGTCCCGGCGCGGGTACGGTGGGTGCATGGCGCAGTTCGTGGACTGGGATCTGGCCGCCGCGACCGCGGGGGCACTGGGCAAGTCGGGCCCCCGGGTGTCGTACGCCGAGGCCACCGACGTCGTCGGCGACCTGCGGCGGCTGACCGACGAGGCGGCGGGGCACGTCGCCGACTACACGGGGCTGCGCTCGCAGGTGTCGCACCCGCCGGTGCGGGTGGTGGACCGCCGGGACTGGGCGGCCGCCAACATCGCCGGGCTGCGCGAGGTGATCACGCCGCTGGTCGGCCGGCTCACGAAGGACAAGCAGCCCGGCCCGCTGACCGAGGCGATCGGCTCCCGGCTGACCGGCGTGCAGGCCGGCACCGTGCTGGCGTACCTCTCCGGCCGGGTCCTCGGCCAGTACGAGGTGTTCTCCGCCGACCCCGGGCAGTTGCTGCTGGTCGCGCCGAACATCGTCGAGGTGGAGCGGAAGCTGGAGGCCGATCCCCGCGACTTCCGGCTCTGGGTCTGCCTGCACGAGGTGACCCACCGGACCCAGTTCACCGCCGTGCCCTGGATGCGGGCGTACTTCCTCAGCGAGGTGCAGGCCTTCGTGGACGCGTCGTCGAGCGGCGGCGAGCACCTGCTGGAGCGGCTGCGCCGGGGCGTGGCCACCCTCGCCGACGCGGTGAAGGACCCGGAGAGCCGCACCAGCGTGTTGGACATCGTGCAGACCCCGGCGCAGCGGGCTGTGCTGGACCGGCTCACCGCGCTGATGACCCTGCTGGAGGGGCACGCCGAGTTCGTCATGGACGGCGTCGGCCCGGAGGTGATCCCGAGCGTCGAGCGGATCCGGGCGGGCTTCAACCGGCGCCGGGAGGCCGGCAACCCGCTGGAGAAGGCCATCCGGCGGCTGCTCGGCGTGGAGGTCAAGATGCGCCAGTACGCCGAGGGCCGCAAGTTCGTGCACGGGGTGGTCGACCGGGTCGGCATGGACGGCTTCAACAAGATCTTCGGTTCGCCGCTCACCCTGCCCCGGCTGGAGGAACTGGGTGACCCGGACGCCTGGGTGGCCCGGGTACACGGGCCGGTCGGCCCGGTCCAGGCCACGGGCTGACCGTACGCCGTGGCCGCGCTCGCCCCGCCGGTGGCCGCGATCCGGGTGGCGGTTCGCCGCGCACTGGCCGACCTGCCGCCCGGGGGCCCGGTGCTGGTCGCCTGCTCGGGTGGGGCGGACTCGCTCGCGCTGGCCGCCGCGACCGCGTTCGTGGCGCCCCGGCTGGGTCGCGCCGCCGGCCTGGTGACGGTCGACCACGGCCTCCAGGAGGGCTCGGCGCAGCGGGCCGCGGCGGTGGCGGCGTGGGCCCGCGAGATCGGCCTGGCGCCGGTCGAGTCGGTGCGGGTCGACGTCGCCGGGCGACCGGGCGGGCCCGAGGCGGCCGCCCGCGAGGCCCGCTACCGGGCGCTCGCCGAGTCGGCCGGCCGGTACGGGGCGGCGGCGGTGCTCACCGGGCACACCCGCGACGACCAGGCGGAGACCGTGCTGCTCGCGCTCGCCCGCGGGGCCGGCCCGCGCGGCCTGGCCGGGATGCCAGCCCGGCGGGACCTCGACGGGGTGCCCCTGCTGCGCCCGCTGCTGGAGGTCGGCCGGGAACAGACCCGCAAGGCGTGTGCGGTGCTCGGGCTGAGCCCATGGGAGGACCCGCACAACGCCGACCCCTCGTACGCCCGCGCCCGGGTGCGGGCCGACGTGCTGCCCGCCCTGGTCCGCGCGCTCGGGCCGGGGGTGCTGGACAACCTGGCCCGGACGGCCCGGCTGGTGGCGGCGGACAACGCCGTCCTCGACGAGTTGGCCGTCGCCGCGCTGGCCGACGTCCGCCACCCCGACGGGGGGCTCTCGGTGGGTGCCCTGGCCACCCTGTCGCCGGCGGTGCGCGGCCGGGTGCTGCACGCCTGGGCCCGGGAGCTGGGCGCCCCGCCCACCGCCCTGTCGCACCGGCACGTGGCCGCGCTGGAAACGCTGGTCACCGGCTGGCGGGGGCAGGGGGCGGCGTACCTGCCGGGCGGGCTGCGGGTGGTCCGCCGCGACGGCCGGCTCACCCCCGTCGTCCCCCGCTGACGGGTGTGTCACCGCAGCGCGGCTGGACCGGGGGAGGGGCGGCTCAGACCCCGACGCGGTCGCGGAAGGTGGCCCGGTAGGTCTGCGGCGTGGCGCCGACGCGGCGGGTGAAGTGGTGCCGCAGCGCCGCCGCGTCGCCGAAGCCGGCCCGGTCGGCGACCGCCTCCACGCTGAGCCGGGTCTCCTCCAGCAGCCGGCGGGCCAGCAGCACCCGCTGGTTGGTCAGCCAGTCGTGTGGCGTGGTGCCTGTCTCGGCCCGGAACCGCCGGGCGAACGTGCGCGGGGCCATCCCGGCCCGGACGGCCAACTCGTCCACGGTCACCGGCCGGTCCAGGTGTCCCATCAGCCACTCCAGCACCGGCTCCAGGGTGGGTGCCTCGGGGGTCCTCGGAATGGGGGCCTCGACGTACTGGGACTGCCCGCCGTCGCGGTGCGGGGGGACCACCATCCGGCGGGCCAGCCGGGTGGCCGTCGCCGAGCCGTGCTCCTGGCGGACCAGGTGCAGGCAGGCGTCGATGCCGGCCGCCGTGCCGGCGCTGGTGATGAGGCGGTCGTCCTGCACGTAGAGCGAGTTGCACCGGACCTTCGCCGTCGGGTGGCGGCGTTGCAGCTCGTCGACGTACCGCCAGTGGGTGGTGCACTCCCGGCCGTCGAGCAGGCCGGCCTCGCCCAGCACGAACGCTCCGGAGCAGACGCTGAACACGTACGCCCCGCGGGCGGCGGCCCGGCGCAGCGCATCGAGCACCGGGGCCGGCACCGTGGAGCCGTGCTCGTGGGCCGGCACGGCGACCAGGTCCGCGTCCTCCGCCGGCCCGAGGTCCGCGTGTGGGGTCAGCTGGAAGCCCGACGTGGTGCGGACCGGCCCGCCGTCGGGGCTGCACACGTGGAACCGGTAGCCGGGGAACCCGTCGGCGGTGCGGTCGGTGCCGAAGACCTCGGCGAGGACGCCGAGCTCGAACGGGGCGACCCGGTCCAGGGCGAGGACGGCGACCGAGCGGAGCATGTGACGAGGGTAACCGCGCGGGTGGCAGGAAATCGAGGGGGAGTGGCATTCCTGCCGCTGTCCGGCCTGTGGTGCTCGGCGCAGACTGGGTGTAGTCCGGTGCGCACCGGCGGCGAAACCGACAGCAACCGTGCGAAAGCGAGCGCCGCCATGGAGTTCCTGTTCTTCCTCTTCTTCTTCCTTCTCCTCGCCGTGGCCTCGGCTGCCGGCCTCACCGCCGACAGCCGGGACTCGGCCGACTGGAAGCCGACCGACGACGGCCGCCGCTGGCGGTCGCGTACCTGCTGAGGTGATTGGTGACCTTCGCGCACTTCATCCCGTGCGGGACCGCTCCAAAAGGGGCGGCCCCGCCGACGGAGGCCATCCGGCGTACGGCAGGCTAGGAGCCATGGCTGACGGCTCCTGGTACGACGCCGACATCGACCACGTGATCATCTCCGAGGCGCAGATCCGCGAGAAGACCGCGGAACTCGCCAAGCAGGTCTCGGCGGACTACGCCGACGTCGATGACGGGCTCCTGCTGGTCTGCGTGCTCAAGGGCGCGGTGATGTTCATGGCCGACTTCGCCCGGGCGCTGGGCCGCAACGGGCCGCCCGCCGAGCTGGACTTCATGGCCATCTCCTCCTACGGCCAGGGCACCACCTCCTCCGGCGTGGTCCGCATCCTCAAGGACCTGGACCGGGACATCGCCGGCCGGCACGTGGTCGTCGTCGAGGACATCGTCGACTCCGGCCTGACCCTCTCCTGGCTCCTGCGCTACCTGGAGTCCCGCTCGGCGGCCAGCGTCGAGGTCGTCGCGCTGTTCCGCAAGCCGGACGCGGTCAAGGTGCCGGTGCCGGTGAAGTACGTCGGCTTCGACATCCCCACCGAGTTCGTCGTCGGCTACGGCCTCGACTTCGACGAGCGCTACCGCGAGCTGCCGTACGTCGGCGTACTCAAGCCCGAGGTCTACGCCCGGGCCTGAGCCCCTCTCGCATCGGCGTCCATCGAGCGGACGTTCAGCGGGCTCTCAGCCAGTCGGACTACGGTATAGGTCGGTGGCGTGGAGGCATCCTCCACGCCCGACCCTCGAACCGCAGGACCGGGCGACCGGGCGGTCGGGCGGCCGGGCGCGGGGCTCCCGTCACGTCGGCTGGACCCGGTTCGCCCGACGCGCAGCTGCTGGGCTCGCGAGCTCGCTCCGCGCGCGCACGATGTTCCGTTCGTGCGCGACTGCGGGGCTCGCAAGCTCACTCCTCGCGCACACGGTGTACCGTCGAATGACCGCGGCGCGGCAAACTTCGCGCCTCGGGGTCGAGTCGGCCCGCACGGCGGCTCGGGCCGCCGCAGGCGGCGACACCATCAGACGGACAGGACGTCGATCAGGAGGATGCGGGCGCCTCGGCGCTCGACAACAGCATGGAACGTACGCGTTTCTTCCGCCGACCGGTGGTCTGGATCATCCTGGTCATCCTCGGCGCCGTTGTGCTCAGTCAACTGTTCACCGCTGGTCCCAGCTACCACCGGGTGGACACTTCCGTTGCGCTCGACCAGCTCAACACCGGCAAGCCCGCGATCAAGAAGGTCGTCTTCCAGGACAAGGAACAGACGATCCAGCTCGACCTGGCCGAGAAGACCAAGTTCGGTGACACCACCACCGACCGGATCGAGGCGCAGTTCCCCTACGAGGTCGGCGACGAGGTCTGGAACGAGGTCCTCGAGGCCAAGGCCAACAACCGGGTCACCGGGCCGGCCGACGCCAAGGTGTCGTCCGACAGCATCTGGGTGAGCCTGCTGGTCAACCTGCTCCCGATCGCCCTGCTGGTGCTCCTGCTGCTCTTCTTCATGTCGCAGATGCAGGGCGGCGGCTCCCGGGTGCTCAACTTCGGCAAGTCCAAGGCGAAGATGATCACCAAGGACACGCCGAAGACCACGTTCGCGGACGTGGCCGGCGCCGAGGAGGCCGTCGAGGAGCTGCACGAGATCAAGGACTTCCTGCAGAATCCGGCGAAGTACCAGGCCCTGGGCGCCAAGATCCCGAAGGGCGTGCTGCTCTTCGGCCCGCCCGGCACGGGTAAGACGCTGCTGGCCCGCGCCGTCGCCGGCGAGGCCGGGGTGCCGTTCTACTCGATCTCCGGCTCCGACTTCGTCGAGATGTTCGTCGGTGTCGGCGCGAGCCGGGTCCGCGACCTCTTCGAGCAGGCCAAGGCGAACGCCCCGGCGATCGTCTTCGTCGACGAGATCGACGCCGTCGGCCGGCACCGCGGCGCCGGCATGGGCGGCGGCCACGACGAGCGCGAGCAGACCCTCAACCAGCTGCTGGTCGAGATGGACGGCTTCGACACCAAGGGCGGGGTCATCCTGATCGCCGCCACCAACCGGCCGGACATCCTCGACCCGGCGCTGCTGCGCCCGGGCCGCTTCGACCGGCAGATCCCGGTGGACGCCCCTGACATGGAGGGCCGCAAGGCGATCCTGCGGGTGCACGCCAAGGGCAAGCCGTTCACCCCCGACGTCGACCTCGACTCGGTGGCCCGGCGCACCCCGGGCTTCAGCGGCGCCGACCTGGCCAACGTCATCAACGAGGCCGCGCTGCTCACGGCCCGCAAGGACCAGCGGGCGATCAGCAACGACTCCCTGGAGGAGTCGATCGACCGGGTGATCGCCGGTCCGCAGCGCCGGACCCGGGTGATGAGCGACCAGGAGAAGAAGATCACCGCGTACCACGAGGGTGGGCACGCGCTGGTCGCCTGGGCGCTGCCGCACGCCGCGCCGGTGCACAAGGTGACGATCCTGTCCCGCGGCCGGTCGCTGGGCCACACCCTGGTGCTCCCCACCGAGGACAAGTACACCCAGACCCGCGCCGAGATGGTCGACACCCTGGCGTACGCGCTGGGTGGCCGGGCCGCCGAGGAACTGGTCTTCCACGAGCCGACCACCGGCGCCGGCAACGACATCGAGAAGGCCACCCAGCTGGCCCGCGCGATGATCACGCAGTACGGCATGAGCTCCAAGCTCGGCGCGATCAAGTACGGCACCAGCGGCGACGAGCCGTTCCTCGGCCGCAACATGGGCCACGAGCGGGACTACTCCGACGCCGTCGCCGCCGAGATCGACGGCGAGATGCGGGCGCTGATCGAGCTGGCCCACGACGAGGCCTGGGAGATCCTGGTGGAATACCGGGACGTCCTGGACAACATCGTGCTGGAGCTGATGGAGAAGGAGACCCTCTCCACCGCCGACATGGCCCGGATCTGCGCCCGGGTGGCCAAGCGGCCGCCGATGGCGCCGTACAACGGCTTCGGCAAGCGCCAGCCCTCCACCGAGCCGCCGGTGCTCACGCCGGCCGAGAAGGAGGCGCTCAAGGTGCAGGCCCAGGCCGACGGCGCACAGGCGACGGTCGGCGGCACCACCTCGACCAGCTCGAACAACTCGGACGGTCCGCACTGAGCACCGACCCGACGGCCAGTTCCCGGGACGACCGGGGACTGGCCGTCTCCGCGACCGAGCCCGATGGCGACGACGGCCTCGACTACGTGGCCGCACGCCTGATCAGCGGCAAGCTCACCGGCCGACCCGTCGAGGACACCGTGGACCTCGGGCGGATCGAGAAGGCGGTCCGCGAGATCCTCATCGCCGTCGGGGAGGACCCGGACCGCGACGGGCTCCAGCAGACCCCGGCCCGGGTGGCCCGCGCGTACGCCGAGCTCTTCGCCGGCCTGCGGGTCGACCCGGCCCAGGTACTCAGCACCACCTTCGAGGCCAACCACCAGGAGCTGGTGCTGGTCCGGGACATCGACGTGATGAGCCTGTGCGAGCACCACCTGCTGCCGTTCCGGGGCAGCGCCCACATCGGCTACATCCCGGGGCCGGACGGCCGGATCACCGGCCTGTCCAAGCTGGCCCGACTGGTCGAGGTCTTCGCCCGGCGGCCGCAGGTCCAGGAGCGGCTCACCTCGCAGATCGCCGACCTGCTGATGGAGCGGCTCGCGCCGCGCGGCGTGGTGGTGGTGCTCGAGTGCGAGCACATGTGCATGGCGATGCGTGGCATCCAGAAGTCGGGTGCCCAGACCATCACCTCGGCCGTGCGGGGCACGCTCCAGCACGACGCCAAGTCGCGGGCCGAGGCGATGGCGCTGATCATCCCCCGCTGACCGCGACCGACCCGACCGGCCGGTCGACCGCACTCCGGGTCGGCCGGCCGCTCGCGTGTCCGGACGCCGCGCGGCGGCTCCGCTCGGCCGGCCAACAACTTGCCTATCCGGGCCCGCGCGGCGGCTCCGCTCAGCCGGCCAGCATCGCGAGCAGCAGGCCCGCGCTGACCAGCACCGCCGGGACCAGGCACACCAGCGCGCCGAGCCGGGCCGTCCGGTCCACCCGGTCACCCTCCCCGGCCGGGAAGAGCCGCCCGACGCCGAGCCAGCCCGCCGCGAACGCCACCGCCGGCATCGGCAGCCCGCAGAGCAGCGCCGCCACGCTCGCCGCCCCGGGACCGGTCGCCACGAACAGCGCCACCTGGATCAGCGGCACCAGCAGCGCCAGCGGCGCGTACAGCAGCAGGTTGCGCGGGCGCGCCGGCCAGGCGGCCAGGCGGGGCAGGCCGCGCGCGGCCAGCGTGGCGTCCGCGGCGTCCGCGCGGCCCCGGGCGGCGCGGAGCGCGGACAGCACCGCGGCCGGCCCGCCCGCCATCGACCGGGCCGCCTCGGTCAGCTCAGGCGGCGTCGGGACCAGCGAGATCGGTGGTACGCCCCGCTCGCGCAGCCGGGTCTCCTGCGCCGCGAGCCGGGTGCGGACGGCGGTCAGCTCCTCGCGGGCAGCCTGCACCGACCGGGCCTGCTCACCGGCAGCGGTGGCCGCGTCCCGGCGTACCCCGTCGAGCTGCCGGGCGGCGGCGAGGTAGTCGGTCCACGCGGCGGACACCGGGTCGCCGCCCGCGACGGCCCCCGGCGGCGCCGCCGCCTCGGGCCCACCCGGCGGCGGCCCGGCGGCGGACCGCTGGCGTCCCGGCCCGGCGTGCGCCGGCCTGCTCCGCGCCCCGCTGCGGGTCATGTCGGCTCTCCCTGCTCCGCGAAGGGAACCAGCACCGTGCCCTGCTCGCCCGGCCCGTCCCAGAGCACCGCCCGGCCAGGGCGGGGCCGCCACTCCACCGGCCGGCCGAAGACCGACGCGAGCTGGGCGCCGGGCAGGTCCACCACCGCCACCGCCGCGAGCTTGTCGACCTCGCCGTCGGGCTCAAGCAGCGCCGCGAAGGACGGCGCCGTGCGCCAGTGGCCGAGCAGGTGCCGCCCGGCGGGCGGGCCCTCCCGCAACAGCGCGCGCAGCCGCTCCGGGGGCAACTGCTCCGGCGACAACACATCCAGGCCGAAGACCACCAGGTACGCCGGCTCGGCGGCGTCCACGGCGGCGAGCAGGCCGGCGGCGTCCACCGTCTCGACCGGGTGCCGCCCGGCCAGCTCGGCCGCCAGCGCGTCGGCCAGCGGGCGGCAGTCGTCGCCCGGCGCGGCGAGCACGAAGCGGGCCGTCCCCGGCGCGTGGTGGGCGGCGGTGCTGCGCGCCGCCGTGGCCAGCAGCCGGGCCGCCTCCGGGCCGGGGCCGAGGACAGCCAGGTTGCGCCCCGGGGCCGGCCCCAGCGGCACCGCGACCGTGCTCCGGGGCACGTCCACGGCCCGGCCCAGCAGGGCGGCGGGGCCGGACGCCCGCCCGGCCAGCGCGGCCCGGTGCCGCGGATCGTTACGCAGCAGCGGGCGGGCGTAACCGGCGAAGACCACCGGTGGGGCGGACCCCTCCGGTCGCGCCGACCAGAGCCGCTGCCGCAGCTCCCCGACCGTGTCGGGATGGTCCTGCGGGTCCGGGAAGCGGACCATCCGCTCGTGCCCCCGGATGGCGCCCCGGGGCCCGCCGAGCCCGCCCGCGGTGTTCACCACCGCGCTGCCCACCGGCAGCCCCGCCGCCGAGTCGTTGGTCGGCTCCAGCACCGCGCCCCCGCCGGGCAGCGCCACCCGCACCGGGAACTGCCCCAACACCGAGTCGCGGTCCGTACGCGAGCCCAACCCCAGGTCGCCCTCGCCGGCCAGCACCAGGTGCACCCCGTACGCGCGCCCCGTGCGGGCCAACGTGTCCAGCCGGGCGGCGGCGTCCACGGCCAGCCGGTCCCGCTCGGCGAAGAGCAGCGGAAGATTGTCCAGCACGCAGACGATCCGGGGCATCGCGCGGTGCTGCCGCAGCTCGGCGAAGCGCTGCCCGCCCGCCCGGCTGCCGGCCTCCTCGCGGCGGCGCACCTCCGCTGTCAGCTCGTCGAGCAGGCTCAGCACGTACTCCCGGTCGGCCGCCATCGCCGCGGCCCGGACCTGCGGGATCCACGACCGGTCCCGCTCGGTCTGGAGGAACTCCACGAAGGACTCGGCGTCGGCGAGGTCCACCAGGTAGAGGGCCAGCTCCTCGGGACCGTACCGGGCGGCCAGACCGAGCAGCGCCGTGGTGAGGAAGGTGGACCGGCCCGCGCCGGAGCGGCCGCTGACCAGCCAGTGCGGGGTCAGCTCGGTGAACCCGAGCGACACCGCCCGCCCGCCCGCGTCGCCGACGGTCGTCGCGAGCCCGTCGGCCGCGGTCGCCGCCCACAACTCCCCGTCGGGCGGCGGCAGCAGGTCCGTCAGGGCCAGCCGGGAACCCGCCTCCACCTGCGCGGCCAACCGGCGACACACCGCGTCGACGAGGTCGCCGGGCGGATCCGCCTCGACGAAGACCGGCGAGTTCAACCCGCCCGGAGGCTCCGCGCCGGGGCCCGCGAACGACCCGCCCGGCGGATCCCCCAGCAGCGCGTACGCGTTGCGGATCGCCAGCGTGGTCGCCTGCGGCAGCGGGGCACGATCGGCGTACGGGCCCGCCGGGGGCCAGCCGGCCACCACGAGGTGCAGCCCGGCGGACCGGCCCTGCTCGGCCAGCGCTTCCACCCGGGCCAGGTCGGTGGGGCCCGTCAGGTCGGGCAGTGCCGCGATCACCAGCAGCAGTGTCCGGTCGTGCCGGCGACGCCCGCTCGCCCCCGGGGCCACCCACTGTTCGGCCTCGGTGAGCACGGCCCGCAGGCCCGCGACGTCCACCGCCGGGGGCGGCAGCAGGCCCGCGTCGGCGAGCGCCGCGAACGGCTCCAGCGTCGCACCCGTCGCGTCCACCGCGCGGACCAGCAGCGCCCCGGCCGGGGTCGCCGCCAGCAGCCGCAGCAGTACGGCCCGGAGCAGCCCCGCCACCCGGGGATCCCGGGCGTCGGCGTCCACGGCGAGATGCCCCGTGCCGAGCAGCGGCACCAGTGCTGGGAAGCGCGCGTCGTCCAGCGGCGCCGCCGTGCCGACCCGGACGAAGGCGGGCGGCCCCTCGCCAGCGGGTGCGGTCGGGACGACCGCCTCCAGGGGAGCGCCCGCCCAGCCGGGGGCCAGCACCGCCGCCGCGGACCGGAGGCGGTCGGCCAGCTCGTACTGGCGGTGCTGGTCGGCGGGAACGGGACGGGTGTCGTCGAGGATGCCGGCGGCGGCGGTCGCGGTGGCCGCGGCCTGCCGGTGCAGTGCGGCGGCGCGGTTCGTCCGTGCCTTCGGACCGGTCACCGCGTCCACCCCCTCTGTCCGAGGTTGGCAACCCCTCCCCGCGCAGAGACGGTAACCCAGCCGGAGCGGCTCGTCCGGGATGCGCGGCGGCGCTGCGCCGGTGTTGTCGTGGATCTCACCAATGGGGAGTGGTCCGTCACGATCCGCTGCATCTGGGGCATTGGGTCTCCGGCGCCCAGCCGCTAGCCTCAGAGGGTGGAATCAGTGCAGCCCCCCGCCGGTTCCCAGGTCTCCCGCGTACCGGCGCAACGGCCCCCCTCCGACTACCTGGCGCCGCCGTCGCCGGCCCCGGCGCCGCAGCGGCCGAGGCGACGGGCGCGCACTGTGCTCACGGTCGTCGCGAGCATCCTCGCGGCGCTCTGCCTCGGCGGCGTGGCCGCCGGATACGTCCTCTACAACCGCGCGGCCGCCCCCGACCGTGGATCTCCAGACGTCGCGGTGGTCGCCTACCTGCAGGCTGCGCTCGTTTCGCGGGACCAGAATCGCGCGCTGCTCTTCACCTGCGATGGTCATCTCAGGGCAATTGAGGACCTACGCGCTCAAGTCGAACGACGCGAACAGGAGTTGGGCTCCAGCTTCTCCATTAACATTGAGAACGTCGTTGTCTCGATGAACGGCTCGTCGGCAGCCACCGTCACGGCGGTCATCCGCCGTACCGCCTCGGTGGATGGGGTACAGCAGAGCCTCACCGATCGTTGGCGCTTCGAAGTCCAGGATAGGGAGGGCTGGCGAGTCTGTTCCGGAGCGCTGACGAGCTGAGTCATTACTCGATCCACAGCAGGTGGACCGGGACCTCCAGTGTGGTCGGTGACTGGCCCCGCCAGGCCCAGCGGTACCACTCCACTTCAGGCGTGACCCGCACGCAGATGTCCCCGTCGGCGCCCGAGTAGGTTTCGGTGACCGCCCGCAGGTCCCGGTGCTCGACAGACTCCACGACGTGTACGACCCGGCGGCCGGTGACGGCGTCCGCCTCGAAGACCGGGGTCGGCCCACGGTGAGCCGGGGCGTCCAGGGAGACGAGACGGACGCCCGCCTCGCGGTCCACCGACGTGTCCGGCCGCCGGCTCCCCACCGTCTCCACCCAGACCCGCTCCACCGGAACCAGCGGCGCGAACACCTCCACCTGGTCGGACTCCGCCCGGTACCACTCGTGCTCGGGGATCACGGGGACGTAGGTACGGCTGCCCTGCACCACCCGCTCGTCGGCCCGCAGGTCACCGCGCCAGCCGAGCCCGGGCAGGCCGACCAGGACCCGCCGCCCGCGCAGCTCGACCCGCCCGGTGGCCGGCACGATCTCGATCGGCCGGGGCGGTCGGGGGGCCCAGTCGGGCTGTCCGGCGAACGGGTCGGGGAGCGGCTCGTTCATGACGGCTGGCGCCTCACGCCGCGCCCTTGAGCGGCGCACCCCGCGACCGCATGAACGGCGCCGGGTCGATCGCGCCACGGCTGCTGCGATCCTCATCCTTGTGCACCTCGAAGTGCAGGTGCGGGCCGGAGGAGTTGCCGCTGCTGCCCACCTCGCCGATGACCTCGCCGGCTTTGACGGTCTGGCCGACGGAGACCCGGGGCTTGCTCAGCATGTGGCAGTAGCGGGTGATGAACCCGCCAGCGTGCAGGACGTCGACGAACCAGCCGCAGCCGCCCTTGTCCGGCCAACCGTCGGCGTCGCAGCTGAGCCGTCCGCGATTGTCCGGGTCGCAACGGGAGACCAGGACGCGGCCGGTGGCGGCGACCCGGATCAGGGTGCCCTTCGGGGCGGCGATGTCGACCCCGTTGTGCCCGGGCCGCCTCGCCGTGCGGAAGCCCGACCCGACGCCGCCCGGGATGGGCGCCGTCCAACCCGAGGCGGCGATCTCCCCACCGGCGGCGCGGTCACACGCCTGCTTCCCGCCGACGAGCACGGTCCGGGCCGCCCCACCGGCCAGGGCGTTGACGATCTGCGAGGCGACTTCCTCGTGCTTGGCGTAGGCGTCCGGGAAGGCGCTGATCTGCACCGCCTGGGCGGCCCGCGTCAGCGGCATCCGCTCCCAGCTGGGTACCTTGACTAGCTTCTCGTAGAACTTCCGGGCGGCGTACTCGGGCGTCATCCGCTGGGCGACGCTGCCCCAGCTGGCCCGCTGCTGGAAGAGGCCGACAGAGTCGTGGTCTGCTCCGATGCCTTCGTGGGGTAGGTTTCCGGACTCGGCGACGGTTCGGTTTGCAAGATTCAGAAGTCGTGACTCCTGCATCGCAGTCGCCACGGCGATCACCCAGCCGCGTGGCGGCACCTTCATCTCCTGCCCCACCTTGATGATCCGGGCAGCGTTGCGCAGCTGACGCTCGCCGTACTGCGACATCCGAGGCAGGTCGCCAGTTACCTTGACCTGGAAATTCTCGGTGCAGTCCTGGTTCGCCAGCGTCATACCGCTATCGGCGTCTCCACCTAGCTCTGTGAGGAAGAAGGCGCCGGCGCCGCCGGTGCAGCAGAGGAGGGCGAACGTCGCGGTCAGCGCGGCGGCCAGGGCGCCGAGCCGGAGCTGTCGAGGGCGCGGTCGGGTCTCGTCGCTCATGCCTGCTCCCAGTCCACCGCGTCCACCAGCCACCGCCCGTCGGGCGCCACCAGTTCGAGGCGGAGCCGGCCCGTGTCGAGCGGAACCACCACCTCGACGAAGTTCTCGGTCCGGGACCGGAGCGTGACGTCACCGTTGACATGGCCGGCCGGCACCCTGGACGGGTCGGCGCCCGCCAGTTTCTCGGTCAGCGCCGGAGTCGACAGGGGGCGCAGCCCCTCCTGCCACTGGTCCGCCGTGACGCCCGGCTTGCCCAGCCACGCCGCGACGAAGCGCTCGGCGATCTCCTCCGGCGTCGGCTCACCCGCGCGCGTGACCGGAGAGGGGGGAGCGCCCGTCGAGAACGCCCCGTCGTCACCGGCGGTCGGGGCGACCGTGGTGATGGGTCGGCTCGGACGGTTGCTGAGCCCGCCCGTCGGGTCGCCGGGACCGGAGACCAGCCGGGCCGCCCCGATGACCCCGAACACGACCACGGCGAGAGCGAGCGCGATGCCGAACCGGGACCGCAACACCCGGGTGACGAGGAATTCGACGGCCCGACGCACCGCACTCACCGTGCCTCGGAGCGGATCCGCGGCGCGGGCCGTGCCGGCTCACGCTCGGCCGAGCCCGGACGGTAGATGACGAATGACGGGTTCTCGTCGGGCACGTCGGGCTCGGTCCAGGCGGCTGGCTGGCGCCGACGAGGCCGGGGCGCGACCGGGCGGGGAGCCTCCCGTTCCGCGGTCTCTGGTGCCTCGGCGGCCGACTCGCGGCCGTCCGGCCGCTGCCGCTCCTGGTCGCCACTCGTGCGGGCGTGCGACGGGTCCTCCCGGCGGGCCTCCGGCCGCAGGGTGCTCTTCTCCGCCACGACGGCGCGACGCCGGCCCATCGCCGGCTCGGCCGTACCACCGGGCTCCGCCACGTCGAGCCGGGCGGCCGTGCGCATGTCCCGGAAGAAGCGCCGGTGCCAGGAGCCGGCCGAACTGACCGCCTCGCTGCTGTCCTTGCCGCCGAGCTGCGTGATCCGGCGGTAGGGACGCAGGAGTAGCCAGCCAACCACACCACAGAGCCAGACCAGCACCACCTGGAGCCAGCCCGGCAGCGTCGGCGTGCTCATGATCAGGTCCACCGCGAAGAGGTAGATGGCGGCGCCGGTGCCGAAGATGGCGATGTTGAAGACGGCGGCGACCACCGCGTTTCCCAGCCGGCGCAGCCCGGCGCTGGCCGGTCGCAGCAGGCCCACCGTGCCGAGGATCGGCGCGGCGATCACCGCCCAGCGGAAGATCAGGAAGCCCAGCAACACCAGCAACGAGGCGGTCAGGTCGAACATCGCGAAGAGCACGGCGGCGAGCACCGCGATGAACCCGGCCCCGACGCGGTCCATGTCCCGGACCCCTTGGAGGTACTCGTACGCCTCCGGGTCCTCCTCCTTGATCTGCTCCGCCACCTTCATCCACTGCTGCTGCTTCGCCTCGATCGTCGCTTGGCGAGTCGCCGGGTTTGCGCGGATCGACTGGATCTCGCCCCACGTCAACGACCGTGCGTCGTACAGCGCCGGACCGTATTTCTTGGCGGTCTCGCTGTCGGCTGATCCCAGAACGCCCCGCAGCCAGTTCCGGTACAGCATGGATTCGGTGGCGGTGTCGCTGGCCCGGACGGCGGGCGGGCGCTTGTCCTCGCAGCGTTTCGGATCGGGATCTATGCACCGGCCCGGCGCAGGTTCCTTCGCCTGTGGCCCGACAGCATCGTGCACCACACCCAGCGTGGTGACGAGGGTGCCGTCGGCGATGTTCGCCGACTTGACGGGCCAGGCGGCCAGGGCGGTCACCGCCACCATCACCAGCAGCGCCCAGCCCGCCGTGGTCATCGCGTTGCTCATGTCGGACTGGCGGGAGCGCCAGAGCAGGTAGAGACCGACCACGCAGAGCGTGACGATGCCGAAGACGCTGAACACCTTCTGGTAGACGGCCTTGGTCGCCTGGTCCACCAGCGGGTCCGCCCAGCCCCACATCGAGCGCGGGTCCCAAGCACGCTCGCGCAGCGCGTTCGAGGCACCGACCACCGCAGTAGCGACCATGAACTCGCCGTTGGCGACAGTCGTGGTGAACTTGTAGTCCGGGTGGAGCACCGTTGACGCGCAGCCGATGTCGTATGTGGTGTAGCTGTATCCGGCATATCCGTAGAGGCTGTATCGGCCGGTGACGCCGCCCGATGCGGACTCCGGTGGTGAACTGGCGAACCAGCCAGCCAGACCCGCGTCAGGCGCCCCTGGCGTCGGTGGTTCAAGGCACTCCGCCCGTGCTGCTGACACATCCTTGAGCTTGGCGACGCAGGCGCGGAAGTCGGCCTGCCACTCCGGAGTGGTGCAGAGGTCTGCCGAAGCCTGGGCGGTCAGCGGTGCCGGGGCGGCCGCGGCGGCGCCGAGGGCCGGCCAGCCGATCGTTGCCCCGGCTAGTACGCCGAGTGCGAGAAGGAACGCCGCCAGCCGTGCCCGGGCCCCGGCCATGTCACGCCTCCAGATCCGGCAGGACGGCCGGCAGTACCCCGGCGGCCGCGGCGATCGCGGCGGGAGTGGTGTCGAGGTGGTCCAGCAGCCCGTCGACGTACGAGACGTCGACCCGGACCTTCTGCACCCGACCGTCGACGTCCCGCATGACGAACTCGCGGAAGCCGAGCCGGGTGGCGGAGGTCGCGTCGGCGGTGGAGAGCGAGGCGAGGGTGGCCTCGTAGCCGTCGTCGACCGGCACCCGCAGCAGGCGCAGCGCTTCCGAGGCGATCTCCGCGTCCTCGGCGATCCGGCCGACGAAGACGGTCGAGACCAGGTTCTGCACGTCGAGGCCGAGGATGTCGCGCGGGTTCTGCGAGGCCACCAGCGCGGCGAGGTTCCACTTGCGGGAGTCGCGGGCGAGCCGGACCAGGAAGGAGCGGCCGGAGCGCCACCCCTCCATGAAGTGCGCCTCGTCTAGGCCGACGAGCTTGCGGGACGACATCGACCCGCCGTAGCAGCGGCGTACGGCCAGCCGGTGCGCGGTGTGCAGCATCGGCAGGGCGAGCGCCTCCTCGGCCGACCAGTACTCCCGCTCGATCTTCAGGTCGGGCAGCCGCAGCCCGGCCATGGTGATCACGGTGAGCGCCGCGTCCGCGCCGAGCAGCCCCTCCGGCGGCCGGCCGAAGAAGAGCATGGCCAGCGGCATCTCGGCGGTGTCCAGCAGCAGGTTGGCCAGTTCCCTGCCGGCGTCGTCGTCGAGTTGGCTGAGGCAGGCGACCACGTCGTCCAGGGTGGAGGTCTCCTCCGCCGGCACCTGGCGAACGGCGTGCCGGAACAGGGTGGCGGTGGACGCCTCGCGGGCCACCTGCGGCGGCACCAGCATCATGCAGATGTCCTGGACGAGCATCCGCCGCTCGGCGCGGGCGTTGGAGACGGCGATCTCGAACTCCCGGTCGCCCGCCGCCCCGCTGCCGAACTCGGTGCGCAGCGGGGTCGGGATCAGCGAGTACGGCGCCAGGGTGCCGTGCTCGGAGCCGGTCAGGTTCAGCACCCGCGAGTACGGCCGCAGCTCGGGCATGGCGCACAGCCGGGCCAGCGGGCCGGACGGGTCGAGCAGCGTCACCTGGACGCCGCGCCGGGCCGCGAGGTAGCCGAGGGCGCCGAGCAGGGTGGACTTGCCGCCGCCCGGTTCGGCGACGAAGACGGCGAGGCCGGAGCGTTCGCGCACCTCCATCGGGAAGTGCAGGTCGAGGAAGACGGGCCGGCGGCAGGTGCCCGCCGTTCGCCCGATCAGGTCGCCGCGCCGGTCGCCGACCGTGGAGGCGGCCTGCGGGAGGGCGGCGGCGAGCAGGTTGACCGGCATCCGCCGGACGTAGCCGGTGTTGGCGATCGGCTCGCCGGGGATGAACTCGCGGGCCAGCCAGTCCTGGTTCTTCGGGTGTTGCAGCGAGATGCGCAGCTCCCGGGAGTAGAGCTGGATCAGCCGCCGGGCTCGCTCCAGGCACTCCTCGCGGGTCCGCCCGCCGACGGCGATCCGGTGCCAGCCGTGCGCCCGGGCGGAGTCGACCGGCAGGCCGGTCGTCATCTCGTCGCCGATCACCAGGGCCCGCTTGGCCAGCCGCTCCAGCTCGGGCGGGGCGTCGATGCCGTGTTCGGCGTAGTCGAGCTGCTGGGAGCGGATCATCCGGAGCCGGTGCTCGAGGTTACGGAAGGAGTCGCCGGAGCCGAGGATGTCGACCCGGGTGGAGAGCTCCATCGGCCAGGGCAGCCGCTCGTGGAAGTGCAGCCACGGCTCGTGCCGCTCGGGGATCTCCAGCGGTTCCATCCGGCCCACCGCCAGCACGGCGACGTGCCGCTCCTCGCCGGTCATGCGGTTGACCAGCTTGACGGTGGAACCGTACGGGGTGCGGTAGCGCTCCACCTGCTCTGTGAGGGCGAGCAGGTCGCCGCGTTCCCACCGGCCGTCGGTGATCGGGGAGAGCCGGCCGGGGGGCGCCATGCAGAGCGCCACGGAGCGGTAGAGCAGCCATTCCAACTCCTGCGCGGTGACTCGTCGTCCGCGCATGCCGAACGCGCCCAGCACCTCGTCGAACTGCTCGACGGTGCGCCCGAGCTTGCGGCGCTCGCCCTCGGCCACGCCGCGACCGAAGGTGCGCAGCAGGCGTTCGGTGAGCGAGTCGCCGAGGGAGCGGCGGGCGAAGGTGACGCCGAGGTAGGTCTGCCCCTCGGCGTGGTTGACCGAGAGCAGGTGCCGCTGCGCGGCCACCAGGTGGTCGGCCCAGCCGGCGGTGCCCGGGACGTCGGGCAGCGGGGACCGGGTGTGCGTGTCGATGGTGCGGGCCCACTCGTCGGCCGGAAAGGGCCGGGTGGTGCGCCGCAGGTGCAGCCGGAAGCCGGCCAGGCCGGCGTACTGCTCGGAGATCGCCGAGAGCAGCGCCTCCCGCTCCGCGTCCGGCCGGAACGCCCAGCGCACCTCCGGCAGCCAGTACCAGGCGGTGACGGTGTTCGGGGTGAAGGTGAGGTGGCCGGCGATCTCGGTGATGGCCAGCTCGACCGCCGGGTCCCGGTCGCCGAACTTGATCTTCGGCGGCTTGACGCGGACCGGCTTGGTGGGCTGGTCGCGCCGGCCGGCGGAGCGCTGGCGCGGCGGCGTCACGTCCCGCCCCGTGCGCTCCGGCAGCCGCTCCCCGGCCCGCCGCGACGGCCGCTCCGGGGGCGCCGGGTCGAGTGGCGCCGGTGGGGGCGGCGGGGCCACGCCGGCCGCCGCCTCGTCCGCCGGTGGGCGGAGCGTCGGCAGCCGGTCCCCGGGCTGGTGCGGCACCCGGACCGCCCGGGCCGGCGGCTCGTGGGCGACCGCGGGGGGCTCGTACGCGACCGCCGGGGGCTCGTACGCGACGGCGGATGGCTCGTACGCGACGACCGGCTGCTCGTACGCGACGGCCGGGGGTTCGTCGTCGGCGTCCGCCGGCGGCGGTTCCACCGCGGGTGCCCGGTCGGCTGTCCCGGTGGAACGGGCGGGCGGCCGGGCGGCGCGCGGCGGGGCCGGGGCGGCGGCCGGGGCCGGCTCGACGGCGGCCGGCTGCTGCGGGATGGCCGCGTGCTCCCGCCCGCCGACCCGAGGCGGCGTGGCGGGCCGCGTGCCGGGGCGCGCCCCTCCGAACAGGTCGAGGAAGGGCGAGTCGATGTCGGCGCTGTCGGCCGGTGGCCCCGGGTCGACCGGCGGCGTCCGGCGCTGCACCGGGCGGGGCGCCTGGAAGACGCCGACGCCGCCGTGCCCGGGGGTGGTCACGAGGGCCGGGTCGAGGGCGACCTCGTCCCGCTCGGGCTCGTCCGGGTAGTCGAACGACCGCGCACGGTTACCGTGCGGGGCGACCGGACGCCCGGCCGGGGAACCCGGCGTGGAAGAGCGACTCATGCGACCGCCTCACCCGCGTCGTGCGACTGCCTGATCGGCGTACGCCCGGTCATGCCAGTTCCTCCCGGATCCTGATCCGGCTGCCGACCAGGCGGGGGTCCCGCTGCTCGGCGGCCGGCTCCCGGGTCCGCCGCCAGTCGGTCAGCGCGGTGCGGATCACCATGCGCGCCGGCCGGTCCGGGTCGACGTACCGGAAGATGAACGAGGTGGTCACGATGGCCAGCGCGATCTCCCAGGCCGGGAAGAGCTCGACCTGCAGCGTGAACAACCAGTGGATGAACATGTAGAGGGGGACGAGCAGCATGAACAGCCCGTACTGGGCGTAGGGCAGGTGGACCGGAAGGGTGTAGCCGGGCGGCCCGAGGTAGACCAGGCGAGCCCGGTAGATGTCGTCGTCGGTGCGCAGCCGCATGTCGTGCCCGCGCCTATTCGAAGATCAGGTCGATCAGGTAGTCGCCGATGAAGAAGAGTGTGGCGGCTCCGGCGATGAAGGCGAGCCCGACGATCGCGATGGCCGAGCTGGTCAGCACCTTGGAGATCTCGCCCCGGCTGGCCCGCCCGATGAAGATGACGCCCAGCACGGCCAGCAGGATCGGAGCGATCTTGCTGGCGAAGAACGTGACGACACCCTCGGTGTCGATGCCCTTGGGCGCGGGCTCGGCGAGTGGAGTCGACGCCAGGGCGGAGAGCGTGTGGGCGGCGGCGGACGTCGCCGTCTCCATCAGCTCGATGGCGATCACTGGAACCTCCCCAAGTCGCGGCCGGCGGCGCCGCGGTGGTGCAGTAGGCATGCCTGGCGGGAACGGTGCTCACTAGCCGCAGCGTCGACGACCCTGCGTTCGTTACCCACCACGGAGGGTGGTGAGCTTTGGGCGGATTTTCCCGCTTCGGCCCTCCCTCCAGGCTTCGCCATCTCGATGCCGGGCAATTCCAAAGCGTACGGGCAGGCCCTCAATGCGACAAGCCGCGAAGAGTCTGCCCGATCCGACCCGGACGACCGATCGTACACCCGTTCGAATGCGCATGTCACCGCCCTCGACCCGGCCCGCCCGGGGTGCTCCGGCCGACCGGTACCGTCTAGTCGTGACCGATCTGGTACGGGCCTCGGCCCCGGTGGTGATGGGCGTTCTCAACGTCACGCCCGACTCGTTCTCCGACGGCGGACGGTACGCCGACCTCGACGCCGCCGTCGGACACGGCGTGCGGCTGCGGGCCGACGGCGCCCACCTGGTGGACGTGGGCGGGGAGTCCACCCGGCCCGGCTCCGACCGGGTCGACGCCGAGACCGAGACGGCCCGGGTGCTGCCGGTCGTCCGGGAGCTGGCCGCCGCCGGCGTGCCGATCAGCATCGACACCACCCGCGCGCGGGTCGCCGAGGCGGCCCTCGCCGCCGGCGCGGCGGTGGTCAACGACGTCTCCGGCGGCCTCGCCGACCCCGACATGGCCCGGGTGGTCCGGGACGCCGGCTGCCCCTGGGTGCTGATGCACTGGCGCGGCCACGCCCGCGAGATGGGCGAGCTGGCCCGTTACACCGACGTGGTCGCCGACGTCCGCGCCGAGCTGGGCCGGCGTGTCGACGAGGCGCTGCGGGCCGGTGTCGCCGCCGACCACATCGTGATCGACCCGGGGCTCGGCTTCGCCAAGACGGCCGCGCACAACTGGGAGCTGAGCGCCCGCCTGCCCGAGCTGCTGGAGCTGGGCTTCCCGCTGCTCTTCGCGTCCAGCCGAAAGGCGTACCTGGGTCGGCTGCTGGCCGGCCCCGACGACGCCCCCCGCCCCACGGACGGCCGGGACGCGGCCACCGTCGCCACCAGCCTGCTCGCGGTGGCGGCCGGCGCCTGGGGCGTCCGTGTGCACGACGTCCGCGCCACCGCGGACGCGCTCGCCGTCTGGCGGGCCACCGGCGCGCCCCGCCTGACGCCCCCGACCACCAGCGCGGCCCGCCCGGCCCGCGCGGGCGCCGGCCGGGCGGGCGGCACCGCCGACCACGGAGGAGACCGATGACCGACCGCATCCAACTGACCGGCCTGCGGGCGCACGGCCGGCACGGGGTGTACGACTTCGAACGCGCCCAGGGGCAGGACTTCGTCGTCGACGCCGTGCTGGAGATGGACCTGGCCCCGGCGGCGCGCTCCGACGAGGTGGGCGACACCGTCCACTACGGCGAACTGGCCGAGCGGCTGGTCGCCGTCGTCACCGGCGAGCCGGTCAACCTGATCGAGACGCTCGCCGACCGGCTGCTGACCGTCTGCCTGGCCGACCCCAGGGTCGAGGTCGCCACGGTCACCGTGCACAAGCCGGAGGCGCCCGTCCCGCACGCCTTCACCGACGTGGCCGTCACCATGACCCGGCGGCGCGGCCGGTGACCCGGGCCGTCCTCTCCCTCGGCAGCAACCTCGGCGACCGGCTGGCGCACCTGCGCTCCGCCGTGTCGGCCTTCGGCGACGACGTCCTCCTGGTCTCCGGCGTCTACGAGACTCCACCGTGGGGGGACCAGGACCAGCCCGCGTACCTCAACGCGGTGCTGCTCGCCGAGGACCCGGCCGCGACGCCGCGCGACTGGCTGGAGCGGGCCCGGGCGGCGGAGCGCGCCGCGGGCCGGACCCGCGACCCGCGGCGGCGCTTCGGGCCGCGCACCCTGGACGTCGACGTCATCGCCGTCTGGGCCGACGACGAGCCGGTGGTCAGCGACGACCCGGAGCTGACCCTGCCGCACCCCCGGGCGCACCTGCGGGCGTTCGTGCTGCGGCCGTGGATCGACATCCAGCCGTACGGGCGGCTGCCCGGGCACGGTTGGCTGACGGACCTGCTCAACACCGGCCCGGCCGCCGCCGACGCCCTGGATCTGCGCCCCCGGCCGGATCTGGCGATAGAGTCGACGGCATGACCCAGTGGAGCCGGCCGGCATGACGCAGGCGCGATCCCCACGCCCGGGCGGGACGGGTCCGGACCGGTTCCGGATGGGCCCCACCCGGATCTCCACCCTGGTGGTGGCCGGCCTCGGCGCCGCCGCGGTGGCCTGGCTGCTGATCAGCACCCTCTACTACGACTACCTGCCCGACCTGCCGTGGCTGCCGGTGGTCACCCTGGCCGCGCTCGCCGTGCTGGAGGGGTACGCCGCGGTCAACACCCGGGGGCGGATCGAGCGCCGGCCGGGCCGCGACCCGGTCAACCCGCTGCTGGTCGCCCGGTTCGTGGTGCTGGCCAAGGCGTCCTCGCTGGCCGGTGCGATCTTCGCCGGCTTCTACGCCGGGCTGACCGGCTGGCTCTTCGTGGAGCGTACGGACGCCGCGATGGACGACCGGCCGGTCGCCGGCGCCGGCCTGCTCGCCGGGTTGGCCCTGGTGGCGGCGGCGCTCTGGCTGGAGCGCTCCTGCCGCGTCCCCGAGCAGGAGGACGACGAGGACCGCGAGCCCGGCGACCGGGAGAACCGCCCCGGCCCGCGCTGATTCGGGGGGTTACGCCCGGCCTCCCGCACGGGTAGCGTGCCTGCGACCGGAGAGCAACGGCCGCCCCGGCCCGCCCGCGCGTCGGACCTGGACGAGCGGCCACGTGGGAGGCGGCGGCTATGGGGTACGACGAACCGGGGCGCGACGCGTCCACCGAGCCGTCGTCCGGCATCCCGGCCGCCGTCCTGGAGAACGTCTTCGACGACCCCGCGCACGGGGAACCCGGCCGGGACCGGTTCGCGGTCCACGTCGTCTGGGAGTTGCTGCTCCTCGTCACGCTGGGCGTCGGGACGTTCCTGCTCTGGCGGGAGAACCCGGACGCGCTGCGCGGCGCCGGGCTGCGCTCGCTGCTGCTGGACGCGGTCGTGCTCGGGCTGCTGGCGCTGGCCGCCGGGCTGAGCCTGCGTACCGCCGCGGTGAACCTGGCGGTGGGCCCGGTGGCGGTCGCCGCCGCGCTGCACATGGCCGAGCAGGGCGACCGGGGCGTCACGGCGGCTGCCGGGCCGGCCCTGGCGGTCGCCGCGCTGGGCGGGCTCGCCCTGGCGCTGGCCGTGGTGGTGCTGCACGTCCCCGGCTGGGCCGCCAGCCTCGCCGGTGCGGCGGGGGTCGTCGTGTACATCGAGCAGCGCTCCGCGCCGGTCCTCCCGCAGGGTGACTACGACCCGGGGCGCGGCGCGCTGCACCTCTTCGCCGGGCTCGCGGCCGTCGTCGTGCTCGGCGGCTTGTTGGGGGCGGTGCGGGCGGTCCGCCGGCTGGTCGGCCGCTTCCGCCCCGTCGTCGACCCGGCCCGCCGTCGCGGCGTGGTGGCGGCGGTGGTCGTCTCCGGCGCGCTCGTCTGCTCGACCGTGCTGGCCGCCCTCGCCGGCATGCTCACCGCCACCCGCGCCGCCGGGCCGGTCGCGCCCGACGCCGGGCTGGATTGGACGGTGCTGGCGGTCGGCGTGGCGCTGCTCGCCGGCACCAGCGCCTACGGCCGGCGGGGCGGCGTGTTAGGCACCCTGCTGGCGGTGTGCCTGGTCGCGGTCTTCGTCGCGTACGCGCAGGCCAGGGGCTGGACGGTGAGCCGGTGGGCGGTCGGCGCGGCGGCGCTCGGCGTGGGGCTGCTGGTAACCCGCCTGGTCGAGGCGTACGGGCGGCCGGCGGTCGGCGCGGCGGCGGAACCGGTCCCGGTCGGGGACGGCCGGATCGGCACGGGTTGGGCGGCGCCCCGGCCCGACCCGGTCGGCGACTGGCCGCCCGCCCTGCCGGCGCAGTCCACCGAGAGCCCGGCGGACCCCTGGAGCGTGCCGCGGTGGGAGAGCGGGCGCCGCCGGTGGGAGAGCGACGACCGCTGAGCGGCCACCCCCTGACCGGCCGCGGGGCGGGCCGGCGGTGTCGGCCGGTGTCGCGTCCACCCTGCCGGCGGTGATCTCGGCGGTTAGGCTCGTCGGCATGACCGACACACCATCGACCTCCGCCGGCCCGTCGTTCGAGGAGCTCGACGCGCTGTCCACTGAGGAGCTGCGGGAGCGGGCCTTCGCGGTCGCCCGGGAGCGCCGCGACGTGGGCTTCTTCTGGTCGGTGCTGCGGCACCTGCCGAACGCGGACGAGGCCGCCGTCCTGGACGGCGCGCCCAACTCGGTGGGGCCGACGATCGACGAGGCCGCGGCGCTGTGGCGGGAGCTGACCGGGCACGGCTACGAGGAGTCGGCGCCGCTGCTGCGGGCCGCCTTCATCGACTACCTGATGACGCACCCGCGAAGGTGACGGTGGCCGACGGGCTCCGGCAGGTTTGCTCCCCGAGGTCCGCCGGGAACTGATCCGATCATGGCGCTCACCAACCCGCCGCGGGCCGGCGGCCGCTACGGGACGGCGGCGGGCACCGGCGCGCTCGCCGCGTTCCTGCTGGTCGCGGTCTGCGGCAGCCCGGCGTACGTCGGCTGGGCCGCCGGCACCGACCCCACCTCCGCCGGCGGCTGGTTCCTGCAACTGCTCGCCTGGCCGGCCTGGCGGCTCGACGGCGGCGATGCCTCCGGCGGCCTGCTCGTCGCGAACCTGCGGGCCGTCCTGCTGGTGATCCTCGCGGTGGTCTTCCTCTACCTGCTGCCCGCCACGCAGGTGGCCCGGGTACAGGGGTCGGCGAGCCAGTTCTTCTCCGGCTGGGCCGCCTACGTCCTGGCCGGCGGCTTCGCCTCGCTGCTCGCCGCCTTCCTCGGCCCCGATCCGGCGCTGCTCACCGCCATCCAGTCGGCCGGCACCGGCGCGACGTACGGCTTCCTCTCCGGCTGGATCGTCGGCACGGCCAGCCTCGGCGGCCGGGCCTGACCCGCCGGCCCGCGATCCCCCCGTCGTCCGACCTGGCCCCGCTGCCCGCGACCCTTCCCGGCCGGGCCGGTCACCGGTCGGGCCGGCCCAGTTCGAGCAGTCGCGTCCGGCTGAGCACGCCCACCGGCCGCCCCTCGTCGGTCACCACCACCCGATCGGCGGCCGAGGTCAGCAGTGCCCCCAGCGCGTCGTACGCCGAGCCGCCCCGCGACACCGTCGGCAGCTCGGCCACCCCGGTCGTCGGCAGCGGTTCGACGGCCGCGCCGGTCAGCGGGGTGACCGCCAGCCGGCGGATGCCCCGGTCGGTGCCGACGAACTCGCGGACGAAGGGCGTGGCGGGCGCCCCGAGCACGGCGGCCGGGGTGTCGTACTGCTCCAGGCGACCGCCCTGGGAGAGCACCGCGATCCGGTCGCCCAGCCGGACCGCCTCGTCGAGGTCGTGGGTGACCAGCACGATCGTCTTGCGCACCTCGGCCTGCAACCGCAGGAACTCCTCCTGCAACCGGGTCCGGGCGATCGGGTCGACGGCCGAGAACGGCTCGTCCATCAGCAGCACCACCGGGTCGGCGGCGAGGGCCCTCGCCACCCCGACCCGCTGCCGCTGGCCGCCGGAGAGCTCGTGCGGGTAGCGGCGGCCGAACGTCGCCGGGTCGAGCCCCACCAGCTCCAGCAGCTCGTCGACCCGGCGGCGGCTGCGCTCGCGGGGCCAGCCGAGCAGCCGGGGCACGGTGGCGACGTTGGCGCTGACCGTCTGGTGCGGGAAGAGCCCGACGTTCTGGATCACGTAGCCGATCCGGCGGCGCAGCCGGACCGGGTCCACCCGGGTGACGTCCTCGCCGTCGAGCAGGATGCGGCCACCGGTCGGCTCGATCAGCCGGTTGACCATCCGCAGCACCGTCGACTTGCCGCAGCCCGACGGTCCGATGAGCACCACCAGCTCGCCGGCGGCGATGTCGAGGCTCAGCTCGCGTACGGCCTCGGTGCCGTCCGGGTAGCGCTTGTGGATGCCCTCCAGCGCGATGGACGCCGCACGCGGCCCGCCGTGATCCGTGGTTGCCGGGGTAACGTCCACACATGTCCTTCCGCCTGAGCTACCGGGCCGACCCGGGTAACCCGTGGTTCTCCTGGCAGTACGTGCGGGACAACTCTGACACGATCCTCGCCGCCGTGCGGGAGCACGCCTCGCTGACGGTGCGCGCGGTGCTGATCGCCGCCCTGGTCGCCGTGCCGCTGGCCGTGGCCGCGTACTGGTTCCGCTCGCTGGCCGGGCCGGTGCTGGCCGTCACCGGGGTGCTCTACACGGTGCCGTCGCTGGCGCTGTTCGCGTTCATCGCGCCCTACCTGGGCATCGGGGCGGTGACGGCGCTGAGTGTGGTGGTCCTCTACGCGCTGCTGGTGATCGTCCGCAACGCCCTCGCCGGGCTCAACCAGGTGCCTCCCGAGGTGCGTGAGGCGGCCGAGGGGATGGGGTACGGCCGCTGGGGCCGGCTGGTCCGGGTCGAGCTGCCGCTGGCCCTGCCGGGCATCCTCACCGGCCTGCGGCTGGCCACGGTCTCCACGGTGGCCCTGGTGACCGTGGGCGTGGTGATCGGGCGGGGCGGCCTCGGGCAGTTGATCTTCGCTGGCTTCCAGAACAACTTCTACAAGGCGCAGATCATGACGGGGACGCTGCTCTGCGTCCTGCTCGCCCTGGTGCTCGACCTGATCCTGGCCGGCGTGGGCCGGCTGCTGACCCCCTGGCTGCGGAGCAGGGCGGCGTGAGCGCTCGGAACGCCGCGCGGCGCGGTCCCGCGGTCGCGAACGGAGGGCGGGCCCGATGAACCCCGTCGAGGCGGCGCTGGTCTGGCTCAACGACCCGCTGAACTGGACCAATCCGGGCGGGATCCTGGAGCGGCTCGGCGAGCACCTGTCGATGTCGGCGGCGGCGGTGGCGCTGGGCTGCCTGATCGCCTGGCCGATCGGGCTCTGGCTCGGGCACACGGGTCGGGGCGGGGGCCTGGTGGTGCTGGTGTCGAACGTCACGCTCGCCGTGCCGACGCTGGCCCTGCTCACCATCCTGCCGCTGACCTTCCTCGGCTTCGGCCAGCCGTCGGTGGTGGTCGCGCTGGCCGTCTTCGCGGTGCCGCCGCTGCTGGCCAACGCGTACACGGGGGTGCGGCAGGTCGATCCGGAGGCCCGGGACGCGGCGCGCGGCATGGGCTTCTCCGGGTGGCAGTTGCTGCGCCGGGTCGAGCTGCCGCTGGCGGTGCCCTACCTGGCGGCCGGATTCCGCACGGCGGCGGTGCAGGTGGTGGCGACCGCCGCGCTGGCCTCCTTCGTCAACGGCGGCGGTCTCGGGCAGATCATCCGCGCCGGGTTCGGGCTGGACATCGCCGCCGGCGGCGGCCAGATCCTCGCCGGCGGCGTGCTGGTGGCCGGGCTCGCCGTCCTGGTCGAGCTGGTGCTGGCCCTGGTCGAGCGGCTGGTCACCCCCCGCCCGCTGCGGGCCACCCGCCGCCGGGCCCGCCGCCGCGCGGCGGACGCGCTGGCCGGCGGCTGAGCTCCGGTCCGCCCCGCGCGGGACGCCACACCCGGGAGTGCCCGCCGACGCGCGCTGCCGCTCACCGACGCCCGCTGTTCGATGGCTGTCGACGGGTGACGATCCGGTGACAAACCTTTCCTCGGGTTGTCGGACCCGTGTGGAAGATGTTGGGTGGAAAATCGCGGGCGGCCGGAAAGGGGGCCGCCCGACGGACACAGCGGGCGGCCGGAGAGGGATCGCCCGTCGGACACGCGGCCGGCCCGGACGGGTCGCGCCGGGACACGGAAGGCGGGCACTGATGCGCGCACGTACACGACTGGCGGTCGGTGCGGTGGGAGCCCTCGCTGCGGCGGGGCTGCTGACCGGATGCGGCGACGCCGGCTCCTCCGGCACGGACGCCCCGGAGCAGGCGGCCTCCGGGGCCGGCTGCGCCCCGGTCGCCGGTGACCAGCTCGTCGTCCTCGACGACGACAAGAAGCTCCAGAACACCGACAACGTCATCCCGGCGGTCAACGCCAAGGCGGCCAACCCGCAGCTGCTCGCGGCGCTGGACAAGGTCTCGGTGGCGCTCGACACGCCGAAGCTGATCCAGCTCAACAAGGCCGTCGACGTGGACCGCAAGACGGCGCAGAAGGCGGCCGAGGAGTTCGCCGCGGCCAACGGCGTCACCACGGGCATCGCCAAGGGGCCCGGCGGTCAGATCGTGATCGGCGCGGCCAACTTCACGGAGAACGAGATCCTGGCCGAGCTCTACAAGATCGCGCTGACCGCCGCCGGCTACGAGGCCAAGGTGCAGCAGATCGGCAACCGCGAGCTCTACGAGCCGGCCCTGGAGCGGGGCGAGATCCAGGTGGTCCCCGAGTACGCGGCGACCATGGCCGAGTTCCTCAACACCAAGGCCAACGGCAAGGACGCCCAGCCGGTGTCCTCGCCCGAGCTGGAGAAGACCGTCGCCGCGCTCAAGGCCGCCGGTGACAAGGTGGGCCTCGTCTTCGGCACGCCCGCCGCCGCCCAGGACCAGAACGCCTTCGCCGTGACGAAGACCTTCGCCGACAAGTACGGCGTCCGCACGCTCTCGGACCTGGCGGCCAAGTGCTCGGGCCAGGCCACCGTGCTGGCCGGGCCGCCGGAGTGCCCGCAGCGGCCGAAGTGCGGGGCCGGGCTGGTCCAGGTCTACGACTTCAAGGCCGGCTCGTTCAGCTCGCTGGACCAGGGCGGCCCGCAGACCAAGAACGCCCTGAAGACCGGCGCCGCCAGCGTGGGCCTGGTCTTCTCCTCGGACGGCGCGCTGGCGTCCAGCTGATTCCCAGCCGGTCGCCGGCGGCCCCGCGCCGCCGGCGACCGGCTGCGCCGTCCCGTCCCGCCGGGCCTCTCCAGCCGTTCCCAGGCGGGGGAACTCTCGGTAGGCTGCGGACCCATGCCAGCCCCGGTCGCCCCCGCCGACAAGCGCAACCCACCGCTGCTCACCGTGCTCTTCTGGATCGGCGTCGCGCTGGCGCCGGTGGCGGCGCTGATCCTGCTCGTCGCCGACGGCAACGGTCCGCTGCGGTTCGCCGCCGTGCTCGCCATCCTGGCCGTGGTCCTGATCGGCCTGTCGATCGCGTTGCGCGCCGACGGCGCCGGCCCGGCCCGGCCCGAGGAGCTGCTGGACGAGATGGAGCAGCTCCGCCACGAGCTGCGCGGGGAGATCGTGGCGGCCGCCCAGCGTGGCAACCAGGCGCTCGACCAGGCCCAGCGGGCCCAGGAGGCGGTCGCCGCGCTACGCCGGCGGCTGGACGCCAGCAGCGCCGCGCTGGGCGGAATCGACGACCAGGCCGATGCCGGCCGGACCCCGGGATCCGCCGACGACGGGTTCTCTGGCCGGGGGCGGGCGCCGGGCCAGGACGATCCGGCGCCCCGCTGGGGACGCGCCGACCGGGACGACGAGGAGCCCGCCCGCCGGCCCCAGCCGGGCCCGCGCGCCGAGCGGCCGGCGGCCCAGGCCGGGGCGTACGGCGCGGACCGGCCCACCGGCGGCTCGGCCGGCGGGTACGGCGGGGACCGGCCCGCCACCACCGGGTCCGCCGGGGTGTACGGCGGGGACCGACCCGCCGGCGGAGCGGCCGGGGTGTACGGGGCGGCCCGGCCGGCGGAGCCCGAGAGCCAGCCCGCCGCGCGCCCGCTCGGGGTGGTGCGGCACACCGAGACCGTGCACGTCACCACCCGGCACACCATCGTGGACGGTGGCGCGTCCGTGCCCGGCGACCCCGGCACCGGGTACGGCGGCGGGTACGCGGGACGGTGGTCACCGCCGCCGGAGGAGCGGCCGTGGTCCGGCGAGTCGGACGACCGGTCCCGGGCCGGTCACGGCGACCCGGCGGACCGGCCCCGGCGCGACGACGACCGTTCCCGGCGGAACGACGACCGGTCGTGGGCGACGGCCGGCGCGCCCCGGGACGACGACCGGTCGCGGTCGCGCGACGGGGGCGAGTGGTCCGGGCAGGGGACCGACCACGAGCGGCCGGGCCGACGGGACGAACGCGGGCAGCGGCAGGAGCGCGGGCAGCAGTGGGACGACCGGGGCTGGGACGGCACGGGCGGGCCGGCGGCCTGGGCCGCTCCGGCCGAGCAGCCGGGGCGGGGCCGGCCGCACCAGCCCGACGAGGCGGGACCGGAGCGCGGTGAGTACTGGTCGCAGCTGCGCGCCGGTGACCGGTGGGCGGCCGTGCGGGACGACGACCGGGGCCGGGAACTGCGGGTCGGGGAGCGGCGTGCCGAGGTGCACGCGGACGCCACCGGCACCGAGTACCGGGTCGCGGACCGCTGGGCGACGGTCCGCCGGGACGAGCCGCGTCGGGAACGGGCGGACGACGGATGGCGGGGCGGCTGGGCGGAGCCGGGGGACGCGCCGGCGCTGCCGGCCGGCGGGGTGCCGGTGCCCGAGGAGTGGCGCCCGCCCCGCCAGCGCGGGCACCAGCCCGAGGCCCACCGCACCCGCCAGCCGGAGCCCGAGCCGGAGCGGTACGGCCGGCGGCAGGAGCGCTACGGCTACCCGCCGCAGGACGACGTCCCCCGCGCGGGCGGCTCGCGTTCGGCCGACCGCTGGCGCTGACCGGCGACCGGGGCGGCGCGGGTCACTTGTCGATGTCGCCGACCACGAAGAACATCGAGCCGAGGATGGCGATCAGGTCCGACACCAGGCAGCCGGGGAGCAGGGTGGCCAGCGCCTGCACGTTCGCGTACGACGCGGTGCGCAGCTTGAGCCGCCACGGCGTCTTCTCGCCGCGCGAGACCAGGTAGTAGCCGTTGATGCCGAGCGGGTTCTCGGTCCAGGCGTAGGTGTGGCCCTCCGGCGCCTTGAGCACCTTCGGCAGCCGGGTGTTGACCGGCCCGGTGAGCCGGTCCACCCGGTCCAGGCACTGCTCGGCGAGGTCGAGCGAGGCGTACACCTGGTCGAGCAGCACCTCGAAGCGGGCGTGGCAGTCCCCGGCGGTCTTCGTCACCACCGGCACGTCCAGCTGGTCGTAGGCCAGGTAGGGCTCGTCGCGGCGCAGGTCGAGGTCGAGGCCGGAGGCCCGGGCGACCGGCCCGGACGCGCCGAACGCGGCGGCGTCCGCCGCCGTGAGCACGCCGACGCCGACCGTGCGGGCCAGGAAGATCTCGTTGCGCCGGATCAGGTTGTCCAGGTCCGGCATGCGTCCGCGGACCTCCGCGATGGCGGCCCGCGCCCGGCCGGTCCAGCCGGACGGCACCTCCTCCTTGAGGCCGCCCACCCGGTTGAACATGTAGTGGATCCGGCCGCCGGAGACCTCCTCCATCACGGCCTGGATCGTCTCCCGCTCGCGGAACGCGTAGAACATCGGCGTGATCGCGCCGATCTCCAGCGGGTAGGAGCCGAGGAACATCAGGTGGTTGAGCACCCGGTTCAGCTCCGCGAGGGCCATCCGCAGCCAGGTGGCCCGTTCCGGCACCTCCATGCCCATCAGCCGCTCTACGGCGAGCACCACGCCCAGCTCGTTGGAGAAGGCCGAGAGCCAGTCGTGCCGGTTGGCCAGCACGATGATCTGCCGGTAGTCGCGGACCTCGAAGAGCTTCTCCGCGCCCCGGTGCATGTAGCCGACGATCGGCTCGCAGGCCACCACGCGTTCGCCGTCGAGCACCAGCCTCAGCCGGAGCACGCCGTGGGTGGAGGGGTGCTGCGGCCCGATGTTGAGCACCATGTCGGTGCCGAGCTGCTCCCCGCCGGTGCCCGCCACCAGGCCCGCTCCGGTGCCGACGGTCAGCTCGCGGAGGTCGCCGGCGTCCGTGGTCATGTCCGTCATCGTGCCATGAACCGCGCGGGGTCGACGCCGACCGGTTGCCGCAGCCACCAGTGCCCGCCCAGCCCGGCCGGGTCGGTCAGCTCCGCCACGGCCGAGGCGGCGGCGAGCGCCCGCACGTAACCGACCGGGTCGCTGGCGGCCAGGCTCAGCACCGGTCGCCCGCCGTCGGCCCCGAGCGCCCGCAGCGCCTCCCGCTGCGACACCAGGTCGTACGCGCACCGGGCGACCCGCTCACCGGCGGAGGCGACGGAGTCGACGGCGACGTGTGCGGTGACGTCGCGGGTCCCGTCGGGCACCGGCGGCACCTGCCGCCCAGCCCGGTACCCGGTCAACGTCCCGTCCACGGGCCGGCCGCCTCGCAGGTGTCCGTAGTCCACGGCCAACGCCAGCCCCCGGTCGACGTGGCGCACGGCGTCCGCCCATGCCTCGTCGCGGGTCCGGCCGATCTCGGCGCGCACCCCGGTGGGGGGTTCCGGGCGGCCCGACCCGCTCCGGGCGGTCAGGCTTGATCCCTCCGCGGGTCGGGCCGCCCGGAACCCCGACCCGGTCGGGCCGATCCCGTCCGCTCCGACCGCTGACACCGGCCACCACCGGGCCAGCCAGTCCGCGTCGGCGGGTTCGACCGGGTCACCGATGGTCTCCGCACCGGTGGTGGGGTCGACCAGCAGGTAGCGCCAGCCGTCGGTGGTGTGCACCGCCACGTCGAGCGGCACGTTGTCCAGCCACTCGGTAGCCACCAGCAGCCCGGTGATCCCGTCGGGGATCTCGTCCAGCCAGTCGATCCCGCCCGGCAGGTCGGCCGGTCGGGGCGCCTTCTCGACGGCGGTGAGGCGTACCCGGGAGGCGAGCGGAACAGGCGTGGAGGGCGCGGGACCGGCGGACGCCGGGCCGGGCGAGAGCGAGGGCCGGGCAACCCCCAGTGCGGAGGAGAGCTGGCGCAGCAGCTCACCCCGGCCCGCTCCCACGTCGACGACGGAGAGGACAGCGGGGTGGCCGAGGGCGGCGTCGACCTGCTCGACGAGCCGCAGCAGCGCGGCGGCGAAGGCGGGGGACGCGTGCACGCTGGTGCGGAAGTGGTCGGCCGGGCCGGAGCCGGCGACGAAGAACCCGCCCGGCCCGTAGAGCGCCCGGTCCATGGCGTCCCGCCAGCGGACCGGCATCAGTTCATCCCTCGTCCCGCGTGGACGACCAGATCTCGTCCGCCACGACCCGCTTCGTCACAGGCGGCACTGTAGCCGCAGCCGGCCGCCCGCGCCGCCGGGAACGCCCCGCGCACCGCCCGGTGAAGGTTTTCACAGACCCTGTTTCGGCTCCGTCACGGCGGCGCATACTTGCGATCGACCGGTACCCCCTCCGAGGACTGGATCGTTGCCATGAGCGCACCGCTGCGCCCGCAGGCGGCCACCCCGCCTACGGCCGCCGTACCGTCGGGCGGCGCCACATCCGGCGCCCCGCTCTCCTTCCCGCGCACGCTCACCGTCGGCGTCGTCGGCGCCGGCCGGGTCGGCGCGGCGCTGGGCGCCGCGCTCGTCGCCGCCGGCCACCGGGTGGCCGCCGCCTCCGGCGGCTCCGGTGCCTCCCGGGCCCGGCTGGCGCTGCTGCTGCCCCGGGTGCCCCGCCGCTCCGCCGCCGCCGTGGCCCGCGCGGCCACCGACCTGCTGCTGGTCGCCGTGCCGGACGACGCGCTCGCCGGGGTCGTCACCGACCTGGCCGACAGCGGCGCGCTGCGTCCCGGCCAGGTCGTGGCGCACGTCTCGGGCGCGCACGGATTGGCCGTGCTCGCCCCCGCCGCCGCGGCGGGCGCCCGGCCGCTCGCCCTGCACCCCGCCATGACCTTCACCGGTACGCCGGACGACCTCGCCCGGCTGGCCGGCATCTCGTACGGCGTGACGGCCCCGGTGGAGCTGCGCCCCCTGGCCGCCCGGCTGGTCGCCGACCTCGGTGGCGTGCCGGAGTGGGTTGGCGAGGCCGACCGGCCGCTCTACCACGCGGCGCTGGCGCACGGCGCCAACCACCTGGTGACCCTGGTCAACGAGGCGGCCGACCGGCTGCGCGACGCCGGGGTGGCCCAGCCGGAGAAGGTGCTCGCCCCGCTGCTGCGGGCCGCCCTGGAGAACGCGCTGCGCCTCGGCGACGACGCGCTGACCGGGCCGGTGTCCCGGGGCGACGCCGGCACGGTCGAGCGGCACCTGGCCCGGCTCGCCGCCACCGCACCCGAGTCGGTCCCGCCCTACCTGGCCCTGGCCCGGCGTACGGCCGACCGGGCCATCACCGCCGGCCGGCTCCGCCCGGTCGACGCGGAGTCGCTGCTCGGCGTGCTGGCCGGGCCCCGGCGGGAGGTGGCCGCGTGAACGGGCCGACGGTGGACGGAGGGGGCCGCGTGACGGAGTTGGTGCACACCCGCGCCGAGCTGGCCGCGGCGCGGGACGGGCTCAAGGGCACCGTCGGCGTCGTGATGACCATGGGCGCCCTGCACTCCGGGCACGAGACGCTGCTGCGGGCGGCCCGGGAGCGGGCTGACCACGTGCTCGTCACGATCTTCGTCAACCCGCTCCAGTTCGGGCCGAACGAGGACTTCGACCGTTACCCGCGCACCCTCGACGCCGACCTGGAGATCTGCCGGCGGGCGGGTGCCGACGTGGTGTTCGCCCCGTCGGTGGCGGACATGTACCCGGACGGCCAGCCCCGCGTCCGGGTCAACCCGGGCCCGCTCGGCGAGGACCTGGAGGGGCAGAGCCGCCCCGGGTTCTTCCACGGGGTGCTGACGGTGGTGCTGAAGCTGCTTCAGCTCACCCGCCCCGACCTGGCGTTCTTCGGCGAGAAGGACTACCAGCAGCTCACCCTGGTGCGGCGGATGGCCCGGGATCTCGACGTGCCGGTCGAGGTCGTCGGCGTGCCCACCGTACGGGAGCCCGACGGGCTCGCCCTGTCCAGCCGCAACCGCTACCTCTCCCCGGCCGAGCGGGAGACCGCGTTGAGCCTGTCGGCGGCGCTGCGGGCCGGTGCCGAGGCCGCCGACGCGGGCGGTGACGCGGGGGCCGTGCTCGCCGCCGCGCACGCCGCCTTCGGCGCCGGTACGCCCGGTGCGCGGCTCGACTACCTGGTGCTCACCGACCCGGACCTGGAGCCGGGGCCGGTGTCCGGTCCGGCACGGCTGCTCGTCGCCGCCTGGGTCGGCGGCACCCGGCTGATCGACAACGCGGCGATCCGGCTCGCCCCCCGTTCCTGAACCCGACCCCCACCAGTTTCCGCGAAAGGCATCCCGATGCTGCGCACCATGCTCAAGTCGAAGATCCACCGGGCCACGGTGACCCAGGCCGACCTGCACTACGTCGGCTCGGTGACCGTCGACGAGGACCTGCTCGACGCCGCCGACCTGATCCCCGGCGAGCAGGTGGCGATCGTGGACATCACCAACGGGGCCCGGTTGGAGACGTACGTGATCCCGGGCGAGCGGGGCAGCGGCGTGATCGGCATCAACGGTGCCGCCGCCCATCTGGTGCACCCGGGTGACCTGGTCATCCTCATCTCGTACGGGCAGATGGACGACGCCGAGTCCCGGGCCTATCGGCCGAGGGTCGTGCACGTCGACGCCGACAACCGCATCGTCGACCTGAACGCCGACCCCACCACCGCCGCCCCCGGCACCGCCGGCACCCCGATCCCCAACCCCTACGCCGCCGTCTGACCCGCCGGCCCCGCCCGCCCCGTCCGTTCCCCGCGATCTTGCACTTGCGGCCCGCCTTTTGTCACCACAAGTCCTGTTTGCCCGGGCGGTAACTGCAAGATCGCGGCATAGTGGGGGTGAGTGGGAGCGCAAACGCGGTCTGTCACCGGAGGGCAGCGGTGGGTAGTCTGGGTGCCCGTCGGAGAGACGCGGTGGCTGGGGGAGGCCGCGATGCGCCGTTCGATGACCACCCTGCTCGCCGCCGTGAGCGCGGCAGTCCTCCTGGTCGGCTGCGCCGGCTCCGCCGGGCCGGACGGTGACCTGACCGACGACTGGGCGGCCCTGCCCGCGCCCGGCTCGTTCACCCCGGCCGCCGGCGTCTGCCAGGCCGCCGACTTCACCGACGTGGTGACCCTGGCGGCGTACGCGCCGGTGGACTGCGCCGCGCCGCACCGGGTCGAGACCGTGCACGTGGGCGCCTTCCCGGCCGAGCGGGCCACCCCGCCGCCGGGCGGCTCGGCCGAGCTGCGAGGCGCGTTCGCCGACTGCGACGCCCGCGCCACCGGGCACGTCGGCGACGACTGGCGGGCCGGGCGGCTCCGGCTGGCGGTGGCCCTGCCGTCCGGGCCCGGCTGGGCGGCCGGCTCCCGCTGGTACCGGTGCGACCTGACCGAGGTGAGCACCGTCGAGGCCGCCGCCACGGTGGTCACCCGCTCCGGCAGCCTGCGGGACGCGCTGCGCGGGCCGTCGCCGCTGCGGCTGGGCTGCCAGCAGACCAGGGCCGGCGGCGGGTCGGTGCGGACGCTGCTCCCCGTCGACTGCGCCACCCGGCACGACGCCGAGTTCGTCGGGGTGTGGCGGGCGCCGGACCGCCCGTACCCGACCCGGGCCGCCGACTGGGCCCCGCTCTATGCCGGCTGCCGCTCCGTGTTGGGTCGCTACGTGGGGGTGCCCGACGACGCGGACCTGCGCTTTCGCAGCGGGGTGGTGGTGCGACCGCCGGGGGCGGGGCGCTGGCGCGTCGGCGACCGCGGCGTCCGCTGCTACCTGTGGCTCGACGACCGTACGGTGACCGGCTCCCTGAGGGGCGCGGGCCCGGCCGCCCTGCCGGTCCGGACGAGGTAGGCCCCCCACCCGGCCACCGGACGCGATGGCCCAAACCACTCGTCCCGCCCCCGCCGCCCCCCGCGAGGGACCTTCGGGTTGACTGTGGGCATGGACCTTCCGACCGTGGACCTGCCGGCGCTGCCCCGACTGCTGGCCGCCCCCGCGCCCGGCTGGGTGGAGACCACCGACGTGATCGTGGTCGGCTCCGGGGTGGCGGGGCTCACCGCCGCGCTGCACCTGCGGGAGGCGGGCCTGCACGTCACCGTGGTCACGAAGGTCAACATCGACGAGGGTTCGACCCGCTGGGCGCAGGGCGGCATCGCCGCCGTGCTCGATCCGCACGACACCCCGGCCGCGCACGCCTCCGACACGGAGATCGCCGGCGTCGGGCTCTGCGACCCGGCGGCGGTGCGGGTGCTGGTCGAGGAGGGCCCGACCCGGCTGCGCGAGCTGATGCGGATCGGAGCGGAGTTCGACCGCAACCCGGACGGCTCGCTGATGCTCACCCGCGAGGGCGGGCACCGGGCGGACCGGATCGTGCACGCCGGCGGCGACGCCACCGGGGCCGAGGTCCAGCGGGCCCTGCACGCCGCCGTCCGCCGCGACCCGTGGATCCGGCTGGTCGAGCACGCCCTGGTGCTGGACCTGCTGCGCGCGCCCGGAGACGGCCCGGGTGGGCTCGGCGCGGCCTGCGGCATCACCCTGCACGTGCTCGGCGAGGGCAGCGAGGACGGGGTGGGCGCCATCCTGGCCCGGGCGGTCGTCCTGGCCACCGGCGGGATGGGCCAGATCTACGCGGCCACCACCAACCCGGCCGTCTCGACCGGGGACGGGGTGGCGCTGGCGATGCGCGCCGGCGCGGCGGTCACCGACGTGGAGTTCGTCCAGTTCCACCCGACCGCGCTGATCACCCCGGCCGGTGCGGGTGCGCCGGGCGCCGGGCACGCCCAGCAGCCGCTCGTCTCCGAGGCCCTGCGCGGCGAGGGCGCCCACCTGGTCGACGGCGACGGCAAGCGGTTCATGGTCGGGCAGCACGAGCTGGCCGAGCTGGCGCCCCGGGACGTGGTGGCCAAGGGCATCCACCGGGTGCTGCTGGCCACCGGCGCGGACCACGTCTTCCTCGACGCCCGGCACCTGGGCGGCGACTTCCTGGCCCGGCGCTTCCCGACCATCGTCGCGTCCTGCCTGGCCATCGGGGTCGACCCGGCGGCCGACCTGATCCCGGTGGCCCCGGCCGCCCACTACGCCTCCGGCGGCGTCCGCACCGACCTGCGCGGTCGCACCTCCATCCCCGGCCTGTACGCCTGCGGCGAGGTCGCCTGCACGGGCGTGCACGGCGCGAACCGGCTGGCCAGCAACTCCCTGCTGGAGGGGCTGGTGTTCTCC
This sequence comes from Micromonospora sp. NPDC049139, assembly GCF_055586845.1. Classification (NCBI taxonomy): domain Bacteria; kingdom Bacillati; phylum Actinomycetota; class Actinomycetes; order Micromonosporales; family Micromonosporaceae; genus Micromonospora; species Micromonospora sp. NPDC049139. Next base: position 5,501 of record NZ_JBVJHK010000019.1, on the reverse strand, counting down.
CGGCGGATCGCCGAGGACGTCGCTGTCGGGCTGCCGGAGCAGGCCCAGCCGGCGTCGACCGGCGCCTGGGTCGGCGGCGAGGGCTGGGTGGTGCCGGCCGAGGTGACGCCGACCATGCAACGGGCGATGACCCGGGGCGCGGGCGTGCTCCGCTCGGCGCAGACCCTCGCGGGGACCGCCGACGCGCTGACCGGGCTCGGCGCGGGCCGGGGCCGGCCCCGGACGGCCGACTGGGAGGCGACGAACCTGATCACCGTGGCGTCGGCGCTGGTCGCCGCCGCGTACGCCCGCCGGGAGACCCGGGGCTGCCACTGGCGGGAGGACTTCCCGACGGCCGACGAGCGGTGGCTCGGCCACCTCGTCGGCGCGGTCGGGGCGCAGGGCCGGATGACGTCTCAGTGGGAGGGGAATCGATGACGGAGTCGACGGAGCGGGCGTTGCGGGACGCCGGCCTGGACCCGGCGCAGGTGCGGCGGGTGATCGGGAACGCGCTCGCCGAGGACCTGGGGCCCGACTTCCTCGACGTCACGAGCGTCGCCACCATCCCCGCAGGGCAGACCGACACGGCCGACCTGGTGGCCCGCGCCGACGGCGTGGTGGCCGGGTTGGCCGTGGCGGCGGCCGTGTTCGAGTTGGTCGGCGAGGTGACCGGTGCCGGCCGTACGGTCGAGGTGTCGCTGGTGGCCCACGACGGCGCGCGGGTGGCGCGCGGCGACGTGCTGGCCACGGTGACCGGCCCGACCCGGCTGCTGCTCACCGCCGAGCGGACGGCGCTCAACCTGCTCTGCCGGATGTCCGGGGTGGCCACCCACACCCGGGCCTGGGCGGACGCGCTGGCCGGCACCAAGGCGATGGTGCTGGACACCCGCAAGACCACCCCGGGCCTGCGCGCCCTGGAGAAGTACGCGGTCCGCGCCGGCGGCGGCACGAACAAGCGGATGGGCCTGCACGACGTCGCCATGATCAAGGACAACCACAAGCTGGCGGCGGGCGGGATCACGGCGGCCTTCCGTCGGGTCCGGGAGACGTTCCCGGACGTGCCGGTGCAGGTCGAGGTGGACACGGTGGCCGAGGCGGTGGAGGCCGTCGAGGCCGGAGCGGAGTTCCTGCTGCTGGACAACATGACCCCGGAGATGCTCACCGAGGTGGTTGCCGCCGTGGGGGACCGGGCGGAGCTGGAGGCGACCGGCGGGCTGACCCTCGACGTCGCGGCGCGGTACGCGGCGACCGGCGTCGACTTCCTGTCGGTGGGCGCGCTGACCCACTCCTCGCCGATCCTTGACATCGCCATGGACCTGCGCACCGAGTGAGCCGGCGGCCGGTCGTTGTCTAGGCTTCGTGCGTGCTGCTCTGCATCGACATCGGAAACACCAACACCGTGCTGGCGACCTTCGACGGCGACAAGCTGGTGCACTCCTGGCGGATCAAGACCGATGCGCGGTCGACGGCGGACGAGCTGGGCCTGAAGTTCCGGGGCCTGCTCGCCGGGGACGCGGTTGAGATCACCGGGGTGGCGGCCTGCTCCACCGTGCCGGCCGCGCTGCGCTCGCTGCGCACCATGCTGTCCCGCTACTACGCCGACCTGCCGAGCGTGATCGTCGAGCCCGGGGTGCGCACCGGTGTGCAGCTCGCCATCGACAACCCGAAGGAGGTGGGCGCCGACCGGGTGGTGAACACCCTGGCCGCGTACACCCTCTACGGCGGGCCGTCGATCGTGGTGGACTTCGGCACCACCACCAACTTCGACGTGATCAGCGACCGGGGCGAGTTCCTCGGCGGCGCCTTCGCGCCGGGCATCGAGATCTCCTTCGACGCGCTCGCCGCCCGAGCCGCCCAGCTGCGCAAGGTGGAGGCCACCCGGCCCCGCTCGGTGATCGGCAAGAACACCGTCGAGTGCCTCCAGTCCGGCCTCTACTTCGGCTTCGCCGGCCAGGTCGACCGGATCGTCGAGCGGATGACCGAGGAGCTGGGCGAGGTGCGGGCCGTCATCGCCACCGGCGGGCTCGCCGGCCTGGTGATCAACGAGTGCCGCACGATCACCCACCACGAGCCGATGATCACCCTGATCGGCCTGCGGATGGTCTACGACCGCAACGTCTGACCCCGCCGGCCCCGGTCCCGGGCCGCCGCCGGGGCCGGGCGCCGCCGCCGGCCTCAGCGCCGCCGGGCGCGGCAGACGAGGGTGCGGTACGGCAGGTCGAAGCGCTCCCGCCCGGCCAGGTCGGGGTGGGTGTCCAGCAGGTCGCGCAGTTCCCGGTCGAGGTCCCGCCGCCGTTCCGGGTCGGCCGTCAGGTAGTACGAGCGGGTCCGGACCATCCCGACCAGCTCGTCCGGGGTGAGCGTGGTGCGGTGCGCGAAAACGGCCTGCTCGGCCGGCGCGAACGCCGGTCCGAAGTCGCCGACCCGGCTGGCCAGGTCGTCGGCGCTGCCGCCCATTCGGGCGATCTTCGTCAGCTCCGCCACCCAGCCGGTCCGCTCGTCCCGCAGGTTCCAGATCGGCGCGAGGACGCCACCGGGCCGGAGCAGCCGGGCGATCTCGGCGTGCGCCCGCTCCCGGTCGAACCAGTGGTACGCCTGCCCCGCCAGCACCGCGTCGGCCGCGCCGTCCGGCAGCGGCACCGACTCGGCGCTGCCCGCCACGGCCGTGGTGCCCGGGGTGACGGCGTCCAGGCGGGCCCGCATCCCGGGGTCCGGCTCGACGGGCACCACCTCGTGTCCGAGGGCGAGCACCCCGCGGGTGAGGATGCCGGTCCCGGCGCCCAGGTCGACGACGCGGGCGGGCGCGCCCAGCCCGTCGAGCGCCCAGCGCACCGCCTCCTCCGGATAGCGGGGCCGGAACCGGTCGTAATCGCCCGCCGCCGCACCGAACGACAGGGCGTGAGTGGGGTCGGTCATGGCGGGCAGGTTATCCCGTAACGCCTCCCTGGCGCCTTGAGTACGCTCGGGGCCTGACCCCGCCCGAAATCTCCTTCTGAGGAAGCGTGCCGTGACCGAGCAGACTCCCGTGCCAGTCGATCCCGCCGACGACCTTCCCGAGCAGATGAAGGTCCGCCGGGAGAAGCGGGACCGGATGCTCGCCGAGGGCGTCGAGCCGTACCCGGTCGGATTTCCCCGGACCAGCACGCTGGCCGAGATCCGCGAGAAGTACGCCGAGCTGCCCACCGACACCGCCACCGGCGACCGCGCCTCGGTCACCGGCCGGGTGATCTTCGTACGCAACACCGGCAAGCTCTGCTTCGCCACCCTCAGGGACGGCGACGGCACCGAGTTGCAGGCGATGCTCTCGCTGGACCGGGTCGGCGCCGAGCGGCTGGACGACTGGAAGCGCCTCGTCGATCTCGGCGACCACGTCGGGGTGACCGGCGAGGTGATCACCAGCCGCCGGGGTGAGCTGTCCGTGTTGGCCGACGAGTGGGCGGTCACGGCGAAGGCGCTGCGCCCGCTGCCGGTGGCGCACAAGCCGCTGAGCGAGGAGGCGCGGGTCCGGCAGCGCTACGTCGACCTGGTCGTCCGGCCGCAGGCGCGCCAGATGGTGCGCACCCGGGCCGCGACCGTCCGCAGCCTGCGCGACTCGCTGCACGACCGGGACTTCATCGAGGTGGAGACCCCGATGCTGCAGTTGCTGCACGGCGGCGCGGCGGCCCGGCCATTCGTGACCCACAGCAATGCGCTGAGCACCGACCTGTATCTGCGAATCGCGCCGGAACTGTTTCTCAAGCGGGCCGTCGTCGGCGGCGTCGACCGGGTCTTCGAGATCAACCGCAACTTCCGCAATGAGGGCATCGACTCCTCGCACTCCCCGGAGTTCGCGATGCTCGAGGCATACCAGGCGTACGGCGACTACGACACGATGGCGGAGCTGACCCGCAATCTCGTGCAGCAGGCGGCGATCGCGGTCGCCGGCTCGACCGTGGTGACCCACGCCGACGGCCGGGAGTTCGATCTGGGCGGCGAGTGGCGCTCGGTGACCCTCTTCGGGGTGCTTTCCGAGGCGCTCGGCGAGGAGGTCACGGTACGCACCGAGCACGCCCGCCTCGTCGAGTACGCCGACAAGGTCGGATTGGCGGTCGACCCGAAGTGGGGGCCGGGCAAGCTGGCCGAGGAGCTGTTCGAGGAACTGGTCGTCCCCGGCCTCCAGGCACCCACCTTCGTCCGCGACTACCCGGAGGAGACCAGCCCGCTCACCCGGGCGCACCGCAGCGAGCCGGGGCTGGCCGAGAAGTGGGACCTCTACGTGCTCGGTTTCGAGCTGGGGACGGCGTACTCGGAGCTGGTGGATCCGGTGGTGCAGCGGGAGCGGCTGCTGGCCCAGGCGCAGCTCGCGGCCCGCGGCGACGACGAGGCGATGCGGCTGGACGAGGACTTTCTCCGGGCGATGGAGTACGGAATGCCGCCGGCCGGGGGTATGGGAATGGGAATCGACCGGCTCTTGATGGCGCTGACGGGCCTGGGAATTCGGGAAACCATCCTCTTCCCCCTGGTGCGGCCGGAGTAGTCGCGTACTCGCACCGGGTCGTTACCGCATCCTATTGACGCGACAAGCGTCGCACGGGTTATTGTGCTCTCAAGTTTGCAGGAGCACCCTGCTCGAAAGGAATGTGGGACGTGGCCAAGCAGATCATTCATAAGCTGGTCGATGACCTGGACGGCGGGGACGCTGACGAGACCGTCAAGTTCGCGCTCGACGGCGTTCAGTACGAGATCGACCTGTCGAGCTCGAACGCCGAGAAATTGCGTGACGTATTCGCTCCCTACATCGCCCACGGGACCAAGGTGGGCCGGGGCGGTGTCGTCGTGGGCGGCCGGGCCGCACGCGGCCGGGGCGGCGCCACCGCCGACCGGGAGCAGAACAAGGCGATCCGGGCCTGGGCCAAGAAGGCCGGCAAGGACATCTCCGACCGGGGCCGGATCCCGCAGGAGATCGTCGACGAGTACCACTCCAAGGCCGGTCACTGACCCGACCGCCGACGGGCGACAGACGCCGGGCCGGAGCACGACTCCGGGCCGGCGTCGCCGTATCCGCCCACGGGTGCGCCGGGACCGGGAAGAATTTCGCCCCGACGGAGGTTGTCCACAGCCGGTGGAGAACTTGTCCACAGCCTGTGGACGACTCCCGGGCGGCCCGGGTTCGGGGCCGCGCCGGTGCCGGCACCGGCCTGCGGACGCGGTCCGGCCGGTGCCCGAATTTCGCTCTGCGCGTACAGGCGGGGGTCGCGGAACACCCCCTGAGCGCGGACGGTTGAGTAAAACGACGCGTACGCGGCCTCTGGCGGGGACACACGACCTCAGCGGAGTCGGTCTGCGGCGATAGAGTAAGTAGGCACGGACGCCCGTCCCGGACGTCCGCGCACCGGCCCCGCCAAGATCTAGACCATCAAGGCGCACGGCACGTGAGGAGCACGAGGGCATGTTCGAGCGGTTCACCGACCGAGCGCGACGGGTTGTCGTCCTGGCCCAGGAAGAGGCCCGGATGCTCAACCACAACTACATCGGTACGGAGC
>NZ_JBVJHK010000018.1:91440-175333 GCF_055586845.1 Micromonospora sp. NPDC049139 | reverse complement strand
AACGGGTTCAGTTGACCGGTACTAATAGGCCGAGGACTTGACTACTAAGCTGCTACGCGTCCACTGTGCAACTCTCGATGAACGAACAACAGACCCCGTGTGGTGTTGTTTGATATGTCGATAGAGTTACGGCGGTCATGGCGGAGGGGAAACGCCCGGTTACATTCCGAACCCGGAAGCTAAGCCCTCCAGCGCCGATGGTACTGCACTCGGGAGGGTGTGGGAGAGTAGGACACCGCCGGACAATCTTTCGTTCAGGGCCACCCCTTTCGGGGTGGCCCTGAACGCATTTTGGTCGAGGCCGGGCCCGTCAGCGGCGGGGACGCCGGGGGCCGGCGAGCCGCAGGGCGTTGCAGACGTCGACGACACCGCGCACGTCCCAGGCGATCTCGGCGGCCACCTGCCGGGCGTCCGGGCCCGCCACGACGCCCGTGAGGATGACGACCCGGTTCTGCGCGGTCACCACGATCTGCTGGCCGCGCGTGGACCAGTCGCTGCTCAACCGTTGGGCGACCAGCGCGGCCAACCGGGCGTCCTCGTCGTCGGGCGCCGGCCGGGGCGGCTCGGGACGGAACGCGCCCTCGTCCGGGTGCGGCCAGGGCATGAGCATGTGGGCGTCCTCTCGCCGGAGTGCGGGTGCGGGGTGACGGGGCCGGCTCAGCGGGACGGCGTGTCGGCCGGCGCCGGGTGACCGGACCGGCCGGCCACGGTGGCCGTCAGCCCGGCGGGCTCGCCCGCCCCGGCCGGAGAGAGCCGCCGGACGGCCTCCTCGGGGCTGACGAAGATCGGGAACAGGCCGTCCAGCCGCATGGTGTGCAGGACGGTGAGGATGAAGCGGGACGGGGCGGCGAGGCAGAGCACGGCACCGCGTTCGCGGGCGTCGCGGTGGGCCCGGACGAGCAGGCCGAGCCCGTTCGCGTCGATCAGGTGGACCCGGGTCAGGTCGACCACGACGTGCCCGCAGACGTCGACCGCCTGCCGCAGCGCGGTCCGCAGGTCGTCGGTGATGTCGACGTCGATGTCACCGGAGGCGGTCGCCACCGCGACGTCGTCGAGGTGGTCCACCCCCAGCACCCCACCGGCCACCTGGGCGTCGCGACCGGCCTCGCCGCCGCGCCCGGCGGCCGCGCCGAGGAGGCTGCAGCGGGGGCAGCGGTGCGGGCCCGTCGCGAAGGGCGAGCCGCTCCAGCCGTGCTCGGCGACCAGGGTCCAGACGACCTCGGCGTCCGGCAGGACGCAGGCGGTTCCCGTCGTCACGTCTCCGCAGCTGTCGCAGATCAGCGTCATCGAGTTGTCGTCCGGTACGACGGTCATGGGGTCTTCCTCCACGGGAGGTCGGGCGAGGCGAAGCGCCGGTCCGCGACCGGCGGCGTCGGGTTGGAATCGAGGTCCGGCCGCGTCCGGCAGGCCGGCACGGGCGGGCGGCGGGGGCCAGCCGTGGCGGCCACGAGAGCGACGCCGAGGACGGCGGAGCCGGCCGGGACGGCCAGGCGCCACAGGCCGGACCAACCGGTGTCGAGGCCGACGATGCGGGCCAGGATGACGCCGAGGACGGCGGTGACGATCCCGGTCACCAGGGCCAGCCAGGCCGGCACCTCCCGCCGGCGGGGGAGCGCCAGCCAGCCCGTCGCGGCGACGAGGAGACCCACGGCGAGTGCGGTGAGGAGACCGGCGACGGTCATCTGCTCCCTCCTCCGCAGGACCGGTCGGCCGACGGCTGCCGCTCCGGCGGGCCCGGCCCGACCGCCGTGACCGGCGGGCCGGCCCGGTGTCGTACACCACCCTGGTTGGCGCCCGTGGCGCGGGCCACGCGGTTGTATGACAGTTGCGTGACAAAACCGTCGAACGCCGGACACGGTTGGGCGCTCGCGCCCGCCTTGGGGATGATGCGGGTATGACGGGCGTGCTGGTGATCGAGGACGACGACCGGATCCGTCTGGCGCTGCTGCTCGCGCTCGAGGACGAGGGCTACGCCGTCCGGGGGGCGGCCACGGCCGAGGAGGGGCTGCGGATGCAGCGCCGGGAGCCGGCCGACAACGTGCTGGTCGACCTGATGCTGCCGGGCCTCGACGGCTTCGAGTGCATCCGGCAACTGCGCCGCGACGACGACGTACCCATCGTGGTGGTCAGCGCCCGCGACGACACCCACGACATCGTGGCGGCGTTGGAGGCCGGCGCCGACGACTACGTGGTCAAGCCGGTGGCGGTCAAGGAGTTGTCGGCGCGACTGCGGGCGCTGCGCCGGCGGGCCCGGGCGGTGCCCGCGCCCGTGCCGGTCCTCACGTTCGGCCCCTTGGAGATCAGCCCGGACGCGGGGGAGGTGCGTCGGGCCGGCCGACCGGTGCCGGTGACCCGCACCGAGTTCCGGTTGCTGTGCGAGCTGGCCGAGCACGCCGGCCGGGTGCTGTCGCGCCAGCAGCTGCTCCAGCGGGTCTGGGGCTACGACACCGGTGACGAGCGGCTCGTCGACGTGCACGTGGGCCGGCTGCGACAGAAGATCGAGGACGACCCGGGCAGCCCCCGGCACCTGGTCACCCTGCGCGGCCTCGGCTACAAGCTGACCCGGTGAGGCGGCTCGGGCTGCGGGCCCGGGTGTCCGCCGGATTCGCCGTCGGCGCGCTGCTGCTGTCGGCGTCCATGGCGCTGGTCTCGTACGAGTTGACCCGGCGGTCCCTGCTCGACGAGCGGGAGCGCACCGCGGTGCGGGCGGCGTACTTCGACGCGGCGGTGGTGCGTACCGGGCTGGACACGGAGGACCCCGACGTCGTGGAGGTGCTGCGGTCCCTCGACACCGGCGGCAACCGCCGACCGCTGTTGCACCGCGGCGACGACTGGTACGCCCGCAACGCCGACGCCGGCCTGACCGCCGCGATCCCGGGCGACCTGCAACAGCTCGTCCGGGCGGGGGAGCCGGCCGTGCAGCGGGTGCGGGTCAACGGCCAGCCCACCCTGCTCGTCGGCCTGCCGCTGGCCCCGTCCATCAGCTACTACGAGCTGACCTCGCTGCGCGAGCTGGACGAGACCCTCCAGGTCCTGGCGCTCGCGCTGACCGCCGTCGCCATCGTGGTCGCCGGCTCCGGCGCCGCCCTGGGCTGGTACGCCACCCGGCACAGCCTGCGCCCGTTGACCGCCGTGGCCGACGCGGCCCAGGAGATCGCCGATGGCAACTTCTCCGCCCGGCTCGCGCCGACCACCGACCCGGACCTCACCCGCCTCTCCACGTCGTTCAACCACATGGTCGACCAGCTCTCCCAGCGCATCGAGCGGGATCGCCGCTTCGCCGCCGACGTCAGCCACGAGCTGCGCTCGCCGCTGCAGACCCTGGCGGCGGCGGCCAGCGTCCTGGCCCGCCGCCGGGAGCACCTCGACGACCGGACCGCCACCGCGGCCGGCCTGGTGGCCGACGAGATCACCCGGTTCCAGCAACTGGTCAACGACCTGATCCAGCTCGCCCGCAGCGACCAGCCGGCGGACCGGAGGCCGGTCGACGTGGCGGCGCTGGCCCGTCGGGTGTGCCAGGCGCGCGGGCTGCCGGGCGCGCTCGTGCACGCGGCCGGCGGGGCCGCCACGACCTGGCTGGTCGACCAGCGCCGCGTCGAGCAGATCCTGGCCAACCTGGTCGACAACGCGGTCCGCCACGGCGGTGGCCCGGTGGCGGTGCGGCTGTCGCAGCGGGGCGGGACGGGGATCGTCGAGGTCGACGACGAGGGACCGGGCGTGCCCCCGGCCGACCGGGACGTCGTCTTCGACCGTTTCGTCCGTGGCCGCGCCGCGCACGCCCGCGCGGCCGGCGACGGCACCGGCCTCGGGCTCGCCATCGTCGCCCAGCACGCCGCCGCGCACCGGGGACGCGCCGGTGTGGGCGACCGTCCCGGCGGGGGCGCCCGCTTCCGGGTCGAGCTGCCCGGGGTGTCGTCGTGAGCCGCCGGGCGCGCTGGCCGGGACGGTGGCGGGGTGCCGGTGCTGCGCTCGTCGCCCTCGGGCTGCTCGTCGGCTGCGGCGTCCCGACGGAGGACGCCCCCCGCACCGTGGCGCCCCCGCCCGGGCCGTTCCCCACCTCGGGCACGGTCGTGGCGACCCCGACCCCGACCCTGACGGCGGGGCGGGCGACGGCGGTGCTCTGCTTCGTCCGCGACGACCGTCTGGTGCGCGTCGAGCGCCGGGTGGACGCCACGCCCACCGTCGACGCCCAGCTCCAGCAACTGCTCGCCGGCCCGACCGCCGCCGAGCGCGACAGCGGCCTCAGCACCGCCCTGCCGGGGGCCGTCGCGGCCGCCGTCGCCCGGCCCCGGGGCACCGAGGTCGAGGTCGACGTCGGTGAGGCCGGCGACGAGACGGGCCGCAGCGACGAGGTCCTCGCCTTCGGCCAGATCGTCTGCACCCTGACCGCCCGCTCCGACGTCGACACCGTGGCGTTCCTGCGGGGTGGGGCGCCGCTCGGGGTGCCGCGCGCCGACGGGTCGCTGTCCCGGCGCCCCCTCACCGTCGCCGACTACGCCGACCTCGTCGCGCCCCGGTGACGGCCGGCCTCCCCGCCTGGCCGACCTCGCCGCGCGGGGCGTGCGCCGGCTGATGGTGGAGGGCGGGCCGACCGTGCTCGCGCAGTTCCTCACCACCGGCCTCGCCGACGAGTTGCACCTGGTGGTGGCCCCGTTCTTCGTCGGCGACGGCCGGTTCCCGTGGCACCCCGGCCGCCGCGCCCGGGTGGCGGAGGCCCGCCAGATCGGCGACGTGGTGCTGATCCGCTACGCCCTCTCGGCGCGGGAGCGCCTCCGGCGGTCAGCGGCGCGCCTCGAACGACTCCCGGTCGAGGAACATCAGCCGGGCCCGCTTGTCGGGCAGGTCGATCAGCGGGCCGGCGACGAAGCCGGTCCGCAGCAGCCGGTCCACCGCCTTGTCGTTGCGCGCGTCCGGCTCCATCACGATCCGCCGGCGCAGCGGGTCGGCGAAGACGAAGCCGAGGAACACGCCCAGCAGCGCGCCCGTGAAGCCCCGCTCGGTCGTGGTCGGCGGGCCGATCAGCAGGTGCGCCCCGTGGTCGCCGGGCCGGACGTCGTAGCACTGGCCGACCGGGTCGGCCGCCGGCTCGTACGTCTGGAACAGCGCGACCGGCACGCCGTCGCGGTGCACGAGCCACGCGTGGTGGGTGGTCAGCGAGTCCAGGTAGCGGTAGATCTCGGCGACCCGCTCGCGACCCGCGTCGCGCATGCCCCAGAACCGGGCCCGTTCCTCGCTGACCCAACCGTGGATCAGGTCGATGTCGGTGTCCGGGTCGACGGGGCGGATCGTGACCCGGCCGAACCCGTCGACGTCCTCTCCGTGGGTGTTGGTCGCCTCACGCATCGCGCCCACCGTACGACGATTCCGGTCGATGCGCGGGGATGTGGCCCCCGCGCGGCGCCCGGCCGACGCGAGGCGGCAGCTCAAGCGGGTTCCCGCCGGCGACCGCGACCGCCGGGGCCCGGCGGCGGGCGGCGGGGACGACCAGGGGGGTGCCGGTCTCCGGGTCGTCGATGACCCGGCAGGGCAGCCGGAAGACCTCCTCGACCAGCTCCGCGGTGACCACCTCCCGGGGCGGGCCGGCGGCGACCACCCGCCCGTCGCGCATCGCGATCAGGTGCGTCGCGTAGCGGGCGGCGTGGTTGAGGTCGTGCAGCACTGCCACCAGGGTGCGGCCCTGCTCCTCGTGCAGCCGGGCGCAGAGGTCGAGGATCTCGATCTGGTGGGCGATGTCCAGGTAGGTGGTCGGCTCGTCCAGCAGCAGCAGGGGCGTCTGCTGGGCCAGCGCCATCGCGATCCACACCCGCTGCCGCTGCCCGCCGGACAGTTCGTCGACCGGTCGGTCGGCCAGGTCGGCCACCCCGGTCGCGGCCATCGACTCGGCGACCACCCGCTCGTCCTCGCGCGACCACTGCCGCAGCAGCCCCTGGTGCGGGTACCGGCCGCGCGCGACGAGTTCGGCGACGCCGATGCCGTCCGGGGCGACGGACGTCTGCGGCAGCAGGCCGAGGGTGCGCGCGACGCCCCGGGCCGGCAGCCGGTGGATGTCCTCCCCGTCCAGCAGCACCGCCCCGGCCGTCGGCTTCAGCAGCCGGGACAGGGCGCGCAGCAGGGTCGACTTGCCGCAGGCGTTGGGGCCGATGATGACGGTGAAGGAGCGGTCGGGCACGGCGACGCTCAGGTCCTCGGCGATGGTCCGCCGTTCGTAGGCGAGGGTCATCGCGTTGCCGCTCAGCCGGGACTGCATGCTCCGTGCTCCGTTCTCGTCGTGGGTGGCCCGCCGGCCGTGCGCGGTCACAGCCGGCCGGCCCGGCGTTCGGTGGCGAGCAGCCAGATCAGGTAGGCGCCGCCCAGCACCCCGGTCACCACGCCCACCGGCAGTTGGTGCCCGGGGAACGCGCGTACCGCGAGCTGGTCGGCGGCGACCAGCAGCACCGCCCCGACGGCCGCCGACGGCAGTAGGTTCGGCCCCGGCGCCCGGGTCAGCCGACGGGCCAGGTGCGGCGCGGTGAGCGCCACGAAGTTCACCGGCCCGGCGGCGGCCGCGGCGAGGGAGACCAGCAGCACCGCCGCCGCCAGCACGACCAGGCGCACCCGCTCCACGCGTACGCCGAGGGCGGAGGCGGTGTCGTCGCCCATCTCGATCAGGCGCAGGGCCGGCCCGAAGCCGACCAGCAGCACGGGCACCAGCACCGCCAGCGCGACCAGCAGCGGCAGCGCGTTGACCCAGCCGCGCCCGTCCAGGCTGCCGGTGAGCCAGAGCACGGCGCGGGCGGCGTCCATCAGCTGGGCCCGGGTCAGCAGCCAGCCGTTGACGCCGGTGAGGATCGCCATGGTGCCGATGCCGACCAGGATCAGCCGGAACCCGTGCACGCCGCGCCGCCAGGCGAGCGCGTACACCAGGATGCCGGTGGCGAGGCCGCCGACCACCGCCGCCGAGGCCAGCAGCATGCTGCTGCCGCCGAGCACCACCACGACCAGCGCGCCGGTCGACGCGCCCTGGGTGAAGCCGAGCATGTCGGGGCTGCCCAGCGGGTTGCGGACCAGCGACTGGAAGACCGCGCCGGCCAGCGCGAGCGCGGCGCCGACGCAGAGCGCGGTCACCAGCCGGGGCAGCCGCAGCTCGGTGACGATGAACTCCTCGGCCGGGCTGCCCCGGCCGGCGAGGGCCCGCAGCACGTCGGCGGGGCTCATCGGGTAGTCGCCGCTGCCGATGGCGAGCACGCTCAGCGCCAGGGCGAGCACCACGCAGGTGAGGCCGACGGCGACGGCGCGGGGGCGCAGCCGCAGGGACACGCCGCCGGGGGTGCGGATGGTGATCACGGGTGGGCCACCCGCCCGCGCAGCACCAGCCAGAGGAAGAGTGGCCCGCCCGCCACGGCGGTCACCATGCCGACCTGGAGCTCGCCCGGCCGGCTCAGCACCCGGCCCAGCACGTCGGCGCCGAGCAGCAGCACCGGGGCGAGCACCGCGCAGTACGGCAGCAGCCAGCGCAGGTCCGGCCCGGTGAGCGCGCGGACCAGGTGCGGCACCAGCAGACCGACGAAGACGATCGGCCCGCAGGCCGCCGTGGCGGCGCCGCAGAGCAGCGTGATCGCCACGATGACGGTGCCCCGGACGAGGGCCGGCCGGGCGCCGAGCGCGCGCGCCGCGTCGTCGCCGAGCGCCAGCGCGTTGAGCGCGCGGGTGGCGGCCAGGGCGACCAGCAGGCCCGCCGCGACGAACGGCGCGATCGTGCGCACGGTCGATGCCTCGGCGCCGGCGAGTGAGCCGACCGTCCAGAACCGCAGCCGTTCCAGCGACGCCGTGTCGAGCAGCATCACCGCGCTGACGTACGAGTAGAGGGTGGCGTTGAGCGCCGCGCCGGCCAGCGCCAGCCGGGCGGGGGTGGCCCCGCGCCCGCCGCCGACGAGGTAGACGGCGGCGGTGACGACGGCCGCGCCGAGCAGCGCGAACCAGACCTGGCCGCCGACGCCGCCGATGCCGAGCAGCGCCGCCGCGCTGGCCACCGCCGCCGAGGCGCCGGCGTTGATGCCGAGCAGCCCGGGGTCGGCCAGCGGGTTGCGGGTCAGCGCCTGCATCACCGCGCCGGCCACGCCGAGCGCCGCGCCGGCGAGCAGGCCGAGCAGCGTGCGCGGCAGCCGCATCCGGTGCACGACGGCGTACTCGGCGGCGTCGCGGTGCAGCAGGCCCTGCCACACGTCGGTGAGCGGGAGCTGCTTGGCGCCCACGGCGATGCTGAGCACCGTGACGGCGACGAGCAGCAGCACCGACGCCGCGAGGCCGGTGGCCCGCAGCGCGGCGCGGCCACGCCGGGGCGTGACGGGCGGTGCCGGTGGCGCGCCGATGCGTGAGGTGAGGGTGGCGGACAGTGTGGGCTCCGATGTGGTGCGTGATTCCGGGCGGGGCTTGACAGCGATTTAGGTTAGGTTAACCTAACCCCGCTGTCCATGGTCCTTCGCCCGACCCTGATCGAAAGACATCGCCATGCCGCATCCCGTGTCCGCCCGCCGACTCTCCCGCCGGGGCCTGCTCGCCGCCGGTGGCGCCGCCACCCTGGCCGCCCTGCTCGCCGGCTGCGGCCGGGACGACGACTCCGCCCCCGCCGCAGCCGGCTCCGGCGGACCGTGGTCGTTCACCGACGACCGCAACGAGAAGGTGAGTGCCGCCAACCGCCCGACCCGGGTGGTCGCCTTCACTGGGGTCGCCGCGGCGCTGGTCGACTTCGGACTCGACAAGCAGATCGTCGGCGTGTTCGGTGAGACGAAGCGCGCCGACGGCACCGCCGAGCCGCAGGCCGGCGACCTGAACGTGGACGCCGTGCAGGTCCTCGGCAACGTCTGGGGCGAGTTCAGCCTGGAGAAGTACGCCGCCCTGCGACCGGAACTGCTCGTCACCCACATGTACGACCCGGGCGCACTGTGGTACGTGCCGGACGAGAGCAAGGACAAGATCCTCCCGCTCGCCCCCAGCGTGGCGATCACCACCGCCCGGGTGCCGATGACCAAGCCGATCGAGCGGTACGCGCAGCTCGCCGAGTCCCTCGGCGCCGACCTGTCCGCGAAGAAGGTCACCGACGCGAAGGCCCGCTTCGAGGCCGCCGCCGAGGCGGTCCGCCAGGCGGTCAGGGCGAACCCGGGCATCAAGGTGCTGGCCTCCTCCGGCAGCCCCGACCTGTTCTACGTCTCCAACCCGAAGGTCAGCACCGACCTGATGTACTTCGCCGAGCTGGGCGTGGAGATCGTCGTCCCCACCAAGCTGGAGGCCGGCGACTACTTCGAGGCCCTCAGCTGGGAGAACGCGGGCAAGTTCCCGGCCGACCTGATCCTGCTCGACAACCGCAGCACCGCCCTGCAGCCCAAGGACATGGCCAGCAAGCCGACCTGGCAGCAACTCCCGGCGGTCAAGGCCAACCAGATCACCCCGTGGGACGCGGTGCCCCGCTTCTCGTACGCCGGCGCCGCGCCGCTGCTGGAGAACCTGGCCACCGCCATCCGGAACGCGAAGAAGGTGACCGCGTGACCACGGCGGTCGCCCTCCAGTACCGCTTCTACGCCGCGCAGGTCGTCGGCGCACGGCGGATCGGCGCCTCCCTGATCCGGGTCACCCTCGGCGGGCCGGACCTGGCCGACTTCGCCGGCGGCGGCCGGGACCAGAGCGTCTCCCTGTTCCTGCCGCACCCCGGCCAGCCCGCGCCGGTGCTCCCGGTCGAGGCGGGGGAGGACTGGTTCGGCGCGTACCGGGCGATGGACCCCGACGTGCGCGCGGTGATGCGCTCCTACACCATCCGGGAGCAGCGGCCCGAGCTCGCCGAGGTGGACATCGACTTCGTCGGCCACGGCGACACCGGCCCCGCCTCCCGCTGGGCGGGGCACGCCCTGCCGGGCGACCGGGTGGTGCTGCTCGGCCCGGCCGTGCGCGACAACCGCAGCGTCTGCTTCCGCCCCCCGGCCGGCACCGACTCCGTGCTGCTCGTCGCCGACGAGACCGCCCTGCCCGCCGCCGCCGGCATCCTGGCCTGGCTGCCCGCCGACGCCCGGGTCCGGGCCTGGATCGAGGTCCCCGACGTGGCGGACATCCAGGAGCTGCCCACCGCCGCGCGCGCCGAGGTGAGCTGGGTCGTCCGGGGTGGCACCGCCCCCGGCAGCACCCTGCTGGCGGACGCGGTCCGCGCCGCGCGGCTGCCGGCCGGCACCCCGTACGCCTGGGTCGCCGGCGAGTCGTCGATGGTGCGCGCGGTGCGGCGGCACCTCGTCGGCGAGCGCGGCATCGACCGGCGGCACGTCACGTTCTCCGGCTACTGGCGTCGCGGCGCCTCGGAGGAGGACCTGCGCGCCGAGGCGACCGCCGCGGCCGTCGCCTGACGGTCGGCGGCGGCACAGCTGCGGTTCCGGCGCCGCCCGGTGGACCGGGCGGCGCCGGGTCAGAACTCCTGGTACATCACGTGCAGGCCGACCCGGCCGAGGGTGGGGTGCGCGAACGCGCCGGGCACGGTGCCGACCACGGTGAAGCCCTCGCGCCGGTACAGCTCGACGGCCGAGGTGTTCGTCTCGACCACCGCGTTGAACTGCATGCCCGCGTACCCCCGGTCGCGGGCCCAGTCGAGCGCGTGCCGGCACAGCGCGGTGCCCACGCCCCGGCCGCGCGCCGCGCGGTCGACCATGAAGCTCGCGGTGGAGACGTGCGACCCCGGCCCGGGGCGGTTGGTGCCCATCTTGGCGGTGCCGAGCACCCGGTCGCCGTCGACCGCCACCACGGTGCGGCCCGGCGCGGCCTCCACCCACATGTCGTACGCCTGCTCGGCGGTCATCTCCGGGTCGTAGGGGAAGGTCTCCCGCGCCCGCACCACCTCCCGGACGATCGGCCACACCTGGGCCCAGTCGGCCTCGTCGAACTCGCGGATCAGCACGCCGGCACCCTAGGGGGCCGCCACCGGGTCGGCAAGGCGTTTCCGGCGGGACCGGACCGCGCACGACAGCGTGTCGCCGCCGCCTCGCGGAGGGCTGACGTGTAAGGAGGGGTCCCTTCCTAACGCAATGCGTTAGGAAGGGACCCCTCCTTAGGCGCCGCCGGACTCGGCACCCGGTCACGCCGCTACAGCGGTGCGGGCAGGGGGTCCTCCTCGGAGGCGGCGCGCGGGCCGGGGGCGGCCCACGGCGTTCCGCGCCCCGGCCAGGGCGAACACGCTACGGGTCAGCGCGAGGGCCCCGGCCACCACGGCGACGGCCACGGCGGCGTGACCGATGTCCGGTGTCCAGAGCATCAGCGTGCCCAGGCCGCCGCCCACGGACGAGGGCAGCACCCAGAGCACGGCAACGGCCAGCGCCGCCCAGCCGACCGCCCAGGCGGCGGCCGCGACCAGCGCCTTTCTGCCCGGCGGAGGACCGGTGCGGCGCCGACGCACTCCGCCGAGCACCGTACCGACCAGGACGACCACGAGTAGGCCGGCGACGCCGAACAGCGCGGGGGCGACCGAGAGCAGGAGGGTGTCGTTCGCCGCTGGTGCGGTCGGAGCGCCGAGCAGAATTCGCGCGATGTCGAAACCGGCCGAGGCGAGCGCCGGGTCGGCGGCCGGGTGGTAGAGGTTGGCCAGCACGATCACGGCCAGCTCGGAGTCGGGCACCAGCACGACGTGGGCGAAGTAGCCCGGGGTCGCGCCGGCGTGCCAGACCAGCCGTGCGCCGTTGCCCGCCAGCGTCGTGTCGCGCCAGCCCAGGGCGTACCGGCCGCCGCTGCCGATGGCGGCCTGGCCGAGGTGCGACTGCGCGACGCCGGCGGCCGACAGCAGTTGGGACTCCCCGTGCCGGCCGCCGTTGAGCTGGGCGATCGCGAAGTGGCCGAGGTCGGCGAGGCTGGCGGTCAGGTAGCCGTACGGGACGCCGGAGGTGTCGTACGGCGGGTCGAAACCCTGCGGTCGACCGAGGTAGCGGCGGTGGCCGGCGGGCAGGCCAACCCGCTCCGCCTCGGCGGCGGTGGCCGCCGTCTGCCGCATCCGCAACGGATCGAAAACGGTGCGACGCAGGTGGTCGGCGAAGGTGCGACCGGTGACCTCCTCGACGAGCGCACCGAGCACCATGTAGTTGCCGTCGCTGTACCGGTGTTTCGCACCCGGCGGCCCGACGAGCGGCACGTCGGCGAGGTCCCGTACCGACCGGGCCAGCCCGCCGGGGGTGTTGTCGTAGCGGTCGGTCAGGCCCCTGGTGGCGACCTCGGGCAGCCCGCTGGTCTGGGTGAGCAGGTGCCGGACGGTGATCCGTGCGGTCGCCGTCGCGTCGCCCAGCCGCAACCAGGGCACGTACGCACGCGCCGGCGCGTCGAGGTCGATCCGGCCTGCCTCGGCGAGCTGCAGCACCGCCAGCGCGGTGAACGGTTTGCTCACCGAGCCGAGCAGGAAGGGTGTCTGCGCGGTCACCGGCGCGCCGTCGCCGGTGACTCCGGCGGCGTGTTCCTGCACGACCCGGTCCCCGCGTACGACGGCCGCCGCGAGCCCGGGTATGCGGTTGGTGTCCCGGTAGCGGTCCAGGTACGCCTGCACCCGGGCGGTCTCGTCCTCGGCGGCGTGTGCCGGGATTCCGCCGGCGGTCGCCAGGCAGACGACCGCGGCCAGGACGGCGACGGTACGTCGTAGCTGATGTCTCACTGTGCTCTTCCTGTCTGTGGGATTCCGGTTCAGCCGATCTGGCTGAGCAGGCGCTCCAGCTCGGTCAGACGTGCCCTGACCTGCGCCAACTCCGTGTGGGTCGCCTGGACGTCCGACCGCAGGCCGGTCAGCTCCGCGGTCGTCTGCCGCGCGTTCTCGGCCAGCCGGGCCTGCGCGTCGCCGGCCTGCTCGGCGAGGGCGCGGTACTGCGCCTCCCGAGCGGCGGCGTGCCGGGCCCGGTAGATGCCCAGCGCCACGAACGCCACGATCGCCACCAGGGCGATCAACAGAACCGTCCATGTGACGATCGCTACCTGGGCGATGTCGTCCTCGGCTGCTGCTGTGATCACTTCTTGTCCTTTCCGAAGCCACCGGCTTCCAACGTCGGTACGGCGGCCGCGACCGTCGCGGGTGTCAGCGTCAGCGCGAACGGAACCACCTCGAACCACTTCACCGAGTTGCCGTCGGGCGCCGTCTCCAACGAGCCGGTGACGAGCCCGGCGGCCTCCAGCCGCTGCAGATGCATGTAGAGCAGGGGCCGGTTCATCTCCAGGCGCCGCGCCAGTGCGCTGACGTAGCTGCGGCCCTCGGCGAGCGTGGCGATGATCCGCAGTCGGTGCGGACTCGCGAGCGCGGCGAGCGCGGCGAGCAGTTCCTCCCCGTTCGGCTGCGTCTCGTCCATCACCTGCACCTTTCCGGGTGTCAGAAATCAATGACACCCCCCTGTCAGAAGATACTGACATGGGAGGGGCGAAAGCGCCAGCGAACAGTGTTCGACGCCACCGTCGTCCGCGCCCAGGCCCCGTGATCCGGTCGGCTCCCGGCCCGGCGACCGAGGACATCGCGATCTTCCGGGGCAGGCCGAATCCCTGCCGCCGTCGGGCGAGCGGAGCGTCACACCGCGACCGCGTCAGCTCCCGGCGAGGCCGGCGAGGTCGCGGCGGAGCAGGTCGGCCGGGAGGCGTGCCGCCGCGGGTCGGTGCGCGCCCTGATGCCCCGGCTCGGCATCGCCACCGTGCGCCGGCCGGGGCCGAGGGACGCCCGGAGGCAGCCGGCCACGTCGTCGGCGGTGGGCGTCCGCTGCGTGGGGCCGGGCCTGCTCACCGGCAGCGCCGCCGGACCAGGCCGGTACGGCGGCCGCCGCCCGGCCGTCCCGTCGACCCGCCGCCGTCCCGGCCCGGGCGCGCCCACCCTCGGCCGTGCGGCGGGCGGCTCAGCCGAGGCGCACCTGCGCCGGCCGTTCGGGCCGGGGGGCACCGTCGAGCGTGGTGACGGCCGGGGCGACGGGCCGGGCCGGCACGATCGGGGCGTCCCGGCCGGTGCCCCGGTGGCCGTTTCCGTCGTGGCTCGACTCCTCGTGGTAGTCCTGCTCCACGTTGACCGACCAGACGTCGTGGTTCGTGCCGCAGGCGATGTTCTCGGCGGTCAGCATCGCCGTCAGCATCGAGTGGTCCTGGTTGTTGTAGCGGTGCATGCCGTTGCGGCCGACCGGGTGCACGTTCGGCACCTCCCGCGCCAGCCAGTCCCGGATCACGCCCACGTTGCGCTGGTAGCGCTCGTCGTAGACCGGGTAGGCCTTCGGCATCCGCACCACGTACCCGGCCTCGACGACGCCCGGCCGGACCAGGCCGAGTCGCTCCAGCTCGGCCGTCGCGGCGGCGACCAGCTCGGCGTCCGGCGTACGCCAGGTCTCGTCGTCCTCGAAGACGAAGTACTCCAGGCCGAGACAGGTGCGGCCGTCCTTGACCAGGTGCGGCGACCACGACCCGAAGTTCTGGATCCGGCCGACCTTGACCGCCGGGTCGTGCACGTAGATCCAGTTGTCGGGGAACGAGAACTCCTCGGGCACCACGAGCGCGACGGTCAGGAAGTCCCGGTACCGCAGGTCGGCCGCGGCGGCCAGCACCTCCGGCGGGGCGGCCGGGCGCAGCGCGGCCACCAGTTCCGAGATCGGCATCGAGGAGACGACGTGCTCGGCGGGCTCGGTCCGCTGCCCGCCCACCCCGTTGACGGTGACCGCCACCGCCCGCCGGCGCGTCGGGTCGCGGTGCACAGCGGTCACCCAGCTGCCGGTCTCCACCCGGCCGCCGCGCCGGCGGACCTCCTCGGCGCAGCGTTCCCACATCATCCCCGGGCCGAGCTTCGGATACTGGAACTCCTCGATCAGGCTGGTCACGTCCTTGCGGTTGCGCCGGGGCAGCACGGCGTTGCGCACCGCCTTGGCCAGCGACAGGTTCTTGATCCGCTGCGCGGCCCAGTCGGCCTGCAACCGGTCGGCCGGCATCCCCCAGACCTTCTCGGTGTACGTCTTGAAGAACATCGAGTACAGCCGCCAACCGAACCGGGCCGAGACCCAGCCCTCGAAGTGCGACTGGTCCTTCGGCGGGCGCAGCCGGGCCCAGGCGTACGAGCCCATGCACAGCGCCGCCTCCCGGACGCCCAGGTTGCGCAGGGCGTTCGCGGCACTCAGGGGGTAGTCGAACAGCGCGCCCCGGTAGTAGATCCGGCTCATTCGGGGCCGCAGCAGGAAGTCCTCGTCGGGCAGGATCTCGTGCCAGAACTCCTCGACCCGGGCGACCTTGGTGAAGAACCGGTGCCCGCCGATGTCGAAGCGCCACCCGTCCCGTTCGACGGTGCGGCTGATCCCGCCCACCACGTCGTCGGACTCGAACACCCGGACCGGGGCGCCCCGCCGGAGCAGCTCGTACGCCGCGGTCAGGCCCGCCGGTCCCGCGCCGATGACCACCGTGCCGCGCTGTTCGTCCATGCCGTGCCGCTCCCTGCTTCCGCCTGCCGGAGGCGGCCCGCTTACCCGGCATCGGCCCGAACTCACCCCGGATCCGGATGCCGGTTCCGCCGCCCGGCGACCTGGCCGGGCGGCCACCAGCGGCCCCGAGCGCACCGCCGGGCGGCCGGGCCGGCGCGCCGCGTACACGTGTCAAGCGCCCCGGAACGGGGATGTGGCACCGTTCTGGCGGCCGGATCGGGAGACGCGGTGATGGACAGGTGGCGGGCCGTCACGGCCGCGCGGCGGCGGGCCGGGCGCCTGCCCGCCCGGCGTGGCCACGACCTGCGGCGCGCCGCCGCGCGGGCCGCCGACCGGGTGCCGGCGCCGTGGCTGTTCGTCGTCGGCGTCTTCCTCGGCACCAAGATCGTGCTCAGCCTCGTCGGGGTGCTCGCGTTGAGCGCCTTCGACGACGTGCCGTGGGCGCCGCCGCCGGACGAGACGACGATGCGCGAGCAGCAGCGGGCGGTCTCCGGGCACCGCGGGGTCTCGCTCTGGTTCGCCTGGGACTCGTTCCTCTACGACCACCTGGCCCGGCTCCCGCTCGACGAGCCGTGGCGGGACTTCGGCTTCCCGCTGCTCTATCCGTTCCTGGCCCGGCCGCTGGCCCCGCTGCTGGGCGGCAACACCGCGCTGGCGCTGCTGCTCGTCGCCAACGTCGCGTTCCTGCTGATGCTCTACTACGCCCACCGGCTGGGCGAGCGGCTGCTCGGCGACGACGCGGCGGCCCGCCGGTTCGTCCGCTACCTGGTGCTGCTGCCGGCCGCGTTCCTGTTCCAGGCGGCGCTGACCGAGTCGCTCTTCCTCTGCCTCGCGCTCGCCGCCTTCCACTACGCCGAGCGGCGGCGCTGGCTGCTCGTGGGCGTCGTGGGGTTCTTCCTGTCGCTGAGCCGCTCGGTCGGGTTCTTCGTGGTGCTCCCGCTGGCCCTGGTGCTGCTGCGGCAGCACGGCTACCGGCTGGGCCCGCGCGCGCTGGGGGCGTACCTCCGCGCCGGTTGGCCGCTGGTGCTGGTGCCCGCCGGCTGGCTGAGCTACATGGCGTTCTGCCGGTGGCAGAGCGGCGACTGGTTCGCCTACAAGCACGCCCAGGAGAGGGGCTGGGGCATCTCCGTGCAGAACCCGCTGGGGGTGCTGTGGCACGGCCTGACCGACTCGCCGCCGCGGGACGCCCTGCGGGTGTGGTTCGCCGTCGTGGTGCTGGTGGTCCTGGTCGCGGGCGTCCACCACCTCGGGCTGCCCTACCTCACGTACGGGTTGATCATGGTCCTGGTGCCGCTGTCGATGGGCCCGCCGGTCTACAAGAGCCTGCTGCGCTACCTGCTCGCCGCGTTCCCGGTGGGCCTGGTGCTGGCCCGCTGGGCCCGGCACGCCACCGCCGACGCCTGGCTGACCGCCGCCCTCGCCCTCCTCCAGGGCGCTCTCTTCGTCACCTGGCTCGCCTACTGGACCCACTTCATCATCTGAGGGGCCCGGTGCCGTCTTCACCTGACGGGCCCTGGCTCTCTATGATCGGTTGAAAATTTCGCCGACTGCCAGGCCGGAACTGGCAAAAAGCTACGGGCGCGGAACCGCGCCGGGAAGGGCTGGCATGGCGCTGTCCGCGACCGTCCTCGCCGAGCTGCGCGGCATCGTCGGCCCGGCCCACGTGCACGACGCGGCCGGCGACCTCGTGGCGTACGCCCGGGACGCGACCCCGCTCTTCTCGCATCGGCCCGACGCGGTGGTGTTCCCCGCCGACACCGCCGAGGTCGCCGCCGTGCTGGCCCTGGCCACCCGGCACGGGGTGCCGGTGGTGCCGCGCGGCGCGGGCTCCAACCTGTGCGCCGCGACCGTGCCGCTGCACGGCGGGATCGTGCTGGTGCTGACCCGGCTGAACGCGATCCTGGAGGTCAGCGCCGACGAGCTGCTGGCCCGGGTGCAGCCCGGCGTGACCAGCGCCGCGCTGGCCGACGCCGCCGCGGCGCGCGGCCTGCTCTGGGCACCCGACCCGGGCAGCCGCACCGTCGCGACCGTCGGCGGCACCATCGCCACCTGTGCCGGCGGGCTGCGCGGGCTGAAGTACGGGGTGACCCGCAACTACGTGCTGGGCCTGGAGGCGGTGCTGCCCACCGGCGAGGTCATCCGCACCGGCGGCCGGCTGTGGAAGGACGTCGCCGGGTACGACCTGACCCGGCTGCTCACCGGCTCCGAGGGCACCCTCGCGGTGATCACCGAGGCGACGGTGGCGCTGCTGCCCGCGCCCGCGTCGAGTAACACCGGGGTCGCCTACTTCCCGACGCTCGCCGAGGCGGGGGAGGCCGTCGCCCGGGTGATCCGGGCCGGCGTGGTGCCGGCGACGCTGGAGTTCCTCGACCGGGCCTGCATCACGGCGGTGGAGGACTTCGCCCACCTGGGGCTGCGCGCCGACGCGGGAGCGCTGCTCCTCTTCGGCGACGACGGCCCGCCGGACCTGGTCGCCACCCACCTCGACCGGATCGGCGCGGCCTGCGTCGACGCCGGCGCGGTGGAGGTCACCACCGCCCGCGAGGTCGCCCAGGCCGAGGCGCTGCTGGCCGCCCGCCGCTGCGCGCTGCCGGCGCTGTCCCGCCGGGGCGGGGTGACGATCCTGGAGGACGCCACCGTGCCCCGGCCGCGCATCGCCGAGATGGTCGACCGGATCGACGCGATCGCCGTCCGGCACGACGTCGCCATCGCCACCTTCGGCCACGCCGGGGACGGCAACCTGCACCCCACCTGCGTCCTCGACTCCGCCGAGGACCACGACGCGGTACGCCGGGCCGAGGCGGCCTTCGCCGACGTCTTCGCCGCCGCCCTCGACCTGGGCGGCACCATCACCGGCGAGCACGGGGTGGGGGCGGCGAAGCTGCCGTTCCTCGCCGCCCGGCTCGGCGACGACCAGCTCGCCCTGCTGCGCCGGATCAAGAGCGCCTTCGACCCGGCGGGCGTCCTCAACCCCGGAAAGCTGGGCTCGTGACCGGCGACGTGTTCAACCCGGAGCAGCTGTCCCGCTGCATCTCCTGCGGGTTCTGCCTGCCGGCCTGCCCCACGTACGCGATGACCGGCGACGAGGCGTCGTCGCCGCGCGGGCGGATCACGCTGATGCGGGCGCTGCAGGACGGCACCCTGCCCCCGGACGACGACACGCTCGCCGAGCAGTCCTCGTTCTGCCTGGGCTGCCGCGCCTGCGAACCGGTCTGCCCCGCCGGCGTGGAGTACGGCAGCCTGCTGGAGCAGTGGCGGGTCCACCAGTGGCGCGGCCCGCGCCGGCCGCTGGTGGCCCGCGCGCTGATGCTGCTGGTCGAGCAGCGGTGGGTGCTGCGGCTGCTCGGCCTGGTCCGCCGCGCCGCCCACGGCCCGGCCGCCGCCCCGCCGTCCGAGCCCGGTGCTGCCGGCGGGCCCGACGCGCAGCTCATGCTGGGCTGCGTCGAGCGGGGCCTGTTCCCGGCGGTCAGCCGGGCCGCCCGGGCGCTCGACCCGGGGCTGGCCGTCCCCACCGCGCAGGGCTGCTGCGGCGCGCTGCACGCGCACAACGGCGACCTGGCCGGCGGCGAGCGGCTGGCCGAGCGCCTCGGCGAGGACCTGCCGGGCACGATCGTCACTACCTCCGGCGGCTGCGCGGCGCACCTCGCCTCCGTGCTCGGCCGGGACCGGGTGCGCGAGCTGTCCACCTGGCTCGCCGACCGGCCCGCCGGCGCGGAGCTGCGGGTGGCCGGCCGGCGCGCCCGGGTCGCCCTGCAGGACTCCTGCCACCTGCGCAACGGCCTCGGCGTCTTCGCCGAGCCGCGGGCGCTGCTGCGCCAGGTCGCCGACTACGTGGAGCTGCCCTCGGCGGCCACCTGCTGCGGCGCCGCCGGCACGTACTCGCTGCTGCGGCCGAAGGAGTCGCGGCGGATCCTGGACGCGAAGCTCGACGAGATCGAGGCCGCCGGCGTGGATCTGGTGGTGGCGGTCAACCCGGGCTGCCTGCGGCAGCTGCGCACCGGGCTGCGCCGGCGCCGGTCCCCCGTCCGGGCCGTGCACCTGGCCGAGCTGCTCACCCGCGTCGAGCCGGCGTCCCGACCGGTCTGAGCGGGTCGGGACGCCGGCTCGTGGCCTCACTCGGTGCGGATGCCGTCCGGCCGGGTCAGCCGCCACAGCGCCGGCAGGCTGAGCCCGGTGACCAGCAGCACCACCGCCGCGCCCAGCCCGGTGGAGATGCCCAGCGCCGGCCAGGAGACCGTGACCGGCGCCTGCACCATGCGCAGCAGCACCGCGCCCAGCCCCAGCCCGAAGGCCACCGCCAGGACGAGCCCGATCGCCACCGGCACGGCGGTCTGCCACAGCACCGACCAGCTCAGCGTGCCGCGCCGGGTGCCCACCGCGACCAGCATCGCCAGCAGCCGGCGGCGCTCCCGTAGCTGCTCCAGCACGCCGACCAGCATGCTGGCCCCGATCAGCAGCAGGGTGACCGCCGCGCCGACGTAGAGGCCGCGCCGGATGTTGACGAACTGGGTGGCCTGCGTGGTCCCGGTCAGGGTGAGCACCGAGGCGAACGGGTCGACGCCGGCGGCGACGTTGCGGACGTGCTCCAGCGCGTCCGGCCGGTCGGGCGCGAGCCGCAGGTACGCGTCCGCGCGCAACGGGCCCAGCCGGGCGGCGTCGACCGCACCGGGGGTGGCCAGCACGCTGGTCTGCGCGTGGCCGGCGGGGCCGGGACGGATCGGCGCCTCCCGGGTGTCCCGGGGGATCTGCCAGGCCGACCCGTCGACGTCCGGCACCGTGACGGTGGCGCCCGGCCGGATCTCCGCCTGCGGCGCCGTGGCGTCGCGGACCAGGAAGACGTCGCCGTCGGCGCACCCGTCGAGCCGGGCGAACTCGGCCAGCGCGGCGCAGTCGCCGACCCGCAGGTCGACCAACGTGCCGCCCCCGGCGGCCCCGACGACGGTCCGCAGGGTGGCGTTGCTGCCGGTCACGCCGGGCGCGGCGGCCAGCCGGCCCAGCGCCGCGGCGGCGTCGGGGCGGGCGGGGAACTCCACCTGCACCTGGGCCCGGGAGGTGTCCTGCCCGGTGGCGACGGTGAACCGGTCGGAGACGCCGGCGAAGAGCATCTGCAGCCCGATGGTGCCCGCCACCGCGACCGCGATGCCGTTGACCAGGCGCGCCGAGGTGGCGCTGTCGAGCTGGATGCGCCGCACCGCGAGCTGCCACGGCACGGGACCGCCGCGCAGCCGGCGTACCAGCAGGTCCGTCAACCAGGGCAGCAGGGTGACCACGCCGATCAGCAGCAGCACCGCACCGGCCGCCGTCTGCTGCTCGGCGCCCAGCGGGGCGACACCGGCGGTGCCGGCCAGCAGCAGCCCGAGCCCGGCGGCCGGCAGCAGCAGCCGCCACGCCAGCCGGCGGCGCACCGGCGTCGCGCGCCGGGTCACCCCGAGCGGCTCGACGAGCACGGTGCGCATGGACACCAGGGTCACCACGACGGCGAGCGCCGGCACCGCCACCACCACGGCGGCGACCAGCGGCAGCGGCGGGCGCACGTCCGCGGCGTACACGCTGAGGTCCATCAGGGTGACCAGCGGCACCACCTGGCGGCCGAGCGCGAAGAGCGCGCCGCCGACCGCGACGCCGAGCAGCGCGGCGGTCGTGGCCTCCCCGGCGGCGATCCGCCGGACCATCGCGGCGTCCGCGCCCACCAGCCGCAGCGCGGCCAGCCGCCGGTCGCGGCGTTCGCCGCCGAACCGCACCGCCGCGCCGAGGAAGACGGCGATGGGCAGCAGCAGGACGACGAAGATGACGACCACCAGCACCATCAGCACCGGGCCGAAGCCCTCGCCGGGCATCCCGCCGCCGAACGCGTCCAGCCGGATCGCGTCGTCGTCCGCGCTCAACCGGTCGCTGCCCAGGTAGAAGGCCAGCTCCCGAGGGCCGGCCAGGCCCTCGTCGCCGATGACCCCGGTGACCCGGGCCCCGCCCAGCCGGGGTGCGAACAGCGCGCCGTCGGCGGAGTCGAGCAGGTCGCGCAGCGCGGGGGAGACCACGACCTCGCCCGCGCGGGGCAGCGTCGCCACGCCCGGCGGCGCCGGTGCGGCCGCCCCCTCGGCCTGCAGCATCCGGCCCCGCACGGGCTGCCCCCGGAACGCGGTGTCGACCTGCCGGAGCAGCAGCGTGTTCGCGGCGGCCGGGATCGGCGCGCCCATCCGCAGGTCGTCGCGGGCGTCGCCGCGCGCCTCGCGGGCGTTCAGCGCGCCGGGCACCGCGGCGGCGAGCAGCAGCATCGCCACCCCGACCCCCACGCCGACCGCCGTCAGCACCGCCCGCAGCCAGCCGTCGCGGCCGCCGGTCAGCACCATGCGGGCGCCCATGGCCAGGTCGGCCGCGCCGTGGCGCAGCCTCGTCACGCCACGACCTCCAGGTCGCGGGTGCGGCCGTCGCGCACCACCACCTCCCGGTCGGAGTACGCGGCGACCCGCGCCTCGTGCGTCACCAGCACCACCGCCGCGCCGGTCTCCCGGGCGGCAGCGGTGAGCAGCCGCATCACCCGCTCGCCGTTGAGCGAGTCCAGTGCGCCGGTCGGCTCGTCGGCGAAGACCACCCGGGGGCGGGTGACCAGCGCCCGGGCGACCGCCACCCGCTGCCCCTGCCCGCCCGAGACCTCGCCGGGCCGTTTGCCGGCCACCTCGGCGACCTCCAGGCGGTCCAGCCACTCGGCGGCCCGGCGCTCCGCCTCGCGGCGGCCGACCCGGTCCAGCCGCAGCGGCAGCGCCACGTTCTCCAGGCAGGTCAGTTCCGGCACGAGCTGACCGAACTGGAAGACGAAGCCGAACGACTCCCGGCGCAGCGCGCTGCGCTCGGCGTCGGTGAGGGTCGCGAGGTCACGGCCGGCGAAGAGCACGCGGCCGGAGTCGGGCCGGACGATGCCGGCGAGGCAGTGCAGCAGGGTGGACTTGCCGGAGCCCGAGGAGCCCATCACAGCGAGCACCTCGCCCTCGTGGACGCGCAGGCTGGCGCCGGCGAGCGCCCGGGTGGGGCCGAAGGAGCGGTGCAGGTCCTCGGCGACCAGCAGCGGCGCGGTCACGACCGGACCGCCGCGGCGAGGTCGTCGAGACGGGCGGCGGTCAGCTCCAGCCAGCGCAGGTCGGCCTCCAGGTGGAACAGGGCGTGGTCGCAGATCAGCTGCTCGGCGAGGTCGCCGTCGCGCTTGCGGCGGGTCAGCTCGCGCATCAGCCGCAGGTGCTCGCCGCGCTGCACGTCGAGCAGGTCGGCGGCGGAACGGCCGGTCAGCAGGGCCAGCACCACCTTGGTGTAGAGGATGCTCTGCAGGTACGGCTCGGGCTTCTCCGCCCGGGCCAGCCACTGCCCGACATCGGTGACGCCGGCTTCGGTGATCGCGTACCGCTTGCGCTCCGGGCCCTCGCCGGGCTCGACCGCCTCCACCTCCACCAGGCCGCTGCGCAGCAGGCGGGAGAGGGTGGCGTAGACCTGCCCGTACGCGAGCGGGCGGGCGTGGCCGAAGCGCTCGTCGTAGAGGCGTTTGATGTCGTAGCCGTGGCGGGGGGTGGCCTCCAGCAGGCCGAGGAAGGTCTGTCCGATCGACATGTCGGGCACTATACACATCACGTATACGCGGTGTGTATACCGGTAGGGTGTGGCGGTATCCGTCGCATGGGAGGTCACGTGTTCGCCCTGTCCCTGACCGAGGACGTCGAGATGCGTCCCCTCGAACCCTGGCGGGCCGAGGAGTTCCTCGCCCACCTGGACCGGGCCCGCGAGCACATCGCGCCCTGGGTGTCGCCGGCGTTCGTGGCCACCGACCTCGACTCCGCCCGGGCCGTGCTCCAGCGCCACGCCGACCGGTGGGCGCGCGGCGCCGGCGGCATCTGGGGCCTGTGGCGACAGGGCACCCTGGTCGGCGGGGTCCTGTTCGTCTCGCTCGACACGGCGACGGGCGTCTGCGAGGCGGGCTGTTGGTTGGAGCCCGCCGCCGAGGGTCACGGGCTGGTCAGCCGGGCGGTGGAGCGCATCGTCGACTGGGCCGTCGAGGAGCGGGGCATCCACCGGGTCGAGTGGCGCACCAACGCCCGCAACGCCCGCAGCATCGCCACCGCCAAGCGGCTGGGCATGCGCCACGACGGGACGCTGCGCGAGGTCTACCCCGGCCCGGACGGGCGGATCGACCTTCAGGTGTGGTCGGTGCTGGCGCCCGAGTGGCGGGCCCGCCGGTCAGACGTGGTCGAGCACCGCGTCGAGTGAGCGGGGCACCCGGTCCGGCTCCAGCGCGCGCACCAGCAGCTTGGCGTACGCGCTCTTGCGGCCGGACCGGGTGCCGGGAAACCCGCGCAGCTGCCTCCGGGTCGCGCGGCGAGGCCGGTCAACTGCCGTCGTCGAGGTGTGCCGGCCTGACCGACCACTGTGCCTCGACCGCCGACCGCGCCGGACTCCGTGCCAGCACTCACTCGTCCCCGAGGGTGGCGACGAGCAGGTCGATGCCGCCGAGCCGCAGCAGCAGCCCCGAGCAGTACCCGGTGGACGGCTCGACCAGCACCGCCGCGCGGTTCAGCCGCTCGCCCACCCCGGTGGCCAGCAGGTCGGGCCGGCGCGCCGGACCCACCCGGACCTCGCCGTGCTCCGCCATGTCGTACGGCCCGTGGGGATCGGTGACGTCGAGCAGCAGCTCCTCGCTCCGGCCGTGCAGCCGCGTCGGCGGGCGGTCGGCGAAGTGCAGCCAGGCGTACAGCAGGCTCCCGGCGTCGCCGTCGCGTCGCCCCTCGTACCAGTGCCGGGCCTCGGTGACCCCGTCCAGCCGGAGGCCGATCCGGTCCCGCAGCCAGACGGCGACCAGCTCGGGATCGCCGAAGCCGTCGTAGCCGCGGCGGACCGGATCGCCGCCGGCCGCTCGCCACACCGCACGAGCGGCGGCCTCGTGAACGTCGCCCACGCCGGTGTCGACCGCACTGGCCCGGATGTCCGTGACGACCACCCGCAGGCGGCCGTCGTCGCCCAGCGCGTGCAGCCCGGTGCGGGCACCCAGTTCGGCCTCCCGGCGCTCCGTGGGCATGCCGCCGGCCGTGCGCGACACCGTCACCTCGGCGCTCGCCGCCGGCTCCACCTCCACGGTCACCGCCGCGAACCGGCACCACCGCGCGGTCTGCCGGGCCAACCGGTAGGTCCCCGTGGTCACCCGTCGCCTCCCCCCGTCAGTCGTCGGCCACCGTCGTCTCGCGGCTGGCTCAGGCGGCATCGGGGCGCGCCGCCGAGCCGGGGTCAGCGCCGGCCCTCGCGGCGCTTCAGCGTGCGCTCGTAGTCCTGGAACCGCGCCTTGGCGATGACCGAGCGGTCCGCGGCGCGGAGCACGAGCCCCTCGGACCGGCCGGCCGGCCCGTCCAGGGCCACCGTGGTCCGCGGCAGGTGGTCGACGAGGAACGTGTGGGTCTTGTCGATCTCGCGCGGCAGTTCCCCGGCGGCGACGGTGGCGAGGCGGGGCACGGTCGCCAGGCCCAGCGCGTCGGCCCGCGCGACGAGGTCGGTCTCGCCGAGGAAGCGCTGGCCGCCGCCGTCGCGCCAGGCCGAGATCCGCTGGGCCGGCCAGGAGAGCATCGGCGCGGGGTCGTCCAGCACCGCCACGTCGAACAGCCGGTGCCCGACCTGGCGGCTGGCCGTGTAGTGCCGGGAGGCGGCAGTCACCTTGCCGCCGTACACCTCGAGGTAGAAGACGGTGACCCGGTCGTCGGCCGCCGCGCCGGTCAGCCGCTCGGCCACGTCGCGCAGCGCGTCGACGATGCCGAGCGCCGGGTTGCCGATCAGGTCGCCGCGCGCGTACAGCAACTCCTCCCGGCTGCCGATCAGGTACGCGCCGTCGGGCAGCACGACGATCCGGGCGTTCGTCCCGTCGATCTTCTCGGTGAGGGTGACCGGCCCGGTGAACTCGACGCACTCCGCCAACAGCCCGCCGTCGCGGGGGTCGAGGGCGTGGTAGGTCGGGATCGACGGGTACTTGGTCAGCGAGTTGATGGCCCGCAGGTCGACCGTCCGGACGTCGAGGCTGGACACGGCATCCTCCTGGGTGGCAGGTCCGCCGCACCGGGCTGCGGCGCGGCGCTGGGCGGGCAGCGTAACCGCCCGCGACGGGGCGCCTCGCGGCAATTTCCGATCCGTCGCGTCCACCTTGGACCGTCGGCGGGCGGAAATGTCGTACCCGGCGGCGACCATCCATCCATGGCTGTCCCCGCTCTCACCCCGCACACCGACCAGCCGCGTTCGGTGCCGCTGCGCGAGGCGCGCACCCGGTTCACCCAGCTCGTCGCGCTGGCCGAGCTGACCGACGCCGTCACCGTCGTCACCCGCGACGGCGATCCCCGACCGGTCGCCGCGATCGTGCCGGCCGCCGCCGCCCGCACGGCCGCCCAGGCCCGCGCCGACGCGGACCGCCTCGCCGCCGTGACCGCCGGCTGGGCCCGCCGGCTCGACGAGGCGCACCGGCGCAGCAGCCGGCGGCACTCCGCCGAGCTGCGCGCGGTCACCGCCGCCCTCGCCGAGGCGTGGGCCGAGCTCGACCGCCGCGTCCGGCCGGGCAGCGACCCCGACCTCGCCCGGCTGCGCGCCGCCCACGCCGACCTGCTGGCCGCCGACCCCGCGCCCTGACGCCGGCGGCCCCGCGCCGTGTCGCCGGCGGCCCCGCGCCGTGACAACTGGCGGCACCGTACCGTGACGCCAGCGCCGCCGTGACGCGCGGCGGCGCCGTGTCCCGCTGGCGTCGTCAGACGGCCGGGTACGCGTGGGTCTCCGCCGCCTTGACGGCGGCCCAGACCGGCTGCCCCGGAGCCAGCCGGAGCTGGGCGGCAGCGGCCGGAGTGACGTCCGCTGCCACCTCGACCGGCCCGTCGAGCCGCACCCGCAGGTTGTCTCCGTGCCGCTGCACCCCGGCCACCGTCGCCGCCCAGGTGTTGCGCGGGCTGCCCTCCGGCCGGGACGGGTGCAGGGCCACCGCCGACGGCCGGAAGGCGACGAACGCGTCCCCGACGATCCGGTCGGCGACGGTGAGGGTCAGCCCGTCGGCGACCCGGACGCGGTGCCCGTCGGCGCGGCCCCGGTGCAGGTTCAGCCCGACCAGCCGGGCCACGTAGTCGGTGCGGGGCCGCGCGGTGACCGTCGCGGCGTCCCCCTCCTGCACCACCCGTCCCTCCTCGACGATCACCAGCCGGTCGGCCAGCACCAGGGCGTCCAGCGGATCGTGGGTCACCAGCAGGGTGGCCCCCGGGTGCGCGGCGAGGTGCCGGTGCAGCTCGGCCCGGGTGTCCAGCCTGGTGCGTGCGTCGAGGGCGGCGAGCGGCTCGTCCAGCAGCAGCAGCGCCGGCGCGACGGCGAGCGCGCGGGCCAGCGCCACCCGCTGCGCCTGCCCGCCGGAGAGCTGCCGGGGCCGGCGGTGGGCGTGCTCGGCCAGGCCGACCCGGTCCAGCCAGGCGCGGGCGGTCTCCCGGGCGGTGCGCCGGTCGGCGCCGTGCCGCCGCGGCCCGAACGCCACGTTGTCCAGGGCCGTGAGGTGCGGGAAGAGCAGGTAGTCCTGGAACACCACGCCGACGGGTCGGCGCTCCGTCGGCGTCCAGGCGCGCCGTGCCGGCCGGTCCAGGTCGACGCCGTCGAGGGTGAGGTGGCCGGCGGTCAGGGGGAGCAGGCCCGCGAGGGCCCGCAGCGCGGTGGTCTTGCCCGCGCCGTTGGGGCCGAGCAGCGCGACGACCTCGCCGGCGGCGACCCGCAACGGCACGTCGAGGCGGAATCCGCCCCGGTCCACGACGAGGTGGGCGTCGAGCAGGGGCGCGCTCACGGGCTGGTGATCCAGCGGTCGCGCAGCCCGGCCAGGATGGCCACCGAGACGGTGAGCAGGACGAGGCTGAGCACCACGGCGGCCTGCACGTCCGTCTCCAGCGCCAGGTAGACCGCCAGCGGCATGGTCTGCGTCCGGCCGGGATAGTTGCCCGCGAAGGTGATGGTGGCGCCGAACTCGCCGAGCGCCCGGGCCCAGCACAGCACCGCCCCGGCCGCCAGGCCGGGGGCCACCAGGGGCAGGGTGACGTGGGTGAACGTCGTCCACCGGCCCGCGCCGAGGGTCGCCGCCGCCTCCTCGTACCGGCGGTCCGCGCCGCGCAGCGCGCCCTCGACGGCGATGACGAGGAACGGCATCGCGACGAACGCCTCGGCCAGCACGACGCCGGCGGTGGTGAACGGCAGGGTGATCCCGAAGGTCGCGTCGAGCCAGCCGCCGAGCAGCCCCCGCCGGCCGAAGACCAGCAGCAGCGCCACCCCGCCGACCACGGGCGGCAGCACCAGCGGCACGGTGACGAGGGCGCGTACCAGGCGGCGGCCGGGAAACTCGACGCGGGCCAGCAGCCACGCCAGCGGCACCCCGAGCAGCAGGCAGAGCAGGGTGGCGAGGGTGGCGGTCAGCAGGGACAGCCGCAGCGCGGTGAGCACGCCCGGCTCGGTGAGCCGCTGCGGCAGGGTGGCCCACGGCGTACGGGCCAGCAGCCCGACCAGCGGCAGGACGAGGAACGCCAGGCCGAGCACGGCCGGCAGCAGCAACGCGACCGGCACTCCGGCGCCCCGCCGTCGCCGCACGCCGTCGGTCCGCCTCACGGCGCCTGGAAGCCGGCCTCGGTGAGCACCGTCCGCCCTCGCTCCGAGCGGACGTACGCGACGAAGGCCCGCCCGCCGTCCCGGTTGGGCGCGTCCCGCAGCGCCACGATCGGGTAGTCGTTGACGGCGCGGGCGGACTCGGGGAACTCGACGGCGG
The DNA here is from genome assembly GCF_055586845.1 of Micromonospora sp. NPDC049139. Classification (NCBI taxonomy): domain Bacteria; kingdom Bacillati; phylum Actinomycetota; class Actinomycetes; order Micromonosporales; family Micromonosporaceae; genus Micromonospora; species Micromonospora sp. NPDC049139. The sequence continues at coordinate 147,145 of NZ_JBVJHK010000018.1, read as the reverse complement.
TCACGTCGGCCGCGGCGGCCAGCGCGTCCGTGCGGTAGACGAGGGCCGCGTCGACCTCGCCGAGGCGCACCTTCGACAGCGCGCCCCGGACGTCCTGCTCCAGGGTGACCGGGGTGAGGCTGACCGAGGCGGCGTCGAGCGCCGTGCGCGCCGCCGCGCCGCAGGGCACCTGCTCGGCGCAGAGCGCGACGGTCAGCCCGGGGCGGGTCAGGTCGGCCAGCCCGGTCACGCCGCGCGGGTTGCCCTTCGGCACGGCGACGACGAGCTGGTTGCGGGCGAAGACGGCGGGGTCGCCGTCGGCGTTGCCGGCCTCGGTGACCGTGGCCATGTTCCGCGTCGCCGCCGCGGCGAACACGTCGGCCGGCGCGCCCTGGTTGATCTGGGCGGCCAGCGCCGAGCTGCCGGCGAAGTTGAAGACCACGGTGGTGCCCGGGTGGGCCGCCTCGAAGTCCCGGCCGAGCCGGGTGAACGACTCGGTCAGCGAGGCCGCGGCGAACACCGTCACCGTGCCGCCGACGCCCGTGCCGCCGGCCGGGCCCCCGGCGGCCGAGCCCTCGCCGCCGCAGCCCGCCAGGCCCGCGAGGGCGAGCACCGCCGCCACCGTACGCAGCCAGCGCCGGCCCGGGCGTCCGGGCCGTGGCCGAGGTGTCGCCGTCACGATGTCTGCCTTCCCTTGCTGCTGGCCGGGGTGGTGGCCCGTTCCACCACCACCGTGGTCGACTTGATCACCGCGACGGCCAGCGAGCCGACCCGCAGGTCCAGCTCGTCGACGGCCTCCCGGCTCATCAGCGAGACGATCCGGAACGGCCCGGCCTGGATGTCGACCTGCGCCATGACGGTGTCCTTGACGACGTTGACCACGATGCCGCGCAGCCGGTTGCGGGCCGAGGAGGAGTCCGACCGCTCGTCGGGGTCGGCGGCCTGCCCACGCGCGAACGCGGCGAGGTCGACCCCGTCGATCACCCGGTGCCCGTGCTCGTCGCGGCCGGCGGTGAGCCGGCCGGCGTCCACCCACCGGCGCACGGTGTCGGCGCTGACCCCGAGCAACTCGGCCGCCTCGCCGATGCGGAACGTCGTCACCGGCCCATCCTAACCATCCGGCAGATGCGATGAGTTGGCCCGCTCTGCCCTCGCGATTGCCGCCTCCTGGGCAGATGGCCCTGGCGTTCGCGAGAGGCGGCACGCATCACCCGGGGCGTCGACACGGGCGGTGTCGGTCGCTTTCCGTACTGTCGCGGCGGTGCGGCGTGGACCACAATGGAGGGCTCGCGCGGGCGGCGACCGGGAGGCCGAGTTGGGTCAGGACAAGGAGACCGGCGGCGACTCGCCGGGGCTGCCGGCCGTGGCGGCGGCGTCCGGTGGCATGTCGCGGTCCCGGCAGGTGCGCCTGGCGGCGCTGCTGCTCCTGCTGGTGGTGGTCGCGGTCGCCGCGGTGCGGGTGATCGTCGCCAGCGGCCCGCCCACCTGGGACGAGCTGCGCGAGCGGGCCGGGCTGACCAACCGCGACAGGCTGCTCATCGGGGTGAAGGACGACCAGCCCGGGGTGGCGCAGAAACTGGAGAACGGCGCGTTCGAGGGCTTCGACATCGACATCGCCTACATGATCGCCGAGGACCTGGGCTTCGACGCGCCGGAGGTGACGCTGCTGCCGATCGAGAGCGAGGACCGGGCCCGACGGCAGGCCCGCGACACCGACGGCAGCTTCGTCACGGTCGACCTGGTCATCGCCTCCTACAGCATCACCGAGGAGCGCCGGGACCAGGGCGTGGTCTTCTCCTTCCCCTACCTGGAGACCGAGCAGTCGGTGCTGACGCGGGCGTCCGACCGCCGGCAGGTCGCCAGCCTGCGGGACCTCGACAAGGCGAAGGTCTGCACGCTGGGGACGTCCACCTCGGAGCAGCGCCTGCGCGAGGCGGGCGCGAACCCGATCGGTCGCAACCGGATCAGCCAGTGCGTCCAGGCGCTCTACGACGGCGAGGTCGACGCCGTCACCACCGACGCGGCGATCCTGGCCGGCTTCGTGGGCCCGCGTCCGCCCGGCGAGCTGCCGCCGGCGACGAAGCTGCTGCGGCGTACGGAGTTGCGGCACTGGGACATCGGCGCGGACGCGGCGGAGAAGTGGGGGGTGAACACGGGGCCCAACCCGGCGATGCGGGACCTCGTCAACCTCTCCCTCTACCAGTCGGCGAAGGGCCCGGACGGCGACCGGTGGAAGGCGGCGTTCGACCGCTATCTGGCCTCGGAGCAGCAGTACAGCAACCCGCAGCAGGTGGCGGTCGGCCGGCAGCCGGAGCCCGAGGAGAAGGTGGAGGTGCGGCAGTGGCCGTGGGAGAGATGGGCGCTGCCGTCTCCGAGCCGGCCGCCGTCGGGCGTCCGGACCGCCGCCCGGGCACGAAGCAGGCGCAACAGGCGCAGCAGTGGCTGCTGACGCTGCTGCCCGCGTTCCCGGTGCTGCTGCTCGTGCTGCGGCTGTGGCGGCTCAGCCGGCAGGACATGCCGACGATGCTGCTGCTGGTGCAGTACGTCAGCCCGCTCGGGCTGCTCAGCGCCCTGCTGATCGCGCTGGTGTGGGCGTTTCCGCTCGTCGTGCTGGTGCTGGCCGTCCTCGGCCGGCTGCTCCAGGTCAGCGCGCCTGACCGGTTCGACCCCGAACGCTCGCTGCTCGCCTACGGCACCGTGCGTACCCCCGGCTGGGTCCTGGTGGCGGCGATCGCGCTGGCGGCCCTCACCTGGCAGTTGCGGTTCCTGCCGCTGCTGTTGATGCTCGCCCTCTGGCTGCTGGCGCTGCGGACCCGGCTGCGCCACCCGGACCGGCCCCGCCGGCTCCTGGTCACCGGCCTGCTGCTGCCCGTCGTCGCGGGGGCCGCGAGCTACGCGTGCCTGGCGCCGGCCGTCCTGGCCGCCGCCCGGCACGGGGAGCTGGCCACGGCCCTGCTGCTGGTCGTGCCGCCGCTGGGGGCGGCGGTGCTCACCGGCCCGGTGCCGCGCCCGGTCGCCCCGGCGCTGACCCGCACCCTGGCGTACGCGGTGGCGGCGGTGGTGCCGCTGGTGATGGGGGTGGTCTTCCTGCGGGTCCCGCTGCTGCCCGCCGTCGCCGTGGAGGTCGGCGCCGAGTCGGGCCCGGCCCGGGAGGTGGTACGCGGCCAGGCGGTCACCGTCACCGACCGGATGACGATCGTGCTCGACGCTCGGGGCGAGGTGCGCTTCCTGCCCAACGACCTGGTACGCGGCCAGCGGCTCTGCCCCGACCCCGGGCGGATCCCGGTCAGCCGGGTCGACGTGTACGGCTGGCCGGTGGAGGAGACGGCGCTGGACTGGATGATCCCCCGGCAGCCGGTGGGCCGGCCGGACCCGCGCTGCCTCGGCCGCCTGCCGGCCCCCGGTCCCGCCGCCCCGCCCGCGCCGCCCTCCCCGGGCCCCCGCTGACCCGACGCGGGCTGCGTGTCCGCGGCCTGTCCGTCGACCGGCGGGCGGAACGGCGTCCCGTCCCGCCCGCGGTCGCGCGACCGGGCGGATCAGCAGTTGCGCAGCTCGGGGGACTGGTTGAGCAGCTGGCCCCGGGCGGAGACGAACCGCCGGTAGGCGTCGGAGTCGACGGCGGCCGGGCGGAACGCGGCGACCCGGTGGCAGTTCTGGAACGCGAGCTTCACCTGGAAGTGCCGCTCCAGCCCGGCCCGGATGGCGTCGCTGGCGAGCGCCCGCAGCAGTTGGCCGCGCTCGGCGTCGCCGGGCGGCGGGATCACGTTGTCGGCGTGGTCCGTGCCGGTGGACTCCAGCTCGGCGACCACCCGGCTGACGGTCTGCCAGGCGTACGGCAGCGAGTCGCGGACGCAGGCGATGAACTCGGTGTCGTCGACGGGGCCGCGCTCGGCGGCGTCGAGCAGGGCGGGGGAGACGGTGAGAGACATGCTTCTCCTCGGGCTCACTGATAATGACTACGATTGCCATTACCGACTCGCGTCGAGCAGACCACGGGCGGCGACGCCCCGTCAAGCACCGACAGGCGCGCCGCGGCGACGCAGCGTGACGTGAGGGCACCGCAGGCGGCGAACCAGGGAAGAGGTGGTGGCGGCGGTCAGCCCCGCCGGGTGGTGCGGCCCTTGAGGCGGCGGCCCAGCTCGCGGGCGATCTCCCGGTCGGCGTCCCGCGCGGCCAGCGCCTGCCGCTTGTCGTACGACTTCCGGCCCTTGGCCAGGGCGAGTTCGACCTTCGCCCAGCCGCCCGCGAAGTACATCGACAGCGGCACCAGGGTCAGCCCGCCCTCGCGGGTCTTCTCCAGGATCCGGGCGATCTCCACCCGGCGCAGCAGCAGCTTGCGGGTCCGTCGGGGCGCGTGGTTGGTCCAGCTGCCGAAGCCGTACTCGGCGATGTGCAGGCCGTGCAGCATGAGCTCGCCGTCGTGTTCCTGGGCGAACGCGTCGACCAGCGACGCCCGGCCCTCGCGCAGCGACTTGACCTCCGTGCCGGCCAGCACGATGCCCGCCTCGTAGGTCTTCAGGATCGTGTAGTCGTGCCGCGCCTTCTTGTTCGAGGCGATCAGCGTGCGCTCGGTCTGCCGGCCCGCGTTCACCCGGTGGAGGATATCCGCCCGGCGCCCCGGGCGACGGGCCCGGTGTTTCGTTCAGAGCCGGCGGGCCTCCCCGGCCAGGCCGGCGAGCAGGCGGGCGACCGCGGGCGGGTGGTGCCGCCTGGCGGCGGTGGCCGCGTACACCCGGCGGGCCGGCGCGTCGTCGGCGTGCAGGCGCAGCAGGGCCAGGTCGGCAGGGGCGGCCCGGACCGCCAGCGCCGGCACCAGCGCGACCCCGAGACCGGCCGCCACGCAGCCCAGCTTGCCGGTCCAGTCGGCGGCGACGATGTCCACCCGGGGCCGGAAGTCGGGCGGCATGGTGGCGCGCATCAACGGGTCCTCGCCGCCGGGCGACCCGGCGACGAACGGGTCGTCGGCCAGCTCCGCCAGGCGCACCGTGCGGCGCCGGGCCAGCCGGTGCTGCCGGGCGACCGCGACCAGCAGGCGCTCGTCGAGCAGGTGGTGCAGGTCGAAGCGCCCGGGGTCCAGCGGGCGGTCGGGCGGCGCGCTCACCACGGCGACGTCGGCGTCGCCGGCGAGCAGCAGCTCCAGCAGGTCCGGCGTCCGCCCCTCCACCACCGACAGGGCCACCCGCGGGTGCGCGTCCCGGAATCCGGCCAGCGCGCGCGGCACGAGGGCCGCCATCGCGGTCGGGAACGCGCCCACCCGCAGCCGGCCGCCACCCAGCCCGCGCAGCGCGTCGAGGTCCCGGTGCGCGGTGGCCAGCCGCTCCAGCACCGCGTCGGCGTGCGGCAGCAGGCACCGCCCCGGCTCGGTCAACGCGACGCCGCGCGGAAGGCGGTCGAACAGCGCCACCCCGAGGTCGGCCTCCAGCGCGGCGACCTGCCGGGAGACCGCCGACTGCGTGTAGCGCAGCTCGCGGGCGGCGGCCGTGATCGAGCCGTGCCGGGCCACCGTCCGGAACACCTCCAGGGCCAGCGGCTGCATCCCGCGAGCGTACGTGAACCCATGCACCACCCGCATGGCGGCCATCGGAAAGATTCGTTGGTCGCATGGCAGCGCGCTGCCTACGGTTTCCCGCATGACGAAGATCGCCGTACTCGGCACCGGGCGGATGGGGGCGTCGATCGCCCTGCGCCTGCTCGACGCCGGCCACCAGGTGACGGTGTGGAACCGCACCGCCGCCCGCGCCGCCCCGCTCGGGCAGGCCGGCGCGGACGTGGCCCGGACGCCGGCCGGGGCCGCCCACGACGCCGAGGTCGCCATCACGATGCTCACCGACGCCGCCGCCGTCGAGGCGGTGCTGTTCGGGCCGGACGGGGCCGTCCCGGCCCTGCCACCGGGCGCCTGCCTGGTCGAGATGTCCACCATCGGCCCAGCCGCCGTCCACGACCTGGCGACGCGGCTCCCCGCCACCGTCGACCTCGTCGACGCCCCGGTGGGCGGGAGCGTGGCCGCCGCCCGCGCCGGCCGGCTGCGCGTGCTCGCCGGCGGCACCGACGCCGCCGCCCGGGTCGCCCCCGTCCTGGCGGCGCTCGGCGCCGTACGCCACTGCGGCGGCACCGGCAGCGGGGCCGCGCTGAAGCTCGTGCTCAACACGGCGCTGCTCGTGGCCCTCGGCGGGCTGGCCGACACCCTCGCGGTCGCCCGCGCCGTCGGCGTCGACCCGGCCGCGGCCCTCGACGCGCTGGCCGGCGGTCCGCTCGGCGGCGTGCTCGGGCGGGCCGCCGCCCGCGACGCCGACTTCCCGGTCGCCCTCGCCCGCAAGGACCTCGACCTGGCCCGTGCCGCGCTCGGCGCCACCGCGGCCCCGCTGGTCCGGGCGACCCGCACCGTGCTCGACGCCGCCCCCGACCCGACCACCGACATCGCCACCCTCGTCAGCCTGGAGCGCTCGTGAACCTCACCCTCGACAACCCGCCCGCCGTCGCGGCGCCGTTCGGCGACCGGTTCGCCCACGTGGCCCGCCTCGACCTGCCCGGCGGCGCCCTGCTGGTGCTCGCCGGCCAGGTCGCCGTCGACGACGCCGGCCACCTGGTCGGGCCGGGCGACATCGTCGCGCAGTCCGAACGGATCTTCGAGATCGTCGGCGGCGTGCTGTCGGCCCACGGCGCGGGACTGGCGGACGTGCTGCACATCCGGACGTTCCTGACCGACCTCGGCGACCTGCCCGGGTACGCCTCGGTCCGGCGTCGGCTCTTCACCGCCACGCCCCCGCCCGCCAGCACGACGGTGGAGGTGAACCGCCTCTTCCTGCCGGGCGCGTTGATCGAGGTGGAGATCACGGCCGCCGTCACCGGCCCGGGCGCCGCGGCCTGATCCATGCCGGCCCGGTCACCTCCGGCGGTGGCCGGGCCGGCGTGCGTGGTCGCGGGCACCCGGGGCCGACCGTAGGGGCCGGGCGTCGCCGGACCAGCCGGGCGGTGGCGCGGGCCGGCCCCGCGACACGCCGTTAGCACGCTCGTTCGACACGCCGAACACGTGGAGACATCGTGCGATCGCAGCCAGTAGTCTCGGGCGGTCCTCGCCGGTCGGACGCGTCACGGCCACCCCGCCCGGCGGGGGCATCCGGTCAGCCCCGCCGCCCGAGGAGCGTCCGTGGAGTCGATGACCCGCCAGCGCCGGCCGTCCGGGGAGGACGACCACCCCGACGACGCCTCCGCCACCGCGCTGCTGCCGGAGCTGGAGGACGCGGACTGGATGCACCACGCGCGGGAGTTCGCCCACACCAGCTTCTGGGCGGTCGCCCGCCGACTGCCCCGGCTGGTCCGGGAGGCGGTCGCGCTGGCCTGGTCCACCAGCCGCCGGGACACCGTCGCCTCGATCGGCCTGAACGTCGCCGCCGGGGTGATGACCACCTTCGGGCTGCTCGCCACGACCAGCGTCCTGCGCGAGCTGTTCACCGCCGGGCCCACCCCGGACCGCGTCCGCGCCGCGCTGCCGGCGCTGACCCTGGCGGCGGCGGCTGTGGCGGCGCGGGGCGGGCTGACGATCGCGGCCGGCTGGGCGCAGGCCCGGCTGACGCCCCAGATCAACTACGAGGTCGAGCTGCGGCTCTTCGAGGCCACCACGGCGGTCGACCTGGCCGCGTTCGACGACGCCGGTTCGCCGAGGAGATGGACCGGGCCCGGGACCGGGGCATGGGCGAGGCGGCCTACATCGTCGACCACACCGTCAACCTGGTCACCGGGGTGGTGGGGATGCTCGCCACCGCGGTGGCGGTGACGGTGATCCAGCCGGTGCTGCTGCCCTGCCTGCTCCTCGCGGCGGTGCCGCAGGCGGCCACCGCCGTCCGGATCGCCCGCCGGCAGTATCTGGCCATGCTGGCCAGGATCACCCGGCAGCGGCGGATGCGGATGCTGGCCCAGCTGATGGCCAACCGGCACACGGCCGCCGAGGTCCGGTCCTACCAGATGCGCGACTTCCTGCTCGCCGAGTACCGCGCCATGATGACCGTCGAGACCCGCGCCCACCTGCGGCTCGTCCGGGCGCAGACCACCACCCGGGTGGCCGGCGCGACCGCCGCGGGCCTCGCCACCTTCGGCGTCTACGCGGTCCTCGCCGCGCTGCTGCTGAACGGCATGGTCGCGCTCGCCGCCGCCGCGACCGCACTGTTCGCCCTCCAGTCCGCCCGCACGAGCCTCAACGTCGCGGTCCTCGCCACGAACTCGCTCTACGAGGACGCCCTCTACTACCAGGACTACCGCGACTTCCTCGACCGGGCCGGGGCGCGGGTCCCGGCCGGCGGCGGGCGGGCGGTGGACGGGTTCGACGCGGTCGAGTTGGACCGCGTCAGCCTGCGCTACCCGGACACCGAGCGGCCGGCCGTCGACGAGGTCAGCCTCACCGTGCGGCGCGGCCAGGTGGTCGCCCTGGTTGGCGAGAACGGCTCCGGCAAGACGACCCTGGCCAAGCTCATCGCCGGGCTCTACCGGCCGACCGGCGGCGCGGTCCGCTGGGACGGGGTCGACGCCCGCGAGCTGGATCCGCGGGCCACGGGCGGACACGTGGCGGTGATGACGCAGGACTGGTGGAAGTTCCCGTTCACCGCCCGGCAGAACATCCGCATCGGCCGGCACGACCGGGCGCCCGAGCGGCCGGGGCCCAGCGTGCACGACGCCGCGCGGGCGGCGGCCGCGCACGACATGATCGCGGGCCTGCCCTTCGGGTACGACACCCTGCTCGACCGCGAGTTCAAGGACGGACAGGACCTCTCCGGCGGGCAGTGGCAGCGGCTCGTCGCCGCGCGGGGCCTCTACCGGCACGCCGCCCTGTTGATCTGCGACGAGCCGTCGGCCGCCCTGGACGCGCGGGCCGAGCACGCGCTCTTCCAACACCTGCGTCGCCGTCCCGACCGGGCCGTCGTGCTGATCACCCACCGGCTGGCCAACGTCCGGCACGCCGACCAGATCTTCGTGATGGAGCGGGGCCGGCTCGTCCAGCAGGGCACCCACGACGAGTTGATGTCGGCCGACGGCCTCTACCGGGAGCTGTTCGACCTGCAGGCCAGCGGCTACCTCGCCCGTTCCCCGGCGGCCGACGACGGCCTGCCCCGCTGACCGGCCGCCCCGCCGTGGCCGTACGGTCCGCCGGCCGGCGGCCCGACGTCGGCGGCGCGGCGCACCGGAGACCGACCGGCGGTCCGGGTGGCTCCCGTGTTGACTTCCAGCGCACTCGAATTCCTAGCGTGGCCCGGACGCCCGGCGGACCCACGCCGGGCGCGGCGACACGAGGAGCACGAGCATGCGTTACCGCGTCCTGGGCGGCACCGGCATCGAGGTGAGCGTCCACGCCCTCGGCACGATGATGTTCGGCGCGGTCGGCAATCCCGACCACGACGACTGCGTCCGGATCATCCACGCCGCCCTCGACCGCGGCGTCAACCTGGTCGACACCGCCGACATGTACTCGGCCGGCGAGAGCGAACGCATCGTCGGCCGGGCGCTGCGAGGCCGCCGGGACGACGTCGTGCTCGCCACCAAGGTGCACTTCCCGATGGGGGAGGGGCGCAACCGGGGCGGCAACTCGCGACGCTGGATCCTGCGGGCCGTCGAGGACAGCCTCCGCCGGCTCGACACCGACTGGATCGACCTCTACCAGGTGCACCGCCCCGACCACACCACGGACATCGAGGAGACCCTCGGCGTCCTGAGCGACCTCGTCCGGGCCGGCACGATCCGGGCGTTCGGCTGCTCCACGTTCCCGGCCGAGGAGATCGTCGAGGCGCAGCACGTCGCCGAGCGGCGCGGCCTCGGCCGGTTCCGCACCGAGCAGCCGCCGTACTCGATCCTGGCCCGGGGCATCGAGGCCGACGTGCTCCCGGTCTGCCAGCGGTACGGCATGGGGGTGCTCGTCTGGAGCCCGCTCGCCTCGGGCTTCCTGTCCGGCCGCTACCGCCACGGCCGCCCCGTCGACCTGGCCGCCGGCCGACCCGCGCTCACTCCGGCCCGGTTCGACCCGTCGATCCCCGGCAACGCCGCCAAGTACCAGGCGGTCGAGCGGCTGGTCGAGCTGGCCGGGGACGTCGGCTGCTCGCTGCCCGAGCTGGCCGTGGCGTTCACCGTGGCCCACCCCGGGGTCACCTCGGCGATCCTCGGGCCGCGGACGATGGAGCAGCTCGACGGGCTGCTCGCCAGCGCCGCGCTGACCCTCGACGACGCCACGCTCGACCGGATCGACGAGATCGTCCCACCCGGCACCGACCTGTACGCCCCGGACGGCGTCTGGCGCCCGCCGGCGCTCACCGACCCGGCCCGCCGTCGCCGCCCGACCGCCGACCGGCCCGCCGCCTGACCGCCGGCCTGCCCGCCCAATCGCCTGGCGCGGATCATGCTCGGGGAGGCAGACTTCGGGGGTGGATCATCGGGCGATGGTGGGGCTGAGCAAGCGGATGTCCCTGGCGTTGCGGCACCAGCCCGCCCGGTTCGGCCTCGTGCCCGACGGGGCCGGCTGGGTGCCGGTCGACGACCTGCTCACCGCGCTGCGGGTCGGCCGCGTCGACCTCGACGCCGTCGTCGCCGGCAACGACAAGCAGCGTTTCGCCGTCGAACGCGGCCCCGACGGCGTCGAGCGGATCCGGGCCAACCAGGGGCACTCCATCCCGGTCGACCTGGGGCTCACGCCGTGTCCGCCGCCGGCGCGGCTCTACCACGGCACCAGCAGCGTCGCCCTCGACTCCATCCGGGCGACCGGTCTGCACCGGGGCGGCCGGCACCACGTCCACCTGTCACCGGACGTGGCGACCGCCCGGCAGGTGGGCGCCCGCCGGCGGGGAGACGTGGTGATCCTGACGGTGGACGCGGCGGGGATGGCCCGCGACGGGCACGCCTTCTACCGCAGCGCCAACGGGGTCTGGCTCACCGACGCGGTGCCCGCCCGCTACCTCGCGGTCTGACCGGCCACGCCCCGAGCCCGACCGAACCGGCGCCGATGGTACGGGCCCGGTCAGGCCGCGCGTCGGTGCCGGCCCGGGTCAGGTAATGCGGTGCCGGCCCGGGTCAGGGTAACGCGGTGCCGGCCCGGGTCAGGCCGCCCGCTGCGCGAGGAAGTCGGCGAGCACCCGGGTGTGGGTGGAGAAGGCCAACTCCGTCGGCTGGGTGAGCACCAGCCACTCGGTGGCCTCCTCGGTGGGTGCCGAGGGCGGCAGCGCCTCGGCCCGCTGCTCGGGCAGCTCCCCGAAGACCATCATCGTGCCGCCGGCCGGGGCGCTGTGCACCGCGAAGAGGCGGGCGTCGGCGGCGTCGGCGCGCAGGCCGGTCTCCTCCCACAGCTCTCGGACCAGGGCCTCCTGCCACTCCTCGCCGTACTCGATGAAGCCCCCCGGCAGCGCGAGCAGGCCGCGTGCCGGCTCGATGTCCCGGCGGACGACGACCACGCCGAGGCCCGCGTCCGTGCGGACCGGCAGCACCGCCACCGCGACGGGCAGCGGGTTGCGCCAGACGGTCTCGCCGCAGGCCGCGCAGACCCGCGGCCATCCGGCCGCCGCCGGGTAGGCCACGCCGCAGAAGGAGCAGTGGGAGTACGCGGCGGCCGTCATGCCGCAGGACGTTACCCGCCCCGCTCCGGAGCCGCCCGGCAGCGGTCCCGCGGTCACGAACCGCCCGCGCGGAGGGCGTCGCGGGCGTCCATCAGGGCGAAGCCGAGCAGGTTCGCGCCCTGCCACGCCTGCGGATCCTCCGCGCGCGGATCGTCGGCGGCCAGCCCGATGCCCCAGACACGGTCCACCGGGCTGGCCTCCACGAGCACCCGCTCGCCGGTGGCCAGCAGGAACGCCCGCAGGCCGTCGTGCTGGCCGAACTTGGCGACGCTGCCCGCCACCACGATGTCGTAGCGCCGGGCCGCCCAGGTCGCCTCGTCGAAACCGCGCACGCGGCGGCCGAGCGACTTGGCGCGGTGCGGGTGCCCGGCCGCCAGGACCTGGGCGGCGACGTCCGCGTCGCCGAACAGCATCGCCTTGTGCCACATCATCCAGTGCTCGGCGGTGGCATACGTCCGGCCGCCGTCGCGGAACGGGGCCGGCCACCACTGGCTCAGGCAGCCGGGCCCGACGCCGCCGTCGCGGCGCGGCCGGTGGCCCCAGAAGTGCAGGTAGCGGACCCTCTCGCCGGCCTGCGTGGCGGCGACGAGGGCGGCGACGGATCGCGGCGACATGCCGGAGAGTCTGCCCGACGGCTCCGACAGAACGCCGCACGTTTCTCCGGGGCGCCCTCAGCGGTCGCCGTCGTCGTCGGGCGCGTCGCCGGGCCGCCCGCGTAGCCGCCGTTCGCGCATGCCCCGGGCGAGCTCGGTCGCGAGGGCCTGCAGGGGCGGCGTCCAGAACCGACGGAAGTGGTCGAGCCACTGGTCGACCTCCCGCAGGGGCCGGGGGTCGACGGCGTAGAGCCGTCGGGTCCCCTCCGCGCGCACGGTGGCGAAGCCGTTGTCCCGCAACACCTTGAGGTGCTGCGAGACGGCGGGCTGGGAGATCCCGAACTCGCGCCGGATCACGTCGCACAGCCCACCGGCGGTCATCTCACCGTCGGTGAGCAGTTCGAGGATGCGGCGCCGCACCGGGTCGCCGAGCACATCGAAGGCGTGCACCCGTCATTTATATCAACTTCAACTTAATTAGGCGAGACCTGATGAACGCGGGTCGGTGTCGGAGACGCGACCCCAGGTCGTACGCCCGGGCTGCCCTGACCGCGACCAACCGCGCCACCCCGCGCCGGCGGTCGTCGCCCCTGGGGCCGCCGGCCCCCGGCGACGATGTCGCACCCGTGGTCCATGATCCTCGTCGTGACGGCGGCGCCGGGTCCATCCGGTGTCGGCGTGGTCACGGCGGCGCCGCGCGGCGGCGGACGGGAGGTTCGGACAGTGGCGGACGCGGAACTGGCCGCGTGGAGACGGCGCAGCACCGTGCGGGTGGTGCCGCCCGCACGGCCCCGCAAGCTGGCCAAGGTGCCCTTCGTGGAGCTGGCCGACGGGCGGCTGCAGGGCGTGGTGTCCAGCGGGTCGGACGTCGAGCGGGTCTACGTGTCCTCGATCGCGGCCGGCACCCACGCCTACCACTGCAGCACCAACAACAACCGCCCCTGCGGCGGGCTGCGCGGTGCCCTGTGCAAGCACCTGCACGCCCTCGTGGACGAGGCCGTCCTCCAGTACGGCGTCGACCGGGTCGCCCGCTACCTGCGGGTCGAGGTCGGCGACGGGGCGAGCGGTGGCGCGGACCTGATCGCCGCCCTGGACGCGCGGCACGAGCCGACGCCCGCCGCGGTCGTGTTCAGCCGCTTCCTGCGCCACCTGTCCTATCTGGAACTTCCCGGCAGCACGGCGCCCCTGCCCGAGCTGCACTGGTTCCCGGCCACCGGGGCGGGCCGCTGATGCTCGGCACGCAGCTCGCCGTCCTGCGCGACGGCGCACCGACCGGTCTGACCGACGCCCTCGACCTCGTCGCCGGTCTCGACGGCGCCCTGGTCCGCGGGTTCGCCCGGGTCAACGAGGAGGACGCGGCGGCGCTGGCCGCGCTGGCCGGAGCGCTCGCCCCCACCCCGCTCGGCGACCTGGTGGCCGAGGCGGTCGGCAAGGTGACCGCCGGTTCGGTGACCGAGGACCATCTCGTCGCCCTCGCCGGTGCCCGGTGCGCGCTGCTCGGCGCGGCCCACGACGCGCTGCTCGGGCAGCTCGACACCGCCCTGGGCCGGGCGCGCGCCCCCTGGGCGCCGGGCCCGCCCGGGCCCGCTGCGGACGCGCCGCCGCCGCTCGCCGGCGTCCGCGCGTGGCTGCACGAGCTGGCGCTCGCGGGGTGGGCCGGCGTCGACCACGAGCTCGTCGCCGCGGCCGCGACCCCGATCGAGGCCGCGCTCGCCGAGCCGGGCCTGCGTCGGCTGGCGGTGCTGCTCGACGGCCTGGCCGCCGAGCTGCGGGCCTGCGCGCCGGTCGCCACGATGGCGCATCCGCCGGTCCGGCGCTGGGCCGACCTGTGGGCGCGGGGCCTGCTGCTCGCCCAGGACGCGGCGGCCGTGGCCGCCCCGCCGGCCGTCGAGGAGGTGTCCGGGCGGCTCCTCGTGCTCGGTGTCGACGTGCACGAGCACGACACCGCCGTGCAGGCACAGGTGCACGGCATCCTCGAGCCGGCCGATGGTGGGACGCCCCGCCTGGTCCGCGCCGCCGTCGGGGCGGTCAAGGTGGAGACGATCGTCGGGCCGGCGCTGTGGCGCCTGCTGGACGCCCACCCCGTGCTGTTGGCCGCGCTGGCCGAACGACGGGGCCTGACGGTCAGCGGCCTTCCGCTGCGCGGCGCCGATCTGATCTGGCGTGACGACCGGGCGCGACCCGGCGAGGCAGCCGACCCGTTCGCCACCGCGCGGGTCCTGCTGCCGGCGGCGGTCGCGGCGGCGCCGGCGCCGCTGGACCGGCACCCGGTCGGGATCGCCGAGCCCGTCCTGCTGGAGGGCTACACCGTGCGCGACGACGACGGCGCGCTCACCGTCGAGCTCGACGGCCACCCGCTCGCCGTCGCGGTCGACCGGCTGCCCTCCTGCGGCCCGCTCACGCCCGACCTGGTCGCGGCCTCGTCGGCGTGCCTCGGCCTGGTCCGGTGGGACGACGGCCGGTGGCTGCTCCAGCCGCTGGCGGTGCAGGCCACCGTCAAGCGCAAGCCGGTCGGCGCGCACGCCGGCGACTGGGCGTGCGGAGTCACCGACCCGAAGGCCGCCAAGGCCGACGCCAAGGCGGGCGACGCCGTGGCGGTGCTGCGCGAGCGCGCGGGACGGTTGCTGCGCCGATGACCGACTCCCTCGCCCCCGCGGACCACGCCGACGCCAACCGGCGCCAGGTGCTCTACTGGCGCCTGCTCGCCCGGCTCTTCGACCCCGACGAGCAGCCCGCCCTGGAGTCGGCCAGCATGGCGGTCGTCGACGACCTCGGCCTGCCGGCCGCCCTGCTGGACCCGGCGGTGTCGGTGGACACCGTCGTCCAGCGCTTCCCGGCCCTCGCCGCCGAGCTGCGCGGCCTGCTCCAACCGGAGCAGGACGCGGGCGCGGGCGCGCCGCCGGGCGGTGGGCCCACCCCGCCCGACCCCGCCGCCACCACGGACGCCGGGGCCGGCGCCGACACCGGATCGAGCGCCACAACGGGCACCGGATCGAGCGCCACGACGGGCACCGGGTCGGGCGTCGACCTCGGGTCCGGCGCCGATACCGGGTCGGGCGTCGACGGCGGATCGGGTGTCGACCTCGGGTCCGGCGCCGATACCGGGTCGGGCGTCGACAGCGGATCGGGTGTCGACCTCGGGTCCGGCGCCGACGCCGGGTCGGGCGGTGCGGGATCGGGCGGTGACGGGCCGGCGACCGGGCCGGGCGCCGCGGAGGTGCGCCGCGCCGCGCTGGTGTCGAAGCTGCTGCTCAACGTGTTCGCCACCGGCCACGGGGCGGTCGACGCCGGTCAACTGGCCCGGTGGCAGTCCGACGCGGGCTGGTTCGAGCAGGCGCTCGGCCTGGAGCCCGGGGGGCTGCGCCGGCAGGGCGGCACCGACGGCCTCGGCGGGGTGCTCGCCGGCCTGGAGGGCGACCTGGTCCGCCGGATGCACCTGCGGGAGGTGCTGGCCGACCCGGCGCTGGCCAGCCGGCTGACGCCGAGCATGTCGCTGATCGAGCAGCTCCTGCGGGACAAGGCCAACCTCTCCGGCGTGGCTTTGGCCAACGCCAAGGCGCTCATCCGCCGCTTCGTCGACGAGGTCGCGGAGGTGCTGCGTACCCAGGTCGCGCAGACCAGCGTCGGCGTCGTCGACCGGTCCGTGCCGCCGAAGCGGGTGTACCGCAACCTCGACCTCGACCGCACCATCTGGCAGAACCTGACCAACTGGAGCCCGGAGGACGAGCGCCTCTACGTCGACAAGCTCTACTACCGGCAGACGGCCCGCCGGGTCACGCCGGCCCGGCTGATCGTGGTGGTGGACCAGTCGGGCTCTATGGTCGACTCGATGGTCAACTGCACCATCCTCGCCTCGATCTTCGCCGGGCTGCCCAAGGTGGACGTGCACCTGATCGCGTACGACACGCGGGCGCTGGACCTGACGCCGTGGGTGCACGACCCGTTCGAGGTGCTGCTGCGCACCAACCTGGGCGGCGGCAACGACGGCCCGGTCGCGATGGCGCTGGCCCGCCCCAAGATCGTCGAGCCGAGGAACACGGTCATGGTGTGGATCTCGGACTTCTACGAGTTCAACCGCTCCCAGCCGCTGTTCGACGGCATCGAGGCGGTGCACCGCTCCGGGGTGCGGTTCATCCCGGTCGGCTCGGTCAACAGCTCGGGCCAGCAGAGCGTCAACCCCTGGTTCCGGCAACGCTTCAAGGACCTGGGCACGCCGGTGATCTCCGGCCACATCCGCAAACTCGTCTTCGAGCTCAAGAGCTTCCTCACCTAGGAGAACGAACCCCTCATGTCCGAGATGCTGCGTGCCCCCGCCGAGGTCAAGTACGCCGAGGAACTCGACTACCTGGAGTCGGTCGACACCGACCCGAAGCCGTTCTCGTGGCGGCTGAGCCCGCGGATGGTCCGACTGTTCGTCCTCGGCTCGGAGCGGGCCGACGGGCTCGACCGGGAGATCCCGCAGAAGTGGTTCGGCGACCGTACGTTCGTCGAACGGAGCATCGTGACCCTGGCGTCGGACCGGGGCCTGCTGCTGATCGGCGACCCGGGCACCGGCAAGAGCTGGCTCGCCGAGCTGCTGGCCGCCGCGGTCTGCCGCAACTCGACCCTGGTGGTGCAGGGCACCGCCGGCACCACCGAGGACCACATCAAGTACTCGTGGAACGTGTCGATGGTGATCGCCAGGGGGCAGTCCCGGGAGTCGATGATCCCGTCGCCGATCATGACGGCGATGGAGCAGGGCGTGGTCGGCCGGTTCGAGGAGTTGACCCGCTCCACCAGCGACGTGCAGGACGCGCTGATCTCGATCCTGTCGGAGAAGTACGTCTCCATTCCGGAGCTGGACCGCGACAACATCGTCTTCGCCAAGCCCGGCTTCTCGATCATCGCCACCGCGAACAGCCGGGACCGGGGCGTGAACGACCTCTCGTCCGCGCTCAAGCGGCGGTTCAACTTCGTCCGGATCCCCGTGGTGACCAACAAGCGCAGCGAGGCGGAGATCGTCCGCTTCCGCACCGAGGAGCTGCTGCGCCGGCACCAGATCACGCTCGACGTGCCGCCCACCCTGCTGGACATCCTGTTGCAGAGCTTCGCCGACCTGCGTGCCGCGGCCTCCTCGGCGACCAGCGACGACGAGAAGCTGGAGTCGGCGCTGTCCACCGCCGAGCAGATCGGCGTCCTGGAGGACGCCATCCTGCACAGCCAGTTCTTCGGCGACCGCACCCTGCGCGCCGCGACGCTGGCCGGGTCGCTGGTCGGCTCCCTGGCCCGGCGTAGCCCGGAGGACCTGGCGATCCTCAACAAGTACCTGCACGGGGTGGTGGAACCGCGCGCCAAGCAGGACGGCGGCCCCTGGGAGGGCTTCCTCGACGGCGGCCGCCAGGCCATCGCCTCCCTGTCGTGACCGCGCCCACCGAGGCCGGGCCGTTCGGTGAGCTGCGCCAGCAGCTCACCGCCGCCGCCACCGCCTTCGCCGACAGTCCGGGCGCCGTCGCCGACATCCTCGCCGGCATGGTCGACGACGTCGACCGTGCCCTCGGCGAGGAACTGGAGATCTTCCCGGTCTGCCACCACTCGCCGGCGTCCGCGCTGGCCATGGTCCGGCGGCTGCGCGCCAAGCAGCCGAAGGTGATCTACCTGGAGCTCTGCGAGGACCTCCAGCCGCTGCTGGGCGAGCTGCGCAACTGCCGCCTCCCGGTGGCGGTGCAGGCGTTCGCCTCCGAGCTGGAGGGCTTCCCGGCCGACTGGGGGCCGCTCAGCGTGGTCGCGCCGATCACCGAGGCCAGCGCCGAATACCAGGCCATCGCGTACGCGCTGGAGACGCCCGGGGTCGAGCTGGTCCTGGTGGACCGCTCCACCGACCACGTCTTCCAGTGGCTGCCCCGCCCACCCGGCACCGCCGACGATGCCCCGGCGGGCGGGGACGTCGAGCCGACCGCGCCGGCGGAGGAGGAGGCGGCCCTGCACGGGGACGCCGTCGGGGTCGAGATCGGGGACCTGCGGCCCCGCTTCGCGGAACTCGAGGCGTACCTGCTGCACCACGGCAAGGTGCGGCACTGGTCGGAGTGGTGGGACCAGTACGTCGAGCAGCCGCTCGCCGACGCCGACCACGACACCTACCGGCAGGTGATGCTGCTGATCGGCAGCCTGTTCCGGCGGCTGCGCCCGGCCGGGGCGGACCGGCGCGACCGCGACGAGGACCGGGAACGCCACATGTGGACCCGGATCCGGGAGCACCTGGCCAGTTCGGGTGCGGATCCGGCGGAGTGCCTGCACGTCTGCGGGGCGTTCCACGCCGCCAGCCGGGTCGAGCAGTTCGGCCTGCGTTCCGACGTCCCGTTCGAGATCAGCCCACGTACCGGCACCCGGTGGCACTACGGCTTGATCCCCTCCAGCCACTCCGCCATCGAGGCGCAGTTCGGGCTCGCGGCCGGGTCGGTGTCGATCGCCGCGGCGACCTGGACGAAGGCGGTCGCCCGGTCCGGGCTGTCGCCGTTCCAACTGGAGGGGCAGCGCGGCACCCGCACCCGCGCCGGGCGCCGCCGCGCCGCACCGGTCCCGGTGCCCGCCGCCCCGGTCGCCGACCGGCTCTCCGGCTACCTCGGGCGGCCACCGGCGGTGCAGGGCCTCGACGAGGCGGAGCTGCGGGGCTGGTGCGTCGACATCGTCCGGCTGGCCCGGCGCAACGGCTACCTGGCCAGCACCGCCGACGCCATCGCCGTCTTCGAGACCTCGATCCTCCTCGCCGGCCTGCGCAACCGGGCCCGCCCCACGCCGTACGACTTCGCCGACGCGGCGGTCACCTGCATCGAGAAGGACGTCGTCCCGGGGCGCCGGGACGTCCGCCGGCTCTGCGAGATCCTGTTCGGCGGCGACCGGATCGGCCAGGTGGGCTACGAGGCCCTTCCGCCGCTCGCCCGCGACGTCCACGACCGGCTCGCCCCGCTCGGGCTGGACCTGGAGAAGCGCCCGGTCCAGCGGGCGCTGCTGGACCTGCACGCCGACCCCGGGCTGGCGCCCTGCTCCGACCTGCTCTGGCGGCTGCGACACCTGCTGCCCCCCGACGCGGTACGACCCATCATGGGCGAGCGCCGGTTGGGGCACCGCTCGATCCAGGAGAGCTGGGACCTGGCCCTCGGCCGCCACCAGCGGGCGCTGATCGAGCTGGGCTACGAGGGCGTCACCGTCGAGCAGGTGCTGGAGCAGCGGCTGCGGCGCGCCGTCCGGGGCCCGGACGCCACGGCCTCGGTCGCGCTGGAGGCCGTCGAGGACGCCGTACGACTGCTCGACAGCCCGCGCCTGGTCGACGAGCTGGGCAACCGGGCGGTGGAACTGCTCGCCGCCGAACGCACCGTCGACGACGCCCCCGAGGTGCTGCGCCGGATCCGGCGGCTGCTGGCCCACCATCGCGCCACCGGGCCGCTGCCGGCCTGGTGCGAGGCGTTCGTGACCACCGGGTACGCCCACTACTGCACGCTGCTGCCCACGGCGTTCGTCGACGAGGGGAGCGGGGTCCGGCAGGTCGGCGCCATGCTCGGCTTCCTGTTCGGCATGGAGAGCCTGGCGCTTTCCCTGGGCTGCGACCGGTCCCAGCTCGAACTCGCCGTCGCGCAGTCCCACCCGGAGGCGCCGGCCAAGGTCGCGCTGCTCTGGGTCGCCCGGCACCAGCTCGGCCTGCTGTCCCTGGCCGAGCTGCGCCGGCGGTGCGCCGACCTGCTCGGCAACCCGCTGGTGGTGCCCGCCTTCCCGCAGTACCTCAGCGGCTTCGTGCAGGCCCTGGAGTCGGTGCCGGGGCTCGCCCCGTTCGTCGTGGAGGTGATGTCGTCCGCGTTCGCCCGGCTGCCCGATCCGGTCCTGCTGCCCTGGCTGCCCACGCTGATCACCACCCTGCGCGACCACGGCCCGGAACTGGTGCCGCTGCTGGTGCGGGAGGCGGGCCGTACCTTCCCCGCGTCGCTGCCTGCGCTGGACGCCTGGGTGCCGCCGTGGTCGGCGTCGGCGTCCCCGCCGGCGCCGGCGGTCCCCGCCGTCGCGTCCGGCCCGGTGGCCACCCTGCTGTCCGGCCACCCGCAGGCCGTCGACGCCGTCGCCGCCCTGCTCGGCTGCGACGGCGGGTGGCGCGAGGAGGCTGCCGCCACGCCCGCCACCCCGCCGGGGCTGACCGCCCTGCTGGCCACGCATCCGGCGGCCGCCGACGCCGTGGCCGCGTTGCTGACGGGCGAGCCGGGCTGACGGCGGGCCGGCGGGACGTCCGACCCGCACGGCGGGCCGATGGCGCTCGTCGGCCCGCGGACCACCGTCGGCGAGCTGGTCCGGCGGCCCTGACCGTCGTCGGCGTCGGAGGCCGCCGGACCCGGAGACCGGACGTGGCCGGGTGTCGTCTCCACGCTCGTCGCGCGTCCGTCAACGACGTGGCCCAACCCGTCGGCGGCCGGGTCGCCGGATTTCGCGCGCGGGTTGTCGATCCGGGCTCGCCTCGTTCGTGTGGAGGATGAGAGGCCGGCGGTGGCGCCGGCCGTCGACACGAGGAGAAGCCATGAAGCAGTACCTGCTCAGCATCTACCAGCCCGGCGGCGAGGAACTGGTGGCCCCGGAGTTCCTGGCCGGGGTGATGCGCGAGCTGGGCGCGATCCGCGAGGAGCTGGAGGCGTCCGGGTGCTGGGTCTTCGGCCAGGGGCTGCACGCGCCGGACACGGCGACCGTGCTGCGGCCGTCCGACGGCGACGTGCTGGTCACCGACGGGCCGTTCGCCGAGGGCAAGGAGTACCTCGGCGGCTTCACCGTCATCCGGGCGCCCGACCTGGACGCCGCGCTGGCGTGGGGCCGCCGGTACGCGCTGGCCACCACCCTGCCGATCGAGGTGCGCCCCTTCCAGGGCGAGGACTGAGCGTGTCGGACGTGGAGGCGGCGTTCCGCGCGGAGTACGGCCGTGCGGTCGCCGTCCTGGTCCGCCTCCTCGGCGACCTCGACCTCGCCGAGGAGGCGGTGCAGGAGGCATTCACGGTGGCGGTGGCGCGGTGGCCCGAGACGGGGCCGCCGCCCAGCCCGGCCGGCTGGATCATCACGACCGCCCGGAACCGGGCGATCGACCGGCTGCGGCGGGAGGCGTCGCGGGCCGACCGGCACGCCCAGGCCGTCCTGCTGCACACCCGCGACGTGCCGGCCGGGGAGGGACCCGTGCGCGACGACCGGCTCCGCCTGATCTTCACCTGCTGCCACCCGGCGTTGGGCCAGGCGGCCCGGGTCGCGCTGACCCTGCGGCTGCTCGGCGGGATGGGCACCGCCGAGATCGCCCGGGCCTTCCTGGTTCCGGAGGCGACGATGGCCCAGCGGATCGTCCGGGCCAAGGCCAAGATCCGCGACGCCCGCATCCCGTACCGGGTGCCGGGGGACGCCGACCTGCCGGACCGGCTCTCCGCCGTGCTGGCCGTGCTCTACCTGATCTTCACCGAGGGGCACACCGCCAGCTCCGGCGACCGGCTGGTCCGCGACGACCTGTGCGCCGAGGCGATCCGGCTGGGCCGGCTGCTGGTGGAGTTGATGCCGGACGAGCCGGAGGCGCTGGGGCTGCTGGCGCTGATGCTGCTCACCGAGGCGCGCCGCCCCGCCCGCACCACCGCCGACGGCGTGCTGGTCCCGCTGGGCGAGCAGGACCGCCGCCGGTGGGACGCCGGGCTCGTCGCGGAGGGGCAGGCCCTGGTCCGCCGGTGCCTGCGCCGCGACCGGCCCGGTCCGTACCAGATCCAGGCCGCGATCGCCGCCGTGCACAGCGACGCGCCCAGCGCCGCCGGCACCGACTGGGCCCAGATCCTCATGCTGTACGACCAGCTCACCGCGTGTGCCCCCGGGCCGGTGGTGGCGCTGAACCGGGCCGTCGCGCTGGCCGAGGTGGCCGGGCCGGCGGTGGCGCTGGCCGCCGTCGACCGCCTCGACCTGGCCGGCTACCACGCGTTCCACGCCGTCCGGGCCGACCTGTTGCGCCGGCTGGGCCGGGCGGGGGAGGCGGCCGAGGCGTACCGGACGGCTGCGGAGCGGACGGACAACGCGGCCGAACGCGCCTTCCTGGCCGCGCGGGCGGTCGCGGCACGATCCGGCGTATAGCGCCGCCCGACGGCGGTCGCCCCGGCTCGCCAGCGCGCTGCGGGCGGCCGGGGCTGCGCTGCGGGGCCGCCGGGCCGCCGGGCCGTGCTGCGGGCCGCCGGGACAGCGCTGCGGGGCCGCCCGGCCGCCGGGCCGTGCTGCGGGCCGCCGGGACAGCGCTGCGGGGCCGCCGGAGCGTGCAGCGGGCCGCCGGCGGTCCCCGGGCACCGCCGGACGGCCGGGCGGCGGTGCCCGGCGTTTGCTCGCTCCCGGGGCCGGGAACGCGGGTCTCCCGGCAGCGCGGCGCCCCGGCGCGCCGCCCGACGAACGGACGCTCGACGGCCCATGACGTACCGCCCGGCAGTCACCACCGCGGTGCCCGACCTGGCCGCCCTCACCCTCGGGGTCGAGGAGGAGTACCTGCTGCTCGATCCCCGGACGGGGGAGAGTCTTCCGGTCGCCGACCGGGTGCTCGCCGCCCTGTCCGGGACGGCCCGGGACCAGAGCCGCCAGGAGTTCCGGCACAGCATGGTGGAGATGGTCACGCCGGTCACCGCCGACCTGACCGAGCTGCGCGCCCACCTGGTGGCGCTGCGCCGTTCGGCCGCCGACGCGGCCCGTGCCGCCGGGGCCCGGCTCGTCGCGGTCGGTGCCACCCCCGTGCACGAGCCGCACCGGACGGTACCGGACAAACCTCGCTACCACGCCATGTCCCGCCGCTTCGGCCCGGTCGCGCACGATCCGGCGGTCTGCGGCTGCCACGTCCACGTCGGGCTGCCCGACCGCGAACTGGCCGTCCAGGTGTGCAACCACCTGCGCCCGTGGCTGCCGGTGGTGCAGGCGGTCACCGCCAACTCGCCGCTGCACGACGGCCGCGACACCGGGCACGCCAGCTGGCGCTCGATGCAGCTGGAACGCTGGCCCAGCATCGGGCCGACCCCGCACTTCGAGTCGGCCGCCGACTACGACGCGACCGTGGACGACCTGATCCGCGCCGGGATCATGCTCGACGCCGCGATGGTCTACTGGTACGCCCGCCCCTCCACCGCGTACCCCACGGTCGAGATCCGGGTGGGCGACGTCTGCCCGGGCGTGGACGACACGGTGCTCGTCGCCGGCCTGGTCCGGGCGCTCGTCGCGACGCTGGCCGACGACGTCCGCGCCGGTGTTCCCGCCCCCCGGATCCGGGACTGCCTGGTCTCCGCCGCGCACTGGCGGGCCGCCCACGACGGACTGGAGGGCGACCTGATCGACCTGCGCTCCGGCGACGCCCGTCCCGCCTGGGACCTGGTCGACGAACTCGTCGCCACCGTCGCGCCCGCCCTGGCGCGCCACGGCGACCTCGACCACGTACGCGACCAGGTGGCCCGGGTGCGCCGGGACGGCAACGGCGCCACCCGGCAGCGCCGGGTGATGGCCCGCACCGGCAACGACGTACGGGCCGTCCTGGACCACCTGGCCGCCGAGACCCTCGCCTGCTGAAGCCGCCCGACCCGGGTGCCGAGGCGGACCGGGGGCGTGCCGGTCAGCGGATGTCGTGGGACTGGAGCCACAGCTCCAGCAGGCCGAGCTGCCACAGCTTGTTGCTGCCGGCAGCGGCCTGCGCCCGGTCCGGCACCGCGAGCAGGTCGTCGAGGTACTCACGGCGGAACAGGCCGCGTTCCCGGGCGGCGGGGGCGGCGAGGGCCTCGGTGACGAGCTGCCGCACGGGGCCGTCGACGTTGCGCAGCGCCGGCACGGGGAAGTAGCCCTTCGGCCGGTCGACCACCTCGGCCGGCAGCACCTCCCGGGCGATCTCCTTGAGCACGCCCTTGCCGCCGCCGGCCACCTTGTGCTCGGGCGGGCAGGCCGCCGCGAGGGCGACCAGGTCCTGGTCGAGGAAGGGCGTGCGCACCTCCAGCCCCCACGCCATGCTCATGCTGTCCACCCGCTTCACCGGGTCGTCGGGGAGCATCAGGTGGGTGTCCAGGCGCAGCACGGCGTCCAGCGCGGTGTCCGCCCCGCTCGCCGCCAGGTCGGCGGCGAGCAGTTCGCGGCTGGCGTCGCGGTCGCAGGCGTACGCGGGGCTGACCACCCGGCACAGTTCGGCGTGGTCCCGGTCGAAGAACGCGTCGGCGAAGGCGTCCGCCGCGCCGTCGCGGGGCACCCGGGCGAGGGGCTGGTGGTAGCCGTAGCCGGCGAAGACCTCGTCGGCGCCCTGCCCGGACTGGGCCACCTTGACGTGCCGCGCGACCTGCTCGGACAGCAGGTGGAAGGCGACCACGTCGTGGCTGCCCATCGGCTCGGTCATCGCGTGGACGGTCCGGCGTACCGCCGGGACCAGGTCGTCGTCGGCGAGCCGGATGCGGTGGTGGTCGGTGTCGAAGGCGCGGGCGACGAGGTCGGAGTAGTGGAACTCGTCGCCGACCTCGCCGCCGCGGCTGTCGAAGCCGATGCTGAACGTCTGGAGGTGGTGCTGCCCGGCCTCGGCCAGCAGCGCCACGATCATGCTGGAGTCCAGGCCGCCGGAGAGCAGCACGCCGACCGGGACGTCGGCGACGAGGCGCCGTCGAACCGCCGTGCGCAGCGCGCCGCCGATCGCGGCCCGCCAGTCCCGCGCGTCCATCCCGCCGTGGGCGGGGTCCCGGGCGTAGTCGGGCCGCCAGTAGACGTGCTCGCGGCTGCGCCCGTCGGCCTCCACGACCCGTACGGTGGCCGGGGGGAGCTTGCGCACGCCGCGTAGCACGGTGCGGGGCGCCGGCACGATCGAGTGCCAGGACAGGTAGTGGTGCAGCGCCACCGGGTCGATCGTGGTGTCCACGTCGCCGGCGCGCAGCAGCGCGGGCAGGGTGGAGGCGAACCGCAGCCGGCCGGGGGACTCGGCCAGGTACAGCGGCTTGATGCCGAGCCGGTCGCGGGCCAGCACCAGCCGCCGCCGCTGCCGGTCCACGAGGACCACGGCGAACATGCCGACCAGGTGGTCGACGAAGCGTTCGCCCCACTGCGCGTACGCCGCCAGGATCACCTCGGTGTCGCTGGTGGAGTGGAAGGTGTGCCCGGCCTCCCGAAGTTCGTCGCGCAGTTGCGGGTAGTTGTAGACGCAGCCGTTGAAGACCAGCCCCAACCCGAGGTCCTCGCGCACCATCGGCTGGCCGCCCGCCTCGGAGAGGTCGATGATGGTGAGGCGGCGGTGCCCGAGGGTCACCCAGCCGTCGTTCCACAGGCCCTCGCCGTCGGGGCCCCGGGACCGCATCGCCTCGGTCATCCGGGTCACCGCGTCGGCGTCGGGCGTCGACCCGTCGAACCTCGCCTCGCCACTGATGCCGCACATCGTCAGCGGTCACCGGC
Source organism: Micromonospora sp. NPDC049139 (assembly GCF_055586845.1). Classification (NCBI taxonomy): domain Bacteria; kingdom Bacillati; phylum Actinomycetota; class Actinomycetes; order Micromonosporales; family Micromonosporaceae; genus Micromonospora; species Micromonospora sp. NPDC049139. Next base: position 121,584 of record NZ_JBVJHK010000018.1, on the reverse strand, counting down.
TTTCGGGGGAACCGGACCCACCGTCACCACTCCCGTCGGCGTCGCAGGTGGCGGACCACCCGCTCGCAGGGGCCCGGTCCCGTCGCCAGGACGGGCGGCTGGGCTACCCGACCCCGGGCGGGCCAAACCCCCGGCACGTGGCCCGGGCCGGCCCGCGGGGCGGTGCCGGCCCCGTCGGCGGCCGGTCAGTCGCGCAGCGTACGCAGGATGCGGGCGAGCTGTGCCCGGTCGGCCGGCGTGAGGCCACCGAAGAGGTCCTCGGCGGCGGCCCGGCGGGCGGCGTGGATGGCCTTGCCGGCCCGCGTGCCCTCCTCGGTCGGGGCGACCAGGGTGGCGCGCCGGTCCGCGGGGTCGGGTCGGCGTCGCACGAGGCCGCGCGCCTCCAGGTCGTCGACGACCTCGGTGGCCGAGCGCGGGGCGATGCGGAGGTGCTCGGCGAGCGCGCCGGGCCGCAGCGCGCCGTGCCGGATGAGCACGCCGAGCGCCCGGGACTGGCCGGGCGTGACGTCCCAGGGCGCGAGCGCCTCCCGGGTGCGGTGCCGAAGCCGCCGGGTCACCGCCCAGAACGCCTCGGCGAGGCCGTCCCCGGCATCGTCGGTGTCTCCGGTCACGGGAATACGGTAGCAGGAGGAGCTGTTGTTCCCTCATGTTGAGGTAACCTCAGCATCCCCGACGTGAGGAAGTACCCCTTGGAACCCCACCCCTCCGGCCGCGACCGCGGTCCCCGCAAGGTCAGCGCCGCCGAGAAGGCACAGGCCCGCCAGGTGTCGCTGCGGCGCATCGGCCGGCTGTTCGCCCGGCACCGGGGCGCGCTCGCCACGGTCACCGCGATCATCGTGGTGTCCTCGGTGCTCGCCATGGCCTCCCCCTTCCTGCTCCGCGCCGTGATCGACCGGGCCCTGCCGGAGCGCGACCTGGCGCTGCTCGGCTGGCTGGTGGCCGGCATGGTCGCGGTCGCCGCGGTGACCTCGGTGCTCGGCGTCCTCCAGACCTGGATCTCCACCCGGGTCGGGCAGCAGGTCATGCACCGGCTGCGCACCGACGTCTTCACCCACCTGCAACGGCAGTCGCTGGCGTTCTTCACCCGCACCCGCACCGGCGAGGTGCAGTCGCGGATCACCAACGACATCGGCGGCATGCAGAGCGTGGTCACCTCCACCGCCACCTCGATCGCGTCCAACCTGACCACCGTGGTGGCCACCGCGGCGGCGATGGTCGCGCTCTCCTGGCGGCTCTCGCTGGTCTCCCTCGTCGTGCTGCCGCCGGCCGTCTGGCTGACCCGCCGGGTCGCCCACCTGCGCCGCGAGATCACCGCGCGACGCCAGCGCGAACTCGCCGACCTCAACGTCACCGTCGAGGAGGGGTTGTCGGTCAGCGGCGTACACCTGGCGAAGACCCTCGGCACCGGCCCGGCGCTGGCCGCGCGCTTCACCGCCTCGTCGGCCCGCCTGGTCGACCTGGAGCTGCGCTCCGAACTCGCCGGCCGCTGGCGGATGGCCTCGATGAGCGTCGTCTTCGCCGCCATCCCGGCGGTCATCTACCTCAGCGCCGGCCTGCCCGGCGCCGCCGGCACGCTCAGCATCGGCACCCTGGTCGCCTTCACCGCGTTGCAGGGCGGGCTGTTCCGGCCGCTGATGGGCCTGCTCAACGTGGGCGTCTCGGTGACCGCCTCGCTGGCGCTGTTCGCCCGGATCTTCGAGTACCTGGACCTGCCGGTCGAGGTCGACGACCCCGCCGAGCCGGTCGACGTCGACCCGCGCCGGGTCCGGGGCGACCTGCGGTTCACCGACGTCACCTTCAGCTACCCGGGCAGCGACACCGCCGCGGTCGCCGGGATCACCCTCGACGTGCCGGCCGGCACCGGCCTCGCCCTGGTCGGCGAGACCGGCTCCGGCAAGAGCACCCTGGCCGCGCTGGTCAGCCGGCTGCACGACCCGACGAGCGGCCGGATCACCGTCGACGGCGTCGACCTGCGCGACCTGCGCCTGGCGGACCTGGCGGCGATCGTCGGCGTGGTCAGCCAGGAGACCTACCTGCTGCACACCACCGTGCGGGAGAACCTGCGCTACGCCCGCCCGGACGCCACCGACGCCGAGATCGAGGGCGCCGCCCGCGCCGCCCGGATCCACGACCTGATCGCCGGCCTGCCCGACGGGTACGACACGGTCGTCGGCTCGCGGGGGCACCGCTTCTCCGGCGGCGAGAAGCAGCGCCTCGCCATCGCCCGCACGCTGCTGCGCGACCCGCGCATCCTGATCCTCGACGAGGCCACCAGCGCGCTGGACACCGAGACCGAACGCGCGGTGCAGCGGGCGTTCGACGAGGTGGCCCGGGGCCGCACCACCATCACCATCGCCCACCGGCTCTCCACCGTGCGGGACGCGGACCGGATCGCCGTGCTCGACCACGGCCGTATCGTCGAGTCCGGCACCCACGACGACCTGCTGGAGCGCGCCGGCCGCTACGCGACGCTGGCCGCCTGACGGCCGGGGCCGCCGTCGGCGGTGTGCGTCGACACCCGACCCCGGGCCGCCCGCGCGGCCGGTGGACGATCACAATCAGGCGGTGCAGCGTCGGGGGTGGACATGGGCCCTGCTCGTCCTCGTGGCCGTCGTCGCGGCGGCCGGGACCGCCTGGGTCTGGTTGCGGTACGACTTCGAGAAGGTCAACTGGGCCTGGGGCGTGATCGCCGGTGTCATCGCCGTCTACGTCGTGCTGGACCAGGTCCTCACCAACCGGCAGGCCGGCTCGGCAGCGGCGGCGGTCCACCGCCGGGCGGCCGCGGACGAACTCTTCGAACTGGTCCGGCGCGAGCCGGGCGACGAGGCGCTGCTGCGGGCGGTCGACGAGCCGTACCCGCTCCCGGTGACCTGGCGTACCGCCGCCGAGCGGCTCCTGCCGTCCTGGCGGGCCATCGGCCGGTCCAGCGAGGCCGGTCCGATGGACCTGTCCGGCCGCCACGGGACACTGTGGAGCCGCTACCGGAGCATCCCGTCCGGGCGGTTGCTGGTGCTGGGACCGGCCGGATCCGGTAAGTCGGTCATCGCCCTGCGGATGGCGCGTGAGCTGCCGCCGCACCGGGACCCCGAGGCGCCCGTGCCGGTGCTGCTGCCCGTCGCGTCGTGGGACCCGACCGTGGAGACGTTCCGTGACTGGCTGGTGGACCGCCTCGCCCGGCGGTACACGCAGCTAGCACCCCGCCATCCCCGTCGCGTGGCGGTGCTGCGGGACCTGGTCGAGACGGACCTCGTCGTGCCCGTGCTCGACGGCCTGGACGAGGTGCCCGAGGAGCGGGTGACCGCCTGCCTCGAGAAACTCAACGAGTTGCCCACGCAGCGCTTCGTCCTGACCTGCCGGACGTCGGTGTACGAGAGGTACCTCGACCAGGGCGAGAAGGTGCGCGGCGCCGCGGTGGTGGTGATCGAGCCGCTGGTGCCGGACGAGGTGGCGGAGTACCTGGTCGACGCCGCGCCCCTGCACCAGGCCGGCAACTGGTCGACCGTCGCGGCGCGCATCGACGGCGACGCGGAGCTGAGCGGGGCGCTGGCCACGCCGTTGATGGTGGCGATGGCCCGCAGTGCGTTCGACCAGCCCGGCACCGACCCCCGCGACCTCGTGCCGCTGGCGGCCAGCCGGGGGCGGGGCGCCGTGGAGGACGAGCTGCTGTCCCGGGCGGTCGACGCCGCGCTGCGGTCGCGCCGGGGCGCCCAGGGGCTGCGCCGGTGGGAACCGGAGCGGGCCCGGCGCTACCTGACCTTCGTGGCCGCGCACCTGGAATCGCTCGGCGTCCGCGAGTTCCGCTGGTGGCAGCTGCCGGCCGCGCTGCCCCGGTTGTTCTGGGCCGTCGTCGGCGGCCTGCGTACCGGGCTGGCGGTGTGGCTGGCCCTCGCCCTCGCCGGGGAGGCCCTCCGGTCGGTGGCCGGGATGGTCGCCGACCCGGGCACCCGCGAGCTGCTCACCGCCCTCGCCGACCATCCCGCCGACCTGGGGGTGGCGGCCGCCGCGGTGGCCGTGCCGGCCGCCGCGCTGGGCGGTGGCGCCCGCGACCCGGGCAGCCGGCCCACCCGGGTGGTGTTCGTCGGCGGCCGGGGCGCGCTCCGCGAGGGGGTGCTCGACGGGCTGCTCCGGGGAGCGTTCTGGGGGTTCCTGACCTGGTTCGTGCTGTGGCTGTTCACCCCGCCGCCCGAGCTGGCCGCCGCGACGGGCCGGCTGCCCGGGCTGACCGGATGGCCGGTCGAGCTGCGCGCCGCGGTCGTGCTCGGCGCCGCCTGGTTCGCCCTCGTCGCGGTCCGGTCCGCGCTGCGGATAGACGTCGCCGCCCCGGCCGCGGAACTCGGGGCCACCGGCGTGGTCGAGACCGTCCGGGCCGACCGTGCGGCGACGATCGCGTCGGTGGTGCCGAGCGTCGCCGCCGGGTTCGTCGGTGTGCTGGCCGGCTCCGCGCTGCTGTGGGTGACCGGCCTGCTGCCCCGGCTGCCCTCGCCGCAGGCCCTCGGCTACGCCGGGCTCGGCGCGGGGCTGGGCTGGTGGGTGCACACGCGCGGGGACGGCGCGTGGGTCCGGTTCTGCCTGGCCCGGGTGGTCCTGGCGGCAGGCGGCCGCCTGCCGCACCGGCTGCTGGCGTTCCTCGGCCACGCCGAGACGGTCGGCCTGTTGCGGCACGGCGCCGGGGCGTACCGGTTCCGGCACGGCCGCCTGCAGAGCCGGCTGGCGGCGGGCTCGCTGGCGGGGCGGCGGGGCGGCCGGCCGCGCGAGGAGTTCGGTGTCGAGCTGGCCCGGGCGGGATACTGGCCGGAGGCGCTCGGCGTGTTCGCCGCCGTCACGCGGGCCCGCGCGGCGAACGTCGGGCCGGCCGACGACCTCACGCTGGCCGCGCTGCGCAAGGCGCTGCTGGTGGGCGCCGCCGCCGGGGAGTGGAGCCGGCTGGGGGAGCTGTTGGCGCCCATGCCGGCACCGCTCGCGCGCACGGGTGCGACGCCGGTGGCGGCGCAGCGTCGGCGGGTGTCCGAGCTGGTTGCCGCCGCCGCGCCGCTGGCCGAGCTGCGGGCCGCCGGCGACGAGCTGCTGCGTGGGGAGGAGCAGGCGGGCGAGCCCCTGTCCGCCACCCGGGAGTTCCTGGCGGCCGTCCGCTACGCGGAGGGCGACGTCGACGCGGCTCGGGAGCACCTGGAGCGGCTGGTCGCGGTGGAGAGCGACGACGACGGCGCGGGCCGGTCGACGCCCCTCGGCGCGGGAATGCTGGCCCGGATCATGCTCGACGGGGACGGGGACACCGGCGCGGCCCTCGCCCTCTGCCACGAGCAGCTGCTCCTGGCCGACTGCCCCGACGACTCCGACGACCGCACCGATCCGCTGCTGCTCGTGCAGGCATGGTGCTGGTCGGTGGCGGTGCTGCGGCGCGTCGTCGACGAGCGGGCGGAGGTGCGCGACCGGCTCCGGGCCGTGCTCGCCGAGCGGCGGGCCCGCGGGCGGCGGATGGAGCTGGGCCGACGGGAGCTGGCCGAGATCGGCTTGCAGGCGTGCCACGCGGTGGTCGGCCACCCGACGCTGGGGGCACCTGCGGCGGCCGCGGCCCGCAGGCTGGTCGACGTGTTGTCCGCCCCCGACATCGCGGCGCGGACCCTGCGCCGCGGCGCCCCGATGTGGCACGACGGCTGACCGGTCGGCAGACTCCTGCCGCGTCTCAGAACCGTCTCGTAACGTGTCTCATTATTCGACGACCGGGTCCAGGTGGCGGTAGACGGTGGCCCGCGAGACCCCCAGCGCGGCGGCGATCTCGTCCGCCGAGTGGCTGCCGGCGGCGTGCATCCGCCGCGCCGCCTTGACCTGCTCCGGGCTCATCGCCCGCGGCCGGCCGGGCCGGCGTCGGCCGCTCGCCGCGCCGCCACCGTCCCCGGCCGCGCCCGGTTGGTCCCCGGGCGGCGCGCCGTCCAGCAGGCGGTGCGCGCCGTCGAGCATGTCCGCCCGCAGCACCTCGTCGGGCACGTCGGCGAAGAAGACGACGGGGTCGCTGCACATGGCGACCGCCTGCACCGCCCGGACCCGCTCCCGCCGCCCGGCGTCGGGCCCGGCGATGAGGTCGTTGGCCCGCATCGCGATCCGCATCAGCCGGTTGAACGTGTCGCCGCGCGTGATCAGGGCGATGTCGTGGAAGAGCATGCCGAGCGGGCGGCGGTGGGTCAGCATGGTGTCCACCCAGCCCTCCAGCACCGCCCGACGCGCCCGCTCGGGCGGCCCCGCCTCGGCCGCGTCCAGCAGTGCCTCCAGGTCGGCGACCAGCGGCTCGACCAGGGCCGTGAGCAGGTGCTCCTTGGTGGGAAAGTGGTAGAGGATCGCGGCCTTGGTCAGCCGCAGCCGCTCGCCGATCTGGCGCAGCGGGGTGCGCTGGTAGCCGTGCTCGGCGAACAGGTCGAGCGCCGCGCGCAGGATCCGGGTGCGCGTGTCGTCGGGTGCCTCGACGGTCATGCCGGCAAGCCTAGCCGCGTCTGACCGGTGGGTGACACCACCGTTGATTCGGCTGACCATCGGTCAGTACAGTGGGGACGGTCGGCACCGCCAGCGGCAGGAGGGGTCATGCCCGTCATCTCCATCGACAACCTCGTCAAGACGTTCGGCAGCGTCCGGGCGCTCGACGAACTGGACCTGCGGGTCGAGGCGGGGGAGGTGCACGGCTTCCTCGGCCCCAACGGCTCCGGCAAGTCCACCACCATCCGGATCCTGCTCGGCCTGCTGCGCCGCGACGCGGGCGACGTGCGGGTGTTCGACGCCGACCCGTGGCGGGAGGCGGTCGCCCTGCACCGCCGGCTGGCGTACGTGCCGGGCGACGTGAACCTGTGGCCGAACCTCTCCGGGGGCGAGGCGATCGACCTGTTCGGCAAGCTGCGCGGCGGGCTCGACCGGCGCCGCCGCGACGCCCTGCTGGAGCGCTTCGACCTCGACCCGACGCGCAAGTGCCGCACCTACTCCAAGGGCAACCGGCAGAAGGTCGCGATCGTCGCGGCCTTCGCGTCCGACGTCGAGCTCTACGTGCTCGACGAGCCGACGTCCGGGCTGGACCCGCTGATGGAGGCCGTGTTCCAGGACGAGGTTCGCCAGCTCAAGCGCGACGGCGCCACCGTGCTGCTCTCCAGCCACGTGCTGGCCGAGGTCGAGGCGCTCTGCGACCGGGTCAGCATCATCCGCGAGGGCCGGGCCGTCGAGTCCGGCACCCTCGCCGAGCTGCGCCACCTCACGCGTACGGCGGTCACGGTCGAGACCGCGCGGCCGGCGACCGGCCTGGCGGCCCTGCCGGGCGTCCACGAGGTGCGCGAGGTCGACGGCCGCATCCACCTGGAGATCGAGCCCGCCCACCTCGACGAGCTGCTCGGGCACCTCGTCCGCTTCGGCGTCCGGGCCCTGACCAGCGCCCCGCCCACCCTGGAGGAACTGTTCCTGCGCCACTACGGCGACGAGCGCGCGGCCATCGCCGCCAACGGTCACCGGGCCGGCGCCGAGCGGCAGGCGGGCACCCGATGAGCGCGTTCACCGGCACCGGGCGGCTCGCCCGGCTCGTGCTGCGCCGCGACCAGGTCCGGCTCGCCGTCTGGGTGCTCGGCACGCCCCTGCTCGGCTACGCCCTCGCCGGGAGCGTCAAGGAGTTCTACCCGGACGAGGCGTCCCGGGTCGGGTACGCCACCACGTCGGCGTCCAGCCTGGTCGCCCGCGCGTTCAACGGCCCCATCGCCGGCACGGAACTCGGCGCGGTGGTGGTCGCCGAGACGTACGTGACGCTGGCCCTGCTCGCCGCGCTGCTGAGCACGTTCGCGGTGGTCCGGCACACCCGGCAGAACGAGGAGACCGGCCGGGCGGAGCTGCTGGGCGCCTCCGTCGTCGGCCGGTACGCGCTGCTCACCGCCGCCCTGCTGGTCGTCGTCGCGGCGAACGTGCTGGCCGCGGCCCTGCTCGCCGTCGCCCTGGCCGGCGCCGGCCTGCCGCTTGCCGGGTCCGTCGCGGCGGCGGCCGCCGTCGGCGGCGTCGGGGTGGCCTTCACCGGTATCGCCGCGGTCACCGCCCAGGTGTCGGTCACCTCGCGGGGCGCGAACGCGCTCGCCGCCGCGACCGTCGGGGTCGCCTTCCTGCTCCGGGCCGCCGGCGACGTGCTCGGCGAGCAGACCGACGGCGGCGTGCGCGTGGTCAGCGCCTGGCCGTCCTGGCTCTCCCCGCTCGGCTGGGGCAACCAGGTCCGCGCGTACGTCGGCGACCGGTGGTGGGTGCTCGCGCTGCCCGTCGCGCTGCTGGTCGCCGGCGTGGCGCTCGCCTACGCCCTCGCCGACCGGCGGGACGTCGGCGCGGGGCTCGTCGCGCCCCGACGGGGGCCGGCGACGGCCGCGCCCCGGCTGCTCAGCCCCGCCGGGCTGGCCTGGCGGTTGCAGCGCGGCGCGCTGCTCGGCTGGGCGATCGGGGTGGCGGTGCTCGGGCTCTCGATGGGCATCGCCGGGGACGAGTTCAACGCCATGATCGAGGAGAACCCGGCCGCCGCCGAGGCGATCAGCGCGATGGGCGGCGGCGCGAAACTGATCGACGCGTACCTGGCGGCGATGCTGGGGCTGTTCGCGCTGACGATCGGGGCGTACGTCGTGCAGGCGCTGCTGCGCACACGCGGCGACGAGACCGACGGCCGGCTGGAGGCGATCCTGGCCACCGCCGTCAGCCGCACCCGCTGGCTGACCACCCAGGTGGTCGCCGCCACGCTCGGCGCGCTCGCCCTGGTGCTGCTGGGCGGCCTCACCACCGGGCTCGGCTACGGCCTGGTCACCGGCGACCCGCTCGGGCAGACCGCCGAGCTGGGCGGGGCGGCGCTGGTGCGGCTGCCGGCCCTGCTGGTGGTGGCCGGGGTGGTGACGGCGCTGTTCGGGCTGCTGCCCCGCTGGTCGGTGGCGCTGTCCTGGGCGGCGCTGATCGGGTTCCTGCTGCTCGGGCAGCTCGGCGCGGTGCTCGACCTGCCGCAGGCGGCGCTGAACCTGTCCCCGTACACGCACGTGCCGTCGGTGCCGGCGGTCGACCTGGCGGCGCTGCCGCTGGTCGTGCTGACCGGGGTGGCGGTGGTGCTGCTGGCGGCCGGCCTGGCCGGCTTCCGCCGCCGCGACGTCCCGAGCTGACCGTGTGAAAGGAAGGGACCCCTGTTAACGCATCCGGTAGTACAAGGGTCCCTTCCTAACATCTCGGGCGGGCCGCCGTGCTCACGGTCAGGCCAGCTCGGCGAGGACCTTCTCGACCACGGCGTCGGTGGCCAGGCCGTACCGGTCGTGCAGCGTCGGCAGGGCGCCGGCGGCCAGGAACTCGTCCGGCAGCGCGACCGGCACGACCCGCTTGCCGAGCCCGGCCCGGACCACGGCCGAGGCGACCGTCTCGAAGAGCCCGCCGACCACCGTGTGGTTCTCCAGCGTGAGCACCAGCCGGTCGCTGTCGACCTCGGCCAGGACGGTCTCGCTGTCGAACGGCTTGATCGTCGGCGTGTGGACGACCGCCACGTCGACCCGGTGCCGGGCCAGCCGCTCCGCGGCCTGCAACGCCCGCATCGTCATCAGGCCGCTGGAGACGAGCACCACGTCGGCGCCGCCGCGCAGCACGGCCGCCTTGCCGAGCCGGAACGTGTAGTCGTACTCGTCGAGGACCGTCGGCACCTTGCCGCGCAGCAGGCGCAGGTAGGTCGGCCCGTCGCTGGCGGCGAGCTGGGGCACCGCCTGGGCGATGTCGACCGAGTCGCACGGGTCGACGATGGTCAGGTTCGGCATGCCCCGGAAGATCGCGATGTCCTCGGTCGCCTGGTGGCTGGGGCCGTACCCGGTGGTGAGGCCGGGCAGGCCCCCGACGATGTTGACGTTCAGGTTCGGCTCGGCGATGTCCAGGCAGAGGAAGTCGTACGCCCGCCGCGCGGCGAACACCGCGTACGTCGAGGCGAACGGCACCAGGCCGACCTCGGCCATGCCCGCCGCCGCCCCCAGCAGCAGCTGCTCGGCCATGCCCATCTGGAAGAACCGCTCCGGGTGGGCCTTGGCGAAGATGTGCATGTCGGTGTACTTGCCCAGGTCGGCGGTGAGCCCGACGATCCGCTGGTCCTGCTCGGCGAGGGCGGCCAGGGCGTGGCCGAAGGGCGCGTCCGCGGTCTTCTGCCCGGGGTCGGCGAAGGACGCGATCATCGCCGACGTGGTGAGTCGCTTCGGTGCCGTCGCGCTGGTCATCGTGCCTCTCCTGCCTGGTGTCGTGCCGTCAACTGCTGGCGGCACAGCTCCCACTCGTCCGCGTCGATCCGCATGAAGTGGGCCTTCTCGCGGGTCTCCAGCAGCGGCACGCCGCGCCCGATCCGGGTGTCGCAGAGAATCACCGAGGGGCGTCCGTGCGACTCGGCCTGCGCGGCGACCGCGTCGAAGGCCGCCAGCAGCGCCTCGACGTCGTTGCCGTCGACCCGCTGCGTGAACCAGCCCGACGCCGCCCACTTCTGCTCGGCCGGCTCGATCTGGAGCACGGACTCCGTCCGGCCGTCGGCCTGGAGGGCGTTCATGTCGACCAGCGCGGTCAGGTGGCCCAGCCGGTGGTGCGCCGCGCCCATGGCGGCCTCCCACGTCGAGCCCTCGTTCAGCTCGCCGTCGGAGAGGAAGTTGACGACCCGGGCCGCCCGGCCCTGGTGGCGCAGGCCGAGCGCCATGCCCACGGCGACGGTCAGCCCGTGCCCCAGCGAGCCGCCGGAGATCTCCATCCCCGGGGTGTACGAGGCCATGCCGGACATCGGCAGGCGCGAGCCGTCCGAGCCGTACGTCTGCAACTCCTCGACCGGCACCACGCCCGCCTCGGCGAGGGCGGCGTAGAGGGCGATGGCGTAGTGGCCGGTGGAGAGCAGGAACCGGTCCCGGTCCGGCCAGTGCACGTCGTCCGGCCGGTGCCGGAGCTGGTCGACGTAGACGGCGGCCAGCACGTCGGCGGCGCCGAGCGCCTGCCCGACGTAGCCCTGCCCCTGTGCCTCGCCCATGTCGAGGATGTGGTGTCGCATCCGGTACGCCGCGTCGCGCACCCGCGCGGCCCGGGCCGGCAGGGCGAGCCGGGTCTCGGATCGCGGTTCGCTGATGGTGGTCACGTCGTTCACGGTCCTTCGGATCAGACGAGGGCTGGCTGGGACTTGGCCGGTGTGGCCTGAGGGTCGCCGACCTTGGCCGGTGCGGTTTCGGGCGTGAAGGCGGCGGCGGCCGTGGAGACGACGCCGAGCAGCATGAACAGCACCGCCGGCCCGATCCAGCCGATCCAGCCGTAGAGGGCGGTCGCCCCGAAGGGCAGCAGCCCGGCGACCAGGGAGGCCCCGTTGTAGCCGAGCGAGATGCCGGACGAGCGGACGTCACGGGGGAACTGCTCGGAGAACCAGGACGACTCGACGGCGAAGATCGGGTCGTGGCTGAGCAGCAGCCCCAGGGCCACCGCGACGATCACCATGATGACCGCCCCGGTGTTGATCAGCAGGAACATCGGGATGCCGAAGGCGATGGTGAAGACGGATCCGATCAGGAAGACCGGCTTGCGGCCGACGCGGTCGGAGAGCGCGCCGAACAGCAGGTGGCTGCCGAGGCCGAGGGCGGAGCCGACCATCGTGCCGATCAGCACGTTCTGCTTGTCGGTCAGCTCGGCCAGCACGACGTACGAGAGCATGAAGCTGGTGGTGACGTAGTAGCCGCCGGTCTCCGCCAGGCGCAGCGTGACGATCTTGAGGATGACCCGCCAGTCCCGCCGGATCACCTCCAGCGCCGGGGCCTTGCGGATCTCGTTGTTCGCCTTCATCTCGGTGAAGTCGGGGGACTCGGCGACCCGCATCCGGATGAACAGGCCGACGGCGACCATCACGATGGAGAAGAGGAACGGCGCGCGCCACACCCAGCTTCCCTCGAACAGCGCCTCGCTGAGCAGGAAGGCGCCGTTGGCCAGCAGCAGCCCGGCGGGGATGCCGATCTGCGGCACCGCGCCGAAGAAGCCGCGGCGCCGGGCGGGGGCGTGCTCGACGGCCATCAGGACCGCGCCGCCCCACTCGGCGCCGAAGCCGATGCCCTGGACGATCCGCAGCAGGATCAGCAGGATCGGCGCGATCACGCCCGCCTGGGCGTACGTCGGCAGCACGCCGACCAGGACGGTCGCCACGCCCATGACGACCAGCGACCACATCAGGATGGTCTTGCGGCCCAGCCGGTCACCGTAGTGCCCGGCGAGGTAGCCGCCGAGCGGGCGGAAGAGGAAGCCGATGGCCAGCGTCGCGAACGACGCGAGCACACCGACGAGCTTCTCCTCGGTGTGGAAGAAGACCGTGCCGAAGTACGCCGCCGAGGCGGTGCCGTAGATGAAGAAGTCGTAGCTCTCGACGGCCGTGCCGATCATCGAGGCGAAGGAAACCTTGCCGGGGTTGTCCGGGCGTGTGGCCACGCCGGTGGCAGCACTCATTGTCCTGCTCCTTGCTGTTACCGATGGGGGTCGGTGGGGGACGGGTATGTCTCGATGACGCGCGAGTCGTCGCGCGTCGCCAGGCCGGCGTCGGCGGCCTGTTGGTAGCGCGCCCGGGCGATGTCCAGCAGCGGGGTGTCCGCATCGGCGGCACGGGCGGCGGCGGCCACGAGGCCGCTGTCCTTGACGAAGATGTTGATCGTGCTGGTGACCTCGACGTCGGTGCCCCGCAGCATCCGGGGCCCGCGATCGGAGAGCATCCAGGAGCCGGCTGCGCCCTGCTCGACCAGGGACAGCACCTGCTCCCGGTCGAGCCCGAGCCGCCCGGCCAGGGCGAGCGCCTCGGCCGCCGCCACGATGTGCACCGCGCAGAGGTGCTGGTTGACCACCTTGATCGCCTGGCCGTCGCCGACCGTCGCGCCGACCGGGCGGACGGTGCCGAACCGGTCGAGCACCACCCGGGCGGCGTCGACGTCGGCCGCCGCGCCCGAGGCGAACAGGGTCAGCTCGCCGGTGCGGGCCCGCGCCACCCCGCCGGTCGCGGGCACGTCGACGACCCGCGCGCCGGCCGCCGAGAGCCGGTCGGCCTCCTGGCGTACGGCGTCCGGGCCTACGGTGCTCATCACGATCCACCGCTGCCCGGTCAGGTCCGTGGCGACCGCCTCGGTGACCAGGTCCGCGAGCTGGGCGGGGGTGGCGACCATGACCACCACGAAGTCCGCCCGGGGTGCGGCGGCGAACCGGTCGACGGCGGCCAGTCCGGCGGTTGCGGCCCGTTCCCGGGCGGCCGGCACCGGGTCCACGCCGGTCACGGGGTGGCCGGCGGCGACCAGTCGGCTCGCCATCGGCAGCCCGATGGCGCCGATGCCGACGAAGACGACGCTGGGGTTGCTCATCGCTGTCCCTCCGGTCCGGCGCCGGGTGGCGCCCTGTGCGGTCAGGCTGTTTTCGGGTAGCAGCCACCCGGTGCGCGGCCGGGATCGCCGCGTCACGGGTGGGTGTGCAGTGCTGTGGGCGGTAGGTGGCGGCCTTCCCGTCCGGCTTCCCGTCCGGCTTCCCGTCCGGGCCTACCGGCGGGGCTTCCCGGCCGGGCCTACCGGCGGGGCTTCCCGTCCGGCGTACTGGCGTCAGGGGAGGCGGCGGTGAGGGAGGACCAGACCGTGAAGTGCCGGCGCATCGCGATCCGGGCGCCCTCGCCGTCGCGCTCGCCGATCGCCTCCACGATCCCGTAGTGCACGGTGTCGATCACCCGGGTCTTGCCCGTCTGGAGGGGTTCCCGCTCGACGGCGCGCCGGCGGCGCTCGACCACCTCGCTGCGCAGCGCGTGGCTCAGGCCGTCGTGCAGCAGTGTGAAGATCGGGTTGTCGACGATCCGGTAGAGCCGGCGGTGGAACTCCAGGTCCGCCTCCAGGGCGCGGTCGTCCTCACCGGCGGCACTGGCCTGGACCATCTCGTCGACCAGGCCCCGCAGGGCGTCGACGTCGTCGGCCGTGGCCATCCGGGCGGCGGCCTCCGCGACCGACACCTCCAGCATCTCCCGCGCGGAGGTGAACTGGTCGTCGCTCAGGTGACCGAGCTGCCGGCAGAGGTCGAAGTAGAGCTGGATGAAGCTGGCGTCGGGCACGTCGAGGTAGGAACCCCGGCCCTGCGTACGGTCGAGGAAACCGAGGATCTCCAGCATCGACAGTTGCTCCCGCAGCGCGCCCCGGCTGACGTCCAGCGACGCGACCAGCTCGCGCTCGGTGGGCAGCCGGAGGCGGCCGGTCTGCGGCTCGGGGTTCGCCTGCTCGGCGAGGCTCTGCACCAGCAGCGCCAGGTCGGTGCCCATCCGCCCACCTCCGGGTGAGATTGGTCGTACCAATGCCCCGAGGTTATGTCGACGTTACGTGCTCGTCAACAAATTGGTCCAACCTTTCTGGGGTAGGCGGGTGGCGGGTGCGCCCCGGCGGCGCCACCGCCCGAGGGTGAGTCGGATGCGTAGAGTAAGGTGTCCGTGACTTGGGGTAGTCGCCGTTGGGGTCGGTTCGAGATGCCGGTGCAGAAGCACGATGCCCGTCCGGTGGCGCGGCCCTCGGGTCTGGTGCCACCGGCCGTCGCGCTCGACGGCGTGACGGAACTGCGGCTGCACGGGGTCGGGGGCACGACACCGGAGAACCTGCTCGCCGACGTGGCACCGCAGCTCGTCTCCGGCGACGGGGTGGCCGGCTTCTTCCGCACCGCCGACGCCAAGGGGCGCCACGTCGAGGCGTACTCCTGGGGCGGGCTGACCTCGCGCAGCGCCACCCGCGCGCTGTGGTTGCTGCTGCTGCCGTTCACGCTGGTCAACGTCGCGGGCTGGATGTGCACGCCGACGGCGTGGCGCGGCGCGCTCCGGTTCCGGGTGCACCGCGCGGTGGTCCGCTGGGCGGCGCTGGGCCTGACGGTCAACCTGCTGCTGCTCGTCGCGATGACCACGATGGACGTCGTCGCCTACCAGTGCGGCGTCCGGGTCGCCTGCGCCGACCGGTGGTGGCTGCGGTGGCTGCACACGGACGGATTCGTCGACCATCCGGCGCGCCGGATCCTCGTCGGCGCCCTGGTGCCGTTGCTGGTCGCGATCGGGCTGCTGGCCCTCAGCGGCCGGTCGCTGTCCCGCTACGAGCAGGTGCCGCCGCCGCAACGGGGCGAGTCGCTGCGGGCGATGAGCGACGTGACGCCGGCCCGGCCCGGGGTGGGCCTGGCCGACCCCGACTTCTGGAACGGCGGCGGCAGCGTCGCCCGGCTCGCGCTGCTGCACCTGGGCGCGGCCTGCGGCTTCGTCGGCTGGATCACCGCGTACACCGCCCGGTCGATCCCCCTGGCGGCGGGTGTGGTGCCGGCGTACGACGGACTGGCGACCCTGGTGACCTGGCTCGCGGCGGCGGTCGGCCTGGGCGCGGTGCTCCTGCTGACGCCGGCCCGGATCGGGCGGGCGGCGGCGCTCTCCGTCACCGGTCTCGGCCTGCTGGCGGTGACCGGGGCGGTGGTCGTCGCGCTGGCACAGCCGGCGGTCGCCCCGCCCGGGGCCGGCCGGTGGGCGCCGCTGCCGGGCATGCAGACGGCGGTGGACTGGACGTACGCCCTCTGCCTCGGCGCGACGGCGGCCGTGCTCGCGTCGGCCGCCGTCAACGGGCACCGGCGCGGGGCGTTCCGCTACGCCGGCCCGTTCGCGCTGACCGTGCTGGCGGCGGTGGTGCTCAACGCGGTCGGGGTCGGCACGATGATCCGCGTCGCCGACCTGCTCGGCACGGTCTCCAACCCCGGCACCGGCGACGGCCGCCCCGACCGGCTTTACGTCTACGACATGGTCTACGCCCTCACGCCCTACCTGACGCTGCTGCCGATCGCGATCGTGGTGGGCTTCGCGCTGGTGCAGGCGGTGGTGCTGTGGCGGGCAGCCGGCCCCGACCGCCGCCAGCGCATCCACGACGAGTACGCCGCCCTGTCGACACCGGAGCCGCCGAGCGCCTGGGACGCGTCCGCCCTGAACGAACCGGCGCGCCACAACCGAGCGTGGCCCGGCGGCTGGACCGCCCGGATCGCCCGGGGCCGGCAGTTGGCCGTGTTGGCCCGGGACGTCGACCTGCTGTTCAGCCTCCTGACCGTCGCCGCCCTCGCCGTCTTCGGGTACGTGCTGGTCACCGCCGGGGTCCACCACTCGCTGCCGTGGGCGCCGCGCGGCGCGCTCACCGTGTCGACCTGGCTCGCCGCCGGGGCGCCGGTGGCGGTGCTGACCCTGATGCTGCGAGGCTGGCGCGGGCTGGCGGACCGCCGCCATCTCGGCGTGCTGTGGGACATCGGCACCTTCTGGCCCCGCGCCTACCATCCGCTCGCCCCGCCGTCGTACACCGAGCGCGCCGTGCCGGACCTGCAGCGCCGGCTGTGGCGCGTCCACGACCACGGCGGCGCGGTGGTGCTGGCCGCGCACAGCCAGGGCACCGTCATGGCGGTCGCCGCGCTCCTGCAGGAGACCAGCCGGCCGCAGCGCGAGGGCCGGCCCGCCGGTCACGTCGCGCTGGTCACCTTCGGCAGCCCGCTGACCAAGCTGTACGCGTGGGGCTTCCCCGCCTACTTCGCCGACGGCGCGCTGGGTGCGGACCGGCCCACGGTGTGGCGGTGGCGGAACTTCTACTACGAGACCGACTTCATCGGCGGCCCGATCTTCCCGGACGACCCGGCGAACGAGATCGACCAACTGCTCACCGACCCGCCGACCGCCTGGTACGTGCACGGCCAGCAGCCACCCGTCCTCGGCCGTCACTCCGGCTACTGGACCGACCCCCGCGTCTGGGACCTGGTCGACCGCTACGCCGAGGAGTTGCCGCTGCCCGGGAACCCGCCACCCGCCCCCTGACCCGGACGCACTCGCCGGTGGGTCGTCGTGGCTGCGGACCCGCGCCGCCGGGACCTCCCCACCGCGCGGCGGAGGCCGGCGAGTCGGACGTAGACCTCGCGCTTGGCGGTCGCCTCGCCGCGACGGTCGAGGACGTAACCGGTCAGCCAGATCCAGCCGTCATACGTCGGTTGTTCGGACACCGAGACGACGCGGAAGGTCAGGGCGCGCTCCCCGGCGAACTGCACCGAGGCCCGGCCGTCGATGACGAGCAGGTCGCCGGGGGAGGGGCGCGCGGTCACCAGCGGCCGTGGTCGGGGTGTTCCTGCGGCGGCCGACACTCGCGCGCGTGCAGGGTCTGCCAGTCGCGCAGCGCCCGCCTCACCCGGCCGTTCTCCAGGGTGAGCAGCCGTACCGTCTCGTTGAGCATGGCGAGTTCGTCGGCCACCCGGGCCTGGAACTCGCGTACCTCCACCGGGTCGACGCCCCGTCGGCGGGCGGCGAACTCCCGGGTCCGCACCTCGTGGGGCGTCATCCGGCCCGGGTAGCCGCCTCCGGAGAGCCGGCCACCTCGATACACCTGAGCCACGACGATCCTCTCTCCGGGAAGGCGGGAGCGAAGGCTCCCTGCCGTGGGCATGGAAGGGCGGGTCGTCCGCGCGGGGGCCGCGGACGACCCGCCCGCTCCGCCGTCGCAGCTCTCGGGTCAGCGGTACGACAGCAGAGCAGCCCGTCGGGTCGGGGCGGGCACCCACGCCCGCCCCGACCGGGGGATGAGCCGAACTCGTTGCCACGCGAGGAGCGGCCCGGTTTCCACACTAACGGCTTAGCCGTTTAAGTCAACCACTGGTTGTTGTCGTTCGTGGGCGGTTCGTGATCGAATTGGCGAGCCACGCAAGGAGCGCCATGCCTACAACACCCGACTACATCCGCATCGCCGACGACATCATCGCCGCTGTCCGGGCGAAGAGGCTCAAGCCCGAAGACAAGCTGCCGTCGATCGCCCAGATCGCGGCGGACTACAAGGTGGGCACCTCCACCATCCAGATGGTCTACGTCCGGCTCGAAGCGTTGCGCGTCATCCGGCGACATCAGGGCAAGGGCATCTTCGTCACCGACCCGAAGACCTGGATGCGGGAGCCGTAGCGGTCGGCGGGTCGCTCGGCGGCTCCGGAAGCTCCTGGCCCGGACGGTCCCTGGTACCGTCCGACCCGTCTCCTTCGTGTGGGGTGCCGTCGTGGCGCAACCGGTGGCCGAGCAGCTCCTCGATCCACTGGGCGGCGGCCTTCCGCCTCGCCGTCATCTCCTGAAGCGCCCTGGTCAGCTCGTCCTCCAGCCCCTGCGCCGCCTGGTCGGCGGCGAGGCCGTCGACGTGCCTCTGCAGGATCGTCATCCACCTGCGGCTGAGTTGCTCGGCGCTGCGGGCCTGTCTGAGGTGTACGTCGAGCTCGTGCTCCAGTTTCAGTCGCGCCTCCGCGTACGGCAGGAGAGCGTCCTTGACGCGGTCGTCGAGCTGCACCCAGGCGTCGGGCTCACACGTGAGCTTCCTGCCGTTCCGGGTGTAGGGCCACGGTTCCATCGCGCGCAGCCTCTGTTGCAACTCCTCTTCGAGTTCCCTGGCGGCGTGCGGTGGGAAGCTGCGGGAACGCTCGGCCGCGAAACGCGCCAACCTCTGCGTCGCGTGCGGCATGAAGGACTGGGCGTGCCAGCTCAACAACTCGGGATGCAGCCCAACGGACGACCAGGTGAACGTGGCCTGCACGGTGAAGGTGAAGACGTAACCTCGGGCCGGCACCACGATCGGCTCCGCCCTTCGCTGCTCGACGACCCGGCCGGGCGCGGGCGGGTCCGGCGCCGGGGCGAGTTCCAGCCGCTGGAGTGTGGCGTGCAGGCTCTTCCAGCGCTTCTTCGACCACTCGCCGACGTCTTTGCCCGCGTCCCGCGCGGCCCCGAGCGCGCGGCTGCCGCGCTTCTTCCAGCCTTCCGAGGGTGTCGACTCGGGGCTGGGGGTGTCGGTCACGTCAGCCCTCCCCTCGTCGCGGTCTTCCTCTGCGTGAGCGGCCAGGCTGGGCGGCTCCCTCTGGTGCGGGTCCGGGCGGGGATGGGCTCCTGACCGACGAACGCCAGGGCGATGAGCAGCATCGACTCGTCGTCCGTGACGTGATGATCCGTCCTGAAGTTAACAAGGCGGCGGCCAGACTGGCTCCCGCCGCGCGGAGGTGAGAGCGTCCAATCAAGATATTTTGACAAATGCGGCTATCCGGGCATCTTGCATGCCATCCGGTGCCCCCGCGGCGGTGCCCGTCACGGCGATCGACATGTCACAGCCAGCCCTGCCCGCTGCTCCGAGAGCCCATCGACATGCGGCCCTGGCGGCCCTGGCGGCTCGCCGGGCTGGCCGGGCTCGTCGGGCTCGTCGGGCTGGCCGGGCTCGTCGGGCTGGCCGGGCTGGCCGGGCTCGTCGGGCTGGCCGGGCTGGCCGGGCTGGCCGGGCTCGTCGGGCTGGCCGGGCTGGCCGGGCTGACCGGGCTCGTCGGGCTCGTCGGGCTCGTCGCGAGCGCACGAGCACGAGGTGGCGCTCGGCCTGGTCCATAGCACAGTCAGCCGCCCCTGCGGAGCCTGTCCACAGGCGGTCGCGTCGTCCACACCGGTGCCGATCGCGCTGGTGGGAAAGCGGACGGCGCGGCACCGTCGGGGCATGGACTCCGTCATCCAGGCGCTGGTCGAGCGCGGTGGTGGGCTGGTGACCCGGGACGACGTGCTCCGGTGCCGACCACGCTCGACGCTGGAGAGCGCCTGCCGCTCCGGCCGCCTGCTCCGGCTGCTGCCCGGCGTCTACGTCGACGCCGCCCTGGTCGACAATCCGCAGCGCACCTCACCGGCCGCAAGAGCCGGCAGCGCTGTCGACACCGCACCGCTCACCCGGGCGATCGTGCCGCCGCTCGCCCGGATCGCGCCGGCCCTGGCCCGACGGGCGGCGCTGGCGTACGCCGACGGGCGGGGCGCACTGAGCCACCTCACCGCGCTCGACGTGTGGGGCCTGCGGCGGCAACCCGCGGGCGAGCCGCTGCACATCGACGTGCCGATCACGTCCGGGCTGCGCAACCGCCCGCACCTGCTCGTGCATCACCGGCGCCGGTTCGCCCCGCAGCCACCTCACGCGCTGGTCCGAAACGGCGCGCCGGTCACCCGGCTGGACCGGTCGCTGGTCGTCGCCTGGCCGCTGCTGCCCGTGGTCGAGCGCGCCGGCACGGTCATCCGCGCCGTCAACGACCGACTGACCACGCCGGAACGGATCGGTACGGCGCTGGAGGGCGTGCCGAGACTGGCGGACCGGGCCACGCTGCGCGGGCTGCTGGACCGGCTCGCCGCAGGCTGCCGCAGCCCGCTGGAGATCTGGGGCCACGACCGGGTCTTCACGGGCCCCGGCATGCCGGCGTTCCTTCGGCAGGCGCGGGTGCAGGTGGGAGGCCGCGTCGTCTACCTCGACCTGTACGCCGAGGCGGAGGAGGTGAACATCGAGCTGGACGGCGCGACGACCCACGGCGACCCGCGCGAGCGCGAAATCGACCTGCGCCGGGACGCCCTGCTCGCCACCCGTGGCATCCTCGTGGTCCGCTTCACCCACCGCCGCCTGCTGCACCACCCTGACGACGTACGCCGCGAAACCCTCGCCATCCTCGCCACCCGGCGCCGGGCTCCCATGATCAGTTGATCGGAACCCGTCCGAATGCCCGCCTCGGCGACGGTTCTCCATCAACTGATCATGGGGCTGATCGGTGCGGCGGCGCGAGGCGCCGCCGCAGCGGGACGCGCGCCCCACCCCGGAGCATCGTCAGTTCGGGTGGACCGGTTGGTCGAGGATGGCGCTGAAGCGCTCCTCGGCCAGGTCGAGCTGGTCGAGGATGTGCCGCTTCACCGGCGCCGACAGGGGAGTGTCCGGCCGGGTGACGAGGTCCCGGTAGACCGGCACCAGCGGCCGGTACTTCGCCGCCGACGAGGCCACCTTCGGCCCGACGGTGTGGATGACGCCCACCCCGTTGTCGGTGAAGTCGGAGATCTTGATGACCCGCGCCCACGGCTCCCGGGCCAGGCTGGCCGCCACGTGCTCCCGGTACTGGACGTGCTTGTCGCGCCCCGGGTCGTACGCCGGGTTGGTGACCGCGCCGACCAGGCGGGCCACGCGCGGGCCGAACCGCTCGGCCAGGACGGCCAGCGCGGCGGCGGTCGGATCGTCGCCGGCGTGCTCGCCGGCCAGCTCGTCGGGGTGGTCCTCCACCGCGTCGTGCAGCAGGCCCGCCACGATCACGTCGACGTCGCGGACCTGGTAGTGGTGCATCATCCGGATCGCCACCCGCAGCAGGTGGTTCAGGTAGGGCTCGCGTACCCGCCGGTCGTCGCGGTGCAGCTCGGCGGCCAGGTCGAGGGCCTCGGTGAGCCGCTCCCGGGCGGCCTCGTCGAACGCGCGCAGCTCCAGCCGGAACCGGGCCAACAGGCCGGGCTCGCCGTGGATCTCGGTGATCGCGTGCATCGGCATGGTGGCCAGGTAGGCGGGAAACTCCATGCGCCACTTATAGCCGATCTTCACCATGCCGCGGGCCCCTGGCGTCGGGTGCCCGACGCACCGCCCCGCGCACGAGGGCCGGCGCGGGGCTCAGGCCCGGCCGTCGCCGGAGCGTTCGGCGGCGCCGCTGACCCGGACCGCCTTGACGATGGCCGGGATCGAGCCGATCAGCAGCACCAGCCCCCAGACGAGGGCGACGACGGCGAAGACCAGCGCCCCGAGGTCGTCGACGACGCTGACCAGGATCACCGGCACCAGCCGGTGCAGGAACTCCAGCACGACGGTGCACAGCAGCGTGGTGAGGGCGAGCAGCACCAGGCCCTTGTTCTGCAAGAATCGGGGTTGGGCCGCCACGAGCAGCCCGGCCCAGGCGAGCTTGAGCAGCAGCACCAGCCCGAGCAGCACCGAGGCGTCGCCGACCGGGAAGAACCCCCACAGGGCCAGGTAGGCCAGCGTGCCGAACGGTGGGGCCAGGAACAGCGACACCATGACGGTCAGCTCGACGAAGGCGACCAGCAGCGCGACGAACGCCACGACGATCAGCACGATCGAGAAGACCAGCGTCGCGACACCCTGCACCCGGCCCTGGACCCGGTCCGGCAGCACCAGGCTCAGGCAGAACAGCCCGGTGCTCCAGACCGCGACCGCGTCGACCAGGGCCAGGTAGCCGGTGCCCCGGCCGGACGGCTCGCTGACCCCGGACACGTCGGCGATCGCCACGTCGAGCGCCCCGGCGCTGTCCCGCAGCGCCGCGCCGGCGTCGCCGCCGCCGACGAGCAGCCCGGCGCCGACCTCGACGCCGAGCGCCAGGCCGACGGCGAGCATCGCCAGCAGCAGGAACGGCTTGCGCAGCTCACCCATGTCGGCCTCCGATGGGTCAGGACGTGGTGACCGTGACGGCGCAGCCGCCGACGCCGGGGCAGCTCAGCAGCACGTCGGTGGCGCGGTCGACGGCGATCCGGGCGACCGCCCCGGTGCCGTCGGCGGCCGGCGTGACCTCGTCGCGGACGGTGAACTCGGCGTCTCCGGGTGCCGGCGCCTCCACCGTGAACGGGGCTGGGCTGCGCAGGACCAGCGTCCGCAGCCCGCCCGGGTCGGCCACGCGCAGCACGCAGGTGCCGGTGAAGACCAGCCGGCCGGCCTCGGCGCAGTCGGCCCGTACCGTCGCCGGGTCCACCGCGGCGCGCCCGCCGCCGAGCCGGCCGAGCCGCTCCACCAGCCCGGAGGGGGCGCCGGGGTCGCCGGTGTCGTCCCGGCCGGCCCCGACGGCGACCGCGAACAGCGCCGCGAGCAGCACGCCCAGTGCCGCGAGCAGCGCCTTCTGCCCGCCGCTCATCGGGCGTCGGCCGGCGCGGGGACCTCGGTGAACCGGATCGCGTCGACGCCGGCGAAGTAGCGGTCCGTGCCCTGGGTCTTGCCGACCACGACGAGCGTGACCCGGTGCGGCCCCCGGGTCAGCGCGACCGTGCCGACGTCGACCCAGTCCGTCTTCCGCACTTCGGGGGTGAAGCCGAGGAACGCGCCGCCGACCTGGGCGCCGTCGATGGTGAAGACCGTGTTGGCGTAGTCGAACGAGGTGGTGCGGACGGCGGCGAACCGCCAGGTGCCGTCGGCGGGGATCTCCACCGTCACGCTCACCTGGTCGCCGATCGCGCGGCCCTGGAAGAACAGTTGGGCGTCCTCCGACCAGGTCACCCCGCAGCAGTTGGGCTGGACCTCCACCGCCACCGACGAGCCCATCGGCGGCCCCAGCACCGCGCCGGCCACCAGGCTCTCCGCCTCGACGGTGACCACCCGCGGCTCGCCCGGCGCCGGTTCCCCGTCGCGGGCCAGCAGCCAGACCACCGCCGCGCCGACGACGAGGACCAGTGCCGCCGCGGCGGCGATCCACGGCCACGGCGTACGCCGGGGCGGGGCGACCGCCCGGACCTCGTAGGTGACCCGCCCGCTGGAGCGGGAACTCTCCTCCGGCGCGGTGTTCGCCGAGTACGCGAACCCGGTCATGTCGTAGCGCCGGGGCGCGGTGCCCGGCGGCACGGTCAGCCGGACCAGGAAGGAGACGGAGCCCTGCCCGGGCACCACCCGCTGCGGTTCGGTGACGGTGAACCAGGACCGCTGCGAGCCCTCGCCGGGCGCCACGTCGAAGACGACGGTGTCCGGGGCCGCGCCCGGGTTGGAGACGGTGAACGTCAGCTCGCCGGTGTTGCGGGCGTCCAGGGTGAACTGCTCGGCGGCGGCGACGACCGCCCACTCGGTGGTCATGGTGGCTCCTCTGCGACGACGATCTCGGCGGTGGTCGACGCGGGCTTCTCCGCCTCGACGATGCGGGTGATCACGGCGAGCTGCCCGGCCGCGGCCGGCGGCACGGTGACCACGACGTGGAACGGCCGGTCCCGGGGCTCGTCGATGGCGAAGCCGCCCGTCCCGGTGGCCACCTCCAGGGCCCTGCGCATGCCGTACGGGGTGCCGCGCCAGCGGGCCAGCAGCGCGCCGTGGGACACCAGGTCCCGCAGCCGGCCCAGCGGCAGCGGCGGCGGGGCGTCCGGCCGGGGCGAGGCGACCACGTGGTCCATCGCCACCCAGCGGGCCAGGTAGGCGACCATCCCGTCCGGGGCCCGGTACGGGTCGAACAGCGCATCGACGTCGGCGAGCACCGCCTCGTCCGGGGCGTGCAGCGCCTCCATGACGTCCAGCAGCGCCCACAGCACGCTGCCCGGCACGCAGGCCCGCTGGTACGCCGCGGGCAGCAGCCGCTCAATCGCCGCGCGTCGCATCCTGCCGCACCACCTCGATGTCGTGCTCGCCGGAGCAGAGCAGCCACGTGTCGGGGACGGTCACCACGTCGGCGGTGGCCTGGTTGGCGCTGGCCGCCCAGTCGACCGCGTCGGTGCTGCGGTGCACCCCGCGCTCGCCGCCGGCCAGGATCAGCCGGTCCGGGCCGCCGGTCGCGGCGACGGCGTCCACCGGCACGAACCGGGTGCGGTCCCGCAGCGGCAGCCCGCAGTTGACCGACACCGGCGCCCACTGCGGCGCGGCGGCGAGGGTGTCCAGCCGCAGCACCCCGCCGCTCTGCGTCGCCGCGACCGCGAGCGGCCCGGAGAACGCGAGGTCCCGGCAGGTGCCGCCGATCCAGCCGGACTGCACCGCCTGCCACTGCACGTCGGACTCGAACAGCCGGGCCCGGCGGCAGCCCTGCCCGGGCTTCTTCGGGTCCGGCTCGCCCGCGCCGCTCCACAACAGGGTGGCCGGGCCGTCGTACTGGACGGCGAGCACGCGGTTGTCGACGTTGGCCAGCCCGACGTGGGCGAAGCTGCCCGGGCGGCCGGCCTGGGTGGACAGGTAGACCCCGAACCCGGCCTGCGCGGCCACCGCCACGCCCGGCGCGCCCCGCTCGGAGACGAACGCGCGGACGGCGTAGAAGCCGCGGTCGGCGTCGCCGGGGTCGACCAGGATCTGCAACGGCACCGCGCCGGGCAGCAGGGAGACCTCGTACAGGCCGGTGTCGGTGGCGACCAGCAGCGCGCCCGCGCCGTCCCGGTCGATCCAGGCCAGGTCGGAGACCCGCGAGTCCAGGTCGGTCAGCAGCGACCACGTCTCGCCGAGGTCGGTGCTCAGGTGCACCCGGGAACCGCCGTCGGCGCGGACGGTGGCGACCGCCACCGAGCCGGGCCGGGGCACGATGCCGGGGCGCACCGGGGCGGGGGCGGGCGTCACCCGCAGCACCGTCTCGCCGTCGGCGAACCGGCCGGCCGGCTCCCAGCCGGCGCCCGCGTTGGTGGAGCGGAACAGCACCGGCCCGCGCCCGGCGTACCAGGTCCGCGGCTGGTACTGGTCCACGGCGAGGGTACGCACCTGCGCGTCGGGCGCCTCGTCGACGACGAAGCGGACCGACTCGACGTAGCGCACCCCCGGCTCGGCGTGCTCCAGCAGCCGGTACACGTTCGACGCGCGCAGCGGCTCGCCGAACGCCCAGCCGGCCGGGTTGAGCGGGGTCGGCAGCGGGCTGAGCGTGGAGTGCAGCCGGTCGTGGACGCGGCGGCGGACCGCCTCGACGTCCTCCTCCCGGCGCACCACCACGCGGGCCCGCACCGACACCGCCTTGTAGCGGGCCCAGGTCGCCCGGCAGGAGGTGCCCAGGGTGCGGCGGCGCTCCAGGTCCGCCTCGACCCGGGCGCGGGCCTGGTCGACCTCGTGCTCCCGCAGCACCGCCACCGGTAGCCGCCCGCCGGGCCGCGCCGTCTCCGGCACGTACGGCACCAGCACCACCTCCACCTCGCCGGGCCGGGCGAAGCTGTAGACGGCGGCGCGGGTGAAGGCGCGCGCCCGGGCCACGGCCCCGGAGCCGGTGGCGAGCACCTCGAAGTCCCGCGCGGTGACCGCCCGCTGCTGGGCGAAGAACTCGTACGGGCCGCGCAGCAGCGCCGACTCCATGGACTCCATCTCCCGCCCGCCGGCCGCCGGCGCGGGGTTGTCGACGCGGACCCCGGGCAGCGGGTCGCGCAGGCTGGTCAGCGTGTCGGCCGCCACGTTGCCCGCCGGCCCGCCGCCGGCCCGGTACCACAGCCGCACCTGCCGCCCGGCCGGCGGCACGGCGGCGACGGTCACGGGGCCGTCCGCCGGCGTGGCGGGGCTGCCCGGCGTGCCGGTCGCGGCTGCCGGGCCTCCCGGGTCGGCGGGGTCACGCAGGTCCAGGGCGGGGGCGAAGGTGACCGTGCCGGAGCAGCGGTCGACCAGGTAGACCCGGTCCTGCGGGCCGAGCCCGGCGAAGCTGTCCACCGGCCGCCAGATCTCGAACGTGCGGCCGTCGTGCTCCCGGGCGGCGGCGCCCAGCTCCACCGTCCCGGCCGGCACCTCGACGCCGAGCAGCAGGTCCAGCGGCTCGGCGGTGCGCGCCAGCGGCGCCCGGGCGGCGCGCAGCACCTGACCGGGCTGGCCGGTGCCGACCCCGAGCAGTTCCGCCTCCACCGGCTCGCAGTGGTGCATCCGGACGGTGATCTCGTCCTGCCCGGCCGGCAGCAGCGCCGGCTCGGTGGTGACGAAGACGACCGGCCGGGGGTCGGCCCCGCGCGCGGCGGCGACCCGGGTACCGGCCGGGATCCGGACCGGCCCGCGGTCGCCGCCGGACCGGGCGAACCGGACGTCCGCCCAGGCCACCGTCGGGGCGTGCCGGGCCACCCCGAGCAGGTTCAGGAACGCCACGTACGCCTTCTCGGGCAACTGGTTGAGCCGGTAGATCATCACCTCGGTGAGGTGCGCGAACGCCTCCAGCAGCGCGATGCCCGGGTCGTGCGCGGACAGGTCGGTCCAGCCCGGGCAGGACTGCCGGATCCGCTCCCGGGCCTCGGTGACGAGGTCCAGGAAGGCGCGGTCGTCCAGGTGCGGCACGGGCAGCGTCATGACGTTCCTCCCTCCGGCGGCACCCGGCCGGGCGGTGGCGGGCCGCCGGCCGGGAGGTGACCGGCGTCGGGGGCCTCCCGCTCCGGGTCGTCGGCGGGCAGCAGGTCGACGGAGAACACCAACTGCCCCGGCGCGAGGCTGGCCCGGATCCGGTAGTCGAGCCGGATCACCAGCCGCCACTCCTCGTCGGGGTCGGGGCCGGCGTCGACGTCGAGGACCTCCACCCGGGGCTCCCACCGGGCGACGGCCGCCCGGACGTAGTGGATGGCCAGCCCGGCGGTGGTGTCGTCGTTCGGCGCGAAGACGAGGCGGTGCAGCCGGGAGCCGTACCCGGGACGCATCAGCCGCTCGCCCGGGGTCGTGGAGAGCAGCAGGAACAACGCCTGGCGTACGGTCTCGTCGCCCTCGGTCATGGCGAGGCCGCCGGCGGCGGTCAGCGCGAGCCCGCCGCCCCGCCCGGGGTCGAAGCCGGCGCCGACGAACCGGAAGGCCCTCACCGGTCCGCCCCCAGGAAGCCCTGCCGGGGGTCGCGTACCCGGTGGTGCACCAGGCCGGGCGGGGTACCGTCGGTGAACCCGTCGAGGTGGGACAGGACCACCCGCCGGCCGCCGACGCGCACCCAGGCGCTGTAGCCGACCCGCACCCGCAGGGTCTTCCCGCACGGCTTGATCGTCGGCCCGTAGTTCGGGCAGGCGGTGATCTCCCGGCCCTCCGGGTCGTCGTCCACCAGCACCGGCACGCCGGCGACGGTCACCCAGTCCTGCGAGGCCCGGTTGCCGACCCGCCCGTCGTGGTCGCACCTGATCAGCGAGTCGCGGTGGATCCAGCGCATCAGCCGCCTCCTTCGTGGTGGGCGCGGGCCAGCGTCCGGGCCCGCTGCGCGGCGGTCGCCGGGTCCTCGGCCGCCTCCGCGTGCAGGAAGTCCACGCTGCGGGCGCGCACGACCATGGCCCGGCCGGGCGCGGAGAGCACCAGGTCGGTCGCGGCGTGCAGGGTGGCCAGTTCGGGGGTCAGCTCCAGCCAGCTGCCGCCCTCGGTGGCCAGCCGCAGGCTCCGCGCGGCGTCGTCGACCACGATCGACTGGCCGCGCGCCGTCCGCAGCGACCAGCGTCGCGCCCGCCCGTCGTCGACCCCCGCGTCGTACGCGCCGGCGGCGCCGAACAGCGCGCCGAGCACGATCCCGGACGCCGGCTCGCCCCCGGGCAGCACCACCAGCACGGCGTCCTCGGGGTCGGGCAGCGCCACGAGGCCCTTGCCGGGGCCGGCCCCCGGGCAGAGCACGGCCAGCCACCCGGCGTCGAGCCCCCCGTACGCGGGCAGCTCGACCCGGGCCCGGCCCAGCCCCTCGGGGTCGGCCACGTCGGTGAC
Source organism: Micromonospora sp. NPDC049139 (assembly GCF_055586845.1). NCBI lineage: Bacteria > Bacillati > Actinomycetota > Actinomycetes > Micromonosporales > Micromonosporaceae > Micromonospora > Micromonospora sp. NPDC049139. The sequence continues at coordinate 93,451 of NZ_JBVJHK010000018.1, read as the reverse complement.
CCGGCCGAGGGTGACCACGGCCGGGGCGGGCGGCCCGGCCGGCGGGACCGGGGGAGGGGCGGTGGAGAACCGGCTCAGCGGGCCGGCCGCGTCGACGGTGTGCACCACCTCGGTCAGCACGTACGTCCCCTCGACGGCGGCGGGCACGCCGGTGAGCGCGATCCGCCGGCCGGGCCGCAGCGCGGGGTCGGCGTCGGCCACCCCCTCGGCGGTGACCAGGGCGGCGACCCGCGCGTCCAGCCGCGCCTGGGCGAGCGCGGCCAACTCGTCGTCGCCCCGCCCGGGCTGGTCCACGGCGGTCCGTACGCCGTCCGCGCCCACGTCTGCCGGGTCGGGGTCGGCGACGATCCGCCGGCCGCTGCGGGCCGTGCCCACCTGCTGGCTGATCGGCTCGGCCCGCTGCGGGTGCCAGCCCAGCGCGCTGCTCTCCCCGCCGGCCGTGTCGAGGTTGGTCGACAGCCGCAGCGAGTGCAGCCCCCGGCCCAGCTCCAGACCGACCGGCTCGCCGTGGCCCTCCAGGGTCAGCAGACGCAGCCGGTCGCCGTCGGCGACCACGTGCAGGCCGGCCCGCCCGGTCACCTCCCGCAGCAACTCCAGGTCGCTGTGCCGGTGCTGGGACAGCCGCTCCAGCCGGGGGCCGTCGGCCTCGGCGTGCACGGTCAGCCCGACGTCCCCGCACAGCTCGCGGGCCAGGTCGGCGGCGGTCACCGCCTCGAACACCCGCAGCCGCTGCCGCCGGCGCAGCCGGTGCAGCGCGTCGTACGCCCGCACCCGCAGCAGCGCCGCGCCGTCGGCCGCGTACTCGACCTCGACGCAGGTGACCTCGCCGGCGAAGAGGGCGTCGGAATGACCGTCCAGGCGCAGCTCCAGGCTCGCCCCGGTGCGCACCGGCGGGGTGAGCGCGGCGGCGCCGGGCGCGGTGGTCAGCGCCACCTCGCACTGGGTCGGCCGGTCGAGCCGGGCCGCCACCCGGGCCGACACCAGCCGGCGGGCCGCCCCGTCCGGCAGCGGAGCCCCGTCGAGCAGCACGGCGAGCGCGCGCGCGGCGGTCACGGCGCACCCGCCGGGGGTTGGGCGGCCGGGGCCGGCTGCGGCGGGACCGCCAGCGGCGTACCGGGTGGCACGGCGAGCGGGTCGGTGATCCGGTTGTGCTCGGCCAGCAGCCGCCACCGCAGCGGCGAGCCGAGCGCGTCGTGGGCGAGCAGGTCGAAGCGTACGCCCGAGTGGTCGGGCCCGGTCGCGCCGTCGCCGGCGGCCACCACGGCGCCGCCCGGCGCGGCGGTCGGGGTGCTCGCCGCGGCGAGTTCCGCCGCGAAGCCCTCCCGCGCCCGGTCGGCGTCCTCCGCGACCCGGACCAGCTTCAGCCGCAGCCAGGACCGGTGCGGCGAGCCGGTCGCGGTGAACGCGTCGAAGCGCTCGGCCACCGCGACGACGACACCCGGCACGTTCCAGGTCTTGCCCCAGACCAGCCGCACCAGCGGCGGCCGGAGCCAGCCGTGCTCGGTGGCGGAGTTCTCGGCGAGCATCCACAGCGGGCGGGTGAGCGCCCGCACGTCGGTCGGTCGAACCTGGCCCTCGGCGAAGTCCACGTCGAACAGCAGGTCCAGCACCAGCTCGGTGCGGCCCCCGCCGGTGAAGACCAGCGGGTCGTCGGCGAGCCCGGCCCCGGTGAGCTGCCCACCCGCGGTGCCCCGGTGGCGCACGCCGGCCAGCCGGGTCACCTGCACCGTCTCCGGGTTGAGCAGGCAGTCCACCCGCTCGCCGGTGGCGTCGATGAGGAAGGCGACCCGTTCCATCAGCCACCCGCCTGTTCCCGGTCCAGCCGGCGGACGCGCTCGTCGTCGAGGGCGGGCGCGGGCACCGTCCACAGCGGCCGGTCGTCCGGCAGCGCCGGCCACGGCCCGTCGGCCCGCTCCGGCCCGTCGGCCCGCTCCGGCCCGTCGGCCCGCTCCGGCCCGTCGGCCCGCTCCGGCCCGTCGGCCCGCTCCGGCCCGTCGGCCCGCTCCGGCCC